>NZ_LZEX01000041.1 GCF_001676055.1 Morganella psychrotolerans | reverse complement strand
AGTGTCATCACTGTCCGTGTCTTCAAATAACCAGCTGTGATTTTTCAGCGGATCGGTTTTTTCTGCCGGTTCTGCGAATTCAGGGAAGAGGGATTTATCACTAAAAATCGACGCGATATGATCGGCAACTTTTGCTGCGCTATCTTCGGCGGTCTCTTCTGTATGGTCTTCAACCGGTATTGTCATTGCATCGGCAGGACGCTCACGTTGTACCGCTTCCGCTATTACAGTGGAATTCGCAGGTTCGCTTTGCGGCACGACCGGTGTGCCGGAAAAACTGAAGATATCACTGAGCACAGCCGTTACCGGTTGCGCCGGTTTGTCGGCGGATCCCGTTACTGTGTCTTCAACCGGTTCTGCAACGGTTTCATTCAGTGCGGCCTGCGGTTGTTCTGTAATGTCATTTTGTTTTACCGCCGGTTCTGAGAATACGCCCAATGGCGGTAGATCAGTGTCATCACTGTCCGTGTCTTCAAATAACCAGCTGTGATTTTTCAGCGGATCGGTTTTTTCTGCCGGTTCTGCGAATTCAGGGAAGAGGGATTTATCACTAAAAATCGACGCGATATGAT
>NZ_LZEX01000040.1 GCF_001676055.1 Morganella psychrotolerans | reverse complement strand
GTTACCTGACGTTTCATCGTCATCAGCCAATGCGCATGGTGATAGTGTGAACCCAACGTCATTCAAGATGCAGGCAGGCGGCAAGCTCCGGCTGCCGGGGAGCATACATTAGTATGTGACCCGTCGGGCTGAGTGCAGCCAACGAACCTGCAGTTTGAATGAATAAGGGTATGAATGATAAGATTCACTTAACGACATGTAAAGCACTCCCCCTACCCCGAAAAGGGTGTATCTCCCCAGGATAAATGACTTATCTTATAATGATTGCACAAACAGGATATAATGCTTAAAAACAAGAAGGGAAAGACATGTTTTGGAATAATTAATTTAAACAAAAAATGCAAATATAGAGCAATTAGTTTAATTTGTTGTTTATTTGATTAAAAATCAACAAAATAGAAAAAATGAAAACCATGATCATGAAAATAAACTATGTAACAAAATGTTTCTGTCGATAACCGCATGAACTATAACTAAAAAAGGCATGCATCAATAAATAAAACTGAATCATCAGATTTTAAGCTCTGTGAAATAAATCCAAAAGGCGTAAACACAGAATATCGTGTTGCAGCCGCTGCAGCATATTTATCTGATAAAAATTTAACTGTTATATTTCAA
>NZ_LZEX01000039.1 GCF_001676055.1 Morganella psychrotolerans | reverse complement strand
AATTTAAAAAAAACGCGATGTTATTGAAGTGACAGGTGAATTTATGTCTCAATATTCAAATCATGAAAACCTGAAGCAATCAGAAAAAGGCATTAAAACTCAACTATTTGAGTTGATAACATTCTCCGCCAGGATGGGGGGAGAGGTAACGAGTGTCGATGGTGGTGAAATGGGCGGTGGTGTATTAGGAAGCAGTTATGATCAATAGAACGTTTTTGCGATGGTTTTTAACGCTCGTATTAATTTTTGTATTTTATTTCGGGCTTGCTCTTTTTGATTTAGCATTCAATCTTGAATTTACATCCAGATTTAGTGTGATAAGTTCAGAAAATCCGATTAATTCATGGCAGGCATTTGTAATGAGTTTATTATCCCTTCATAACGCGGCTATGAACTATGTCTATTTAGGTACGCCAATCTTGCTGGTATTGTTATTTGTTATTCATAAGAAGATACGGTAATGCCCTGGTATCATTCACCGGTATTGTTCCCGTTTCCTTGCAAAATTACTTAGATAGTAAAGAGCACAATTTAAAAAAAACGCGATGTTATTGAAGTGACAGGTGAATTTATGTCTCAATATTCAAATCATGAAAACCTGAAGCAATCAGAAAAAGGCATTAAAACTCAACTATTTGAGTTGATAACATTCTCCGCC
>NZ_LZEX01000038.1 GCF_001676055.1 Morganella psychrotolerans | reverse complement strand
GCTTACCACTTTGTGATTCATGACTGGGGTGAAGTCGTAACAAGGTAACCGTAGGGGAACCTGCGGTTGGATCACCTCCTTACCTAGTCGGTAGAGAATGTGAGTGTTCACAACAGATTGTCTGATAAAAGTACGAGCAAGAGTGCGTCTGCGAAGCTGACTAATGTCCCCTTCGTCTAGAGGCCCAGGACACCGCCCTTTCACGGCGGTAACAGGGGTTCGAATCCCCTAGGGGACGCCAGTTTTGCGCAGAGGAGTGAAAGTCATCTGCAAAAAGTAATGATTAAACTGATTTAATAAGTCAGGTTAATCATTATGCTCTTTAACAATCCGGAACAAGCTGAAAAATTGAAACAATCAATATTATCACCGAGGTAATATTGATGAGTCTCTCAGCCAATCAACTTTGAAAGCAATGACTTTCGAGGGGAAGCGAGCTAAGTAATTTCGCGAAGGCCAGCGCACAGCAAGCGGAGCATACTCAGGTATGTGAGCATTGCGAGCACTGCCCGACAATGAAATTATGACGCGCAGCGACCCGTCCAAAAGACATCTTCGGGTTGTGAGGTTAAGCGAATAAGCGTACACGGTGGATGCCTAGGCAGTCAGAGGCGATGAAGGACGTGCTAATCTGCGATAAGCGTCGGTAAGGTGATATGAACCGTTATAGCCGACGATTTC
>NZ_LZEX01000037.1 GCF_001676055.1 Morganella psychrotolerans | reverse complement strand
GTTGTTTGCGGAAGTTAGTCTGGAAAATCATGCTATGAAGGAGCTTTTCGCAAAAAAGGGCTGGTGATGACCGAGAAAAAGACCTGCGCTCAGGAATTAACTCAGGCAGGCTTATCGGTCATAACCGCCTGTCGGTTAGTTTCATTGCCCAGAACCTCTTTTTACCGGACAAACACTGACTGGAAAATAAAGGATGCCCCTGTTATTGAAGCGATTTATGCCGAACTGGAATTATCACCACAGGCTGGCTTCCGGAAATGTTTTCACCGAATGCGGCAGAAAAAACATCTCTTTAATCATAAGCGGGTTTATCGGGTATATTGCCAGCTTGGCTTAAACCTCAAACGCAGGGTAAAGAAAAAATTGCCTGAGCGGGAAAGAAAACCACTGATTGCGGCAACCCAGATTAATGAACGTTGGGCTATGGATTTTATGAACGACAGCCTATATTGCGGTAAGCGATTCAGAACACTGAATATTATTGATGAAAATACCCATGAGTGCCTGGCCATTGAAATTGATACGTCATTACCGGCCGAACGGGTTATCCGTGTTTTATCCCGTTTAAAAGAAGAGCGCGGATTGCCGGAATATATCCGGGTGGACAACGGACCAGAATTTATATCGGATAAACTGGTTCAGTTTTGTACAGAAAACGGAGTGGCACTGAATTATATTCAACCGGGAAAACCGCAGCAGAACGGGTTTATTGAGC
>NZ_LZEX01000036.1 GCF_001676055.1 Morganella psychrotolerans | reverse complement strand
GCTTACCACTTTGTGATTCATGACTGGGGTGAAGTCGTAACAAGGTAACCGTAGGGGAACCTGCGGTTGGATCACCTCCTTACCTAGTCGGTAGAGAATGTGAGTGTTCACAACAGATTGTCTGATAGAAAAGAAGCAGATACCGGGAATAGGCTTGTAGCTCAGGTGGTTAGAGCGCACCCCTGATAAGGGTGAGGTCGGTGGTTCAAGTCCACTCAGGCCTACCACTTTTTATTCATACTGCGTTATGGCTCCGCTCGTTTACCGATGTAAACGTCGCGAAACCACGCCTTGTCTGAATAAAAAGAACCTTTCTTATTTAAAGAAATTCCGGTAAAAAAAATCGAGAGATTAATGGGGCTATAGCTCAGCTGGGAGAGCGCCTGCCTTGCACGCAGGAGGTCAGCGGTTCGATCCCGCTTAGCTCCACCATTATCTCTGATATCTGCGAAAAAAATAATTCAGAGTTTACCGGAAACGGTATGCTGTGAATTATTATGCTCTTTAACAATCCGGAACAAGCTGAAAAATTGAAACAATCAATATTATCACCGAGGTAATATTGATGAGTCTCTCAGCCAATCAACTTAGAAAGTAATGACTTTCGAGGGGAAGCGAGCTAAGTAATTTCGCGAAGGCCAGCGCACAGCAAGCGGAGCATACATCAGTATGTGAGCATTGCGAGCACTGCCCGACAATGAAATTATGACGCGCAGCGACCCGTCCAAAAGACACCTTCGGGTTGTGAGGTTAAGCGAATAAGCGTACACGGTGGATGCCTAGGCAGTCAGAGGCGATGAAGGACGTGCTAATCTGCGATAAGCGTCGGTAAGGTGATATGAACCGTTATAGCCGACGATTTC
>NZ_LZEX01000035.1 GCF_001676055.1 Morganella psychrotolerans | reverse complement strand
GACGGGATAACGTCACGGAATACCCCCCCAAAAGGGGGGCCCCCCCTTTTAAAACCCCCCCGGGGGGTTTTAAAACCCCCCGGGGGGTTTTCCCCCCCTTTTGGGGGGAAAAGGGGGGCCCCCCAAAATTTTCCCCCCCGGGGGGAAAATTTTCCCCCCGGGGGAAAATTTTGGGGGGTTTTAAAACCCCCCAAAAGGGGGCCCCCCCTTTTAAAACCCCCCGGGGGGGTTTTAAAACCCCCCCGGGGGTTTTTCCCCCCCTTTTTGGGGGGGAAAGGGGGGCCCCCCAAAATTTTCCCCCCGGGGGAAAATTTTCCCCCCGGGGGAAAATTTTGGGGGGTTTTAAAACCCCCCAAAAGGGGGCCCCCCTTTTAAAACCCCCCGGGGGGTTTTAAAACCCCCCGGGGGTTTTCCCCCCTTTTGGGGGGAAAAGGGGGGCCCCCCAAAATTTTCCCCCCGGGGGAAAAATTTTCCCCCCGGGGGGAAAATTTTGGGGGGTTTTAAAACCCCCCAAAAGGGGGCCCCCCCTTTTAAAACCCCCCGGGGGGTTTTAAAACCCCCCGGGGGTTTTCCCCCCCTTTTGGGGGGAAAGGGGGGCCCCCCAAAATTTTCCCCCCCGGGGGAAAATTTCCCCCCGGGGGGAAAATTTTGGGGGGTTTTAAAACCCCCCAAAAGGGGGCCCCCCTTTTAAACCCCCCGGGGGGTTTAAAACCCCCCGGGGGTTTTCCCCCCCTTTTGGGGGGAAAAGGGGGGCCCCCCAAAATTTTCCCCCCGGGGGAAAATTTTCCCCCCGGGGGAAATTTGGGGGGTTTTAAACCCCCAAAGGGGGCCCCCCTTTAAACCCCCGGGGGTTTAAACCCCCGGGGTTTCCCCCCTTTGGGGGAAAGGGGCCCCCAAATTTC
>NZ_LZEX01000034.1 GCF_001676055.1 Morganella psychrotolerans | reverse complement strand
AATAAATAAAACTGAATCATCAGATTTTAAGCTCTGTGAAATAAATCCAAAAGGCGTAAACACAGAATATCGTGTTGCAGCCGCTGCAGCATATTTATCTGATAAAAATTTAACTGTTATATTTCAACTTATTATAAATGCGCTTGCTGCCGGTGAGACAGCAGACTGACTGAAACAATCACAGCCTCCTGTCGCACCACAGAATTATTTACAGGCACGGATAGCCATTATTACGCCGGGCTGGATAATTTCATCAGTACCAGGCCGGACACAATCAGCACCCCGGCAAGTATCCGCATCATATTTGCCGGTTCGCCCAGAACCGTGATCCCGACAATAAAGGCACCAATCGCCCCGATACCGGTCCAGATGGTATATGCGGTGCCCAGCGGCAGTGCACGCATGGCGGCAGCAAGCAGTCCGAAACTTATCAGCATTGCAATAATGGTTATCACAGACGGGCCTAATTTTGTAAATCCTTCAGACTGTTTCATAGTAAACGCCCAGACGACTTCAAACAGACCGGCAGTAATTAATAAAATCCACGGCATGGTACTTCCTCACTAAAATACCCTTATTCATTCAAACCGCAGGGTCTGGGCTTCGCTACGCCCGCCGGGTCACATACTAATGTATGCTCCCCGTCTGACTTCCCTTGCCGCCTTCCTGCACTCTGAATGACGTTGGGTATGTATTGGTTAATAACAGATGAATATTACAAGTTACCTTTAGTATAGTTATATGTTACCTTTGGTAACTTGTAAAGCGTTTTCAGATCTTTTTACTGCCTGATTTGCTCCGCAAGTCTGTGATACACTTTCTGCGTTCCCGTTTTTGAATCCATAATAAGGAGATGAACTTGTCCGGACGTTTACAGCGCGATGAGCGCCAGATCCAACTGCTGAATGCCGCCAATGCCATCATCCTGGAAAAAGGGACGGATGCGCTGACATTAATCACCCTTGCAGAGAGGGCCGGTGTCACCAAACCGGTGACGTATAAGCATTTCGGTAACCGGAAATCCCTGCTGCATGCACTATTTAAATACAGTGATGATGCGCTTACCGCACGGATGAATGCACAGATGGAGAAGCCGATTTCTGATCTGAAGGACGCGGTAACCGTATGTATTACCACTTATTTTGAGTGTATGGCAGATGACGGGGAAGCCTTTAATGCTACAGTAGCGGCACTGAAAGCGTATCCGGAATTTTCAGATATCGGATTAGACGTGCAGGATTTTTTCTGTCAGATCCTTCAGCGTTCGCTGCAAAAATACCTGCCGGAAAATTTCCGGATCCCTGAATGGACGGCCATCATGATTTTCGGGGCAACCGAATCTTTATGCATCATGATGATCAAAGACCCGGCACTGAAACCAAAAGTTATCAGTGAAGCTGTCTGGCTGGTAAAAACGTTGCTTGCCGATCAACTGAACAGATTCAGCGGTAACTGACCACCAGCCCCTCTTCTTCTGTCGGATAGCTGAAATGTGCGGTGATCAGGTCAAATTGTTCCGCTGATGTGGTAAACGGATTTTCACCTGTCTGATTGCGCAGTGCCAGCCGGCGTTTGCATTCGTCATCATCAGCACTCAGTACATGACAGCAATATTGACACCCTGACTGCTCTGCCAGCCCTTTCAGCCACTGGCGCTGTAAAGGTGTATTCGCCGGAAAATCCAGCACCAGTGTATTTCCCGCACGTAAAAGGTCGGTCAGGTGCGGTGCGAGAACAGACTTCAGTAATCCGCTTTTTTCAATATAACCGGCAAGCCCGGTAATTTCCCCGGGATACAGTGCCGCCAGCCAGCTATCTTCAGTCACAAGAACAGCATTTTCTTCGCGAACTAACTGGTTCGCCAGCGTGGATTTACCCGATGCAATTTTGCCGCAGAAAAAATGAAGCAGTCCCGCGGATTGTGTATCTGACATATCTTCTCCTTAAAACACATCTCCCCGCTATAGGGAGGAGATAATAATCAGCGTGGATCTGTTGCGGGTATTCATGCCGCTTTTTTAGGTATTTTGATACTGATCACCGCAAGTGCCAGCACAATCATGATAATTCCTGTTGCTTCTGTCCGTCCGGGTTCCTCGCCCAACAGCCACCAGGAAAACAGAACACCACACACCGGTACAGCTAATGTGCTCAGGCTGGCAATACCGGCTGGTAATTTTTTCAGAACAAATAACCATAAGCTCCAGGCAACGGCGGTTGCAAGTATCGCGCTGTAACTCAGCGCCCAGAACACATAGGGCTGCCAGTCAATTGCCCGCTGCGGAACCAGTAAAGCCACAACCGTCATTACAACGGCAGCATACACCATCTGCCAGGTCGTGAGAGAGAGTAAATCCAGTTGCGGATAGCGACGGTACATTCTTTTCGCCACAATCGCACTCGCCCCCCAGCTTATCCCGGAGGCAATCGCCAGAAAGGCACTTTTCATCGATGAAAAATCAAGGGACCAGGGCTGAATAACACACACAAGCCCGGCGGCAGCCACGGCAATAGCCGCATATTGCAGGCGGCGCATCCGCTCGCCCAGAAAAACAGCCGCCATAATCACCACCCAGAACGGCATGGTATAACTGAGAATAGCCACCTTTCCGGCACCGCCGCTGACCAGCGCCCACTGCGCCAGCCCGACCATACCGCAGGTTTGCAGCACCGCAATTCCCAGTGTGTATCTGAATGGTGTAAACCGGATCTTTCGCCCTGTTATCCGCGCACGGATATACAGTACCAGCAGTAGCATAATGGCGCTGAATACACAGCGCATTGCCGTAAAATCAAACGCATCAATGTAGCGGGTGACCTGTTTCATGGCGATCCAGCTGTAACTCCAGATCAGTGTTAAAATGACCAGCCCGGTAATGGCGATGGCATTGTCTTTCTCTCGTAAAGCCATAATATTCTGCAAACCACTGCACGATTATGAAGTGTCATATACCGCGTGCGGTTCCTCTCCTGATTTTACCATAACTGAAATAATATACCGGATATCAGCTGACTATCCCGTTTTCCCGGAAAATCACTGTGCTATCAACGCCACATTATTGATTTTCCAGTATCCTTTTTCATTAACAACGGTTACCCGCAGCGGTAATAATTCATCCGGCGGATTACCGAGAGTTACGAGTACCGTTGCCATTTCGTCTGTTTGTGATTCGGTATGTGCGTCGCGGTAATTGACCCAGGAATCATAAATATCCTGCGATTTGGTGTAATAATTTACATCGTTTTCAACCCAGTTATCGCCCCACAGGCAGGCTGAATGATTCTCTGTGGTTTTACAGGGCCGTGGTGTATCACACAGCGCCTGATCAGTATCGTCACTGTCATAATTACAACTGGTTGAATCATTAATATTTTTTTGCAGTGTCAGTGTGACATACTGTTTTACACTCCGGTCATACCCGTCAGATGATGAGTCCTGTAAATTCAGCCGGTAAAAATCCAGTACCACACTGACGGGTGATTCTGCCGGTAATAGTGCGGCTCCGGCAGATAAAGGCAAAAGCAGCCCCGGAATAAGGAAGAGAGATTTAACTGTTTTTATTGCTGTTTTCATAATTATTCTGCTTCGCATTATACCACCCTGCACATCATGCCATTCTCCCGGATAACGCCAGATACTGTAATAACATGATCGTTTTACCGTCAATAATGTCACCGCTGCGGATGGCGGCAAGGGCATCATCAAACGTCATTTCAAGCACTTCGACATCTTCGCCCTCTTCTTTCAGCCCACCGCCCTGATTCAGGCGGTTATTGTCCTGATATTCCGCTATAAAGAAGTAGAGTTTTTCTGTCACTGATCCCGGACTCATAAAAGCTTCAAAGATTTTTTCCACTTCAGTGATATGAAACCCGGTTTCTTCTTCGGCTTCCGCTTTAATTCGCGATACCGGATCTTTTTCTTCCAGCAAACCGGCGGCGGCTTCAATCAGAAAACCATCATGTCCGTTGATGAACACGGGAAACCGGAACTGACGTATCAGTATCACACTGTTTTTACTGCGGTTATAGAGCAAAATAACTGCGCCGTTTCCCCGGTCATACGCTTCCCGTTCCTGACGTTGCCAGGTGCCGTCACTGCGCAGATAATCAAAAACATATTTCCTGAGAATATACCAGTTATCAGAAAGAGTGATGGTATCAATAATACGGACACGATCGTGCGGAGAAGTCATTAGCCACCTGATTATCAGACAAGAAAGACGGATGCGTTAAACACTCTAATCTCTTTATTATTGCCGCGCAATTGCTAAACCGGGCAGGATAATTTGCGGTCGTCATAACTCAAACGATATAATATCAACAGACAATGACTTCAGAAGGCAATATTCGCATGAGTGACACTCAGGCACTGAATTACAGCGAGTTACACAATATCACTGACACTGATATCACACAGATTAATGAGCTGATTATCACCACCTGGGATTACCGCAGTTGGATCCCGAAAGAGAAAGTCCTGCCGATGGCGGAATTTTTACTCGATGATGTCATTCTGACCTCTTCGCGTATTTTTGTGGTGCGTGACGCAGAGGCAATTGCAGGGATTATGGCGGTTACCGCAGCCCCGGATCTGATACAAAAAGTGAACGCCAAAACCCGTCAGTACCGTGCCCTGAAAAATATTATTGCCAAAGAGCCCGCACAGGAAGAGAGTCTGTTCGAACTGTATCTTAATACTCTGATTATTAACGGAGAATTACTGACACACTGTGGGCGCCCTTTTGATGCCTCGCTCAATCTGTTTATGATTGATGCCCGTTACCGCGGACGCGGGATAGGCAACCAGCTCTGGCAGCATGCTATGCGCTATCTGCGCGATAACAATGCAGCCCGCTATTTTCTCTGGACTGACAGTGACTCAGATTTCGGGTTCTATGAGCATAAAGGTTTACAGCGCATTGCCGCACAGCCTTATGACTGGGGCGGTCATGATGTCACTGAAACCTATTATGTTTATGCCGGTGAGTTGCCGGCTCTGTCCTGATGCATCCAACTGTCCCACGGCGGATCTGACGGCAGCTTATCCGCCAGGAAATCAATAAATGTCCTGATCTTCGGCGCATGCGTATGCGCCGGACTGTACAGCGCATAAAGCGCAAACGGGGTTGTTTTCGGGTTATAATCCGTCAGCACCGGTAATAACTCACCATTATTAATATAGTCCCCTAGCATATATGTCGGCAGGCATACAATTCCCTGATGACAACGCGCCGCTTCCAGCAATCCCAGGCTGCTGTTTACTTCAATAACATTATTAATTGCCAGAGGAAATGCCACACCGTCTTTATCCGTCATTCGCCAGGTATCGGGAATATTCGGATTAATTAAGCAGCGGTGCAATGCAATATCTGCCGGTGATTCGGGAATACCATGTTGTTCAAAATAGTGGCGGCTGCCGCAATACACCCAATTAATATTGCATAATTTACGTAATGCAAAATTATCCGGCGGATGGCTGGTAATACGCAATGCAATATCAAAGTCAGTTTCATTTAAATTAATTAATGCATCATTGAGATCAACCGAAAGCCACACCTGTGGATTATTTTCCCGGTATTCACTGTAAAGCCGCATTAAATGGCAGACACCAAATGCAATCGAACAGGTTATTTTTAACTGTCCCTGTGCGTGCTGATAAAAACTGGCCGTGTTTACTAATGAATCATCCAGATCTGCCAGTAACTGTTGCGCTCTCTGCAATAAATAGCGACCAGCTTCTGTCAGCACAAAATTACGGGTGGTTCGTTTCAGCAATACCACACCTAACTGCTCTTCCAGTTGCTGAAGCCCACGACTGACTGAAGAAGGCGTAACATTCAGTTTTTTCGCCGCACCACTCAGGCTGTTACACTCCACGATTTTAATGAAAAGTTCCAGATGCCGGAAAATCGCATAGCTGTCTATTTTTGCTTTAAACGCAAAAGTGTTTTTATTTATTAGCATGGTGTCACCCTATTCAGACTGCGTGTTACCGCTTACTATAACAACGGTTTTATAACACTCACTGTACTCATACAACAAAAATATATTCACGTTGTTCCTGACTTTTTTAATAATTAAATTTATACCCAACGTCATTCAGATTGCAGGCAGGCGGCAAGCTCCGACCGCCGGGGAGCATACATAAGTATGTGACCCGACGGGCTGAGTGTAGCCAACGAACCTGCAGTTTGAATGAATAAGAGTATAGAACGTTGAGGAATTGACTATGCAAGACAGCATTCAGACAGGTGCAAACTCACAAAACGATTTACGAAAGATCCCGTTTACCAAATATGATACCGGCTGGGTTATTTTATGTATCGGTATGGCAATTGGTTCCGGTATTGTATTTATGCCGGTGCAGGTCGGAATTAAAGGTATCTGGGTCTTTATTGCGGCCACATTACTCTCTTATCCGGCAATTTACTGGCTGCAAAATTTATATCTGCGCACATTATCCGAATCAGAGGAGTGTGAAGATTATGCCAGCGTAATTACCCAATATCTGGGGAAAAACTGGGGTGTGGCACTCGGGATAGCCTATTTCCTGATGCTGTTACACGGCATGTTCTCCTACTCACTGGCGGTCACATTTGACAGTGCATCCTATATCAAAACGTTTGGTTTATCTGAAGGGTTATGGTCTGATTCCGTCTGGTACGGACTGATTATTCTGACAGTGCTGGTCGCTATTGCCGCTCAGGGCGAACGCCTGTTATTTAAAATCTCCGGCCCGATGGTCATTGTGAAATTCGGTATTATCGTATTACTTGGTGTGGTGATGGTGCCATACTGGAATTTCGCCAATATCACAGCATTTCCTGATATTCTGCCTTTTTTACGTGACGTGTTTCTGACACTGCCGTTTACCCTGTTCTCTATTCTGTTTGTGCAGATTTTAAGCCCGATGAACATTGCTTACCGCAGAGTGGAAAAAGATAAACGTATCGCGACATACCGGGCTATCCGCGCAAACCGTGTTGCTTACATTATTTTAGCCGTTGCCGTGTTGTTCTTTGCATTTTCATTCACGTTCTCAATCAGTCATGAGCAGGCAGTTTCCGCATTTGAACAAAATATCTCTGCGCTGGCGATTGCTGCTCAGGTTATTCCGGGTTCTGTAGTGAAAGTAATGACCGCGATGCTCAATATTTTCGCCATCCTGACCGCGTTTCTCGGTATTTATCTGGGCTTCCAGGAGGCCATTAAAGGCATTGTTGTTAACCTGCTGAGCCGTTTTATGCCGCAGGAGCGAATTAATCACACGGTATTGCATTACAGCGTATGCGCAGGTGTTATCCTGGCTCTGTGGTTCTGGGTATCCACACGCTTTTCAATTCTCTTTTTCATGCAGTTGGGCGGCCCGTTATTCGGCATCGTCTCCTGCCTGATCCCGTGCTACCTGGTGTATCGCGTGCCGGTATTACATAAATACAAAGGGGCAACAGTCTGGTTTATCATCTTTTTTGGTGTGTTACTGTGCCTCTCTCCGTTCTTTAAGTTTTTCGAATAATGCTGTATGAACAGCCCTGTTTATGTGTGAGGATTTTATGACGAAAAAAGCGGTTTCCGAATTTCATATTGATACACAAATCACTCAGTTAGGCCGGGACCCGGCAGCGCAGTCAGGTTTTGTTAATGCCCCGGTTTACCGGGGGTCGACAGTCGTATTTCCGACCATGGATGCCCTGCTCAATAACCGGGCTGAGTTTAACTACGGCACGGCGGGCACGCCGACTATCAAAAATCTGGAGCAGTCCTGGAGCGCCCTTGCCGGTGCTGAAGGCACGGTATTATCACCCTCAGGGCTGGGTGCGATTGTGCTGGCATTGCTGACAACACTGAAAACCGGCGATCACCTTCTGATGCCGGACAGTGTATACCGCCCGACCCGCAATTTCTGCCACGGGCTGCTGAACAAGATGGGGATTGTCACCACTTATTATGACCCGATGGCAGGCAGTGATATTGAATCTCTGATTCAGAGCAACACCACCACCATTTTCCTTGAGTCCCCGGGCTCCCAGAGCTTTGAAGTTCAGGACGTTCCGGCGATTGTGGCCGTTGCAAAACGCCATAATATCGCCACGATTATAGATAATACCTGGGCGACCCCGTTGTTCTTCCGCGCCCATGATATGGGATGTGATATCTCTCTCGAAGCCGGAACAAAATACCTGGGCGGACACTCAGACTTACTGATGGGTATTGTCTCCGCCAATGCCGCCTGGTGGCCTGCACTGCGTGAAACCTATGATTTAATGGCGATGCTGCCGGGCGCTGAAGATTGTTTCCTCGCCCTGCGCGGGCTGCGTACTCTGCCAATCCGTCTGAAAGAAGCACAGGCGCGGGCGCTGGATATGGCGCACTGGCTGAAAGCACGGCCGGAGGTTATCCGGGTGCTGCATCCGGCATTTCCGGATTGCCCGGGTCATGACATCTGGAAACGGGATTTCACCGGCTCTTCCGGGTTGTTCTCCATTGTACTGGATCCTAAATTTACACAAGACGATATCGGGAAATTACTGGATGGTCTTTCTATTTTCGGGATGGGCTATTCGTGGGGCGGATTTGAAAGTCTGATCATCCCGTTTGACTGCGCAGAATACCGCACAGTAACCCAGTGGAACCCGGGCGGGCTGACATTGCGTCTGCAAATCGGGCTGGAAGACAGCGATGACCTGAAAACAGATTTAGCCGACGGATTCGCGCGTATGGCAAAGTGATATCTCACCTGAAAAACACGGGTATGGATAGTTTAAAAGACCGGCATTTTGCCGGTCTTTTGTATACGGACGCGCATAAAAAAAAGCCGCATATAATTATGCGGCAAGGAAGTCAGTGAGGGTACCAATAATAGTGAGTCAACTAATCAAACGTAAGGAAAAGGTTAAATCAAAAATTCATAGCACTGAAACGCAATCCAGCCCAGCACAGCACCGGCAGGTAAATCAATCACATAATGCTGTTTGGTAAACATACAGGACAATGCAATCAGCAGCGGGAACATAAATACCCACGGACCCAGTGATGCATAAGCCAGTAATGCTGTTAATGTGGCAACGGAGACATGCATGCTCGGGAAACAGTTTGAAGAATCATCAAATTTCTGTACAAACTGCAAAAATTTCTCAGATGCTTTCTTCCCTGTATTCATCTGACGCCAGTGTGCAGGTGCGGCAACCGGGTAGACAACAAAGAAAAACATCTGCATAAACAACAAAATCACATAGCTGAATACGATGATAATAAACTGTCGTGAGTCCTGAATTATCCAGTTCAGATAAAGAATTGCCGGGTAATAAAGAAAGCTGTATATCCATGACCACCAGGGCCAGAAAGGAATTTTCTCATCAATGGATGAATTAAACGTTTTAACAGGCCGTACCATGTTTCGTTGTGTAAAAAAATAAAACTGGTAAACACCGACAATAATAATACCACTAAGCACCAGGTGAATGACCCTGTCGATAAACATCATCTGAAAATATCCTTTTATAAAAAATCAATTGAACTGTTTTTCTGATTTTCAGTACACTGTGTTTTAACACACTGATACAACAAATACTATCATGTCATTTTATGATGATTTGCATAATCCAATTATTATCAATAACTTACCATTACTTCGTTTCATAGGGATAATTCCTAATTTTTTCGGAAAACAGGCGCATAATATTGATACAAGAGACATTAATTTACTCATTATCAGGGTTATATTTTACCGGTCAGATATAACAGAACCTTAAACCCGGCTGATAAATCAAACCATTTCATTAAAAATCATTATATTAAAAAATAACGTTAATAAGGTAAACTAAAATGACAGTATTACTCACTTTACAGCCTGTTACACCTGATGAAATCACGGTACTCAGTGACGCGGGTGACAAAGCTTACCGGCACCATTTTACCGGTTATTGGGATTCAGTGGCAGAATTAAATACGTATTTGAACAATGAATATCACCCGGAGCCCTTACAGCAAAGCCTGATGACGCCCGGTGTATTCTGGTTTTTTATCTGTGCTGATGAAAAAATAATCGGATTTTGTAAATTAACAGAAAATAGCCGGATAGAAACGAGCGAATATTGTGCAATGCTGCTGAACAAACTTTATTTTTTACCCGGTGAAACCGGAAAAGGTTACGGAAAAACGGTCTTCAGATTGATAGAAACATTTGCCCGCAGCCGTAACCAGCCCGGTTTATGGTTGGAAGTATTGGAAAATAACACCGGTGCACAACACTTTTATCAGTCACAGGGCATGATAAAAACCGGCACACTTGCATTTGAAACCGCACAGCAATCCTCTCAGTTATTTATAATGGAGAAAAAACTGTAATACATGCTGTTATATTGCTTTTGAATACCTCTCATTTATTATTTTTACTCTTTCCCGGGCGGATTAAGTACCCTGTCAGCCCGGTGGCTACACACAATAATAATAGTGTTACAACCGTGCCATTCCACAGACCTTTTGCCATCAGAAAACCAATCAGCCGGGAATTATCGCGGATTTTTCCTGTTTTGTGAGAAACCGGCAGTGGCGCGGTACTGATATTACGGAACAAAAACCGCAGATTGCCCACATTATCAGGGGATAATTCATACAGATAAAACGACAGGAAAAACAGACGCATCGCAGTAATAGCAGCAGTGTAAAACGCAGGAAAAACGAAGAGGAACATAACCGGGTTATGCAGGGACGATTATAACAGAAACAACCACGGCAGGAAGCGTCAGCTGTTTTTTTGATGACTTAATGCTGATGCGCCTGCCATTGTGCATACAGCGACGGCTCATCATCCGGTTTTTGTTGTGTAAACGAAAATCCGGCCTGTTCATGAGGATCTGCCCGTAATGCCACCGCAATCACCTCTGTTGATAAACCATAGGGCTGTGCATCGGCATTTGAATACGCATAAACTGCCCGGGTAATACCGGCCATGCGCATAGCTGCCAGACACATCGGACACGGCTGACCACTGGCGTAAACCACACAACCTTCCAGCCGGGTCTGACGGAGTGCCTGTCCGGCATGGCGCAATGCCAGCAATTCGGCATGTGCTGTCGGGTCATTCAGTTCAGCCATCTGATTAACACCTTCACTGATAATGTTGCCGTCTTTCACTATAACAGCGCCGAACGGACGTCCGCCTTTTCCAATATTGCGGCGTGCCAGTGCAATCGCCTGCTGCAAAAACTGTTTGTCAGTCATTCGGGATCCTTATTAACCAATCGGCAATGTTCATCATAACAGCCGGAAATCTGAATAATATCGTTCTGCACACAAGTTACACTATTCGTTTCCTTAATAGTCCCATATTGCTTTACCCTGCCAGCGGGTTTCAAGCAACGTCAGAAACTGGCGGACTTTAGGCGGTAAAAACTGTTTTGACGGATAAACCGCACACACCGGTTCTCCGGGAGCTGAAAAAGGGTTCAGCAGCGGTATTAATTTACCCTGCGCTATCAGCGGTCCCGCAAGAAATGCACCAATCTGACAAATGCCGTTCCCTGCAAGCGCCGCATCCAGGATAGCGCCGGTGTCTCCCAAACGCATTCTTCCGGTGACCGGGAGCGATATTATCTGTTTATCACGGCTGAACTGCCAGCCAACCCGCCGCCCGAGATGGCAAAAAACCAGACATTCATGTGCCGCCAGTTCATCCGGTGTTTCCGGTGTCCCTTTCCGGGCCAGGTAGTCCGGCGACGCACAGGTAATAAGGCGGTGCGGTGCCAGCACTTTGCGGACCAGGCGGCTGTCATCGTTTCCGCCGATGCGGATTGCCACATCAATACCTTCCTGTACCAAATCACAGTAATCATCAGAAAAACTGACATCAATCTCCACATCCGCCCATTGTGCGGTAAAGTCCTGCAAAACCGGCAGCACATAGCGGCGCCCGAATACCACAGGCAGGTCAATCCGCAATGTGCCCGACGGGGTTTGCTGCCCTTCATACAGTGCATTTTCTGCATCATCCACCTCAGATAAAATCCGTTTTGCATGAAGATAAAAGCGTTCTCCCTCTTCACTGAGACGAATTTGCCGGGTTGTCCGGTGCAGCAGGCGGGTACTGACTCTGTTTTCCAGCCGCTGAATACATTTTCCGGCCGCCGAGCGGGAAATTTGCAACTTTTCTGCCGCCGAGGTGAAATTTCCGGTTTCACTGACCCGCACAAATACCAGCACATCAAATAAATTATCCAGTAATAAACGATTTTTATTTGCCACGATTTGTCCCCGGTGTTACGCCAAAACCCCTGTTTATCTACCATATTGGCGCAGATAGACTGATGCCTCAAGTTATGTTTATTTTTATGAGGAATATATGTCAGCCAATCATTGTTTATCTCTGCCATTACCATCATTACGGCGGGGATGGCTTTCCGTTATTACCGTCACACTTGCCACCTTTGCCGTCGTTACCACGGAAATGCTGCCGGTCGGATTACTCAGCCCCATCGCCGCTGATTTTGATGTACCGCAGGCACAGGTCAGCCTGTTGCTGACCATTCCGGCAATCGTCGCGGCTTTCTGCTCCCCGCTGGTTATTTTATTTGCCGGCAGACTGAACCGGCGTGCCCTGCTGATGATCCTGATGGCGTTACTGATGCTGGCAAACATCAGTGCAGCTCTGGCAACACATTTTTATGTACTGATTACCGCACGGATTATTGTCGGACTGAGTATCGGCGGGATCTGGGCGATAGCCGGTGGTATTGCTGTCCGTCTGTTACCCCCCCGGTCGGTTGCTGCTGCAACATCATTGATTTTCGGCGGCGTGGCTGCCGCTTCCGTACTCGGGATCCCGCGGGGATCATGCTGGGAGAACTGACAGGCTGGCGGGGGGTATTCACTATCATGAGTGCATTCGCCCTGGTTATTCTGCTGTTACAAATGGTCTGCCTGCCCTCTTTACCCTGCGCACAGGCACCGGCGGTAAGCCGGTTTATGAGTCAATTACGCCGCCCGGTTATCCGTACCGGTTTATTTATCACGCTGCTGCTGGTGACCGGACATTTTATGGTGTTTACCTTTATCCGTCCGTTACTGCATGAGGATCCGCAACTGCAACCCCGCTACCTGAGCGGATTACTCGCGCTTTACGGAATTGCGGGGATCGCCGGAAACTTTCTGTTCGGGCTGCTTGCCGGACGTCATCTGTACCGGGCTGTTTTTGGTATTATTACCGGGATTACGCTCGCACTGGCCGGGATGCTTTTTCTGCCGCCGGTGATGAGCGCCCGCATCCCGCTGATCATTCTCTGGGGTCTGACTTATGGCGGTGTGTCTGTTGTACTGATGACCTGGATGATCCGCTTCAGTGCGCCGGATATTGAAATAACCGGCTCTCTTTATATTGCCTTTTTTAATGCAGGGATAGCCGCCGGGTCTGCTGCCGGCGGCGTATTTGTCTCCGCATTCGCACTTCAGGGGGATATCAGCGCAGCCCTGAGCTGCCTGTTTGCCGCCCTGTTATTGACCGCTGTTTTTATTCTCCGCTCACGCAGGACTTGCGCGTCAGCCGGTAAAGAAACCACGCGGCACACAATGCCATCAGAATATTAAACCCGAGACTCAGGCTGAACGCGGAAACCGGATCGGATGTTAAGGCGGGGGTATCAGCAGACCTGAGAGAAAATTGCAAAATAACAGATACGGCGGTAGCCCCTGCCGCCGCACCAATTTGTTGCAGTGTGGCGGTCAGTCCGGAAGCCATTCCGGTCTCCGGCGCAGAAACACGGGAGAGCACCAGATTCAGCATCGGCGTCATGATCATTGCCTGGGTGAAACCAATCCAGAACAGCAGCGGAGTGAGAAGCCATGGCGTCTCTCCGGCGGGTAACAGATAAAGCCCTGCTATCAGTGCGAGATAACCGGCGGCATACCACAATGCACCACGGAAAATAACGCGCTCCCCGCGTTTAATTATTGCGCGGGGCATGATAAATGAGGCGATAACAAACCCGATGCTCGACGGGACAAAAATCAGCCCGGCTTCCAGTGGCGTTGCGCCCATGACATTTTGCAGCAGTAATGACAGGACCAGCGGAAATGCCGAAGAAGTGGCATACACACAGACCACCACACCGGTGCCGGTAACAAACTTCCCGTTGCGCAGTATTGCCATGTCAAACAACGGCGTCCTGCCGGCACGGGAAAGATTCATTTCATGGCGGACAAAGCACCACAACAAAATAATACCGCTGATAAATAATCCGCTGCTCCGCAGATCCCAACCCCATACCGGTAACATCAGTAACGGCAGCAACAGCATACTGACGGCAGCCGCTGAAAGCAGGACACCGAACCAGTCCGGCGTTAACCGGCCTTCTGCCCGCCCTTCCTGTAAATAACGGGATAGTATCAGCGCCAGAATGCCGACCGGCAGATTAACCAGAAAAATCAGCCGCCAGCCCATGCCAAACAAATCCAGTGTAATGAGCCAGCCACCCAGCGCCTGCCCGGCGATCGCGGCAAGCCCGAGCGTCATTCCCAGATAACCGAAGGCTTTTTTTGCCTGTGTTTCATCAAAATTAAGGCGGATCCCGGCGTAGACCTGCGGAAACAGCAGCGCGGCGGCCAGACCCTGGATAAACCGGGCGGTCACCAGCAGTGTTGCGGTGGGTGCAAATGCACATAACAGTGATGCGACGGTAAAACAGGTCATACCGACGCGGTACAAACAGCGCCGCCCGTAAATATCACCAAGACGTCCGCCGGTGATAAGCAACAGCCCGAAAGCCAGTTCATACCCGACAATAATCAGTGTCAATTCCGTAAAACTGGTGTGTAAATCGCGCTCAATACTGACAATCGCCACATTAACCACAAATAAATCAAAAATAGTGACAAACCCGGCAAGAACTAATACAAACAGCACGATCCGTTGTTGTTGATTCATTATTTATCTCATTATGTAACCAATTCTATACCCGACGTCATTCAGGATGCAGGCTTCCCTGCGCCAACGAATCTGCAGTTTGAATGATTAAAGGTATAAGCAGGAATGAGACTATAATTGGTGTGTTATCCTGTTACAATTTAACCGTTTATACTATTACTAAAAGCAACCGGCTGACAAAATACAATTGATTATAAAGGACAACCATCAATGAATGATAAAACCCGGACCCGCCCGGAACTGGCTGATTTCCTGCGGACAAAACGCGAAAGTCTGACACCTGCGAGTGCGGGTCTGCCCCACACCTCACGGCGCCGTACACCCGGGCTGCGCCGCGAAGAAGTTGCGGCACTCGCGGGTGTCGGGCTGACCTGGTACACCTGGCTGGAGCAGGGTCGTGAAATCGGGGTTTCCACCCGCTTTCTGGATAACCTTGCGCGAACGTTGCAGCTCAATGATGCGGAACGTCAGCACCTTTATCTGCTGGCGCATCAGCGGGCACCGGAAGCCACCGGTGAAACAGAGCATCATGTCCCCGCCGTGATCACCCGTATGCTGGCGGATTTTCCGGACAGCTATCTCTGTTATGTCCTGAATCTGCACTGGGATGTACTGGCGTATAATGACAAAGCGGACAGATATTTTCATTTTTCTGATGCCGCACCCAAAATGCGCAACTTTTTGTATCTGCTGTTTACTGATCCTCGCTATCAGACCCGTTTTACTGACTGGGATATTGATGCGCAGCGCCTGCTCGCCAGTTTCCGCCGTGATTATGCGCGGACAAAACAAGACCCGGCGATTCAGTTGCTTATCCGTACATTATGTGAAAGATCCCCGGTATTTGACCGGCTGTGGAATATTCATGAGATCTATCAGCCCTGTAACGGAATGCGGGAGATTGAGTTTGACGGAAAGCGGGAAACCTACGAGTACGCGTCACTGACATTTGATATTGATAAGTCCAACCGGCTGCTGGTATACACGCCGGTCAGTGATGAAGAATAACCCCCCCGGTTCAGATAAAACCTGTCCGGCACACTCTGCCGGACAGGTTTTATCACGCGGAATCAAAAAACTCAGTTCTCAGTACAGTGTCTTGCGTTCATTACCCGCTGACGTTTTGCCTGATGCAATGTGACCTGAAGGATGATTAACCCGCCCGCAGCAACCGCAGCACCGGCATAACTGACCGCAGAATAATCCCCGCCGTTCGCCAGGACAGATGCTCCCAGCGCCGCACCAATGGCATTACCCAGGTTAAACGCCCCGATATTGACCGATGATGCCAGCGCCTGTGCATCTGATGCCACCTGCATCACTTTCACCTGTAACGGCGGCACAATCCCGAAACTTGCCAGTCCCCAGATAACCAGCATCACGCCCGCCGTGACACTGTCACTTGCTACCATCGGGAACAGTACCATTGTCAGCGCCAGCAGGGTAAATAATCCGTATAGCGTGCGGGAAACTGAGCGGTTTGCCCAGACACCGCCCAGGTAGTTCCCCAGCGTGAATCCCAGACCAACCAGTATCAGCATAATACTGATTTGTGCTTCCGGCACACCGGAGATAAACATCAGTGACGGCGAAATATAAGTATAAAATGTAAACATCGCACTGGCACCGAGCACAGTACACAGCATCGCCAGTAACACGGCCGGGCGGGTCAGTACCTGTAATTCACGCCGCAGATTCAGCTCTTGTCCCTGCATATTACGCGGCAGAGAGCGCAACAGTGCCAGCATAGTTATCAGCCCTAATACACTGATAGCAAAGAAAGATTCCCGCCAGCCCAGTATCTGGGATAACCGGGTGATCGCCGGTACGCCGCCGATATTGGCAATGGTAAGCCCCATAAACATCCCGGCGATAGCGCCCGCCTCTTTCCCTTTCGCTACTACGCGGGTCGCCACCATCGCGCCTATCCCGAAAAATGCGCCGTGATTCAGACTGGTAATAAAGCGGGCGATAAGCAACATGTCATAATTCGGCGACAGCGCCGACAAAATATTGCCGAGGGTAAAAATACTCATCAGAAAAATCAGGGCGGCTTTCGGTGAACGCTTAATTAATAACAATGTCATAATTGGCGCACCCAACATGACGCCCAGCGCATACACCACAACCAGCATACCGGCAGTGGGAATGGAAACCGCCAGTGAACCGGCGATTTCCGGCAGCATGCCCATCGGGGAAAATTCGGTCGCACCGATAGCAAAAGCCCCGACAGAAAGGGATAACAGTGCAGTATTTGTTCGCATAATGTCCTCAGAAAATAATAACAACGCCACTTTGTTGTAAGTGCGGCGATTGTGTCACATTGATTCTGGCGGAAATAGTCGTTAATCTGCAAAAAATAATTGAGTGAAACGCGAAAATGAACATTACGCTGGAAGAGATGCGGGTATTTATCGCTGTGGTGGACAGCGGATCTATCACTGCCGCCGCCGCACAAAGCGGACTGACAGTTTCTGCCACCAGCCGCGCCCTGCTGCGTCTGGAAGAAAAAATGAACAGCACGCTGGTCTTACGCACGACCCGGCGGCTGAAACTGAGTGAGGAAGGCGCGGTATTTTTGCACAAAGCCCGGGATGTCGTACAACTTGCGCAGGAAGCAGAAGACGTATTGATGAACCACCAGCTGATCCCGTCCGGTATTTTGCGGGTGGATGCATCAACCCCTTTTCTTATACATGTGATAACACCGTTGGTGGCACAGTTTAATGAGATCTACCCGCAAATCCGCCTGGAACTGACCAACTATGAAGGTGTGATTAATTTACTTGAAAAACAGACAGATATTGCATTTCGTATCGGCCCGCTCGCGGATTCCTCTCTTCACGCCACACTGCTGGGTCACAGCCGGTTACGTATTTTAGCCAGCCCGCGCTATCTGCAACAATATGGCGAACCCAAAACACCGCAGGAGCTGACACAGCACCGCCTGCTGGGATTTACCTCACCGGAAAGTCTGAATGAATGGCCATTGTTCCATGATGATAAAAAAGGACTGAAAATTACCCCTTCAATTTCCGCCAGCAGCGGGGAAATACTCTGTAACCTGACCCGTCAGGGTGCAGGGATTGTCTGTATGTCTGACTTTATGACCCACGAGGTGCGTGAAAGCGGCGAATTCCGGCAGATCCTGACCTCATTTACGTATGAAAGCAAACAACCTATTCATGCCGTCTATTACAGGAGCCAGACTCTCTCCCCGCGCCTGCGCTGCTTTATCGATTTCATTGTGCAGCACAGCCAGAGCCTCAAACGTCTGAGCTGAATCTGAACACAATATTAAGCCGCGACGGATGGCTCAGGGAAATGTTCGACATTATTTTTCAGATTGTTTAGTCTGCCTGCGATCACCGGATAATGATCAGGGTAAACAATTAATGAGAGAGATAATCATGCAAGCGTCGGATCCCGTATTTCCTGCCGTTATCACCCGCCATTGGGAAGAGGAATATCAGCACGGTCATGTGCTGGTGACACAGCCGGCATTGCGTCTGATGTGCAGGACTGATTTGGAAGAGGGTTACGATGCCATGTGGCTGCGGATGGCGCAGGAAGACCGGATTCAGGTAACAGACGATCTTGCCCGTCAGCTCAGATTACAGCAGAACCCCGTGTTGTCGCGGAATGAGTTTCTT
Organism: Morganella psychrotolerans; assembly: GCF_001676055.1. Classification (GTDB taxonomy): domain Bacteria; phylum Pseudomonadota; class Gammaproteobacteria; order Enterobacterales; family Enterobacteriaceae; genus Morganella; species Morganella psychrotolerans_B. The sequence continues at coordinate 338,004 of NZ_LZEX01000034.1, read as the reverse complement.
GCCCGTATTGCTCAGAACGGACTTCACTGGAGCCATGCCGACCAGTTTTTTTATCTCACCACGCAGGCGGAATCTGTCCTGCTGAATTCCACATTTCCTGATTATGTCCGTACACTGACCGCTGCCGATGAGGCAATTTTTACCCGGTTTTGTGCGGAAAATAATGAAGATGATCTCGATATCGCCGGTGTTGAACCTGATCATCACCTGGTTTACGGTGTGTTTAAAAACAAACAGCTTGTTGCCGTTGCCAGCGCATATCCGTGGGAAACATCCCGATTGATGGATATCGGTGTACTTACACATCCCGGATACCGCAAACAGGGCTTTGCTTCACTGGCGGTCCGCGCACTGAGCCATGCTGCATTGCAGGCCGGTTTTACACCGCAGTACCGTTGTCAGCTGAATAATGCACCGTCTCTTGCCCTCGCTGAACACAGCGGTTTTACGCCGTTTGCACAGTGGAATTTTATTATTAAGGGCATATGATGGCACACTACTGCAAACGGATACTCGTTGGATTTATTCTCCTGCTGATAACAGCCGGACTCCTGCTGGTTTTTACCAGCCACCTTGATGATTTCGATTTTGACAACACGATACAGCAGGAACTGACCTTTGAATCACAGGGTAATACCCTTTCCGGCACACTTCTGTTACCCGGAAGCGGACAACCGGCGGCGGTTGCCGTTATTATTCACGGCGATGGCCCGCAGGATCGCTATTCCAATATGGGTTACAGCCCGCTGTTTAATACACTGACAGATGCCGGTATTGCCGTGTTTTCATGGGATAAAGCCGGTGTCGGCAGCAGCCGGGGAAACTGGCTGGATCAATCAATGCCTGATCGCGCAGAAGAAGCGGCAGCAGCACTGCGCTTTATTCAGTCCCGCTATCCGGGCGGCACTGTGCAAGTCGGATTTCTCGGTTTTTCCCAGGCGGGATGGGTTATCCCGGCGGCAGCGGGTCAATCACATCCGGCATTCTCAGTGATTATCGGCGCCGCAGTTAACTGGCGGGATCAGGGGCAGTTTTATCAGAAATTACGCTATGCGCAGCAGGGAAAAACGCCTGATGATATCGCCCGTTTACTGGCTGAAGAGCAAACAGAAAATGACCGTATTTTCTCCATGAATGGTTCAAAAGACCCGGCAAACCGCAGTGATATGACGCCGGATCGCTTTGCCTTCGTGGCAAAAAATTACCTGAGTGATTCATCCGCTGACCTGCCGCATATGAACGGGCGCGTATTGGCGGTCTGGGGTGCGGAAGATTTAAATGTGAATGCGCGCGCGGATGCCTGTCGTTATCAGTCAGCTCTGAAAGATAACCCGCAGGCGGATGTGATGGTTGTTCCGCAGGCAGGTCACGGACTGCTCCGCGCACCCGCCTTTAACTATCAGTTGGAAAGCGACTGGCCGGTACTGCGCCGGTGGCATTTTCTGTATTCCGGACGCGATGCCTATTACCCCGGCGCCCTCAATCTGATTACAGACTGGATAGAAAACAAAAAACCGGATTTAACACCCTATCTGCCCGTCTGTAAAGCCTGATAACCTGCATAACCACGCTTTGCGGCCGCATGATAAAGCTGATTCAGCGGCGCGGTCATGCTTTGTGCGATCCCTGTCATTTCAGCACCCGCCAGTTCCGGGGAACCTGTACCAAACGGCGGGCGCGGATCATACTCGATGGCCAGTTCAACCAGCGCAGCAAGTTCTTCCCCGCGCAGAGCCTGTAATACCCGCAAAGATGCATCAAAAGAGCCGGTCGCCGGACCCGATGTATAAATATTGCCATCAATAACAACTTCACTGCCGCTGACCGGCGTTGCACCCACATCGGGCAGCATCGGCACCACATTGCTGTTGCTGGTTGCCCGTTTGCCCTCTAATAATCCGGCCGTTCCCAGCATCAGTGAGCCGTAACAGGTGCCAATGACATATTTTGCCTTGCGTCCCTTATCCGCGAAAAACCCGATAACAGCAGGATCTTCAATCACTTCCGGCGGCACCATTCCGACAACCAGCACATCGAGGTCATCAGGGCATTCTTCAAATGTCATGGTCGGCATCGTCGGCCAGCCGATATAGCCCTCCACCAGTTCCTTATGCTTCCAGATAAGATGGATCTCCGCTCCGGCAATTGTAAACACAGACTGCGCACCGTTAATATCCATCGGCATAAAACCGGGACTGACAAAGATACCGACTTTCAGTAATGCAGGCTGTTGTGCCCGTCCGGCAGCGACCAGAGCCTGAATTGACGGAGTGGTAAGCCCGTAAGGGGTGTTTACTGTATAGTTTTGTTCAGACATCAGAGATACTCCGTTCAGCAGAAGATGAATTAATTACTATTTAGTAAAATAATACATACGGTACAATGATGTAAACTATTTTTATACTAATCAGTAAAAAATAAAACGGTAACTATATATGGCGCAAAAAGGCAGACCCCGGAATTATGACAGTGCAGTTGCGCTGGATAAAATCATGGCGCAGTTTTGGCGCAAAGGGTACGCCGCTACCTCAATTGATGAGCTGGCGGCAGAAACCGCGATGAAAAAACCCAGTCTTTATGCCGCATTCGGCAATAAAGAACGGCTGTATCAGTTGGCGATGGACAGGTTTGGTGAGATAGCACAACAGCATTACAGCGCAGCACTGGCTCCCCGCAGTGAGGGTGAACCGCTTTATCTGAGGCTGAGCCGCTATTTGCAGGCAACCGTAACACTTTATACCGGCGAAGAGGGTTTACCCGGGTGTATGGTTTTGTCGACTGCTGTCGCAGAAACACATAATCCTTTGATCAAAGCCCGGTTGCAGGAGGTGATAGCCACCCAGGAAAAGATGCTCCTGACCTGTCTGAATGAGAATAAAACAGCCCTGAAGGAGCCGGAAAGCGCCTCATTACTGGCAAAAACGCTGACCGCCTTTCTGCACAGTATTTCTCTGCGCGCCCGCGCGGGGGAAAGTGCGGAGCAACTGGCCGCGATGACAGAGGCAGGGCAATACGTGCTTCGCATGGCACTGAAAACAGATGAGTGATAATAATCCCCGCCGCGATTTATTCAGCGGGAATTATTTAAAGAAGATCAGCGCAAAGACATTTGCCCGGTGATAACGGAGACCACATCACCGGCAACCCACACATCAGCGCCCTCTTTGCTCAGAAAAATCTGCCCGTCACGGCTGAGCGCCCGTCCCTGATTAGCTGTGTATTTTTCCGGCAAGGTGCCGTTGCCAATCAGCCATTGTGCCAGTGACGCATTCAGACTGCCGGTGACAGGATCTTCCTCCACCAGAGAGCAACAAAATGCGCGCACTTCCAGTTGTACCGGACCATTCTGATCGTCATACAGAGCGCAAATACCAATGTCATAACCATTCAGACGGGAGTAATCCGGCTTAACCGCCAGCACACGTTCAACGCTGGTCAGTTGCAGACCTATCCAGCCCGGCCCGTTATCCACCCATGCGGAACGCACGACATCCGCCTGCGTTAATCCCAGCGCACTGATAATATGAGCCAGTCTTTCAGGCTCCACATCCCCGCCACGCAATAATTTTGGCGCGGCAAATGCCAGCTTTTCATCCTGCTGACGGATAGACACTAACCCCACACCGCACTCCTGGATAATCGTGCGTTTTTCCTGAAACGACTGCGTCTCCCGCCAGACATAGCAAGAGCCCAGTGTCGGATGTCCGGCAAACGGCAGTTCGCCGTCCGGGGTGAAAATCCGCACCCGGTAATCAGCCTGCGGATTTGTCGGTTTGAGCAAAAAGGTGGTTTCACTCAGATTTGTCCAGCGGGAAAAGCGCAGCATATCCTCATCCGTCAAATCATCGGCATCAACAACGACCGCCAGCGCATTGCCCAATAACGGCACCGCAGAGAAAACATCAACCTGGTGAAAACGATGGGGTTTGGTATTCAAAATAATTATCCTTATGGCATTTCTTAGTCAGTTAGCAGTACACTGATTTTTACCTCAAAAATACATTATGATGTACTGTTTTAATAACGATAGTGATAATTAATTATGCAAAAAAATGATTCTTTCTCAGGGATCACTGCGTTTGTTGCTGCCGCTCAATCCGGCAGTTTCACAGCAGCAGCCGATAAACTGGGCATAACAAAATCGGCTGTCAGCAAACGTCTCATTTTGCTGGAATCCGCTCTGGGTGTCAGTTTGTTTCAGCGGGGAAACCGGCGCATTACACTGACTATTTCCGGCGAGCGTTATTTGCAACACTGTCTGGCAGCCCTGAATATACTTAGTGAGGCAGAAGATGATATCAGTAAACAACAAACCACCCTGAGCGGAAGACTGCGTATTGATTTACCCGCCGCCTTTGGCCGTCGCCGGGTAATGCCGGTTCTGGACGGACTGATGTCCCGCTATCCACAATTAATGATGAGTATTTCCTTCCGGGAACGCTATATCGATCTCGCGGAGGAAGGTGCTGACCTGGCTATCCGGATCGGAGAGCTGGCAAATAGCAGCCATTTGATTGCACGGCGCCTGACCTCCCAGACGCTGGTGTTATGTGCCGCACCTGAGTATCTGGCACAATATGGCGAACCTGAGACTATTGACGCGCTGGCTCAGCACCGCTGTATTGTCGGATTTCGTCAGGATCAGCCGTTTTACTGGCCTCTGTACTGTGAAGAAAAACCACAGCGCATTATTCCGCCGCCATTTTATGAGCTGGCAGACGGTGATGCGATGCTGTCAACGGTACTGAACGGACACGGCATAGCTCAGTTACCGTTATGGATGGCCGGCGATTATTTACGTGATGGTTTATTATGCCGGGTACTGCCGGCATCAGAAGGGGCTCAGATACCAATACATGTTATCTGGCTCAAAAATACACAATTACCGGCAAAAACCCGTTTTGTTGCTGATGCCCTGATTGCTGCAGCAAAAAACGGTGATTTTGATTAATCGGCACGATATATCAGCACGGGGGAAGCCATCTGCCGCCGTACTTTCAGATATACCGTAATAAAAGCAGGTAATGCAAACGCAATCCCTGCCCAGACAATGGCATGAACACCATAATGGCGTATCACCCATCCGCCGGCCATAGCGCCCAATGTTATACCGAGGTTTGAGAAAGCGATATACAGACTATTGGCAAATTCAGGCGCAGATCCTGCGTCACGCAGCAGCCAGGTCTGACTGACAATTAATCCGGATGTATGCAGTATCCCCCAAAATACAACCAGCAATATCATCAGCCACTGAGAGGATCCACCCAACCAGACGGCCAGGTAAATCAGCACAAATAGCAACGGATACAATAATGTTGTTTTTATGACATTTTTTTGTAAGCAGCGACTGAAAATAAAATTACCGACATAACCGCTGATACCGAATATCACCAGTAAACCACTCGTAATATTATTGGGAAAATGGCCGATTGTGACGAGATAATCCGCAATATAACTGAATCCTGCAAACATTGCGGAAAAAATCAATGTCACCGCGGCAATACTCAGCCAAACATCCTTGTTCTGTAAAATAATCAACTGATCACGGATTTTTAATGGTTTAGTGACCGGTAATGAAGGAACAAACAGGGCAATACCGGCAAATGCAACCACACTTGTCAGTGTACCGAACCAAAATGCTGCACTCAGCGTAAATATTTCTGCAATAAATGCACTGAGAGGCATGCCCAGAACCATTCCGACCGCAACACCGGAAAAGACGATTGCAACCGCATGTGCTGAACGGGCGGCAGGTACAGAATTGGCAGCAACAACCAGAGCAATAGCGAAAAAAACAGCATGCGTCAGTGCCGGTAACATCCTGAAAAATAGAATGACATTATATTGATGCGTAATGGCATAAGCGGTATTAGAGACAGCAAAAATTGTCATAATAACCAATAAAACGGTTTTGCGGTTATAGCGCCCGAGCAACAGAGTGATAGCCGGTCCGGTCACCGCAACAACAACCGCATAAATACTCACTAAAAAACCAACTTGCGGCGCGCTGATATGTAATTGCGCCGTCAGTTGCGGCAACAAACCAATAACGGCGACCTCTGTTGTGATCACGCCAAAGACAGCAAGAGATAATGACATCAGAATCAGCATAGTTTTATTTTGCATAGAGATACCCGCAGGGTGCATGATGAATGACCCTGACATAAATAAAGTGAATGAATAGAGCGGATATATCCTGTGCGTATCCTGCCAAAGATAAGCCGTTGACGGAAGTGCATCGGCGGAAACTGTCAGTAGAGAAAAAGTTGACACTGTATGCACGCCACAGTGTCATAATGAATCAAACGGATTCATTCATATAAGCGATTAAGGACTGACTATGACACCTAAAATGATCGATAAGCTGGCACTGATCACTCTGAAAGACGGCAAAGTCGCGATGGTGCGCTCACACAATAAAACGCTGTTTTATGCCCCGGGCGGTAAACGTGAGGCTGGTGAAACCGATGAACAGGCACTCTGCCGTGAAATTGATGAAGAGCTGACTGTTACCCTGATACCGGACACTATCTCTTTTTACGGTGATTTTACCGGGCAGGCGGATGGCAAGCAGGACGGCACGCAAGTGCGCATCCGTTGTTTTCAGGCTGAATTTACCGGTGAACTGAAACCGGCGGCTGAAATCGCTGAACTGGCCTGGCTCGACAGCCGTGACCTGCCCCGCTGCTCTCTGGTTGCCGCGCTGATCATCAAAGACCTCTGCGCACGTAAATTAATTAATTGAATTCTTACTGCAGATGCGCAATTTTGTACAAGACAGACAACGAGTCTGCTGTTTGAATAAATAAAGGTATAAATACAGGTCTATTTTTATGCATGACAAACAGCCGGAGCGCCGGGAAACAGCGGATTATTTTCACCTGGACGATTTTTATGGTCTGAGTATGCTCTCGGCACGCTATCATCAGCAAAAATTCAGCCGCCATACCCATGAAGGTTTTTGTATTGGTGTGATTGAAGATGGCGTACAGCAGTTCTTCCGCACCGGCAGTAATCACTATGCCCCGGCCGGAGACATCATTCTGGTGAATTCCGATGAGATCCACACCGGCTCTTCCGCCCTGGAAACCGGCTGGGCTTACCGGGCGATTTACCCGACACCGGACATGCTGGACACCCTGATGCGTGATCTGAAAACCACAGACCAGCGCTTTGTTCCCTGGTTTACCAGCGCCGTGGTACATGACCCGGGGTTGTCCGCACAACTGCGGCTGCTGTTTGATTTACTGCTCAAACCGGATAACCGCCTGCTCAAAGGATCCTTGTTGCTCTCTACTCTCGCATGGCTGATAACCCGTTATAATAAAACAAATTTTTCCCGTGTTGAAATAACCCCTGCCGGTCAGCGCCTGCAATATATCGCGGATATGATGAACAGCCAACCGGAGACTGATTACGCGCTGGATGACCTTGCCGCACTCGCAAACCTCAGTCCGTGGTACTTTTTGCGCCAGTTTCGTCAGCGCTACGGCATGCCGCCTCATGCCTGGCTTATCCAGGCACGCCTGCGCAAAGCACGTCAGTTACTGATTGACGGCGGTCGCCCGGCAGATATCTCCGTTCAGTGCGGATTTACTGACCAAAGCCATTTTACCCGCCATTTCAAGCGGGCAATGGGTATTTCACCCGGTAAATTTATCCATAACCGCCTCACCCGCTGAGCAATTTTATACAATCTTCCCGCCCCCTCTGATGCCAGAGTATCCGCTACTGTTTCATGTTGACGGATGGCTCACTATGACGATAACCGCTGATTTACCTGTATCACCTCTGAAAGATTTTTTTACCGGCGCACTGCACATGACCCCGCTGAATCTCGCCGTGGTTCCCTGGGCAATCCTTGCCGGATCAATGGCGGTGGACAGCGGGCTGACCTTTGCACAAAGTGTGGCGATGTCTGCCATGATGTTTGCCGGTGCCGCCCAGCTTGTGACGCTCGGGTTGCTCAACAGCGGTGCCGGGATTATCACGATTATTGTGTCCGTCTTTTTTATCACCTCGCAGCACCTGCTTTACGGGCTGACACTGCGCCCGCATGTGCGTTCGTTTACCCCGGTGCAGCACGCGGGGATCGGGTTTTTACTGACAGATGAACTCTTTGCCGTCAGTGTTGCCGGGCGCAGACAGTTGAGTTTTGCGTATCTTTTCGGTGCCGGGCTCAGTTTTTACCTGGTCTGGGTGCTGGTCAGTGTGCTCGGAATTGTGCTGGCGCACAGCATCAGTGACCTGAGTCAGCTAAAGCTGGATTTTTCCGTGGTTGCAACATTACTGGCTATTGTTGTGCCGCTGATTAAATCAAAAAGTGCATTAACCGGTGCAATTATCTCTTTTGCGCTGACTATTTTCCTGACCCGCCAGGGCATTCAGGGCGGCACAGTGCTAGCCGGTGTCAGCGCCATGCTGATTGCTGTCTTTCTGGGTCGCAAATGGGGGGATGTAAAATGAGCTGGGGACTAATTCTGATACTGACAGTGATGGTTTTTTCGCTGCGCTTTATTTTTCTGATCCCGGGGCTGCCCTTGCGCCTGCCTGTCTTTGTGCAACAGGCGCTGACTTACTCCGCGCCCTGCCTGCTGGTGGCTATTTGTGCGCCAATTGTGTTATTGGAAGAGCAACAGTTCCGGGAGATAAATGATAATCCGTATTTATGGGGAACACTGTTTTGTATAATATCTGCGCGATTAATTAAAAATACCTTGCTGACTGTTGTTCTGACACTGACTTTTTTTTTATTCACTGATTTATCTGTTTTAATTATACTCGTCATACTTCAGGATGCGTGGGTGTTGACTGCACTACGCCCGCCGGGTCACATACTAATGTATGCTCCCCGGCAATCGGAGCTTCTCGCCTACACGCATCCCGAATTATTTAGAGTATATACCCGCTATATTTCAGCACCGGGCTTTACCGGTGCTGAATAAACACAAAATTAATGTTTTTCGTGTATTTCTTTTGCCAGTGCCGGCAAAATATCAATAGAACGGGGTCCGGGAACAAGCTCAGATAAATTCACTTTTATATAATTTTTATTTTTTATCGCGCTGACGCCCTGCATTTCCGGCATAGATTCAAGAAACGCGACTTTCTGGTCATAATCATCATCATTACGGAAGCCTTTGTAAACAGGAATAATGATAACTTGTGGATCAGACATAATCACATCTTCCCAGTTACCAACAGCCCAGGTTTTCTTAATACCTTTTCCGGCAAAAATATTTTTTACTGAAATTAACTTCAGCATTTCCGTCGTATATCCCTCAAAAAAGGTATACGGCTTGCCATCCTGTGAGTCAAAAATAAACGCGGTTTTCTCAGGGTATTTATCAATATGGCTGACAACTGATTTTAATTTTTCTTTTTCGGATGCAACATATTTTTGTGCATTGTCTTCAACACCAAAAATCTCACCAAACTTCAGCAGATCATTAAAATAAGTATTAACATCCGCAGATGAAGAAGTCATTGATTCAGGAATATAAACAGAAATGCCTTCCGGCACAATTTTATTGGCTTCCAGTGCTAATTTAGAATACGAATTTGCCCATCCCGTGGAAAAATCAGGAGAGACCGACATAAATACTTCATAAGAGGGCCATTTTTCTGCCAGCACCGGAATTTTATCATAGGCCTCTTTTACCGGCGGATAAATAGGCTCTTCCAGAAAGGCTGTTCCCACCATGCGATCACCTAACCCCAGCACCAGTAACATTTCAGTGGTGATCTGGCTGAGAGAAACAATGCGCTGCGGGTGTTTCTCCAGCTTAAAATGATATTCATTGCCGTCCAGATTTGCATCAAACTGAACCGGTGCCGCGTGTGCCGGTAATGAACATAGTGCGGAGACAATAAACGTACCCAATAATAATTTTTTCATCATTCCCTCTTGAGTGACAATAATATCTTATAAAACCGGTAATAAAATCAGGCTATAAAAATATAGCCACACGGTCGCCGACCGGTAATATGGTAAATTCCACACCAAATACATCAAACAGGCATTCTTTGGTAAATACCTGCGCAGGCGTTCCCTGTGCATATATTTCGCCGTCTTTCATCATAATAAGATACCGGCAATATTTTGCGGCTAAATTAATATCGTGAATTGTCATTATAACCGTCGCATCTGACGCCGCTAATGCTTTCATTACCTCAACTTTATACCTGACATCCAGATGGTTTGTCGGCTCATCGAGGATCATGATATCGGTTTCCTGTGAAAAACATTTCGCCAGCATAACCCGCTGTTTTTCACCACCGGACAGGTCGTGATACTCTTTATGCTTCATTGCTTGCAGACCAAATAATGCCATATAGCGGTCTGCAATCATAAAATCGTTACGGCTGTAATCAACATAATGTTTTTTATACGGCATTCTGCCCATCACAGCTATCTCTTCAATGGTCAGTTTTCCTTCGACCTGATCATTAAACTGGGTCAGTACTGATATATTACGGGCAAGCGATTTTATCGAAAATTCAGCAATATCTTTCTTATCAATAAAGACCGTTTTTTTTTGTTTTTACATCGCGGTAAATATGCCTCAGTAAAGTTGTTTTTCCTGACCCATTAGGTCCGACAATACCAATAATATGTTTACCGGAAAATGATAACGAAATCTCTTTTAGTATCCCGTTATAGTTCAGGTCAGTAACATCAACAGTACTCACTGTTATCGGCTCCTGTTTCCTTTGATAATAATATAAACAAACAACGGCGCACCAATCAAAGACGTGAGGATCCCGACCGGGATCTCCTCCGGTTTAAACCAGCTCCGGGATATAGTGTCGATAATAACCAGGAACACGCCGCCGATCAGACAGGAATAGAGGGATAATTTAAAATGTTTAACCGAAATAAGGTTCCTGACAATATGCGGGATAATCAGTCCGATAAATGCAATAACACCGACATTTGCAACAATAATGGAAACCACAAAAGAAGACAGAATGATGATACATAATTTAATTGCACCAACATTAATACCTAATTGTTGTGACGCATCCGCACCTAATAATAGTGTATCAAGGATATTACTGAATAAAAGACAGAATATCAGTACGACCAGCATAGCAACAAACGGGAGCCAGATATAGGACCATTTGATACCCGAAAAACTGCCCAGCATCCAGAACATTGCACTTTTCACCTGACTTTCATTTTTCGATAAATAAATAATCGCAGTTGTTATTGCAGAGAAAAGACTGGAGATCCCTATCCCGATAAGCACCAGGTTTGTCATGTTACTTTTTTTAAAGTTAAATAACACAATAATGGAGGTAGAAACCAATCCCCCTGCGAAAGCACCAATATAGATATTATAAGGTGAAACCGAAGAGAACAATCCCAGCACAATCGCGGAAACAGCCCCCGCACTAGCGCCGGAAGAAACGCCGAGAATATAAGGATCCGCCAGTTCATTACGGGTAATGGTCTGCATCAGAATACCGACCAGTGATAATGATGCACCGGTGACAGCAACAAGAATTATCCGGGGTAACCGGATATTATAAATAATGGTTTCATACGGCAATAAATCCCCGCTGTTTATTCCACCGGTGACTATTTTAAGGACAGTTGTCAGTTTTTGATGGAATTCCATATTGACACTGCCATAAAACAGTGAGAAAAACATGACAGCGAGTAAAATAAAGAGGTAAAAAAGGAACTGTAAAATACCCTGATACTGACATTTCTTTTTATTTACCCTGTTTATATCACTTACCATATCCCTCATATATATCAGCCTGTATTTAGTGAAACATTAACATAACACGTTGTCAGCATAAGAGTAACGTATTGATTAATCATTATATTCGATAATAAATTATAATGACATGTTGTTATGTACTCCCCCTGAGTACATTTCATAAAATAAGCCATTAACACAGCCATTCCATGTTCTGTATTTGATTACCACAGAATAAAATATCAATTTGGTACCGGATCCCTGCTATTTAAATAAACTGGATCTTTCTTCTTCCTGCCCGGCATATTACAGTACAAAAAACAGATACACAGCGGAGAAAAAAATGAGCCGGTTAAACACATTCGGACAACCTGTCGGCGATTCCATACCGGATTGGTCAGGACGCCCTTACCCTGAACGGATTAGTGCAGAAGGTGAACATTGCCGTATTGAACCTTTGGTTCCGGCACATGCAACGGATTTATATCAGGCATTTTCCCTTGCACCCGACGGACGTTACTGGACCTGGCTGCCGGATGGGCCGCCGCGTGATCTCTCTGAATATACAGCACGAATTGAAAAAAATGCGCAACTGACCGATCCGCTGTTTTTTACCATCATCAGTAAAGAAACCGGCAAAGCTATCGGGTTGTTCTCCCTGCTGCGGACAGACAGTCAAAATGGCGTAACCGAAGTCGGACATGTGCATTTTTCCCCGTTACTGAGCGGCACGGTGATGTCCACGGAAGCCCACTGGCTGCTGATGAAATATGTGTTTGATACCCTGAATTACCGCCGTTATGAGTGGAAATGCGACAGTCTGAATGAACCCTCCCGCCGCGCGGCGCTGCGTCTTGGTTTTCAGTATGAAGGGTGTTTCCGTCAGGCGCGTGTGGTCAAAGGCTGTAACCGCGATACCGAGTGGTTTTCCATTATTGATGCAGAGTGGCCGGATGTTGATCAGGCGATGCAGGCATGGTTATCTCCGGATAATTTTACCGCAGACGAAAAACAGATCCGTTCACTCGCCTCACTCCGTAAACTGACAGGACAGGCATGAAATTACTCAATATCGGGCGGGTTGCACAACTGACCGGCCTGACAGCGGCAACCATTCGTTATTATGAGAGCAAAGGACTGATTACGCCCGCCGGGCGTAAAGGTTTGACCCGTATTTATGAGCCGGAGGTACTGACCCGGCTCTCTCTGATCATACTGGCAAAACAGGGCCATTTTTCGCTGGATGAAATCGCGGTGATGCTCAGGGAATTACCGGAAAAAGGTATTGAACGGACCGCAATTAAAGCTAAGGTCGCCGAAATTGACGATAAAATACAGGAACTGCAAAAACTGAAACAAGGATTGCTGCATATTGAACAGTGTCCGGCTGAAAATCACCTGGAGTGTCCGAATTTCCGGAAAATCCTGGCCGTCAGCCTGAAAAATAACAGAGAAAAAATGATCAAAAACCCCTCTTGACTTAAAGTTAACTTGAAGTTGTATCATCCGGCATACTGATTTCCATCTTGTTGCATTACTCACTCACATCTTAACCTACGTGATTGAATAATAAGGAATTACTATGCCCCGTTCTGTTTTCTGGCTGGCTGCTGCTTTAGCCCTGTTTACCACCGGTAATGCACTGGTTCTCTCTGTGGCGGTATTAATCGGCTCACAACTGGCAGACGATCCGGCTTACGCCACCGTGCCGCTGCTGGCGCAATATATCGGGCTGATTTTTGCCTCTGTCCCGATGGCGCATTTTATGATGCGTGCGGGTCGCCGCCCGGGGTTTATCCTCGGCAATATCGGGGGATTAATTGGCGCTCTGCTGGCGATAGCCGGTATTTATGCACAGAGTATGACTCTTTTTTCTGTCGGCACGTTCTTTACCGGTATTGCTATCGGTACCGCACAACAATATCGCTTTGCCGCGCTGGAAGAAGCCCCGGCCGCACTGCGGGCAAAAGCTATCGGGCTGGTTATGAGCGGCGGTATTGTTGCGGTACTGATTGGTCCGACACTCGCGATGTCAACCCGCACACTGGTTGCAGCCTATCCGTTTGCAGGAACGTTTTGGGCGCTGAGTATTATTTATGTTCTGGCGTTTGCCCTGTTGCTGTATTTACCGCTTAAACCACAACATGCCCTGCGGGTAACAGATGCACCGCCAAACCGCCCGTATCGTCAGCTCTATTCCCAGCCATTACTGATGCTGATCGCGGTTGTCAGTGCCGTCGGTTATGCCCTTGTTGTTTATATGATCGGCGCGTTTCCGCTGGCTATGAAAGCGCAGGGTTTTGAATTTCCCGCCATTGCCTTTGTTTTCCAGTGCCACATTCTGGGTATGTTTGCGCCCTCTTTCTTTACCGGGCACCTCATCAGCCGTTTCGGGGTGACATTATTTGTCCGGCTGGGCGCGGTCTGCCTGCTCATTACTAATCTGATCAGCCTTGCCGGTAACAGTTATGCCCACTTCCTGATTGCCATGACCACTCTGGGGCTGGCCTGGAACTTTATTCTGATCAGTACCACACAACTGCTGCCGCGCACCTATCGCGGAAATGAGCGGGCAAAAATCCAGGGCGCAACCGACTTTCTTATCTTTAGTTTTGGCGCACTCGGCAGCCTGCTGGGAGGTGTTGCGTTTTATTATGCGGGTTGGTATTACGTCAATGCTATCGGGCTGGCGGTCGGATGCAGTATTGTTCTTGTGATGATAGTGCTGCGCCGCAGTATGAATGAAATACCTGCCAAGGCCGCTGGGTTATGAGTTCATCCGCTGTAAATTTGTTATAGTATCCGCGCTATGTATCATCCGGATCACCTAAATCATAACAAAAGGACAAAATCTGATGACAAACCAATATGATGACGCCCTTTACTGGGATCCGGATCTGGCGCGGTTTTATGATATGGATAACGAATGGCGGGCCGATTTTGATGTTTATCTCGCCCGTGCGGCAAGTGCCGCGCGTATTTTGGATCTGGGTTGCGGCACAGGTACACTGATGGCAGCAATTGCAGCAGCCTATCCGCATAAAACCCTCGCCGGAGCCGATCCGGCGCAGGCAATGCTGGCTATCGCACAGCAGAAAACAGATAGCGTCCGCTGGGTATGCAGTTCAGCAGAAAACCTTGATTTGGATATCACCTTTGACCTGATTATTTTATCCGGCCACGCGTTCCAGGTCTTTCTGACCCGTGAACAACGCATTGCACTACAGACAATTCAGCGCCATTTAAGCCCGGACGGTATTGTGCTGTTTGACAGCCGCAATCCGCAGACTGAAGAGTGGCGTGAATGGACGCCGGAACAGACCCGTGAAACGCGCATCAGTGATGAATTCGGTGACATCATTTCCTGGAATGATGTCACCGAGCATGACGGCTTTATCCGTTACAGTACTTTTTATCAGATGGGTGAAAACGGACAGATATTCAGTGCTGTATCTGATATTGCTTTCCCGTCTTTTGCGGAGATCTGTGATGCCGTTGAATACAGCGGACTGACAATCAGCCGTGTCTGTGGTGACTGGCAACACAGCCCTTTTCAGCCCGGTTCACCGGAAATGGTATTTGAGCTATGCCACCCGGGACATACTCAGACCTGCGCGGCCTGATCCCGTTGCCGGTACCAGGTATTTTTGACCATATACTCAAAATAGCGCTCTGTTTTGATATGAATAAATTTCAGCGGTTCAGTCAGTGTTCCGAACAGTGGTTTGCCGCCGCCTAACAGAACCGGCACTGTCGTGATCACCATTTCATCAATTAAATCTGCCGCCAGGCACTGCTGTGCCGCCGTTCCGCCATCAATATACAGCGTCTGATAACCCGCACTCCGGATAGT
Source organism: Morganella psychrotolerans (assembly GCF_001676055.1). Taxonomy (GTDB): domain Bacteria; phylum Pseudomonadota; class Gammaproteobacteria; order Enterobacterales; family Enterobacteriaceae; genus Morganella; species Morganella psychrotolerans_B. The sequence continues at coordinate 322,440 of NZ_LZEX01000034.1, read as the reverse complement.
ATTCAGCACCTCATTAATATCCCCCTGCATTAATTGTACGCCATGACCGGTGAGTTTTTCCGGCAGTTCCGTCACTGAGCGGGATAAGACAAAAACCGGTTTATCATACGGCCAGGCACCATCAAAATTGCACACGGTCTCAAAGGTTTTGCGCCCCATCACTACCGCGTCAATGCCCTGCATAAATGCCGAAAATCCCATATCATCCTGCTCAGGGTTCGGCACAGCAAACAACCAGTCCAGTTTATCCTGCGCATCGGCAATATAACCGTCGAGGCTGGTCGCGATATAAATAATATTGCGCATGATTAGCACCTTAATAGTTAATTAATAAAAGGATATAGATTGTGCTTTACTGGCATTCTACACTGTAGAATATCTTTACACAGCTTAGCGGACTGATATGGTTGTCGTCAATCATATGATCAAAAACGGACTGAATAATAATGACCACAACACGCACAGTACTGATCACCGGGGCAACCGGGCAGGTCGGAAAATTTCTGACACAGCGCCTGCGGGAAAGCACCGGGCTGAATGTTATCCTCGCCGCCCGTGACCCGCAGGTGCTCGCTGACAGTGGTCTGCCGGTCCGTTATTTCGATTATGATGATCCGGATTCAATATTGCCGGCGCTGGCGGGTGTTGACACTGTTTTTATGATGACCGGTTATACGCTTGCCATGCTGGAGCAGAGCAAGGTATTTACGGATGAAGCGAAAAAATCCGGTGTGCGCCATATTGTTCACCTCGGCGCCTGCGGTGATGATAATACCCGCGTAGCGCACTGGGCTTGGCATCAGTTAGTTGAGCGCTATATTGAATGGGCAGGATTTGATTTCACCCATCTGCGACCGGAATCCTATATGCAAAATTTGCTGGGATATCAGGGTGATAATACGGGTACGCCCGGTATATTAAGCGATTATTTCGGCGATGCAACACTGAGCTGGGTTGCCTGTGAAGATGTGGCAGAAGTGGCGGCGGCCTGTTTACGGGCACCGGAACAGCACCGCAACCGCGTGTACCGCCTGGGCTATGATGCAAAAAACCATCATGAGATTGCCGCTGTTATCAGCAATGTTACCGGGAAACCGTATCGCTATCAGGCGCTGTCTCCGGTAATATTCCGTGAGTTTGCCGAAAAGCAGCAGTTGGAACCGGCGTATATGAAAAGTATTTATGATCACTATGTGGCATTCAGCGAATTCCGTATTCCGGGAGCGGGAACCACATTTGATAATTTCACGGCGATCACCGGCAAAAAGCCAATGTCTGTGACAGACTTTATTCTTAAATATCAACACCATTTCCGGTAACCGGAGACTGAACGTGACCCAATCCCGACTGCCACCCTGCGGGCGGCCTGCTCACCGGGGCAGTAAACTGACACCGGAAAATATACTGACAGAAGCACAAAAAAATGTGGCAGTCACAGGGGAAAATACCGTCGATCCGCGCCCTCGCTGAATGCTTACAGGTTGATCCGATGGCTATTTATTACTATTTCCGCAACAAGCAGCTGTTACTGGAAGCACTTGCCACCGCACTGGTCGATACAATTTATCAGCCTGATCCGCAAGCGCCACGACAGCAGGAATTATGCCGCCTGGCAGAAAGTTATCTGCATCTGCTTTATATTTACAGTGATTTGCTGACTGTTCTGCTGTCTGCGGACAGTGACGGCCCGTCAGAATGCTTCCGGCGCCGCTATCTGCTCATCATTGAGCCGTGCGGGCTGAGTGACGCACGACGAACTGCCATTCTGCATCTGCTGGCAGATGCACTGCACGGACACAGTGTCGCTATCCGCCGCACCGACTATACTTTTGAACAGAGCCTGGCGCTCTTTCAGCCCGTTCTGGCACTGATTAGCGAACTAATTGAATCTCCCGGAGTATCATCATCATGACTATCCTCACCATAACAGTCCGCCCTGTCACTGCTCAGCCTGAGGACTATCCTCTGCTGCAAACCATCGCTCAGGTTCTGCATAACGAGTGGCAGGCGTTGGCGCAATGGCAGACTCCGGAGATAATTCTGGCGCGTCTGCTTAACCGGGTAAACGGGGAGAATGGTGAGCAGCTGTTTGTTGCCACAGATAAAAACGGGGCACTGCTGGCAACCGCCAGTCTTATCTGGCGGGAGCTGAAAACCAGCCGGATGGCAGATGCTGACTGGTGGACAGGCGAAATATACACCCTGCCCGCCGCACGGGGTCAGGGGCTGGGCAGCGCCCTGACGCAGGCTGTGGTTGATGTGGCAACCGCGCGTCACCTGCCTGCGCTCAATCTTTACACCCCGGACAAACAAGCCATGTATGGCCGAATGGGATGGAAACCGGTATTTGATGATGTTATCAACGATGAAAATGTCACCATTATGCAGCGTCGCTTAGCAGACTAATCATTCAGGGCTTAAGAGCTTTTCTGATCAAAACATGCAACCCGGCAATGCTGGCTTTCCAGTTAAACCCGGGCTCCATCAGATCACGGCCCATAGCACCTTCTGCTATGACCATCAGCCAGGATGCCGTTTGTTGCGGATTCAGTTGTGAATCGATCTCGCCTGCGGCAATTCCCCGGTGCAATACATCACATATTTTACTGTGCAGTTTTTGCTCATTTACCACAAATGCGGTGTTAAGTTCCGGGTTACGGCTCGCCTCGGTGATAATTTCCAGACTGATACGGGCATAGCCCGGTTCATTATAAAGAGCGATCAGCGCCGATACTATTTTTTCAATAATATCAACGGTATTTCCGGGCTCATCGCCCATGGCAAGAATGGATTTGTGATCATCACTGTCCAGGTCTGCGATAGCTTCTATAATCGCGTATTTCGTCGGATAGTAGTGAAACAGGTTACCCGGGCTCATTCCTGCGACTTTGCAGATCTCCGCTGTCGATGTCGAATGAAATCCCTTTTCAATAAAGCAGTGCATTGCTGCATCCAGGATCTGCCGGCGCTTCCGGCGCTGCTTTTCCGTTAATTTATCCATGAGAATACTCTCCGAAAAGCTGGACAATAAATGTTAGACTGATTACTCTATCTTTTATCAATTCATCTTTTATTATTTATATACCCAACACAATGAAGAGTATAACCACTGCCTCTGATGGTAGCAGATTACAAACAGAAAGTTTGGATGAAACAAACATAAACAGCGCATGTGCCCTGTTTTATCAGGCGTTTTCGTCTAAATTTAAAACCATACACACCATGGCGGATAAGCAACGTCAGGCGGTGCTGGAGATGTTCTGGCAGCGCGGGCTGAGTGAGCCGCATGACCGCCATTTTCAGGTAAAACGTGACGGCAAATTAGTCGCTGTTTACGGACTGAGCTATGGTGTGAAACATCCGGCGGAAAATGCACCGCGACCGGTATCTTATCTGACTATCCTGCGCAAAGCCGGGTTTATCCCGTTTATGAAAATCAGACGTATTTTTCAGATGTTTGTGCATGTCCCTGAACCGGATACCGCCTATATATCTTATCTGTGTGTGGATGAATCACAGCGCGGAACGGGTATCGGCAACTGTGTGCTTGATAACATCACAGAACAACTGCGCGCTGACCCGTCCATCAACCGGCTGTCATTGTATGTTTCAGACTTAAATACACAAGCCCGCGCGCTGTATCTGCGGCGCGGCTTTACTGATGTGAAATATGAAACCTCGCAGGCCACACTGCGCTATATGGATATTTACGGCTGGTATTATATGTCGTTACCTTTGAGATAATGAGCTGACTATGTTTATTTACCCTTCAGAACATCAGCCCCACAAAGCCACCTGGATGGCATTCGGGGCTCATCCACGTATCTGGTCTGTAAAACTTGCCGCAGGAGTCTGTCGTGATCAGGCAGATATTGCGCGGGCGATTGCCCGCTTTGAGCCGGTTAATCTGCTGGTAACAAAAGAAAACAGAGCTGTTGCACAGCAGTTACTTGGTGACACCGTCACTTATATTGACTGTCCGCTGGATGATATCTGGCTGCGCGACAGTGGTGCCAATTTTGTTTATGACACCCTGACACAACGCCCCGCCGCCGTCAGTTTTAATTTTAACGGCTGGGGCGGCAAACAGGCAGCAAAGCACGATGCAAACATTGCGGCGGTTATGGCGCAATACACCGGTATGCCTCTGCATATCAGCCCGCTGACCCTGGAAGGTGGCGCAGTTGAGGTCAATGGCTCCGGCACCGGTATTTTTACCCGCAGTTGTATTCTTAATAATAACCGCAATCCCGGATTCAGCCGTCACCGGACAGAGCAGTTATTACAGCAAACCCTTGGTCTGAATACGATTATCTGGCTTAACGGTATCCGCAACCATGATATTACCGATGCCCATGTAGATTTCTACGCACGGTTTATCAATGAAACATCGTTAATTATTCCGATGGAAAATGCCCCCGGTTCCTTTGAGTACGAGGTCACGCGGGATCATGCCGCCGCCCTGAATACCCTGCGTCAGAATACCAATCTGATTGATAATATTCATGTTCTGAATAATCCGTCACAGACAAGGGTAAACCGGGATAAACATCCGGATTTTGCCGCCGGATACATTAATTACTACCCGTGTAACGGCGGGGTTATCCTGCCGGAATTCGGTGATAAAACGGCTGATGCACAGGCACGATCCCTGCTTGAATCCCTGTTCCCGCAGCGCACCGTTGTTCAGATAAATATTGATAATATTGCGTCCGGCGGCGGCGGGATCCATTGTGTGACTATGCAGCAACCTGACTTTTCTTCTTTTATTACATCTCATTGCCGCTGAGGTAATACACTGATTAATCTGAGCTGCGGATAAAATTCATTAACATGCATTAAATATGCTTTAATTTGTGGGTTACTTCTCAAATTAAAGCATTCCTATAGCCCATACATTGACAAGCCTGTGATAGAGTCCGGCTATCAGTCCGTCAAAAATAGTATTTTACTTTGACATTCAATACGTTCAGCATTGATTTTAAAGGTGTTTCCATGGGTCTGTTCACTCAGCAGCGGCACAATCAAATTTTTGCAGGTATTCTCAATGAGGTTGTGCCTCAGGATGAATTCGCAAAACGTTTTTCCGTTTCCACCCGGACAATTCGCTCAGATATAAATGAAATCAATGAGTTGATTAAAGATCATGGGGCACATATTCTCTATGAGCGCGGCCATGGCTATCGTTTAAAAATTGACGATAATATCCTTTTTGAGGCGTTCACCCAGCAAGATGAAACAGAAAACAGTATTCCGCGTACCGGAAAAGAGCGTATCGATGCATTACTATTAAAACTGTTGATGTTATCACTCCCTGTAAAACTGGATGATATCGCAGAAGAATGGTCTGTCAGCAGAAGTACACTGCAACAAGATATGAGCGCGGTCAGAGAACATCTGCAAAAATATCAAATCAGCTCAGAAAGCATTCCCCATCAGGGAATTCGGTTAAATGCCAGCGAATGGGCAATCAGAGCCTGTCTCACCGAAACATTGTGGCGTCGTTTTTCTGAACAGATCAATCATGATTTAGCCACTTTTTCGCCTGAATGCTTAGATAATATTGATCTCACTTACATTGATAAAGTGCTGCATAACAGTATTAACCGCTTCGATATCCGGCTCAGTAATGAAGGTCATCTTTATCTCATTTTTAATTGTGCAGTCACCATTTTACGAATTACCCGCGGACATGAATTAACCTCAATAGTCAAAAGTAATACTAATGAAGACGTGATCCTCAACGTCTGTAATGAAATATCTAAAGGGCTGATTTATTTCTTAGGAAGCGACCTTTCTAATCACGAAATTAGCTATTTGCACGATCAAATTGTGGCAAGACGCATCAGCAGCCAGGATTCAGTCAGTCAAAAAAACGGGAGCCACAGTGAACTGGCTGAGTATATTCTGAGCTATATTAACTCACTCTATAACTATGATTTACGCAGTGACGAAAAACTTAAAAAAAGATCTGAATACGCATCTTGCTGCATTAATCACCCGGCTTCAGTACCATATATCCACACCAAACCCGCTGTTATCAGATATAAAACAATATTATCCTTTTGCCTATGATGTCACTCTCAGTGCATTGACCGGCGCAAGTAAAGAATTACTTCCCCACGCCATCAGTGAAGATGAACTTGGTTATCTGGCGGTGCATATCGGTGTCAGTCTTGAAAGAAATTATGGTGCCGGGTCTATCCGGCAAACAGAGGTGCTTGTTGTCACCGATGCAGGTAATTCAACATTCCGGGTGGTTGAATCTAAGATCATGCGTGAATTTCCGCAGCTGAAATTCAGCCGGGATCTCACTTTGCAGGAATATGAATCACTTGAGGAAGTTGATGAAGATTTTGTTATTACTACCGTGCGTATTTCTGAAAAAAATAAACCTGTTATAAAAATAGCCCCTTTCCCTACCCCCTATCAGCTCAAGCAGGTAGGTCGCTTAGCGATGATTGACCAAACGCATCCTTATATCATTGAGCAGTTTTTTGATGAACGGTTTTTTATGGTGATTAACGAAAAAATCAGCCAGGAAACACTGTTTCAAACGGTATGCCAAAAATTACAGCAAGACGGATACGTCACTCCGGATTTTTATCCCTCATTGCAGGAACGCGAATCAATTGTTTCCACTTTACTGGGTGAAGGTATCGCCCTGCCTCATTCGTTAGGATTACTCGCTAATAAAACGGTGGTTGTCACCGTTATTGCACCAAGAGGTGTCGAATGGAATAAAGAAACGAAGGAAAATGCCTATGTCATTTTTCTGCTCGCTATCAGTAAGGCTGATTATGAAGAAGCTATGGCGATATATGACTTATTCGTCACTTTCGTCAAAGAAAAAACAACCCGTCGCTTAATGACTGTCAAAAATTTCAATGAATTCCAAATGATAGCAAAAGACAGTTTAGCCCGTATCCTCTGAATACCGGCAGCTTCCACTTATTTGCGGAAAACCGGGAGTTGCTGCTTTTTACGTGATCTTAACCGCAATTTCATCATTTAATTTTTAACAATCCCCGGCTGATTTCACCACCAAAGACCCCAAGTGGAAATAATAGCTCGCCAATATCACTCCCTGTCAGCTCTGCATTTCCACCTTAACTAAAAAATAACTAACAGATTGAATTAAAACAATTATTTTTAAAATAATACTGCGTAAGAATTTTTTAAGACTCTTTTAAAATGTTATTTTTCCATTTAGCTTCCGCTTGGGTCAAAAAATAAACACCTTTATTCCTTGTATTATTCCCTGTCATTTCCACTTCCAAACGGAAATTTCCTGCCTGCAAAAACGATGCGGAACAGCTTAAGGTATCAGTCATCAGAGAACAGAGAACAGAGAACAGAGTAGTCTAACTTACATTATTACTTTGGATTTTAAATAGTTATGAGTGAAGCAATCGTGGTTTTTAAGATGTCAGAACACAACCTTAATATTGATGAGGTTACACAAAAACTGCTGGTAATGATTACTGACCGGCTCAGTCAGGAGGACTGCCAAACTACGGAGGTACAACAACAAATGCTGGTATCTCATCTGCGTGCCATGGTTGCCAGGGCACAAACCGGCGAAGCATTACCCGAAGTGGATATCAGCTTGTTTGATGAAATATCTGAACACTCCATTGCACTGGCTCAACGGGTTGTTGACACCTTACCCGGATTAGCGCCTGAAGAGACGCTCTTACTTTCTGTTCATTTTGAAGTTATTCGTTCTGATGACTAATTTTTGGAGAATAAAAATATGAAACAAATCGTTATTGTTATCGGCGACCGTTTGGGGAAAGGACAAAAAGTGGCTGCCGGTGCAGAAAATGCAGGTGCCAAAGCGATTGTGGTTCCCGGTGTTGCCGCTGATATGAAACTCGGTGATGTCATGAATGCGGAGAAAGCCGATCTCGGTATCTCTTTTTGCGGAAGCGGTGGTGCCGGTGCTATCACGGCTCAAACCAAATATGGCTATAAAGCACGTTACGGGATGCGCTCTGTCGAAGAGGGAGAAACGGCCATTGCAGACGGTTGCAACGTGCTGGGTTTCGGTTTTATGGACAAGGAAGAGTTAGGCGAGCGCTTAGTTAAAGCCTTTAATAAAAAATACGGCAACGCTTAATGAAAAAATCTACCGAAACGGTTGTACGGGTGACAGGGCAAGGCGACACCAAACAAAAAGCGATTGCTGACGCGTTGAATTCAATACAAAAAACCGTACTCAAAGACAACACCGACATCATACTGAGAATTGAACCAAAGGATGTTGCGGTGATTAGTGCTCATTCGCAGTCACGGACAGAAAAATTTCTTTTTATCTTTTTGCCGCGTAAACGCGAACACTTTCGTGTTGTTCTCGACGTTTCGCTGGATGTGACCTTACTTTCTGTTAACGAAATACCATTCACAGAACAATAAAAGCAATCAGGCACGGAGTTAATTCCATGAGTGAAACGGCATCTTTCTTAGAAATATTGGGTATGTCCCTGATTATCGGCGGCCTTTGCGGCTTTGGTTTAGGCGCCGGGGCAGCACGTATGTTCCACGCTCCGACCACTCAGGGAATGGGGGCATTTCGTACATTAGGCGAATTAAACGCCTGTGAAGGCGACCCTGCATCACACTTCTCTTTTGGTCTGGGATTCTTCTTTAACGCATGGGCCTCCTCTGTCGCTGCGGGGGCATTCACGCAAGACGTGGATCACCGCATCATTCCTAACTGGGGTGCGGCGGCACTGCTGACAAAAAACCGCAATGTTGCAGAAACATTGCATAACCCGAAAAAAATGGCGATAGCCTGTGCCATTATCGGCGCTTTTGTCGTCGCATTCTTAAATACCACCGCATCAGCTGTTCCTGCTGCTCTGCAGACAACCGCCATTAACGTGCTGGTTCCTGCCGCTAACTTACTGGTTAACACCGTCATGCCGGTTATTTTCTGGTTAGCCGCGATGGATGCCGGGCGTCGTTCCGGTTTCTGGGCAACACTTTTCGGCGGCTGCGCACAGTTGATTATGGGTAACGCAATCCCGGGTTTAGTCCTTGGTATCTTAATCGGTAAAGGTGTTGATGATAATGGCTGGAACCGCATCACCCGCACAATGATGATAACGGTTGTTCTGTTGTTCGTACTCAGCGGATTCTTCCGTGAATTCGACCTCAAAATGATCACCTCTTTCAATCTCGATAAACCATTGTGGCTTGACTATATCCACGGGCTGCTGAGCGGGAAATAACCATGACAACTGAAATTAACAAAAATGATTTTTGGTACGCAGAGTGGTCTTTCCCTCTCTTTGCCGGACTGTTATCCGCAGGGATCTTCGCCGGTACACACATGTATGTCGTCTACGGTTTCGGTGCATTTAACGAAGTTGCCTTTGTGGCCATGTTACGTGCAGGACTCGATACCGGTGTTTATGGCGCCGTCGCGGCGTTCGGTGCAAGTTTCTTGTTTGCACGAATTATTGAAGGATCGCTGGTCGGTATCCTGGATATCGGTGGCGCGCTGCAAACCGGGATCGGCCTCGGGGTTCCTGCGCTATTCCTTGCCGCCGGATGGGATATTTTAGTCACTAATTTCTGGCTTTCCTTACTGACAGGACTATTTCTTGGCGTGCTGATAGGTCTGCTGATTGTGTTTGCCCGTAAATTCACTATCGCTCAGGCAAACTCAACGTTTGGTGCAGATGTCATGATGGGTGCCGGTAACACATCAGGACGTTTCCTTGGTCCTTTAATTATTTTGGCTGCAATGGCTGCATCGATTCCGATTGGTATCGGCTCTTTAATCGGCGCATTGATTTTCTATGTGTGGCAAAAACCTGTGGCAGGCGGTGCCATTCTGGGCGCGATGCTATTTGGCTATTTCTTTCCTCTTGTTGCTTAGACACTCAGGGCTGCTGATGTAAGTATCAATCAGCAGTTCCTGAATAATAAAGAAGGTAACCATGTATTCTTTAATCATCAAACAGGGCAAACGTATCGATGGTGTAATTATCGATATTCTTATCAAAGACGGCAAAATCGACGCGGCCGGCCCGGAGCTGGCCTGTCATCAGCAAGCAGAGAAAATAATTGATCTGAAAGGGGAAATATACGTTAGTGCCGGATGGATTGACTCACATGCACACTGCTTTACGCAATCACCTGTCTACTTCGATGATCCTGATTGCGCAGGCGTTGCCGGTGGTGTCACCTCGCTGGTTGATGCAGGTAGTGTTGGTGCTGATGATATTGACACATTTTACCAATCGACACTCAAATCCAAAACCAATGTCTTTTCTTTATTGAATATTTCACGCATTGGCATAATTGCACAAAATGAATTATCCGATATGAACAATATCGATGATGCCTGCTTTCAGCAAGCCATTGAACGCCATAACGGTTTTGTTGTCGGCATGAAAGCGCGTATGAGTAAAAGTGTGGTGGGCGAAAATGGGATCGCCCCGCTCATCAGAGCCAAGGAGATGCAAAAAAAACATCGTCTGCCATTGATGGTTCATATTGGCAATAATCCGCCTGATATTGACGAAGTTGCCGGTTTACTGACCCGTGGCGACATTATTACGCACTGTTTTAATGGTAAACCCAACCGGATTTTAGATGACACCGGTTATCTCAGGCCGTCAATTGCCCGCGCACTGGCCCGGGGTGTTCTCCTGGATGTGGGTCACGGCAGTGAAAGTTTCAGCTTTAAAGTAGCAGAACAAGCCATGCGTATCGGTACTTACCCTGACATCATCAGTTCCGATATCTACCACAGAAACCGTGTTAATGGTCCTGTTTACAGCCTCGCATTTGTGATGACCAAATTCCTGTGCATGGGCTTTAGTGCAGAGCAAGTTCTGCGCTGTGTTACTGAAAAAGCCGCTGATTTGCTCTCTCTGCCGGCTAAAGGCTATTTAAGACCGGGTTTTGACGCTGATATCACACTGTTCAATCTTAAAGAAGAACTCACTGAACTGACGGACGCTGAAAATGAAAAGCGTACCGGAACACACCGTTTCGTCCCCGTCGCCGCCATCATTGGCGGAAAACATATAATTCAGGCACAAGGCGAATGTGAACATGCAATCGATTTATGAAAAATATCAGCTTAAACACGTTATTAACGCTTCCGGTCGCATGACTATGCTCGGTGTTTCAACCCCGGCCCCGGACGTTGTTGAACGTGTTGCTTACGGACTGAATAATTACTTTGAAATTAACGATCTGGTAAATAAAACCGGCGAATATATCGCGCAATTACTCGACGTTGAAGATGCGGTGGTGGTTTCTTGTGCATCAGCAGGAATTGCCCAGGCGGTCGCTGCGGTTATCGTGAAAGATGATGAGGATCTATTACTCAATTTACACTCATCAGACAAGCCTGTACCACGTGAAATTATCTTACCGAAAGGCCATAACGTTAACTTCGGGGCGCCTGTTGACACCATGGTGACATTAGGTGGCGGTAAAGTGATTGAAGCTGGTTTTGCTAACGAATGTAGTGCAGCCCAATTAGCCGCAAAAATTACCCCGCAAACTGCCGCTATCCTCTATATAAAATCTCATCATACCGTACAAAAAAGTATGCTGACGGTCAGCGATGCCGTCAGTGTTGCCCGCGAACATCAATTACCATTAATTGTTGATGCTGCCGCCGAAGAAGATTTAACCACTTACTACCGGGCAGGTGCTGATTTGGTTATTTACAGTGGTGCAAAGGCCATTGAAGGACCCACCAGCGGCCTGGTTCTCGGTAAAAAAACGTATGTTGAATGGGTTAAACGCCAAAGCCGCGGTATCGGGCGGGCGATGAAAGTGGGTAAAGAAGGTATTTTGGGGCTGACACTCGCCATCGAACACTATTTGACTGCAACCAAAGAAACCGGGGCTGAGATGGTTAACCGGATGGACAAATTTGTCTGCGATTTAAATGCCATTCCTGCTATTTCTGCACAAATCGTGTGGGATGCCGCCGGCAGAGATATTGCCAGGACTGAAATCAGCTTTGATGAAAAACAGATTGGAAAAACCACATATCAAATTATGTCTGAATTAAAACAAGGCGATACCGCTATCTATTTCCGCGAATACAAAGCTAACGAAGGTAAAGCAGAAGTTGATGTCCGTAGCGTCAGCAATGAACAACTCGATGTTATATCTGAACGTATCCGCTTGTTAGTTAAAGGAATATAAAATGAGATTGTCACCGAATTTTTACCGTAACCGTGTGTGCTTAAACGTATTGGCAGGCAGCCACCAAAACGCCAAAGATATCTGTGCTGCGGCTGAAAACTTTGTGGTCGTGGGCGTTTTATCAAAAAACTATCCGGATACTGAAAGCGCTATTGCGGATATGAAAATTTATGCACAAGAAACAAACAATGCATTATCTGTAGGATTAGGTGCCGGCGATCCGAATCAATCCACAATGGTTTCTTTGATTGCAAAGGAAGTCCAGCCTCAGCACGTCAACCAGGTTTTCACCGGCGCAGCTATCAGCCGTGCATTACTGGGTCAGAATGAAACCTTTGTGAATGCATTAATTTCACCGGGTGGTACCATTGGTATGGTTAAAATTTCAACCGGCCCGTTAAGCTCTGAAGCACCTGATGGCATCGTGCCCATTGAAACAGCTATTATGATGCTGAAAGATATGGGCGCTGACTCGGTTAAATTTTTTCATATGCAGGGACTGACGTATATTGAGGAGTACAAAGCCGTTGCCGCGGCCTGTGCAAAATTTGATTTTGCGCTTGAACCTACCGGCGGAATTGACTTAGATAATTTTGCTGAAATTTTACAAATCGCTCTTGATGCCGGCGTGAAAAAAATCATTCCTCACATCTATAGTTCGATTATTGATAAAGAGACAGGTAATACCCGTCTTGAAGATGTTCGTCAGTTATTACAAATGGTTAAGCAAGCCGTAATCTGATATTTCAGTAAACAGGAAATAAATACAGCGGGATATCGTCCTTCTTTCAGACAGTCATCAAACGGGATATCCCCGCAACAAAACGGATAACATAATGACCGCGATCACCTGGCACACCGCTGAATTTAATACATTATCGCCGCTGACACTCTACCGCCTTCTTGCCCTGCGCAGTGCGGTGTTTGTTGTGGAGCAGACCTGCTGTTATCAGGATGCGGACGGAATTGATCTCACCGCACTGCATTTGTGGGCGGAACAAAACGGGGAGATTGTCGCCTGCTGCCGTATTCTGCCCCCGGCGGATGATACAGCACCGGCAGCCATCGGCCGTGTCGTGGTTAATCCGCAGTTTCGCGGGCAAAAACTGGGCTATCCCCTGATGGAAGCCGCTATCCGCGCAATACATCAGCATCACGGACAGCGGCAGATTCATATCAGCGCCCAGGCACATCTGACCGCATTTTATGAAAAATGCGGCTTTACTGTCTGCTCAGAAATTTATTCAGAAGACGGGATCCCGCACTGTGATATGGTTCGCCGGTAAACCGGCGCCATCAGTTACGCGGTTATTAAATCACCTTAAGCGCTGTTATTGCTCATTAATAATTTCTGATGATATAATCGGCTCATTCTATAACTCAGAGAAAAAAAAGGAGGCTAATTATGTTGTTAAGTGATGTGATCGAATATTCACATTTCTTTGGTAATCGTCAGAACTCAGGCTGTTCTGTTAACGCTGCGCGTTAATCCTGCCTGAGTGAAGCATTACTGAGTAACATCCTTCCTCAGCTTACAGGGTTATCGCTTTTATGACCCAAGGTATAGTTATGCCTTAAATTTGAGTAAGCTATGAGTACATTATTATCAACCCGTAATCTGTCATTCCACCCCGGTCACACGCCCCTGTTAACCGATATTTCTGTTGCCCTGAATCAGGGAGAGAAAATTGGCCTGATTGGTCATAACGGTTGCGGGAAAAGTACCCTGATGAAATTATTATCCGGACAATTAATGCCGGATGAAGGTACTGTCACACCGGCAAACCGCGTGATAGTGGCCTATATCGAGCAACATCTGCCCGAATCATTACAGTCCGTGACACTGATTGAGGCGGTGCTGGAAAAACTGCCTGCGGAGCTGCGTGTCTCTGACATGTGGCGGGCAGAAATGTTATTGACCGAAACCGGTTTTGACAGCGCACAGTGGTTTTTACCGGTTTCCGCTCTGAGCGGCGGGCAGCATACCCGTTTGTTACTGGCGCGGGCGCTGATTATCAATCCGGATTTGCTGCTGCTCGATGAACCGAGCAACCATCTCGATTTACCCACGATTTTATGGCTGGAGCAGTTTTTAATCAGCTGGCGCGGCAGTTTTATCCTGGTCTCTCACGATAATACCCTGCTCGACCATGTGACAAACTGCACCTGGATATTGCGTGACGGCACTATTTCTGTGTTCCGGCTGCCTTGTTCACAAGCGCGGGAAGCGCTCAACGCACAAGATGAAAGTGATGAACACCGCCACAGTGCGCAGCAAAAAGAGATAGACCGCATCGCGCAGAGTGCAAAACGTCTGGCCATCTGGGGAAAAGTGTATGATAACGAAGCCCTTTCCCGCAAAGCCAAACAAATGGAAAAACAGGTAGGACGCCTGCAGGACGATCAGGTTGAACTATCAGCGGGTAGTCAGTGGCAGTTGAAACTGACCGGTGATGCCCTGCGGGCAGATCGCCTCTGTGCATTTAATCAGTTAGCTGTTATCCCGGCAGATAATTGTCCGCCACTGTATGTGACGGATAATTTATCGGTAAAAAGTGGCGACCGCATCGCCATTACCGGGGCAAACGGTACAGGGAAATCCTCGCTGTTGCGGATGATTTGGGCGCATTCACAGCAAGAGAGTGTCACCTTACCTGACAGCCCGCTGGTGCTGCATCCGCGTGTCCATTTGGGTTATTACGACCAGAAACTGGCGCAACTGAATGATACTGATTCATTAATGGATGCATTAAAACCATTTGCTCCGTTAATTGATGAACAGAGAAAAATGGCCCTGATCGGCGCAGGATTTCCCTATCTGCGCCACCAGCAGACTGTCGGTTCACTGAGCGGTGGCGAGCGGGCGCGACTGCTGTTTGTCGGGTTAAGTCTGGCGAAATATTCGCTTCTGATGCTGGATGAACCAACCAACCACCTGGATATGGACGGAAAATCCGCACTGGCAGATGAAATCAGCCGGTTTGCCGGTGGCTTGATTCTGGTCAGCCATGACCGCGAACTGATTGAAAAAAGCTGTAACCGGTTTTGGTATATCGACGGCTCACGGCTGACGGAATATCACGATTTGGATCAGGTTTATGATGCTATCCGCCATCTGAATGCTGATCAGTCCCCGGATGTTTCTGCGCAGTCACTTGCCGCAACAATTGAAACAACCGCGGTTGCAGATGATGAAGAGGAAAAACTGGCGATACTGATCGCACTGGAAGAAAGGCTTGCAGCCGATATACAGCGCAAACCCGGACATCAGAAACCCGCACTTCAGCAGCAATGGCAGACAGACATTGCCGCGTTACGTGCGCAGTTGGGATTAGATAATTAACTAAATCCGGTAAGTAAATAAAGCAAGGCGGACACTTTCCGGTATCCGCCTTTTTTTTCTTATTTTTTGGTCAGACCATCAGCCTTCAGCCAGCCTTCTGTTATTTTTCCATTCGCCGGATGAATATAACGCCCGTGCAAAAATCCCTGATACGGCTGTTTGCGATCAACCCAGACGGCATCATCCTGCACAACAAAGGTCTGTTCTTCAGCTTTGCAGTCTTTATCCGGCGCATCATAAAACCGGAGCTGTTTTTGCGTGACGATATATTTATGTGATGCCGGTTCACTGTTACGCAGTTCTTTTTCATAGGCTTTTTCTGCCTTTTCTGTGACGGCGTCACAAACTGCCCCTTCCGGTTCAAGGCGGTTTACATTGATCCAGCCCTGCGCATTGCCGTAAGCCACCAGCAACCAACCCTCTTTTTCACCTTTCACCGGGGTTGTCGCCCGGAAACCATTGATCTGAAGCACATCTCCGGGCACCACAAACGCATTATCATCGCGACACTGTGATGTGGGTGCGGCATGAAAATAGGTGCGTCCGGTACCCGTCACCCGCCATTTCGGTGATTGTGCAATAAACGCCTCAAGGCGCAGTGTGCTGAGGATCTGGTGACATACCTGTTCTTTTTTCAGGCAGGACTGCAACCGTTCGCCCTGCACGGCACTGAAAGTCAGTAATACAGGGTGATCTTCATCCGGCCCTGTCGCCTGCAATGTATTTTCTTTTATATTGTAAGTCACCCAACCGAGCTGCCCGGCACCGGGGCTTTCAGCCGACGGTGTCTGCCGGGTATCTGATAACTGAATGGCAAGTTCATTAATATCACGATTTTCAATATCAATTCCCAGCCTGTCGGCCGTCACTTTTTCCGCACGGATAAGGTCATGATTACTGCCCGCAATCAGTTTTGTCAGCTCATGATCACAATCAAACAGCGGACCGGAGACGGCAGCCGAAACGGTGCCGTTTTCATCCGCTACAACCTCTGCGGCTGCCGGTGCCGCAATTACCGGCAGTGCCGCCATCAACAGACTCAATCCTGAAACAACGGAACGAAAATACATCCCTATTCCTTCTCTTAATAAGTTTCCTGCTGCAATGCCTCGCGCTGCAACAGACGTTTTTTCCGGTCAATTCCCCAGCGATATCCGGCGAGTTCCCCGCTGGTGCGCACCACGCGGTGACACGGAATAGCCACCGCCAGACAGTTTGCCGCACACGCGCCCGCCACCGCCCGGATCGCGTTCGGGGAGCCTATCCGCTGTGCAATATCGCGGTAACTGACGGTCGTGCCGACCGGGATAGTTTGCAGCGCCTGCCAGACACGGCGCTGGAAAGCGGTACCGCGGATATCCAGCGGTAATTCAAACCCCGCAGATGGTGCCTCCACAAAACCGACCACCCGCGCAACCACCTGCTCAAATTGCGCGTCTCCGCCGACAAGTTCGGCATTCGGGAATTGATCCTGCAAATTTTGCAGCAGTGTTTCTGCATCATCACCCAGCAAAATAGCGCAAATGCCTTTTTCGCTTTGTGCGACCAGAATATCACCCAGCGCACAGATACCGAGAGCAAAATAGATAATCGCCCCTTTACCGCCTGCGCGCCAGTTTTTCGGCGTCATCCCCAGCAGTGTATCGGATATTTCATAAAAACGACTGCCGGAACTGAAACCGGATTCGGCAATTGCACCGGTAATTGTCGCCTGTTTTGTCAGTTGGTCGCGCAGCCGCTCACCCCGGTAAGCCCGCGCATACGCCGCCGGTGTCACCCCGGTGTGCGTTTTAAACAGACGATGAAAATGAAACGGACTGATCGCGGCGGATTTCGCCAGCTCCGCAAGAGACGGTACAGCACAACCTTGATTAATGCAGGCTTCCAGCTCGCGGCACGATTTGGCAATCAGTTGTGCATGACGCTGCATCATAGTGTCGCCGCTGCGCTGCTGCCGCTTTCCGGCACAATAACCTTGTGCTTCGGCTTGCGCCGGTGTGGCAAAAAATTCAGTATTTTCCCGTTTCGGCAGGCGTACCACCGTAGACGGAAATCCCCATGTCCGGGTGGTTCTGACTGCATAAACAAAATGCGCATCTGCCGTTTTGTCCCGGGCAACCAGCGCCGCCCAGCAATCATCATCAGATGGTCGTTGTATCTCTGTTTTCATCCTGAGCTTCCGTTATCGCGTACAGCGAAAAGTAAGATTAAACCGCCGGGCTCCCGCAAGCGGATGAACCCCGTTTTTTACCGGACGGACAGCATGATAATTCAGCCGGGAACGGCTGCCCCACACCAGCACATCGCCATGCTCAAGTGCAAAGGTTTTCAGCGGGTCGTGGCGCTGCATTCCGCCGAACTGAAATTGCACAGGCAGCCCGAGCGAAAACGAGACAATCGGCTGGCGGCGATCAGGTTCATCTCTGTCCTGATGCAATGACATGCCCGCGCCCGGGACATAACAGTTAATCAGGCAGCTGTCCGGAAAAAACCTGTGAAAACCGGCACGTTCCGCTGCATTCTGTGCAAGGGACACAAACAGATCCGGCATTGCCGGCCACGGATTGCCGGTCAGCGGATCAATCGCGGTATAACGGTAACCTTTTGCATCTGAAATCCAGCCCTGTGCGCCGCAACTGCTCATCGCCGCTGACATCGGGTATCCGCCCGGTGTCACCATATGACGAAACGGGGAGATAGTCGTGATCGCGGCAATATCCGCCAGCAGCACCGTATCTTCATCGCTGAGAAACCCTTTAAATAAACAGGCATCCGGCGCAATATTCAGTGGTTCATCGTGCGCAAAAAGATCTGACATTGTGTCCTGTTCCCTCTGTCCTTCCGTTGGTAACAGTATTGCCCGCCACCGGCAGACAAACACTCCGGCTCTTGCTTTTCAATTCGGATATACCCGGCGTCATGCCGTGCGCTCCTGTTTTAAACGCCGCCATAAGGTTGTCCGGCTGATCCCCAGCCAGTCAGCCGCCGCCTGCCGGTCACCACGAAAACGGGCAATGGCCTCTGCTGCCGTTGACGTTATTACAGGTCCGGTCACAACCTGATGTATTTCAGAGGGTTGTATCTCAGTGCGACGTTCGGGTGATAACTGCATTAATAATGATTCTGTAATTATTTTGTCAGGATACGCACTGCAATACAGCGCCACCCGCTCCATCAGATTACGCAACTCACGGGCATTGCCCGGCCAGCGGTACTGATAGAAAAAGGCACTGCACGCCAGAACTTGTTGCAGATATCCGCGATGCAGCGGCAAATCCAGTTCAGCAAAGGCAAGTTTGAGCAGTTTTTCCGCTAACAATAAAATATCTGCATCCCGCTCACGCAGTGCCGGTAATTGCAGACGCAGCACGCCGAGACGATAAAAAAGATCGGCACGAAACCGCCCTTCAGCCACCCATTTATCCAAATCACCATGAGTGGCGCAAATGACCCGCACATCCACCATAATGGGTTTGTATCCACCGATACGCACAATCGCACGATCTTCCAGTACCCGCAGCAGGCGGGTCTGAAGTGATAAAGGCATCTCACCGATTTCATCAAGAAACAAGGTGCCGCCGTCCGCTGCTTCAAATAGCCCGGCCCGCCCGCCCCGCAGTGAGCCGGTAAACGCGCCCTCTTCATAGCCGAATAATTCAGCTTCCAGCAGACTCTCCGGAATTGCCCCGCAGTTAACCGCAACAAACGGTGCACTGCGCTTTGTGCGCTTATGGGTACGGAACAAGGTATATTCGTGATGAATAGCTTGTGCCGCCATTTCTTTGCCGGTGCCGCTTTCACCCTGGATCATCACCGTTGCTTTTGAACGGGCAAACAGGGTGATTGTCTCGCGAACCTGCTCCATGACCCCGGATGTGCCCAGAATATCATTAATGGTATGGCGAATACTCAGAGATCCGGCAACCGGCAGCGGGAAGCTTTGCGGCTGGTGGCGGATCCGCGTCAGTTCTATTGCGTCGGTGAATGCCCGGCGGACAGCATCATTAGAATAAATAAAAATACCGGTCATTCCGCACTCAGCCGCAATATCGGTAATCAGCCCGGCACCCACCACAACGGTGATCCCCATTGCTTTCAGCGCACTACACGCCGCCCGGGCATCTTCGGCGGTGATATAACTGCGCTGCTCAATCTGCATCCCGAAACTCTGCGCCAGTGATTCCAGTGCCGGAAAAGTATCCCGGTAATAGACAAGACCGATGCGATCACTAATCTGACGCGCCTGCACCAGCGCCTGCATCACATCAAACCCGCCGGGAGCGGCAATAATCACCGGCACCGGTAAATGCTGCTTCAGATAAGCACCGTTTGACCCGGCACTGACAATCACATCACAGCGCTGCGTTTTCAGCCGCTCGCGGATAGCATCAACCGCCGCATCAAACCCGAGATTGATAGCACTGATAGTGGCGCGGGCACTGAATTCCGGGCTGATATCGCGAAACTGGGTAAACAGACGGGAGATGGAAACAGTCCAGATCACCGGTTTGTCGCTTTGAGTCATCAGTCTGCTCCTGTTTCAGATGTTTCATTCGTTTCAAATGTTCCATATGTTTCACTCACGTTTCATGAAACATCATAAACCAGGTAATGAAACATAAATAGCACCATCATCACAAATCACTAACATCCCGCTTGTCAGACAGAATCATCAACTTCTATAGTGGAGGCCGAAATATCCGCATAAACAAGCCAGTATTTGTGATGTGCATCCCGTTTTAGTTCGTTTTAGTTTAGTACCAGGCTGGTTGGCACAACGATTGCTTTATAACAACCAGGTATCAAATGAGTATCAAACTAATAACAAGGTGAATATATGGCTCTTAACTCCGCAGGACGCGCATTCCGTGATGCCGTAAAGTCTGAATCCCCGTTACAGCTGGTCGGTGCTATCAATGCCAACCATGCTTTGCTGGCTAAGCGTGCGGGCTATAAAGCAATTTATCTCTCCGGCGGCGGTGTTGCCGCAGGCTCCCTGGGTATTCCGGATCTGGGTATTTCCACGCTGGATGATGTGCTGACAGATGTCCGCCGTATCACCGATGTGTGTGATCTACCCCTGCTGGTGGATGCAGATATTGGTTTTGGTCCGTCAGCATTTAATGTGGTACGCACCGTAAAATCCCTGATCAAAGCCGGTGCCGCCGGTATGCATATTGAAGATCAGGTGGGTGCAAAGCGTTGCGGTCACCGCCCGAACAAAGAGATCGTCTCAAAACAGGAGATGGTTGATCGTATTAAAGCGGCCGTTGATGCGCGCACAGATGAAAATTTTGTGGTGATGGCACGCACTGACGCTCTTGCGGTGGAAGGTCTGGATGCCGCTATGGAGCGCGCGCAGGCATATATTGAGGCCGGTGCCGATATGCTGTTCCCGGAAGCTATCACTGAGCTGGATATGTACCGCCTGTTCACCAAAAATATTAAAGCACCGGTGCTGGCGAATATTACTGAATTCGGTCAGACGCCGCTGTTTACCCTGGATGAGCTGCGCAGTGTGAATATCGCTATCGCCCTGTATCCGCTTACCGCGTTCCGTGCCATGAATAAAGCGGCTGAGAATGTGTATAACACGCTGCGCCGCGAAGGCACTCAGCAGAGTCTGCTGGCACAGATGCAGACTCGCGATGAATTATACCAAAGCATCGGTTACTACGATTATGAAGACAAGCTCGACGCCCTGTTTTCACAGAAAAAGTAACACCTGAATCTTACCCGATACTACGCGAAGCAGGTTGTTTGACTATACCCAACGTCATTCAGGATGCAGGCAGGCGGCAAGGGAAGACTGACGGGGAGCATACATTAGTATGTGACCCGGCTGGCTGAGTACCGCCAACGAACCTGCAGTTTGAATGAATAAGGGTAAATAATAATAAGGAACACCCGTAATGAATAAGCCACTCACCACATCTGCACCTACACCGAAGAAAGGTAAAAAATCCGTCGCGCTTTCCGGCGTCGCTGCCGGAAATACCGCACTCTGTACTGTGGGGATCAACGGGAACGACCTGCATTACCGCGGATATGACATCCTGGACTTAGCCACACAATGTGATTTTGAAGAAGTCGCTCATCTTCTGATCCACGAAAAACTGCCGAATGCGGCTGAACTGGCGGCATATAAAGCCAAGCTGAAATCCCTGCGCGGTCTGCCGCACAGTGTGAAAAAAGCACTGGAAGCCCTGCCTGCATCCGCACATCCGATGGATGTTCTGCGCACCGGCGTATCCATTATGGGCTGTGTTCTGCCTGAAAAAGAGGGGCATCCGTTATCAGGTGCGCGTGATATCGCTGACCGCCTGCTCTCTTCCCTGACCTCAATGCTGCTGTACTGGTACCACTATGCGTTCAATGACCGCCGCATTGATACTGAAACAGACGAAGAAACCGCAGGCGGGCATTTCCTGCGCCTGCTGCATGGTAAAACGCCGTCGGCTGAGTGGGTTCGCTACATGAATTCCTCATTTGTTCTCTATGCTGAGCACGAATTTAATGCCTCGACGTTTGCCGCGCGGGTCATTGCCGGAACAGGCACCGATTTTTATTCGGCGATCACCGGTGCTATCGCGGCACTGCGCGGTCCGAAACACGGTGGCGCAAATGAAGTATCCCTGGAAATTCAGAAACGTTACAGCTCACCGGATGAAGCACAGGACGATATTATCGCCCGTCTTTCCCGCAATGAAGTGGTGATGGGTTTCGGGCATCCGGTGTATACCATCGCGGATCCGCGCCATCAGGTTATCAAAGCGATTTCCCGTGAGTTATCGGAAGAAGCCAAAGATTTCCGCTTGTTTAATATCGCAGACCGTATTGAATCCGTGATGTCACAGCACAAGAAAATGTTCCCGAATCTGGATTGGTTCTCTGCAGTGGCTTATCACCAGATGGGTGTTCCGACTGCGATGTTTACCCCGATTTTTGTTATTGCCCGCTCCGCAGGCTGGGCTGCACACATTATTGAACAGCGTCTGGATAATAAAATTATTCGTCCTTCCGCCAATTACACCGGCCCGGAAAACCAGACTTTTGTCCCGTTGAATGCGCGTTAATTATTGAATAATAAGGAATACAGATTATGTCAGCATCCATTACCCCACAGCACCAAGAGTACGATCAGGTTATTCAGGACATTACTGACTATGTACTGAAGATGGATATCAGCAGTGAGCGGGCTTATGACACTGCATATTATTGTTTTCTGGACACCCTGGGTTGTGGTATGGAAGCCCTGGAGTATCCGGCGTGCAAGAAAATGCTCGGCCCCGTCGTTCCGGGAACAATTGTTCCGAACGGCGCAAAAGTGCCGGGCACACAGTTTCAGTTAGATCCAATCCAGGCCGCATTTAATATCGGTGCCATGATCCGCTGGCTTGATTTTAACGACACCTGGCTGGCAGCTGAATGGGGTCATCCGTCGGATAACCTCGGCGGCATTCTGGCGGTAGCTGATTGGTTATCACGCGAAGCACTGGCAAAAGGTAAAGCGCCGTTGCCACTCAAACGCATTCTGACGGCGATGATCAAGGCGCATGAAATTCAGGGCTGTCTGGCGCTGGAAAATGCGTTTAACAAAGTCGGGCTTGACCACGTTGTGCTGGTAAAAGTTGCCTCCACCGCGGTTGTCGGTGAGATGCTGGGGCTGGATCGCGAACAATTGCTGAGTGCGGTTTCTCATGCGTGGGTGGATGGTCAGTCTCTGCGCACCTATCGTCATGCACCGAATACCGGTTCGCGTAAATCCTGGGCTGCCGGTGATGCAACATCCCGTGCGGTGCGGCTGGCACTGCTGGCACAGAAAGGTGAGATGGGCTATCCGACTGTGCTGACCGCGAAAACCTGGGGTTTCTATGATGTGCTGTTCGACGGCAAACCGTTTAAATTCCAGCGCGATTACGGCTCTTATGTGATGGAAAACGTGCTGTTTAAAATTTCATTCCCTGCTGAATTCCATTCGCAAACCGCCGTTGAAGCCGCAATGACGTTGCATAACACACTGGCAAAAGCCGGTAAAACCGCGGATGACATCGAAAAAGTCACTATCCGCACGCACGAAGCCTGTATCCGTATCATTGATAAACACGGGCCGTTGAATAACCCGGCTGACCGTGACCACTGTATTCAGTATATGGTTGCTGTTCCGCTGATTTTCGGTCGCCTGACCGCGTCAGATTATGAAGATAATATTGCCGCCGATACCCGAATCGATGCTCTGCGCGCGCGCATTCATTGTGAGGAAGATACCGCATTTACCAAGGATTATCATAATCCGGAAAAACGCTCTATCGCCAACGCCCTGACCATCACCCTGAAAGACGGCACTGTGCTGGATGAAGTCGTGGTGGAATACCCGGTCGGACACGCCCGCCGCCGTGAAGAAGGCATTCCGTTATTACTGGAGAAATTCCGGATTAACCTGGCACGCCAGTTCCCGGAAGCACAGCAAAAACGCATTCTGAATGCTGCCCGCGACCGTAAAACACTTGAATCGCTGTCCGTCAGTGAATTTATGGACTTGTTTGTTATCTGATAGTCAGTTCTTAATCTGCCCGGCAACGCAGAAAAACAGAACGGATACCCTCACCGGTATCCGTTTTTATTTCTGACTTCTTATTTTTCGGCAAACATCGCCAGAATATCCTGCTCTGTCAGCATCGGCGTTTTTTCTGCAAAATTATAATAATTCGGTTTGCAGTCAGTATAAATCTGCATAGTAAGGCGACTCTCTTTTGTCTCACCAAATAGTGCCGCCGATACATAATATTGATTGGCGGGTTTCAGATAATAAAAAAGATGCGTGCCGCATTCACGACAAAAACAGCGATCACCCCACTCCGATGAAGCATAACGGGAGATATAATCCTCCCCGCGGATACTGATATCACTGCCGCAATCGACAGACATAAACGGCGCACCATTCCATTTCCGGCACATCCCGCAATGGCAAACAGAAATGTCTGTTACCGGCTGTTGTGTGGATACTGACACTTTCCCGCATAAACATTGACCCTGTGGCATAGGTTGCTTCCTTATCATTATCATTGACGGTTTTTTAGTAAGTTAGCACAGCATTTTTCCGGTCAATAATTGAAAAGCGGAACCTGTGACGCGCTTTCAAAAGTTTATCCGCGTTACACTGTGCAATATTAACCGCCGGCACTATACCGCGGTGGATGTGTTATTTTTCCGGGAAACCCCGCTGACAGAATCGGAGTAAGTCATGATTGTTTTAATTACAGGCGCAACCGCAGGTTTCGGTGAGGCTTTTGCACGCAAATTTATTGATAACGGCCATACTGTGATAGGAACAGGACGCCGTCTTGAGCGCCTGGCAAAATTACATAAAGAGTTAGGCAATCGCTTCTATCCGCTGGCGCTGGATATGATGGACAGACCGGCGGTTGATAATGTGATTGCCGCCCTGCCTGAATCGCTGCGTGAAATTGATGTGCTGGTGAATAACGCAGGTCTGGCGCTGGGTATGGAAACCGCTGATAAAGCGGATCCTGCAGAGTGGGATGTGGTTGTCGATACCAACATCAAAGGGCTGCTGCATATGACCCGTGCAATACTGCCGGGTATGGTGGAAAGAAACCGCGGCCATATCATTAATTTAGGATCAACTGCCGGCTCCTGGCCTTATATGGGCGGTAACGTTTATTGTGGTTCAAAAGCCTTTGTAAAACAATTCAGTCTGGCACTGCGCGCTGATTTGTTCGGCAAAAAAATCCGTGTGACCGATATTGAACCGGGTATGGTCGGTGGGACTGAATTCTCAGGGATCCGCTATCGTGGTGATGAAGAAAAAGCCGGTAACACCTATAAAAATGCCGATCCGCTGATGCCGGATGATATTGCCGAAGCCGTTTACTGGGTGGCGACATTACCGGCGCATGTTAATATCAATACCATGGAAATGATGCCGGTTTGTCAGTCCTTCGCCGGACTGAATGTTCATCGTGAAGACTGAAAATCACAGTAAAATATAAACTTACCTCATTTATTTCAGGTAATTTTCTTAAATTACCTGAAATTACGCACGAAATGCTTTTTCTTTTGTTGGTGCTCAAATACACTTCGGTATAATGCATAAGATCAGAACTAAATTTGCAGGATTGAACTTTGAGGAAAACACGATAATGACTAAATCCATACTCACAAAGTGGTTTATCGCAACCGCCTTCGCTGCACCATTATTTTTTGCAGCACAGGCAAATGCGGTTACTGCAAATTGCAGTCCGGGCAGCACATGTGTCGTCAGTGGCGGTGACACCGCGCTGGAGAAAGAGAGAGCACGCCAGGAAAAAGAACAGTGGGATGATACCCGCTCCCTGCGCCAGAAAGTAAACCGCCGTGCGGAAAAAGAGTTTGATAAAGTTGATCGTGCTATTGATGTCGAAGATGCCTGCTTAAAAAGTTCCGTCGTCACTGCGTATTGGGAGCCTAATACACAGAGATGTCTTGATGCAAATACAGGACGTGAAGTTACTTCAGGTTGGAAGTAGTAAACATTTAAGGAAAAATGATGAAAAAACTGATTGCAGTTAGTACAGTACTTTTTGCGCTTGTCCCTGCTATGGCACAAGCTTCCTGCGAAAGCGTCACGGAAGAAATTTCGCAGAAAATCATCAGTAACGGTGTACCTGCTGAAGGCTTTACCTTAACGGTCGTGCCTGCGGAAAGTGCCGCACAGGCAGAAGGTCAGGTTGTGGGTAACTGTGACAATGAAACGCAGAATATTATTTATCTTCGTAAATAATTCGCAGATAACCGTACGCAGTCAGACTTTGTAATATCGTAAATAAAACAAAAAAGGGCTATCAATAATTAGCCCTTTTCTTTTTAGCCATCAGTCCGATAACTCAGGAAGCGACCAGTTCTTTGCCCCAGAGCATCTCAATTTTTTCAGCATTCAGATAATGCGATAATTCGCGCTCTTCCGGACGCAGTAAATACGGGATCTCCCCCAGAAGCGGAGCCGGCAGGTGTTTCAGTAAACGATCCATTACCTGTGCGTAATGAGACAGCCCCGGGTTAATCCGGTTTGCAATCCAGCCGATAATTTCCAGGCCATCCTGTTTAATTGCTTCAGCAGTTAATAGTGCATGATTCACACATCCGGACTGGATCCCGACCACCAGAATCACCGGCAGTTTCTCTTTTTTCACCCAGTCAGATAAAAATGTCTCGTTATTCAGTAAATAACGCCATCCGCCATTCCCTTCCACCACAACCTGTTCCGCTACCCGGCTTAATTTTTCCAGTCCCGCTGACAATGCAGGGAATTGGATATCCGTTGTCGTCGGACCATAGTTATTTTCCAGCATCACCGGGTTAACATCCTGATAAGTAACATCAATACTGGATGTCTCATGCAGAACCATAGCATCACGGTTACGTTTACCGTTAAGGGTATCATGGTATTCTGTTGCGATTGGTTTATACCCAACGACAGATTTACCCAGTCGGTTGATGGCTTGCATTAAAGCCCGCGTAGCGACAGTTTTGCCGATATTCGTATCTGTGCCGGTTATAAACAAGCGCCTTAACATAGATGATTTTCCGTTATATCAAGAAGTGCGTATCAAAATTGATAACAGAACAAGTGTAAGGCATCAGATATCTGTCAGGTTTGCGCCAGCGCAATTTTTTGCGAAAATCCTGTTTTGATGAACAAATCCTTGCCATTAATTTGTTTTATGTCAAAGACCAACACTACAACATTACTTATCCATTCATCAATTTTATAAGTAAAGAACCGCTGTACAACGCTTCCTTAACTAACGCAGCACCCGGTAATGTACCGCAATTAATAAATTCACATGAAGTCATTGTGAATGTCCGGCTGAATTCGGGTAATGCACCCTGATTAATCCGGGATTGGATGGCCGGAAACAAAACAGACGATGCTGCGTTTAAAGGAGATCCAATCAGGATCATTTCCGGATTAAAGATATTGACCATGACAGCGGCGACATCACCGATATAATGCCCGGTCTCTTCAATAAGTGCGCATGCGGACACATCGCCTGCCAGTGCCGCGCGGCATAACGTATCCGCCGTCGGAAGCTGCCCGTCCGGTCCGGTCAGAAATGCAGCGGCACGCGCCAGTAAATGCCGTATACCAACTTCCGTTTCCAGACAGCCCTGATTGCCGCAGTAGCAGGGTTTACCCTGCGGATTAACCCGGGTATGCCCTATTTCCGCGCAGCTGTGGCGATGTGCATGTAATAACGAACCATCGGTGATAACCGCTGCACCGACATGTTCATCAATCACCAGTTGAATGCTGTTCCTGCACTCTTTCGATGCACCAAAAAAATATTCAGCCAACGACCAGGCAGAGACTGCATGCTGAAGAAAAACCGGCATACCGGTGTGCTGAAATAAGATATCTGCGATAGGTAATTCAGCAATATTATAATAAGGAAAATCGAGGATAATGCCTTTTGCCGGGTCAACCGCTGCATTGATGGTGATCGCAATAGCGGTCAGACGCCCTACTATCGCGTAGTTCCGGGCAAAAAAAGCATCAATTTCAGCCAGGAAAGGCGGAACAAAATCAGCACGGGCAGCCGGAAATTCGATGACCTCTTCTGCCAGAAGTTTCCCGCTCAATTCCCGCAGCGCAAAAATCACCTCACCCCGGTTAATGCGGATGCATAAGAAATGCCAGCCGCCACAATCTGTTTTCAGCCCGATAGCAGGACGACCGCGAAACCCGAGCCCCGGAAATTCTGTTTCACGAACCAGATGTGCATCCATCAGTTCACGGGTAATTTTGGTGATACTCGCCGGGGCTAACTGCGCCTTTTTTGACAGAGAAATACGGGATATCGGCCCCTGCTGATCAATATAGCGATAAACAACCCCCATATTGGTTTGTTTGATATGGTCAATATGTCCGGGTTGTGTTGTAGGTTTCACCAGTAATAATCCTGAGCAATGTACGGGCTGAAATAGTCATTATCCGGGTAAATACCGGGTTCGCAAGTGGTTTCACAGCACAGCACGGTATACCACTATCCCGCTTTTTTGCCGGAGATACAGGTGTAATGGCGAATCAATCACCTGTCGTTCCCGCCGTGTTGATGATGCATTACGCAGAAATAATCCGTCCGGGGTACGGATAATAATCCCCGCGTGAGAAACATCCAGTCCGTCTTGCGGGGAATAGATCCCGATATAATCCCCGGTTTGCAACTGCGCGAGAACCATTGGCGTCAGCGCAGATACCGGCAGCCAGGCAATATCCCGCGCCGTTACCGGCAGACCCGGAATATAGGCGCCGCCCGCCTTGCGCTGATTAAGCAGCTTATGTGTCACCTGAAAATCTGCTGACAATTGCCGGGTAATATCCTGTGCAACCGGTTGTGAGCCGCTTACCCAATCTGAAAAAAAATGGCGTCGCTGAAAATAACTGATATCTCCGTTTTTATAACGGATTTGCGCCAGTTGCCCGGGGAAATCCTGCTGTTGCGGGCTGCGCTTCAGCGCTTCCACATAATCCAGATAGGTAAAACAATCGAGCGCATTTAAATTGATGACCAGTTGCTCCGGTGTTTCCGGCGAACCAATCAACTGATGCGCCCGGTACGGCACAGCAAGAAATTGCCCGGTCAGTGCAGTAATATTATACGTTATCACACGCCGGGTGCCGTCGGGCTGATAAAAATCACTGAGACTCACCGCCGCACCGGCAATACCTGACCACAGAGTGACTAACAACGCGGTTATCGCCGGATATTTATTACACAAGAACACTGGCACCTCAGTTTAAACGGCTCCGCTCAGCGGAAAACATTACTTTTCAGCATCGCAATCAGCCGCTGACCGGCAGGCGATAATATTTTATGCTTATGATACACCAACCAGACTTCAGAAAACGCCTGATTTTCAGCTAAATGCACGTAACGGACACCATCCACTTTCATCCGCGTGAAGGATTCAGTCACCAGGGAGACTCCGAGCCCCGCAGAGACCAGCCCGAGTATTGTCATGGCCTCACCCGCTTCCTGAGCTATCACCGGGGTCACACCCGCACCCTTCAGGATATTAATAATTTCATCGTATAACGCCGTTCCCACATCCCGCTCAAAAAAGACCAGCGGCACGCCGTTGAGCATATCAAGCGAAATACCTGTTTCCCTGTGCCGGATTAACGGATGATCATCATAGACTGCTAACATAAAGCGTTCTCTGAATAACAACTCATGAACCAGGTTATCAGGCAATTGAGTGTTGCGCATCACACCAAAATCAATCCGGCCGGTTAGCAACGGGTTGATTTGCTGTTTTGTATTCATCTGGTGCATGTGAATCGCGACATCCGGATAGGCTTCCCGGTACTGACGGAATGTTGCGGTAATATGGCGCATAAAAGGTGTGGTTGATGTGAAACCAACAGAGACTTCTCCCAACTCGCCGCGCTCCATCCTCGCCGCTTTGCCAATCGCCGCCTCAATCTGAGCGCGGATTTGATACGCTTCGCGCAGAAACATTTCACCTGCCGGTGTCAAACTGACATTCCGGTTATTGCGCGCCAGTAATTTTGCCGGTATCGCATTCTCCAGGGCCTGTATTTGCTGGCTTAGCGGGGGCTGCGAGATATTCAGCCGCTCTGCCGCCCGTCCGAAATGCA
This sequence comes from Morganella psychrotolerans, assembly GCF_001676055.1. Classification (GTDB taxonomy): domain Bacteria; phylum Pseudomonadota; class Gammaproteobacteria; order Enterobacterales; family Enterobacteriaceae; genus Morganella; species Morganella psychrotolerans_B. The sequence goes on along the minus strand of NZ_LZEX01000034.1, from coordinate 292,246 downwards.
GCTCTTCCGCGACGGCAATAAAATAGCGCAAATGGCGAAATTCGATCATTATTGCCTCATTAAGTCGTTTAAAGTATCAATCAAGAGCATTAATATATTAGACAAAATAGTAGCATCTTTTTATTCTCTGTTACATTACTGCGACCTGAGATAAGTGTATGACTGACGAGAATAAACTGATGACTGACCGTGATATTGACCGGGACAGTGCCGTGGGTCAGACAAAACTTCACTATATCCAGCGTGATGACAAATTGTATCTGCGCGTTACCCTCTCTTTTTTTATGGTTGGCCTTGCAACCTTTGCGCTGCTCTATTTTGTCCAGCCTATTCTGCCTCTGTTATCTGAAGATTTTGCCGTGTCACCGGCGCAGGCGAGTTTATCACTCTCCCTGGCCACCGGATTTATGGCGGTAGGGTTATTGATTACCGGCCCCATTTCGGATGCGGTCGGGCGTAAAAATGTAATGGTTGTCGCCCTGACCTGCGCCGCACTCTTTACACTGCTCAGTGCTTTTACCACGAGCTGGACGGGGATCCTGATTGTCCGCTCACTTGTCGGATTGTCGCTCAGCGGTGTGGCGGCAGTGGCAATGACGTATCTCAGTGAAGAGATCCATCCGGGCTATGTAGCGCTTTCCATGGGGTTATATATCAGTGGTAATTCAATAGGCGGTATGAGCGGACGGCTGATAACCGGGGTGGTTGCCGATTACGCCAACTGGCGTATTGCCGTTCTGATCCTGGGGACATTTGCACTGTTCGGTGCATTTCTGTTCTGGCGATTGTTACCGGCCTCCCGCCATTTCCGTGCCAGTTCACTCAAACCCAAAAGTCTGTGGAAATACCTGATCCTGCACTGCCGGGATGACGGGCTACCCTGGTTATTTGCTATCGGTTTTATCATTATGGGTAGTTTTGTCACACTGTTTAACTATATTGGTTACCGGTTGCTGGAGCCGCCGTATAATTTCAGTCAGTCTGTCGTCGGTATGTTATCTGTTGTTTATTTATCAGGCACCTATAGTGCATCCAAAGCAGGTGCACTGACCCGGAAATATGGATACGCCAATATATTGATTGGTGCGATGGTGCTGATGCTCGCCGGTATTCTGATAACTCTCGGGGATGCCACGGCCACCGTACTGATTGGTATGTTAGTGCTGACCACCGGTTTTTTCGCTGCTCATTCCGTCACCAGCAGCTGGGTCGGACGCCGTGCAAGACGCGCGCGGGCACAGGCATCCTCACTGTATCTGTTTGCGTATTATAGCGGTTCCAGTATTGCCGGCACACTTGGCGGCGTGTTCTGGTCTTACCGGCACTGGACGGGGGTCGGCTGTTTTATTGCCGCCATGTTGGTTGTCGGACTATTTATTTCTCTACATCTGAAGAAGCAGATTTCTTCATAAGGCTTATATTAATCCCCGTGAAGTAACCCATGGGCATTAATATCTCCGATATATAAAACCCCTCACCGGTTAATTACAGACCGGATGCATCCATTACCGTTATGTTTCATTGATAACAATGTAATTTTTTATTTTTTAACAGACCCACTATAAACCAGCAATAACCTTACATACTAAAACTAACACAAGGAAATAATTTATATAAAATAAAGAAGATAGCTTCTATATTCTCACCATATAAAATACCTAATAAGGTTAATTGTCCTTACAGATTAAGCCCGCTAATGTTAATCCGTACCATAGATATAAAATCACAACTTAATGATAATTTAATCTATATCCAACGTCATTCAGGATGCAGTTAACGACTCTGCAGTTTGAATGAATAAAGGTATAATAGCGAGGTTACTTATGTTGACATTACTGCTGACTGGTTCATTAATAACGCATTCCTTTTTCCCGCCACGAAATGACAATCAGGTTCCGCCTCCGCCACCACGGGAGCCAACAATCTCTTATTATGTTGACAGTGCTTGTTCACTCAGCAATCCTTTCTGTTTTTAAAAAATAATTCATTACAGGGAGTATCTATGTTAGCACTATTATTATCCGGTTCATTATTTATTTTTTCTTCTGCTTCATTTGAAGGCTGCGATATTGTTGCACCTGAATACTGCCCGGTTATTTGGGGATATCCCGGATAATATTAAAATACATATTGATAGCTGATTATTGTATTAAAAGTCAGTTTATACATGTAATGAGGTGATTATGTTAACACTGTTTTTAAGCAGTTCACTGATGATTCATAGCTGTTATCCCAAGCTTAATGTTAATGAACTCCCGCCTGAACGTTGGGAGCTATCAGAAACGTATCAATACCAGGATAGCTGTCCAAAAGAAAAGATTGGTTGCTCCTGATGAAAACACTCACCTGCGATATATTATTTCGGGTTATCTTTCGGTAAAGAATAAATAATTCCGAATTTTGGCTACTGCTTGACTACTGATATATACCCAACGTCATTCAAGATGCAGGAAGGCGGCAAAGGAAGACAGACGGAGAGCATACATAAGTATGTGACCCGGCTGGCTTCATGCCGCCAACGAACCTGCGGTTTGAATGAATAAGGGTATAGCGGGTAAAATATATCGTATTATACCAAACCAACATCCACCATTACCTCGGTATTTAATTATCGGGTTAATGGTGATTTTAGTTTATGTCCGCAATACTGCCACATAAATCAACACCCCACACCAATGACCACCAATTTGTATTTAAAGCACCCTTTTCAACCTGTAGAGTGAATTTTATCCTTGTATAAAGCAGAATGCTAAAGTAGTCTGATGATAAACATAAGTTGTATGTTGTAACTAAATAGGCGGATCCGATGCGATATGATGCCAAAATGTCACTGACATCCTGTTTTGAACAGCTTGAGAATATGTTGAATACCTTCTGCCTGACACTCAGCCAAACGCTGGGAATTCAGGCTCAGGTGTATCAGTTGCCGGACATATTAAAAGGTAAGGAAAATGAAGAGATTACCTCTGTCTCTGTTATTCCCGTCTCCGGAGAATCTGCAACAAATATGGCATTAGCGCATTATCAGCGGCTGTTTATTTTTGATAATGACCACAATATCAGCAGTAAATCGGCGGTACGTCTGCCCGGTGTCATACTGGTTCCCCTTCCCCGTGCTGAACAGCGGCAGGTTAAGCAACAACTCGATGATATTAATACCCTGAAAAAGCAGTTGGCAACAATAGTGACTGAAACATCCGGAGTCAATAAAACACAGCGTTTTGAATTTGTTCATAATCAAATCAAAGGATTGATTACATTAAATGCTTATCGTCAGATCCAGTCAGTGACTTCTCCCGATACAGTGCGCTTTGGCTGGGCGAACAAACATATCATCCAAAAAGTGGATCGTGACGAATTACTGGCTCAAACAGAGGAGCGCTACCAAAACCCGCGGGCAGTTGCTCCCCATACCAGGGAAGCGTGGCAGGCATTTCTGGCAACGGAAATAGCAGCACTGAAACAGATCCCGGCGGATGCTGTACTTAAAATCAAACGTCCGGTTAAAGTCCAGCCGATTGCCAGAGTCTGGTACAGTGAAGCACAAAAGCAGGTGCAATATGCAAACGCCTCACCGATTATTGTGTTCTATGATGGTGATGACAACAGACCCGTTACCGGTGATTTACCGGATTATGATGCCGGAAACATTAAGGTGCGCCACCGTCCTCAGGCAAAAAAACTGATCTCCGTAATACCCCGCCTGCATTTATTTATGGAGATAATCTGAGAATATTCATGGGACAGGTGTGAGAACGGAGCCATATCAGGATACTCGTCATACTTCAGAATGCCCGGGTGTTGACTGCACTCAGCTCGCCGGGTCACATACTGATGTATGCTCCCCGGCGGTCGGAACTTGTCGCCTACAGGCATCCCGAATTATTTAGAGTATATATACCCGACATACTAAAAAATACAGTTGATTACTTCAGGCTGCCGACCATATCTTCCGGACGAACCCAGGCATCAAATTCAGCTTCAGTCAGATAACCCAGCTTCATGGCAGAAGCTTTCAGAGTCAGCCCCTCTTTATGTGCCTGTTTCGCTATCTCTGCTGCTTTGTCGTAGCCGATGTGAGTATTCAGCGCAGTAACCAACATCAGTGATTCATTCAGCAACTGACTGATCCGCTCACGAACCGGTTCGATACCCACAGCGCAATGCTCATTAAAGCTGCGCATGCCCTCTGCCAGCAGACGGACAGATTGCAGGAAATTATGGATAACCAACGGGCGGAATACATTCAGCTCAAAGTTACCGGAAGCGCCGCCGATATTAACAGCAACATCATTTCCCATCACCTGAGCACAGAGCATTGTCATTGCTTCACACTGTGTCGGATTGACTTTTCCGGGCATGATAGAGCTTCCCGGCTCATTTTCAGGGATAGCCAGTTCACCGATACCACAGCGCGGACCGGATGCGAGCCAGCGGACATCATTGGCAATTTTCATCATTGATGCTGCCAGGCCTTTCAGTGCACCATGCGCATGAACCAACGCATCACAGGTTGCCAGTGCTTCAAATTTGTTTGGTGAGGTTACAAACGGCTGACCGGACAGCTCCGCGATTTTTTTCGCCACACGAACAGCATACTCAGGATGTGTATTAAGCCCTGTGCCGACCGCTGTTCCGCCCAGCGCCAGCTCGCTCAGGTGCGGCAGGCTGTTTTCCAGGTGTTTGCGGTTATATTCCAGCATAGCTGCCCAGCCGGAGATTTCCTGACCTAATGTCAGCGGCGTTGCATCCTGTAAATGTGTACGGCCTATTTTGACGATATCACGGAATTCTTCCGCTTTTTTCGCCAGGACACTGTGCAGGGATTTTAACTCAGGAATAAGTTGTGTAGTGACTGCAATAACAGCAGCGACATGCATTGCTGTCGGGAAGACATCGTTGGAACTCTGGCTTTTATTCACATCATCATTCGGGTGAACCAGGCGCTCACTGCCGCGCTTGCCGCCGAGAATTTCACTGGCGCGGTTTGCCAGCACTTCATTCATATTCATATTACTTTGTGTGCCGGAGCCGGTCTGCCAGACCGCCAGCGGAAATTCACCGGGATGTTTACCTGCCAGCACTTCATCTGCCGCCGCAATAATTGCTCCGGCACGATCCTGCGCCAACAAACCCAAATCACAGTTGACTGCCGCAGCCGCTTTTTTTGTCATGGCCAGTGCCGCGACCAGGTCGGCGGGCATCTTTTCAACTGAGATACGGAAATGCTCTAATGAACGCTGAGTCTGCGCGCCCCACAGCTTGTCAGCCGGAACATCAACAGGGCCCATTGAGTCTTTTTCAATACGGGTGACCGCCATTACTCTCTCCTTAGCACACAACATAAAATGAATTTGAAAATCCGGACGTTGCAGATAAACTCTGAAAACGCCGTCATCTTGCCACAGATTCATTTCCGATTATGCGATCCGGGCTGACTTATTGTTTTATTGTTACTATCTTATTGTTAATTGTTTAAAAAGAGAGCGAAGCTATGTTAAAAATGCAAAATCAGGTGCAATACTACAGTTGGGGCAGTCATACCGCGATGACCGAAATGTACGGCTACCCGAATCCTGATAAGCAGCCGATGGCCGAATTATGGATGGGCGCACACCCCAAAGCCAGCTCAATAGTCACGGATAACAACGGTAATGTCAGCTCACTATATGATTATATCGCCGCCGACCCGCAGGGCTGTCTGGGGGAAACAATAAACCGCCGTTTTCACAGGTTACCTTTTTTGTTTAAAGTACTGAGTGCCGCCCAGCCGCTTTCTGTTCAGGTGCATCCTGACAAAGCCGCGGCAGAAGCCGGGTTTGCACGGGAAAATCTGGCGGGTATTCCTCTTGATTCTCCGGTTCGCAACTATAAGGATGATAATCATAAGCCTGAGTTGGTTTATGCCCTCACTCCGTTTAAAGCGATGAATGCCTTTCGCCCGCTGCCGGAGATCTGCTCGCTGCTCAGTGAAGTGGCGCCGGCTCATCCGGGAATTGCGCTGTTTATTGCCGAACCATCGGAAGAACAGCTTTCTGTACTGTTCACCCGGTTGCTGTCAATGAACGGCGAAACAAAAGACCGTGCCATCGGTGTGCTGAAATCGGCGCTGAACAGCCGCCGGGGCGAGCCGTGGAATACTATCCGGAAAATGACGGAGTTCTACCCTGAAGATAATGGGTTATTCACCCCGCTTCTTCTTAATGTTGTCGAACTGAAACCGGGTGACGCCATGTTCCTGTACGCACGGACACCTCACGCTTACCTGGAGGGAACGGCACTGGAAGTCATGGCAAATTCAGACAATGTGCTGCGCGCAGGACTGACACCAAAGCATATAGATGTTGCAGAATTACTGAGTAATATTGATTTCATTACGAAACCGGTAAAAAGCTTATTTATGTCGCCACACACAGTGAATGGCTGTGATATTTTCCCGGTTCCGGTCGATGATTTCTCTTTTTCTGTAATTAAACTAAATGACCAAAAAATAACCCTGGATAATAATAGCGCTAATATCCTTTTTTGCGTGAAAGGTCAGGTGGTTATCACTACCAAAACAGCGACTTTAAGAGTTATTGAAGGGGAATCAACTTTTATCCCTGCTACAGAAAGAAAAATTGAAATAGATGGTGAAGGAATCATTGCCCGCGTTTATAATACGCTGTAAGTATTTCTCTGATTTCTCCCGGACAGTTTGCTCTGTAAGCTGCCCGTTAATTTGATACCGTGCGAAAACCTGCAAATTGAATCGCATATAAAGGATGGATTTCTCTATGAAAAAGTCGTTAGTTGCTGTTGGCGTTATTGTTGCTTTAGGCGCAGCTTGGGGTGTTGCTTCATGGCAGACCGGTAAAACAATCGAAGCAAACCTGGAACAGTACGTTGCCAAAGCAAACCAACTGATCAAGGATAAATATCCTGATGCTCAGATTACTCTGACTGCAAAAGATTTTTCACGCGGTATTTTCAGTTCTGACGTTAAACTGGTTCTTCAGGGTGAAGGAAACAACGCCAAAGACCAGTTAGTTATTGTTAACAAAATTGACCACGGTCCGTTCCCGCTGTCTCAGCTGAAAAAAAATGGTTCTTTCGCCAAACATGGCGTCAATCCATTCTGAACTGGAAAACAGCGAAAGCACCAAACCGGCATTTGATATGACCGGCGGTAAATCCCCTGTTGCGCTGGACACCCGTATCGGTTACGACCAGAATTTTGATATCGACCTTGCTGTCAGCAAAATCGATTACAAAAAAGACGGTGAAGAACTGGCATTCTCCGGTGCAGACCTGAACGTTAAATTCGATAAAGAATTTAAAAATGTGAAAGGCAACGGCAGCAGCAATGAACTGACTTACCGCAAAGGTGAGCGTGAAAGCCTGGTGATGCGCGGCCTGTCATTCGACAGCGATGTAAGCAAATCCGGTGACAGCTTCTTCTATCTGGGCGACCAGAATCTGTCGATGAAAGAGTTGGTTGTTGTTAATTACAGCGATAACGTTACATTGAAAGATCTGAAGATGAACGGTACGTCCGGCGTCAAAGACAACAAAATGAGTGCGGATATCGATTACAGCCTGGGTTCACTGAGCTATCGTGATATCGACCTCGGTGGCATCACTCTGAAAGGTGCACTGAAAGATCTGGATGCTACTGCAGCAAATACATTGATGGCATCAATGGAAGAATACTCTCAGATGAGTGATTCCATGTATACCGAAAACTTTGATGAAAGCAAAATGGACGCGCTGGACGAGAAAATGAAGACCAACGCACTCGCGCTCTTCAAACACAGCCCGTCATTTGCTATCTCCCCGCTGAGCTGGAAAAACAGCGGCGGCGAGTCAAAAATCAACTTCAGCATGACCTTTAATCCTCTGACCCAGGAAAACTTTAAATCCCTGGAACACAGTGGCAGCTTTGAAAAAATCCTGCCGGTTCTGGTTAAAGATTTTGCGTTCAATATGGATCTGTCAAAATCAATGCTGACTGATTTCGTGGCTGTTGCCATGCAGTCACAAGGTATGGGTGTGAAAGAAGCCAAAGAACAAGGTGAACAAGGTGTTGCTCAGATGGCCAGCATGGGTGCCATGATGGAAGTGGTTAAAGTAACCGACAAAAACATCGCCATGGATCTGAAATACAGCAATAACAATATTGATTTCAACGGTAAGAAATATACTGTTGCTGAATTCCTCACAAAATACGACCAATACGGTATGCTGAGTGATAACAGTGACGAAGGCTATAACGAAGAGCCTGTCGAAATGAATGCTGACGGCGACGTCATTGAAGAAGATATTACTATCGGTGAAGAGCCGGCGGCAGACACTGCAGCACCAGCTGCAGATGCTGTACCTGCTGCGCAGTAATATTATTCTTTATCATTAGTTGATTCAGTAAAAGCCGGTCACCTGACCGGCTTTTTTATTATCTGTAAGGAACATTGATTATGATGATTAACCGGTCACTTCCCCTCACTGATCTCCACCGTCATCTCGATGGTAATATCCGCCTTTCCACTATTATCAGCCTTGCCCGCCAACACAATCTGCCATTACCGGCTTATGAGCCGGACGCTCTGCGCCCTCATGTTCAGGTGATGAGCAACGAGCCGGACCTGGTGCAATTTCTGGCAAAACTGGACTGGGGAGTTTCTGTTCTCGCGGATCTGGATGCCTGTCACTGTGTCGCGGCAGAAAACGTTCAGGATGCAATAGACGCAGGGATTGATTATGCCGAGCTGCGTTTCTCTCCGTATTATATGGCGATGAAACATAAACTGCCGGTTGAAGGTGTGGTAGAAGCGGTGCTGGATGGTGTGAATTCAGTGGCGCGTAACAGCGCTGTGCGCATCAATATGATTGGTATACTCAGCCGTACTTTTGGCACCGATGCCTGTCATACTGAGTTGAATGCGCTGCTTGCTCATCGTGAGCGTATTGTTGCACTGGATATTGCCGGTGATGAATCAGGCTATCCGGGTGACCTGTTTACAGATCATTTCCGCAAAGCCCGTGATGCAGGCTGGGCGATCACCGCTCACGCCGGTGAAGCTGCCGGTGCCGCCAGTATCTGGCAGGCTATCCGTGACCTCGGTGCACAACGCATCGGGCATGGTGTGATGGCTATTGAAGACCCCGCGCTGATGGATTACCTGGCAGAGCACCGCATTGGTATGGAATCGTGTCTGACATCCAATATCCAGACCAGCACAGTGGCGTCTCTCGCCGCACACCCGCTGAAACAGTTTCTGGCTCACGGTATTCCTGCAACCATTAATACGGATGACCCTGCCGTCGAAGGCATTGAAATTGCGTATGAATATAATGTCGCGGCACCGGCTGCCGGTCTGACACGTGCGGAAATTGAGCAGGCACAGATTAACGGGCTGGATATTGCCTTTCTTTCTGAACAAGAGAAAACCGAACTGCGCCGGATAGCGGTACAACGCGGCGAATAATCCCCTGCTTTTTATCTGATTTAAAAACCGCCGCATTCTGTATGCGGCGGTTTTTTATTACCAACTGCCTGAAGCTCCGCCACCACCACTGGAGCCGCCTCCGCCTCCCGAAGATGAACTGCTTCCTCCGCCGCCGGAACCTGAGCTGCCAGAGCTGCCTGAGCTGTATGAAAACGAGGTACTTCCCGCATTGCTGTCACCGTATATCTTTTGCATTTCCGCACTTTGAATACGGTAACCTGGGATCAGCGCATGCAGAAAAAGAAATATTACCGGTGATACAAATACATTGATAACAACCAGTACCATACTGCTCATAAAAACAGCGTCCGTGTCACTGGTTTCTTCAATCACAAGGCGCGTAACCAGAAATATAATCACGGAATAAAACATCACACTGATAAATAGCCCCGGAAAACGCGGATAAATATATTTATGTTTTAAGATGGCGGTTAATCGCTTCAGATAAATGCGCTCAGAGCGTTCTGCTGCACGTTTATCCTTACCTTTTCTTTTTACAGGATCTGTTGTCAGCATATTAATTTCTTGCTGAATTTGTTTCTTACGACGGCGGGTTCCTGAAAATAATAACCAAAAATACATTATCAAAAAGGTAAACAGATAAATAACCGGTAATCGTTTTAATTTCAGTTCTTCTGTAGCCTGATTATTTGACTGAATATACTCAGGTTCATTGCCGTTAATCACCGAAATTACATCTGTTACGCCGGCTTCAATACCAGCATAATAATTGCCATTTTTAAATTCAGGCGTGATGCGGTAGCGGATGATACGCCCTGCGACGACATCAGGCAGGATACTTTCCAGGCCGTAACCGACTTCAAAACGCAGTTTGCGATCATCAACCGATACAACCAGCAATAATCCGTTATTCCGTGCTTTTTTACCAATTTTCCATGTATTAAATGCACGGAGTGCAAACGCGTCGATATCCTCACCGTTTGTCGAGGATATGATAAATACCACAAACTGTGTACCGTCACCCCGCTGTTGTTCAAAATCAGAAAGTTGCCGGTTAAGCTGAGAAAACTGAGAACCGGTCAGAATTCCCGCACTGTCAATCACCCGCTCCCGCTTCAGTTCAGGCAGCGGCTGACCATCCGCACGGGCAAACAGGCTGATAAAAAAAAGAAACAGGCATCCTGCCACCAAACGCATCATAATTACTCCTGTTTGTGAACCTTGCTGCGGCGGGCATAGCGCGCTGCCATCACCGCACAGACCATCAGCTGGATCTGATGAAACAGCATCAATGGCAGAACCAGGATCCCCACCACCGCAGGCGGGAACATCACATTTGCCATCGGCACACCGTTTGCGAGACTCTTTTTCGATCCGCAGAACACAATGGTTATCTCATCTTCTTTATTAAAACCGAGCCAGCGCGAGCCATACACATTAATCACCAGCACTATCGCCAGTAATACACAGGAAACAACCGCAATCTGCAAAATGGACATCGCATCAATTTTCTGCCAGATGCCTTCCGCAACCGCTTCACTGAATGCGACATACACCACCAGCAAAATAGATGTCCGGTCTGTTTTATTGATGATTTTTTTGTTGCGATCCACCCATTTGCCAATCAGCGGGCGGGAAAGATGCCCGACAACAAACGGCAGCATCAGTTGCAGTAAAATGGACTTGATCGCGCCAAAGGTATCAAGGTCATGCGCACCCTGTGTTTCCATCATAAAACCGATAATGACCGGTGATAAAAAAACACCGAGGATACTGGATGCGGAAGCACTGCAAATCGCCGCCGCCACATTTCCCCCCGCAACAGAGGTAAAAGCAATAGCCGATTGTACTGTTGCCGGTAAGGCACATAAGTATAAGAAGCCCATGTAAATAGCCGGCGACATCCACTCCGGCACCAGGAAACTCAAACCCAGCCCCAGAACCGGGAACAGAATAAAGGTACTGCTGAACACCATCAGATGCAGGCGCCAATGTCCCATACCGGTCACAATCGCGTCCCGTGAGAGTTTGGCGCCATGAAAAAAGAACAATAACGCAATCGCGGCAGTGGTCAGATAGCGGAATCCGGTGGCAATATTACCCGTTGCCGGAAAAAGAGAGGCTAAAATGACCACTGTGATCATAATAACCAGGAACGGATCTAACCGCAGTTTCTGCCACCAGTTTGTCATAGGTTATTCACTTTTTATCTGAACTATACCCTTATTCATTCGGCCTGCATCTTGAATGACGTTGGGTATATACCAGGTGCGCTGATTACAGCGCCACCGTCCGTTTTGTTTTATGAGATTCCATTCCGGCCTCAATAATCCGGATCACTTCAGCACCTTCTGCCGCCGTTACCGGGTTTGGCCCGTTATTCAGAATCGCTTCAGCCACTTCGGCGTAATAACGCCCGTAATGCCCGGCTTTGTTCGGATAGGTATCGGTTATCAATTCAATGCCGTCAGGTGACAGTGTCACTTTTCCGTCTCTGCTGTCATGGCCCCAGTTAATACCAACCGGCATTTCTCCGGCTTTCAGGGCATTTTCCTGCGGATCCAATCCGTATTTTACATAGCTACCGTTCATGCCGTGTACGACATACACCGGCGATTCTGCTGCTGCCACTGTCGTCGCGTGAAGAATGACTTTCACGTCCGGATAATGCAGCTGTGCATGGAAATAATCGACCGCTTCCGCGCCCGGGCGGATCATACCGAGATCAGCCGTTATTGCATCCGGCTTGCCGAAAAATTGCAGCGCCTGATCAATCAGGTGTGAACCGAGATCGTACCAGATACCACTGCCCAATGCGGCCGCTTCACGCCAGCGTTTCTGTGGCTGAGGACGGTAGCGGTCAAAATGAATTTCAAAGTATTTGATATCGCCGAGTTTTTTACTTTCAAACAGAGATTTAAGTGTCAGATAGCCTGAATCAAAGCGGCGGTTATGATAGACAGACAGCACCAATCCTGCCTCATCAGCCTGTTTTGCCAGCAAAAAGGCATCTTCGGATGTCAGGGTAAAGGGCTTATCCACCACCACATGTTTCCCGGCTGCCAGCGCCATCTGCGCCAGCGGAAAATGCGTGTCATTCGGAGTCGGAATAACAACCAAATCAATGGACGGGTCGGCAAATATCGCCTCCGGGGTGGCGACAACCTGTACATCCGGATAATCCGCATGAACCTTCTGCGCGTCACTGCTGGCAACTTTCACCAGTTCCATATTGGCATTATTCACAATAAACGGTGCATGGAATGTTTTTCCGGCAAAACCGTATCCTACCAGACCCACTTTCAGTATTTTTGTCATCACATTCTCCGGGGGATTGTCACGTTAAAGGATAAAAATATACAGTCAGAATGAAACAATCACCCTGAAAAGTAACACTAACAGATTCGGGGACGCAAACCTTGTGCGCATTTTTATTACATTCTGCCGCTTTTTCATTCTGATACACTCAGTTATACCGCCTTTCACACAATCCCGATAACTTTGGGCGCCCGGGATTGTTATCATTTCATCCGTTTTCCGGTAATGACCGGTTTTTTGTATTTCATGTGACTCGCTTTGGGCATTGTAATGGCTGACTACTTATTATTGTTTGTCGGAACTGTGTTAGTGAATAACTTCGTTCTCGTCAAATTCTTAGGGTTGTGCCCCTTTATGGGGGTCTCCAAAAAATTAGAAACTGCTATCGGTATGGGGTTTGCCACCACATTTGTGATGACGCTCGCCTCTGTCTGCTCGTGGCTGATGGATACCTTTGTCCTGATCCCGTTGGATATTCTGTATCTGCGTACATTGAGCTTTATCCTTGTGATAGCCGTTGTGGTTCAGTTCACTGAAATGGTGGTACGCAAAACCAGCCCGGCACTTTACCGGCTGCTGGGTATTTTCCTGCCGCTTATCACCACTAACTGCGCCGTGCTCGGCGTGGCACTGCTGAACATCAATCTGTCTCATAACTTTCTGCAATCCGCCGTTTACGGGTTTGGTGCCGCCGCCGGTTTCTCACTGGTGATGGTGCTGTTTGCCGCTATCCGTGAACGACTGGCAACCGCCGATGTTCCGGCGCCCTTCCGGGGTGCGTCTATCGGGCTGGTCACTGCCGGTCTGATGTCTCTCGCCTTTATGGGCTTCAGTGGTCTGGTGAAATTCTGATGACGATTATATGGATTGCTGTCGCCGTACTCAGCCTGTTCGGGCTGCTGTTCGGGGTGATACTCGGCTATGCCTCACGCCGCTTTAAGGTGGAGGAAGATCCGATTGTTGATAAAATCGACGATATTCTGCCGCAAAGCCAGTGCGGACAATGCGGGTTTCCAGGCTGCCGCCCTTATGCGGAATCTGTTGCCAATGGTGGTGCGATAAACCGCTGTGCGCCGGGCGGTGAGCAGGTGATGCTGAAACTGGCCGATATGCTGGGTGTGGATCCGCAGCCGCTCGACGGTGACGAATCCGCCCTGAATCCTGTCCGTAAAGTGGCCTTTATTCATGAAGACCAGTGCATCGGCTGCACGAAATGTATTCAGGCGTGCCCGGTGGATGCGATTGTCGGCGCCACCCGCGCTATGCACACCGTGATTGAAGATCTCTGCACCGGCTGTGATTTGTGTGTATCGCCATGTCCTGTGGATTGTATCGAAATGATCCCTGTAGCCACCACGACCCGCAACTGGAAATGGGACTTAAACAGTATTCCTGTCAGAAATATTCCGGCAGAACCCGCCGCATCCCCGGTCAAACCCGTTCAGATTGAGGCGTCATAAGTTTTATGTTTAATTTACTCAATTTATTGAAAAAAAACCGGGTCTGGGATTTTGACGGTGGTATTCATCCGCCGGAAATGAAAGTGCAATCCTCCCGCACGCCGATGCGTGTCTGCCCTGTCCCGCCGGAACTGATTATTCCGCTGCAACAACATATCGGCAACGAAGGCGACCTGATTGTCCGCCCGGGTGAACACGTTCTTAAAGGTCAGCCACTGACAACCGGCACCGGGCGCACATTACCGGTTCACGCCACCTCATCCGGGGTTATCACCGCGATTGAACCTTGTGTGACCGCACACCCGTCCGGACTGACCGCGCCGTGTGTCCGTATACAGACTGACGGGTTGGATACGGCGTATTCTGCTGAAAAAACACCTGACTTTTGCTCACTGAGTAAAACCGAACTGACTGACCGCATTCATCAGGCGGGAATTGCCGGGCTGGGTGGCGCAGGCTTCCCGACTGCCAGCAAACTTAAAGGCGGCGGTGACCTTATCCGCACCCTGATTATCAATGCCGCAGAGTGTGAACCCTATATCACGGCGGATGATCGCCTGATGCAGGAGCATGGCGGAGAAATTCTGACCGGTATTCACATCCTGATGCATCTGCTGGCACCAACACAGGTGTTAATCGGCATTGAAGATAATAAACCTGAAGCGATTGCCGCCCTGCGTGAAGTCACCGCAGGGGAAGCACAAATACATGTGCGGGTGATCCCGACAAAATACCCGTCCGGCGGCGCTAAGCAACTGACAAAAATTCTGACCGGGCGGGAAGTGCCTTCCGGCGGGCGTTCATCTGATATCGGCGTGCTGATGCAAAACGTCGGCACAGTGGTTGCCATAAAACGTGCCATTGTTGACGGAGAGCCGCTGATTGAGCGCGTGGTCACCGTCACCGGTGAAGCAGTTAATACGCCGGGAAATTTCTGGACGCGCCTCGGCACGCCGGTACGTTTCCTGCTGGAACAAGCCGGATTTAACCCACAGCACCAGCAAATGGTGGTTATGGGCGGCCCGCTGATGGGCTTTACCCTGCCGGATCTCAATGTACCGGTAGTGAAAATCTGTAACTGTATTCTTGCGCCGACCTCAGATGAGATGCAGCCCGAAGCGCCGGAAGAGGCTTGTATCCGTTGCAGTCACTGTGCGGATGCCTGTCCTGCCGGTTTGCTGCCGCAGCAATTATACTGGTTCAGCAAAGGCAAAGAGCACGAGAAAGCAGAACAACACCATTTATTTGACTGTATAGAGTGCGGCGCCTGCGCCTGGGTCTGCCCGTCCAATATCCCGCTGGTGCAATATTACCGGCAGGAAAAAGCACAGATTATTGAGATCCGCAACGAAACGCAGCGGGCAGCGGATGCAAAAGTTCGCTTTGAAGCCAGACAAGCCCGCCTTGCCCGCGAAAAAGAAGCCCGCGATGTACGGCATAAAAAAGCCGCTGTACAGGTGGATGAAAAAGACAGCTCTGCCATCAGTGCAGCTCTTGCCCGGGTGAAAGAAAAAAATACCACCGCAGGCGGCACAATTACTATCAACCCGACGGTATTGCCGGATAACAGCGCTGTCATTGCTGCCCGTGAAGCCAGAAAAGCACAGGCACGGGCGCGTCAGGCAGAAAAAGCCGCTGCTTCAGTGTCTGTCCCTGATGATGTAACCGCAGAAACTGACACCGATCCGCGCAAAGCCGCTGTTGCTGCTGCCATTGCCCGTGCCAAAGCCAAGAAAGCGGCACAGGCCGCTGAGCAAAGCGGTGAAACGCACAGTGCACCTGAACCGGTAGCTGCGCCGGAAGCCGATGTTGATCCGCGCAAAGCCGCTGTTGCTGCTGCCATTGCCCGTGCCAAAGCAAAAAAAGCCGCGCAGGCCGCTGAAAAAACTACTGATAATGAAGCGATATAAGCATGAAATTTAGGTCCGTTTCCTCAAACACACCGCACCGGCTGAAAATAGCAGGGTCACCGTTCACACATAACCGCGACAATACGTCCGCCATTATGCTGTGGGTTGTTATCGCCATGCTGCCGGGCGTTGCCGCACAGCTCTGGTTCTTCGGGATCGGTACACTTATTCAGATACTGATTGCCGCCGCCACAGCCATCGTTGCCGAAAGCGTCGCTGTCCGTCTGCGCAAACAGCCGGTAATACCTTATCTTAAAGATAATTCCGCGCTGGTCACCGCCGTACTCCTTGCGGTCAGTATTCCGCCGCTCGCCCCCTGGTGGCTGATTGTCACCGGTACATTCTTTGCCGTGATTATTGCCAAACATCTGTATGGCGGGCTGGGTCAGAATCCGTTTAACCCTGCGATGGTCGGTTATGTGGTGCTGCTTATCTCCTTCCCGGTTCAGATGACAGGCTGGCTGCCGCCGGAAAGTCTGCAAATCATGCCGATTTCAGTCAGCGACAGTCTTCATGTGATTTTCAGCGGATTATCCGATCAGGGACTGACATTAGAGCAGTTACGCGCAGGAGCCGACGGCATGAGCCAGGCAACACCGCTGGACAGCTTTAAAACCGGACTTCTGACCCGCGATATGAATGAGATCCTCTTACAACCGGTATTGCAGGGCTCTGTTGCAGGTATTGGCTGGCAGTGGATTAATATCGGGTATCTGATCGGCGGCTGTATTTTGTTAAACCGCCGTGTCATCGCCTGGCAGGTACCGGCAGCAATGCTGGGGACACTCACTGTGCTGGCAACCATTGGCTATCTGATGGATCCCGCACATTTTTCCACGCCGGTTATTCAGCTGTTTTCGGGGGCTACCATGCTGGGCGCATTTTTTATCGCCACAGACCCGGTTACCGCTTCCACCACCCCGCGTGGTCGCCTGATTTACGGCGCACTAATTGGGCTTTTATTATGGGTTATCCGCGTTTACGGCGGGTATCCGGATGCTGTCGCATTTTCTGTTCTGCTGGCCAATATCACCGTGCCACTGATTGATACCTATACGCAACCCCGTGTTTACGGGCATAAACGGGGAAATAAATGATTGCCACATTGCGCCGTTACGGGCTGATCCTCGCCCTGTTTGCCGCCGGAACCACCGGTCTGAGCGGGTTTGTCTATACGCTGACCAAACCGGCAATTGAGCAGCAGGCGGCTGAGCAGCAAAAAGCGCTGTTTGCCCAAATTCTGCCCGCCGGAATGTATGATAATGATATGATTGCGGAATGTTACCTTGTGACCGACCCGATGCTCGGCAATAATCTGCCTCACCGCCTGTATGTTGCCCGCAAAAATGGTGAACCGGTTGCGGCAGTGCTTGAATCTACCGCGCCGGACGGCTATTCCGGCGCCATTCAGTTACTGGTTGCCGCTGATTTTAACCAGACCGTATTGGGCAGCCGGGTAACTGAGCATAAAGAAACCCCGGGGTTGGGGGATAAAATTGATACCCGGATTTCAGACTGGATAACCACGCTGAGCGGCAAACATGTCGATTCCGCCACTGATCCGCACTGGGCGGTCAAAAAAGATGGCGGTGATTTTGATCAGTTCACCGGTGCGACAATCACGCCACGCGCGGTTGTTAATGCCGTGAGAAAAACGGCTGTATATATACAAACACTGCCGCCACAATTAACTGAATTACCACACTGCGGAGCAGAATAATGAGTCAGGTCAAAACGTTATTCGCTGATGGTTTATGGAGAAATAACTCAGCACTGGTTCAGGTGCTGGGGTTGTGCCCGCTGCTTGCGGTGTCCTCCACGGTCACAAACGCACTGGGACTGGGGCTGGCGACCACCCTGGTGCTCTGCTGCACAAATATTGCGGTATCCGCCCTGCGCCGCTGGATCCCGTCAGAAATCCGCATCCCGATTTACGTGATGCTGATTGCCTCTGTCGTGACCGCCGTTCAGTTACTGATCAACGCCTATGCATTCGGGTTATATCAATCACTCGGCATATTTATCCCGCTGATAGTCACCAACTGCATTGTGATTGGACGTGCCGAAGCATTTGCGGCAAAAAATGCCATTTTTCCTTCCGCAATAGATGGTCTTGCAATGGGGCTGGGGTCAACTGCTGCGCTGTTTGTGCTCGGCGCCATGCGCGAAATCCTCGGAAACGGTACCCTGTTTGACGGCGCTGACCTGCTGCTCGGTGATTGGGCAAAAGTCCTGCGGGTGGATATATTGCATCTTGATACCCCGTTTTTACTGGCAATGTTACCGCCGGGCGCGTTTATCGGGCTTGGCTTAATGCTTGCCGCCAAGTATCTTATTGATGAAAAGATGAAAAAACGCAAAAATGTGTCAGACGTAAGAGTCTATGAAACTGAAAAAGGATGCGGAAGCCATCTGGTCAGATAAAATGATTCAGGATTAATGAGCCAATGTCGTTATGAATAAAGAAAAACGTATTGAAATTCTGACCCGCCTGCGGGATAACAACCCGCAACCCACCACAGAACTGATGTTCAGTTCACCGTTTGAACTGCTTATCTCTGTTTTGTTATCCGCTCAGGCGACTGATGTGAGCGTCAATAAAGCCACCCGTCCGCTTTATGCTGTTGCCAATACCCCGCAGGCCATACTGGCGCTGGGTGTGGACGGCGTAAAAACCTATATCAAAACTATCGGGTTATTTAATACCAAAGCCGAAAATGTGATTAAAACCTGCCGGATGCTGATTGAACTCCATCACGGAGAGGTTCCCGAAGATCGCGCGGCACTTGAAGCGCTGCCCGGTGTCGGGCGGAAAACCGCCAATGTCGTGCTCAATACGGCATTCGGCTGGCCGACTATTGCTGTTGATACTCATATTTTCCGCGTCTGTAACCGCACAAAGTTTGCCCCCGGTAAAAATGTTGATGAAGTGGAACAAAAATTATTACGGGTTGTTCCGGCTGAGTTTAAAGTCGACTGCCATCACTGGTTTATACTGCACGGACGTTATACCTGTATTGCCCGCAAACCCCGCTGCGGCTCATGTATTATCGAAGATTTATGTGAATTTGGCGAAAAGGTCTATCCGGAGGAATAATTCACTGCGGATTAAACAGAAATTGTCCTCTGTGCTTGCGGACAGCGTGAATTCGCGTAAAATAACATCAAATTTGATCACCCAACCAGTACGGGATCCTATGTTTCAAGATAACCCGCTGTTAAATCAGCTAAAGCAACAGCTCCACGGTCAAACACTGCGCGTCGAAGGTATCGTTAAAGGTACAGACAAAGGCTACGGTTTCCTCGAAGTTGACGGACAAAAATCCTATTTTATTCCGCCACCGCACATGAAAAAAGTGATGCACGGTGACCGCATTACCGCCGCTATTCACAGTGTGAATAATAAAGATGTTGCAGAGCCTGAAACACTGGTTATGCCGTTCCTCGACCGCTTTGTCGGGCGTGTACAGCGTAAAGAAAATGATGAACGTCTCTGGATAATTCCGGATCACCCGCTGTTAAAAGATTCAATCCCGTGCCGCCCGGCAAAAAACGTTGAGCACACGTTCGCACAAGGTGACTGGGCTGTGGCAGAAATGCGCCGCCATCCGTTAAAGGGGGACCGCAGTTTCCATGCTGAAATTACCGGGTTTATTACGCATGCCGATGATCATTACGCACCGTGGTGGGTCACACTGACCCGTCACCAGCATGCTCTGAAAGAGCCGGAGCCGGTTGAAGCCAAACTGGCTGATGATGACCTGCCCCGTACTGACCTGACACACCTGGATTTTGTCACCATTGACAGTGCATCCACTGAAGATATGGATGATGCGCTTTATATCACCAAAGGTGATAATAACCAGCTTCGCCTGACCATTGCCATTGCTGATCCGACTGCTTATATTCCTGCGGGCAGTGAAATGGATGCTATCGCACATAAACGCGCGTTTACCAACTACCTGCCGGGCTTCAATATCCCGATGCTGCCGCGTAATCTGTCCGATGACCTCTGCTCTCTGCATCCTCATGTCCGCCGCCCGGCGATTGTGTGTCAGATATCCATAAATGAAGACGGATCACTGGCCGATGATGCCACTTTCTTTGCGGCATGGGTTGAGTCCAAAGCCAAACTGGCTTATGACGATGTCTCTGATCTGCTGGAAGGCGCGCAAGACCGTCTCCCTGCCAATGAAACCATCCGTCAGCAGATTGCGTTATTACAGGAAATGTATCAGCGTCGTCACCAGTGGCGTGAAACTCATGCACTGGTCTTTAAAGAAAGACCGGATTTCCGCTTTATTCTCGATAAAGAGGGTGTGGTCACGGATATCGTCGCTGAACATCGCCGCAGCGCCAACCGCATTGTGGAAGAAGCGATGATCACGGCTAATATTTGCGCCGCCGTGGTGCTTGATAAAGAACTGGGCTTTGGTGTGTATAACGTGCATACCGGCCTTGATCCGCTGACCGTTGACCAGGCCGTGGCGCTGCTGGCAGAAAACGGCATTCATTTTACCGCTGAAGAGTTGCTGACACTGGATGGCTTCTGCCGCCTGCGCCGTGAACTGGATAATCAGCCGACACAGTTCCTCGACAGCCGTATCCGCCGCTTCCAGACATTTGCGGAAGTCCGGATGGAGAGAGGACCACACTTCGGTCTCGGGCTGGATGGTTACGCCACCTGGACATCGCCTATCCGTAAATACAGCGATATCCTCAATCACCGGTTACTCAAAGCCATTATTGCCGGTAAACCGGCTGAAAAACCAGCTGAGAAACTGGCTGAACATCTGGCTGAGCGCCGTCGTGCCAACCGTATGGCTGAGCGGGATGTCGGAGACTGGTTATATGCCCGTTATCTGCACCCTTATGCGGGTACTGACACACCGTTCCCGGCGGAAATTATTGATATCACCCGCGGTGGTATCCGTGTCCGTCTGACAGAAAACGGTGCCGTTGCCTTTATCCCGGGTACTTTTATTCACCCGGTAAAAGATGAATTACAGTGCAGCCAGGAAACCGGTTCAGTGATTATCAACGGTGAAGTCCGTTATCGCCTTAATGATATTATCCCGGTGAAGATTGCAGAAGTGAAAATGGAAACACGCAACATTCTGGCACGCCCTGTCTGAATCTGCGGTTTGTCCGTGCAGCAGACTTTGTAAATAATTCTGCATAACAAAAAACCGCCATTATTTAAATTTATAATGGCGGTTTTTTTATTTATCGACGGCAAACAATACTGATCATTCAGATTCAGCCACCGGCAAGTTTGACTTTAAAGCCTTTTCCTTCCAGCAATTCTTTCAGTAAATCCCGCTTATCGCCCTGGATTTCAATTATGCCGTCTTTCAGCGCACCACCGCAGCCGCAGCGTTTTTTTAATTCTGCGGCCAGCCTGGTCAGTGCCGCATCATCAAGATCAAGACCGGTGACCAGGCAAACGCCCTTACCTTTACGACCACTGGTCTGGCGCTGGATCCGGACAATACCGTCACCTTTCGGGCGCTCTGCTTTTACCTGCGGCTCATCGATACGCCCGCTTTCCGTGGAGTATACCAGCCGTGAATTGTTGTCCATTCTCATACTCCCAATGAGGCATTAATTGCCTGCAATGCCGCCAGCGGATCGTCGCTGCGGGTAACCGGACGTCCGATAACCATATAATCCACCCCGGCACTGACAGCAGCACACGGCGTCATGATACGGCGCTGATCACCGGCATCGCTGCCTTCGGGACGGATCCCCGGTGTCACTAATTTAAAACGCTGACCAAGAGACTGCTTCAGTAATTGTGCTTCATGTGCGGAGCACACCACACCATCCAGCCCGCAATCTTTTGTCAGGCGGGCGAGGCGCAATGCCTGCTCTGCCGGAGAGATATCCAGCCCGATACCGGCAAGATCACTCTGCTCCATACTGGTCAGTACAGTCACTGCAATCAGCAGCGGCGCATCTTTGCCGAATGGCAGCAAGATCTCTTTCGCCGCGGTCATCATGCGCGCACCACCGGATGCGTGGACATTAACCATCCAGACACCCAGTTCAGCCGCCGCCCGCACCGCGTGTGCCGTGGTATTCGGAATATCATGGAATTTCAGGTCGAGAAACACCTCAAACCCGCGCTGTTGCAATGCGCGGACACAATCCGGTCCGTATAACGTAAACAGTTCTTTGCCGACTTTCAGGCGGCACTGTGAGGGATCGATGCGGTCAGCAAATTCCAGGGCGTTATTCAGATTGTCGTAATCAAGCGCAACAATGACAGGCGATGCAATATTTGCATTCCCGGCGCGTAACATGAGAGATGTCATGAATTTATTACCTGTGGTTTCGTGGATGATACGGGTAAATGTGACGTTGTCACTGTCCGTCCAAACCCCTGATAGGCTTGATAGTATCCCATGACCGGCAGGACGGACAATGCCAGTACAGGGCGTGGGAGGTAAACCCGCATTTTCCGCAGCGGTAATCCGGTTTGGTGCGGATTTGTTCACCCACCATGTTGCGCAGCTGGCCGAGGCTCTCTTTGGCGCGGCCCTCTTCTGCTTCTGACAGATAATATTCCATCAGGCGGCAGAATAAACGCATTGTCGGATGGCGCTGTAACTGGCGGTTCACATAGGTGATCGCCATCTCAGGACCTTCCTGTTTTTCGATAATATCAGCAAGATACAGCTCAGCCGTTGCCCCGATGTTTTCATCGGAACAGATAAGCAGGTATTCTGCCCATTCCGCCGGCTGCTCCAGCTTTGTATAACAGGTTTCCAGCATGGGCAGCGTTTCGCTGACCATCTCTTTATCCTGATCAAATACCCGTTTCAATACATCCACGGCCTTTTGATAATCACCGCGATCAATATAAATGCGCCCCTGCATAATCGACACACGGGCACAATTTTTATCAGCGCCTGCTGCTTTTGACAAACAAGCAAACGCGCCGTCTGTGTTATCACTGCCCAGCGCCTGCAAAGCCAGTTCACAATAAAAATTGGCAATATTCTCCCGCTGCCCGGTATCCCCTTGCTTCAGGAGTTTTTCCGCAACATCAATAGCTTTACTCCAGTCACTGGTGGACTGGTAGATAGATAACAGAGACTGGAGTGCACTTTGTCTGAAATCAGCTTCATCAATCAGCTGTAAAAACAGCGCTTCCGCACGGTCATACACACCGGCGGCAACATAGTCGCGACCCAGTTGCTGAGTGGCGAGAAGGCGTTGTTCGTAAGAGAGAGAGGCACTTTCCATCAGAGACTGATGGATGCGGATGGCACGTTCCACTTCACCGCGGGAGCGGAATAAGTTGCCCAGGGTCAGGTGTGCCTCAAAAGCGGAGCTGTCCTCTTTAAGCATATCAAGGAACAAATCAACGGCTTTATCCTGCTGATCAGAGAGTAAAAAGTTTACCCCTGCCACGTAATCACGTGACAGGCGGTCAGCATGTTGTTGTTGATTCTGCTGTGCGCTGCGTCGCCCCATGTACCAGCCATAGGCGGCGGCAATAGGTAACAGAAGAAACAACAGCTCAAGCATAATGCTTATTCCTTAGTGGTGTCCTGTACCGCAACCGACCCGCAAGCCGGCGCCGTCTGGTCAGCTTCCAGACGCTTGATCCGGTGGCGGGCACGGGCCAGCGATAACCGCAGACGTAAATAGAACAGACCACAGACAATCCATCCCAGCACAAACCCTGTGCCGAACAACACCGCCAGCAAGGTGGAAACAGAATACTGTCCCTGCGCAATCAGATAATTAAATGTGACTACCTGATCGTTATTTGCGCCCAGTGTCACTGAAATGATGAAAATCACCAGAACAAGGATAAAAATCAGAAAATATTTCACCGGCATTCCTATTATCAGTACCAGGGTTGCGTTCCGCATCTTACGGACAGACTAACCCCTTACGTTACCATTTCCCTGTGCGGGAGCAAAAGTAATTTATTGTGTTTCCGGGCATTTTCCCGCTGCTCTGCCACAACTTATACAAAAAACCGGCAACGATTTCAGCGGAATGTGATTATATCATAATACCGCTTTCCTGCTCTGATTATTGAGCCATAAAAACAGTCCGCCAACAAGTAACCCATTAATAATCACTGACATAATAATATCAGATGGCCAGTGCATTCCCAGCACCATGCGGCTGTATTGTGCCAGAATACCCCAGATCAGAATAACCATGGCTACCCCCGTGCGTCGCTGCGCCCAAAAGAAAGCGAATAGCAGCATCGACCACGCGCCGGCAAATAAGGCATGACCGGACGGAAATGCATACCCGGTTTCGCTCTGCCAGTGCATTAACTGCCAGCCCGGGATCTGATAATGGTTTGATAGTCTGTTTTCCAGCAATTCTGCCCGCTCAGGCCGGGACAGTGCATAAAAATCAGTTTCCGTCACAATGTGCTGCTGTGCCAGCCAGACCACATAAGGACGCGGCTCCTGCAGCGTATTTTTCATCACGACTTTAATCCCCTGACCTGCCGCAATCACTATCAGCATCATTGCCGCAAGGCGCAAAGCCTGCTTTTTACTGCCCGGAAACAAACCGATAAACAGAAGACAAAAGAAGAGAGATACGATAATAGCCAGCGGATACGCTGCTGTATCAGTCAGATACCACAACCCGCGCAATAAATCGTCATCACCGGCAGGTTGCCAGCGCCAGCCGGTCAGCAACATCACCATCGGCAATAAAAGTAATAAAACAAAGGCCATAATGAAGGGTTTTGTTACGTTTTTCATTGCTGATTAATTATTCCTGTTAAAATAAATATTATTTTGTCAATGTCTTGTACTACATCTTGTACTACTATGGTCATGTTCAGTTATTTGACCCGGAAAATGAATGTCAGTTTCATTTCCCGGGCGGCGCAGGTACTGTAATCGCTATTATTATTATCAGCATTATTGTTACCGGCGTTAAAATACGACATTTATATCAATGAGTTAATTATATCATGAATGATAAATTGCAGTTAAAACGTGTTGCTCAAGCCAAATTACCCACTCCGTTCGGCGAGTTTTTAATGGTCGGTTTTGAAGAAACCGCCACAGGGCACGACCACGTCGCACTGGTGTTTGGCGATATCAGTGGTGATGAGCCGGTATTATCCCGTGTTCATTCCGAATGTCTAACCGGTGATGCCCTGTTCAGTCTGCGCTGCGACTGTGGTTTTCAGCTGGAAGCCGCACTGAGGCAGATCTCAGAAGAAGGCCGGGGTGTGTTGCTTTATCACCGCCAGGAAGGCCGGAATATTGGTCTGCTGAATAAAATCCGCGCTTATGCCTTACAAGATACCGGTCTGGATACGGTGGAAGCAAACCAGAAACTGGGCTTTGCCGCCGATGAACGTGATTTTACCTTATGTGCTGACATGTATAAACTGCTGGATATCAGCGCAGTTCGTCTGCTGACTAATAATCCGGAAAAAGTCGCGATCCTGACCCAGGCCGGGATCAATATCACTGAACGTGTGCCGCTGATTGTCGGGCGTAACCCGTCAAATGCCCATTATCTGGATACCAAAGCCGAAAAAATGGGACATTTACTGTGCCAGAGCCCCGGCTGTAATCACTGATAAAACAGTAAAAGCGCGGCTGTAAAGACCGCGCTTTGTTTTTTTGATGACTGTAACTATGACTGCAACATCTGGCGGATCACATAACACAAAATACCGCCGTGGCGGTAATAAGCCAGTTCCGTCTGAGTATCAATGCGGCACAATGCATTCAGTTGCGTCACCCGCCCGTCCGCATGCGTGATACGCACCGGAACAATCTGCTTCGGTTCAAGAATATTTAACCCGCCGACATCAATCAGCTCTTCACCGGTCAGCCCCGTTGTGTGCCTGTCTGTACCCGCCGGAAATTCCAGCGGCACTATTCCCATCCCGATCAGGTTAGAACGGTGGATGCGCTCATAAGACCCGGCAAGTACCATTCTTACGCCGAGTAAATTCGTGCCTTTTGCCGCCCAGTCACGGCTGGAGCCGGAGCCATACTCTTTCCCCGCCACCACCACCAGCGGCGTCTGCGCTTCCTGATAACGCATAGCGGCATCAAATATAGACAGTGTTTCACCGGACGGAATATGGCGGGTAAATCCGCCCTCCGTGCCCGGCACCATTTCATTGCGGATACGGATATTGGCAAATGTGCCGCGCACCATCACTTCATGGTTTCCGCGCCTTGAACCGTAGGAGTTAAAATCTGCCGGTGCCACACCGTGAGCCTGCAGATAGCGCCCGGCAGGACTGTCTGCTTTGATATTACCTGCCGGTGAAATATGGTCAGTTGTGACTGAATCCCCGAGGATCGCAAGAATGCGCGCCTGTTTTACATCTCTGACCGGAGCGGGTTCAACCGGCATTCCCTCAAAATACGGCGGATGGCGGATATAGGTTGAGTCAGGCTGCCATTGATAAGCAGGCGTATTTTCCACCGGCAAAGCCTGCCACTGTTCATCACCTTCAAACACAGCGGCATACTCTTTGCGGAACATCGCCGTTTTAACGTTTTCCACCGCAGCGGCAATTGTGGCATTATCCGGCCAGATATCTTTTAACCAGACCGGGTTACCCTGTTGGTCATACCCAAGCGGGTCAGTTTCAAGATTGCAGTACAAATTTCCCGCCAGCGCATAAGCGACCACCAGCGGCGGAGACGCCAGCCAGTTCGTTTTTACCAGCGGATGAATGCGTCCCTCAAAGTTACGGTTCCCTGACAGCACTGCGCCGACTGTCAGATCATTATCTTTGATTGCCGCTTCAACATCCGCATCCAGCGGGCCTGAATTACCGATACAGGTTGTGCAGCCATAGCCGACAAGATTAAAACCGAGGGTATCGAGATACGGGGTAAGCCCGGCGGCATTCAGATAATCGGTCACCACTTTGGAGCCCGGTGCGAGTGACGTTTTCACCCACGGCTTACGGGTTAACCCCTTTTCAACCGCATTTTTTGCCAGCAGACCGGCGGTCATCAACACGCCCGGATTGGACGTATTGGTACAGGAGGTGATCGCCGCGATCACCACGGCGCCATCTTCAGGGGTGACAGTGTCCCCGCTCTGAATTTTATCCGTCAGCGGCTTTTTATTCAGCTCCAGATCCAGTGCGGCCTGAAATGCTGTCGGCACCTGTGCCAGTACCACACGATCCTGCGGGCGCTTCGGCCCCGCCAGGCTGGTTTCCACTGTTGCCAGATCCAATGCCATCCCGGAGGTAAAGCGCGGCTCGTCTCCGGCGTAGCGCCACAGCCCCTGCGCCTTGCAGTACGCTTGTGTCAGGGCAATTTCATCATCACTGCGCCCGGTCAGCCGCATATACTCCAGCGTTACATCATCCACCGGGAAAAAGCCGCAGGTCGCGCCATATTCCGGTGACATATTGGCAATGGTTGCGCGATCTGCAAGCGGCAGTTGCGCCAGTCCGTCACCATAAAACTCGACGAATTTTCCGACTACGCCATGTTTGCGCAACATCTGTGTGACGGTCAGCACCAGGTCGGTCGCTGTGATCCCTTCGCGCAACTTTCCGGTCAGTTTAAACCCGACCACATCAGGGATAAGCATGGAGACAGGTTGTCCCAGCATCGCGGCCTCAGCTTCAATACCGCCGACACCCCAGCCCAGCACGCCAAGCCCGTTAATCATGGTGGTATGCGAATCTGTACCCACCAATGTATCCGGATACGCATAGGTTTTGCCGTCGCGGGTTTCATACCAGACGGATTTTCCGAGATATTCCAGATTGACCTGATGACAAATTCCGGTACCCGGCGGCACAACACGAAAGCGGTCAAACGCCTGTTGTCCCCAGCGCAGAAAACGATAGCGCTCATTATTGCGCGCCATTTCAATGTCCACATTACCGGCAAATGCCTGATCACTGCCGTATTCATCCACCATCACTGAGTGATCTATTACCAGATCAACCGGCGACAGCGGATTCACTTTCTCTTCTTTGCCACCCAGTGAGCGGATAGCCTGGCGCATTGCTGCCAGATCCACCACCGCCGGAACCCCGGTGAAATCCTGCATCAGAACACGCGCAGGCCGGAAAGCAATTTCGTGATCCACCGTACCGGTCTTTTGCCAGTCAATCAGCGCCTGTAAATCGGCATTCTGAACACTGTTACCATCAAGGTTACGCAGCAGGTTTTCAGTCAATACTTTTAGTGATTTAGGGAGTTTATCAAGATTGCCGAGCAGGTCAGCGAGAAGAGAGAGACTGTAAATTTGATAATGTTGTGAGCCGACCGTCAGCCGGCTTTCACATTGTTGCTTTAAGGTTAACGACATAACGCCTCCACCATGATGTGTGCGGGTTAAACAGATATCATCCTTATTACTTATTATTATAGTTATACTCTAAATAATTCGGGATGCCTGTAGGCGACAAGCGAAGACAGCCGGGGAGCATAGATAACTATGTGACCCGGCTGGCTGAGCGAAGTCAACACCCAGGCATTCTGAAGTATGACGAGTATATAAAGATATCATATTCCCGCAAACAGTGTGGGGGCAGGTGCACAAATTGTTAACTAAATGTAATCACGTGTAATTAAAATCAATCATTCAGATAAATGATTGCTTCCTAATCCGGGCTGCGTTCCATCAATACTGTCGTTCCCTTACCATCATAATCAAAGGTGATAGTATCTATGCCACCGCCAAACTGCTGTATCAACGTCAGATGATTATTTCCTTTCCATTGATATTCCAGATCAACTGCATTACCAAAATTACTGAAGCTCTGATTAGTTCCCGCAGTCAGTTTTTCTGTCATATAATCCCTGTTACTGCCTGTGTTCCGATATAGGCTGTAGGTCTGCAACAGATTAGTACCGCTATAATAACACTCATCCGTATAATCATAACTTTCCGGGTCATGTACCGTTGCTTTACAGACCGGTTCAGCGGAAAACGCGGAAAATGCCGCTAAGGTAAGCCCGGCTGCTACCAATATATTTTTGGTTATAACTGAGCGCGTTATCATTCAATTCCTCAGACAATCGGCAGTGTGATGTCTTTAAACATCGCTTCAATATCGTCATTAGAGCGCAGCGCGATCGCTTTGTCCACGACATCCCGGGTCAGGTGCGGCGCGAAACGCCAGATAAAATCATACATATAGGTGCGCAGGAAACTGCCGCGCCGGAAACCTATTTTAGTGGTGCTGTAGCTGAATTTATCCCGCATATCAATGCAGACCAGGTCTTTGTCTGTCTCCGGATCAACCGCCATACTGGCGATAACGCCAATCCCGAGCCCCAGACGGACATAGGTTTTTATCACATCCGCATCTGTTGCTGTAAACACAACTTTTGGCTGTAAGCCCAATTTTTCAAATGCATTGTCCAGCTCAGAGCGCCCGGTGAAACCATGCGTGTAAGTGACAATTTCATAGTCAGCGAGGTCAGCAATCGTCAGGTCACGGCGCTGCGCCAGAGGGTGATCTTTACACACCACCACAGCACGGTTCCACTGATAGCACGGCAGCATAATCAAATCTTTATAAAGATGCAGCGCTTCTGTTGCAATAGCAAAGTCACTGTTTCCTTTGCAGACATCTTCTGCTATCTGTGTCGGCGTACCCTGCTGCATATGCAGTGAGACATGCGGATAGCGCTGAATAAACCCTTTGATAACCGGCGGCAGTGCATAACGCGCCTGCGTATGAGTGGTGGCGATGCTGAGAGTGCCCTGCTCCGGATAAGTATGCTCCCCGGCAACCGCTTTGATCGCTTCAATTTTTGCCAGCACTTCACGCGAGATGCGCAGCACTGACTCACCCGCGGGTGTGACATGGGTCAGATGCTTGCCGCTGCGGGCAAAAATCTGCATGCCAAGTTCATCTTCCAGCATACGGATTTGCTTGCTGATACCGGGTTGCGAGGTATAAAGCCCTTCTGCGGTCGAAGAGACATTCAGGTTATGATTAACCACTTCCACGATATAGCGCAATTGTTGTAATTTCATCCGGTGTTCCTTTCACATAACCTGCTGTCAGTACTTATACCCTTATTCATTCAAACCGCAGGTTCGTTGGCCGCACTCAGCCAGCCAGGTCACATAGTTTATCTATGCTCCCTGTCTGTCTTCCCTTGCCGCCTGCCTGCACCTTGAATGACGTTGGGTATAGCTTGTTATTGTCTTAATTATACCAAAAAGTAATAACCAATCATTTTGTTATAACAACAATCCATTCATCGACATTATAACAAAACCCATACAGACACCAGCTAAAAAATATAAGACACCGTGCCCGCTGTACCACGCTTACAGCCGGATACACAAACTACCTGACTGCACGATGTTTAGTCTTTTTTATCAGGTGTATATAACCGATCGCTATAGTTATAAGATTTTGTACAAACAACAGGCGTAAAAAAACCAGTCAGCGGTAAACTGACTGGTTTCATACCCTGTAACGTTGGGTATAGTTGAAACTAATTCACCAATTTATTTGGTTTTTTCAACCCATTTGCCGTCGATATAGAACGCAGACCAGCCGGTCGCTTTTCCGTCTTTATCCGATGCAACATATTGCTGCTTGGTTTTACGGCTCCAGCGCACAGTAGTCGGGTTCCCTTCAGGATCCGCAACCGGTGCATCTGCCAGATAGCGCATTTTTTCGGATAAACGGTCTTTAAAGCGGACTAACTCAGCCACCTGAGGTGCGCGGGTTTCCCGTGATTTAGGGAAATTATGTGCTGCCAGGAAAATACCGGCTGCGCCATCACGCAGAACAAAATAAGCGTCTGATTTTTCACACGGCATTTCCGGTAACGGTACCGGATCTTCTTTCGGTGGTGCCACTTCGCCGTTGCGTAAAATCTTACGGGTATTTTTACATTCGTCGTTGGTACACCCCATGTATTTACCGAAACGTCCCATTTTCAGGTGCATTTCAGAGCCGCATTTTTCACACTCTACAACCGGACCTTCATACCCTTTAATGCGGAACTCGCCCTCTTCGACTTCATAACCTTCACACTCAGGGTTATTACCACACACATGCATTTTACGGGTGGTATCGATAAGATAGCTGTCCATTGCCGTACCACATTTCGGGCAGCGACGGCGGGCACGCAGAGCATTGGTTTCTGCATCATCCCCTTCGAGGATATTGAGAATTTCATGCTCAGGGATCAGGTTAATGGTCTGCTTGCAGCGCTCTTTCGGCGGCAACGCATAACCGGAACAACCCAGGAATACACCGGTTGATGCCGTGCGGATCCCCATAGGACGTTCACAGGTCGGACAGATAATCGAGGTGATCACCATCGGATTCGTGCGCATACCGCCTTCTTCCGGCTCCAGACTGGCTTTATCAAGCTGTGTACTGAAATCGGCAAAAAACTCATCCAGCACAGACTTCCATTGCGCCTCATTATTGGCAATGTGGTCAAGCTGGTTTTCCATCCGCGCGGTGAAATCGTAGTTCATCAGCTCAGCGAACGTCTCTTCCAGACGATCCGTGACGATTTGCCCCATTTTTTCCGCATAGAAACGACGGCTTTCCACTTTGACATAACCGCGATCCTGGATAGTGGAGATAATCGATGCATACGTGGACGGACGTCCGATGCCGCGTTTCTCCAGCTCTTTCACCAGCGATGCTTCACTGAAACGTGCAGGCGGCTTGGTAAAGTGCTGTGCGGGCTCCAGAGAGTCCAGCGCCATGACAGTACCCACCTCAATCGGCGGCAGCGTTTTGTCTTCATCATTCTTACGCAGCGCTGGCATGACTTTGGTCCAGCCGTCGAAACGCAATGTGCGTCCTTTGGCTTTCAGACTGAAGTCTCCGGCTTCCACTGTCAGTGTGGTGGAATCGTATTTTGCCGGCATCATCTGACAAGCCACGAACTGACGCCAGATTAGCTGATACAGACGGCGGGCA
The DNA here is from genome assembly GCF_001676055.1 of Morganella psychrotolerans. Classification (GTDB taxonomy): domain Bacteria; phylum Pseudomonadota; class Gammaproteobacteria; order Enterobacterales; family Enterobacteriaceae; genus Morganella; species Morganella psychrotolerans_B. The sequence continues at coordinate 260,202 of NZ_LZEX01000034.1, read as the reverse complement.
TCCGGCTCCATATCCGATAAATCCGCTTCCGTGACAGTAATGTCAGACGGACGGATAGCTTCGTGCGCTTCCTGGGAATTTTCTTTGTTGCTGTAAATATTCGGATTTTCAGGAAGATACTTATCACCGAAATTCTCAGTGATATATTCCCGCGCCATCACAATCGCATCCTGACTCAGGTTTGTTGAGTCGGTACGCATATAGGTAATGTGTCCGGCTTCATACAGACGCTGCGCCATCATCATGGTTTTCTTCACGCCGTAGCTCAGGCGGGTACTCGCAGCCTGCTGCAACGTGGAGGTAATAAACGGTGCGCCGGGTTTGCTGGAGGTCGGGCGATCTTCCCGGTCAACAACTTTGTATGTCGCCGATTGCAGTTTTGCCACCGCAGCCTGAGTTTGTTTCTCATTGACCGGCTTAAACGCTTTACCGTTTTCCTGTGCAACTTCCATGCGTAACTGTTCTTTTTTATCAGACAGTAACGCGTGAACCTGCCAGTACTCTTCAGGCACAAAGGCTTTAATTTCGCGCTCGCGCTCAACAATCAGGCGCACAGCCACAGACTGTACACGACCGGCAGATAAACCGCGGGCAATCTTTTTCCACAGCAAAGGGGACACCATGTAGCCCACCACGCGATCCATAAAACGACGCGCCTGCTGAGCATTCACCCGATCAATATTCAGTTCACCGGGCTGTTCGAACGCCTGGGTAATGGCATTTTTTGTAATCTCGTTAAAGACAACACGGCTGAAACGACTGTCATCACCACCGATAACTTCCCGCAGGTGCCACGCAATGGCTTCCCCTTCGCGGTCAAGGTCCGTCGCGAGATAGATGTGAGAGGCGTCACTGGCAAGGTGCTGTAATTCCGATACGACCTTCTCTTTACCCGGCAGGATCTGATAATTCGCTTCCCAGCCGTTAAACGGGTCAACGCCCATACGGCTGACCAGCGCGGTACGTTCGTCTTTTTTTAACTTTCTTTACTTTGTCTTTTACTTTGTCGCCTGCCACCGCCGGTTTACGGGCAGCAGAACCACTTGTCGGCAGATCCCGGATGTGACCGACGCTGGATTTCACCACGTAGTCTTTGCCGAGATACTTGTTAATCGTTTTGGCTTTTGCCGGGGACTCCACGATGACCAGAGCTTTACCCATAATTATCATTACCTAAATTTTCGGGGCGGTTATAAAAACGCCAATTTTTGCGTTAAATACATTTCTTTTATATTGCGGCACTTTCGTAATAGATCAACTCTTTTTATACTAATGCTTTGTTTCAACTCAAAACATATGTCGTGAAATGATGTATTTTTAATATCGCCGTCGCTAAAGTGTATTACGCAAGCAGTCATCCCGCAAAAGTGCGGGGATCTTGAAAAACCCACACTTTACCTGATAAATAGTGATGCGCAACAAAATATTTTTTAAAGGAGTTCACAAAATGCAAAAAGAAACCATCGCCGCCGGTAAAGCCGAACTGTTAGAAAAAGCGAATAAAATCATACAGGAACATGACGACTTCATTGAAGGAATGATCGCTGATGATGTCGAACAAAAATGTGGCGTACTGGTTTTTAAAGGTGAATACTTTTTAGACGACCAGGGTTTGCCGACACTCAAAAGTGCCGCTGCATTTAATATGTTTAAACATCTCGCACATACTATGTCAGAGCAATATCATTTAGTCGGCTGACGTCAGGTATAAACGTGCAGAAACAATAACGGCAGCCTGAGCTGCCGTTAATTCATTTTTATTTCCGGTTATTTTCCGACCGGTCCGTTCCCGCGCTGCCACCAGCGCAGAATAAGACGATCTGCGCTTAGCATAACACTTTGCGTCAGTTTATCGATCAGACGTTTGCGGCGGAAATAGCGCACCTGAATCACTTCGTGATCAGGTATTGCTGCAATAATTAAATCATCACTGACCGCGATTTCATCAACCAGACCCAGATCTTTTGCCTGTGTGCCGTACCAGTGTTCACCGGTTGCCACTTTTTCAATATCCAGTGACGGACGGTTCTCAGACACAAAGCTTTTAAACAGAACGTGTGTTTCATCGAGTTCCTGACGGAATTTTTCACGCCCTTCATCTGTATTCTGTCCGATAAAGGTCAGTGTACGTTTATATTGACCGGCGGTATGCATCTCTACATCAATATCGTTTTTCTTGAGCAGACGGTGAATATTCGGGACCTGTGCCACCACACCAATCGAGCCGAGGATAGCAAACGGTGCTGCCACAATTTTGTCTGCCACACACGCCATCATATAGCCGCCGCTGGCAGCCACTTTATCCACAGCGATGGTGATACGGATATTTTTTTCACGTAAGCGCGTCAATTGTGCCGCTGCCAGACCATATGCATGAACCAGTCCGCCCGGGCTTTCGAGGCGAATAAGGACTTCATCCAGCCCGCTTTCTGCGACAGACAGGATAATCGTAATTTCCTCACGCAGGGACTCAACTTCATGAGCATCCAGACTGCCTTTAAAATCGATAACATAAACACATGGCTTGCGTAAACGGGTCTGCCCGTCTTTCGCATTGTTTTTATCTTTTTTATCTTCGTTTTTTTGTTGTTTTTTAAAGGCTTTATTCCAGATTTTCTGCTCTGCTTCGCTCATGCGGGCATGTTGCATTTCACGCTGTCTGTCACGGTAGTTTTCCCCCAGATCAGTCAGACGCAATTTACCTAAAGACTGCCCCTTACGGATGCTGAGCATGACAAAAAATACAACAATGGCAATGATTGCCAGAACAATTGTTACGGTTTCTGCAAGAAACAAACCGTATTGTGAGAGAAACTCCACCGGCACACCTTAATACTGAAAAATTGAATGCTGCTATTTTAACTAAAAAAACTGATAAATGCTCAACTAGTTTTGTAACCCTTGATGGCAATCACGCCCTGAGGACGGTATGATAAAAACGGATTCACACCACGTCTGTGATGTGATACCCGTTCATTCGCTTTTCCGGAGTTATCTGCCATGCATAATAATGATGTATCCCGCTTTACCCCTTCCTCGCCTGATGCCCTGAAAAATAAAGTTATTCTGATAACCGGTGCCGGTGACGGGATAGGCCGGGAAGCCGCTCTCACCTACGCACGTTACGGCGCAGACCTTATTCTTACGGGGCGCACAGAGAGTAAATTACGGGCAGTCAGCGATGAAATTGCACAGAAATACGGTATCACTCCCCGCGTTTATTGCCATGATCTGCTGACACTGACAGCGGAACAGTGCCGCGATTTTGCCGCTGTACTGGCACACGCCGTACCGCATCTTGACGGCGTTTTGCATAATGCGGGGATTCTCGGCGTGGTTGCACCGATGACGGAACAACCGCCGCAGTTGTGGCAGGATGTAATGCAGGTAAATGTGAATGCCACTTTTATGCTGACACAGGCACTGCTGCCGCTTCTGCTGCGCGCACCGCAGAGTTCACTGGTCTTTACATCATCAAGTGTGGGTCGTGAAGGCCGCGCGGGCTGGGGAGCTTATGCCGTTTCCAAATTTGCGACAGAAGGTATGATGCAGGTGCTTGCTCAGGAATATGCGGGAACCGGGCTGCGTACCAACTGCATTAATCCGGGCGGCACCCGTACTGCAATGCGTGCCGGTGCATTTCCTGATGAAGCGTCTGAAAAACTGAAAACACCGGCAGATATTATGCCGACATATCTGTATGTCATGTGTAATGACAGTGCGGGTAAAAACGGAATAAGTTTTGATGCACAGCCGGGCCGGAAAGCCGGACCTGCGGAATAAGGTCAGCAGCACTATATCCAACATCATTCACGCCGCCAACGAACCTGCAGTTTGAATGAATAAGGGTATCTACCCAACGTCATTCAAGATGCAGGAAGGCGGCAAGGGAAGACAGATGGGGAGCATACATCAGTATGTGACCCGGCTGGTTGACCGAAGCCAACACACCTGCAGTTTGAATGAATAAGGGTATATTAGTGTGCCGGGGGTAAATCATCCTCTGTAAGAGGTAATATCCCGGCACCAAAGATTTCGCCCGATTCCTGAATAAAATCGCTGAATTTCCGGCTTTCCTCTTTTTCAGCTGTATTATCTTTTTCCCGGCGCAGTGTCGCCTGCCGGTAGTGCTGCGCCATAGACATCAGAACCGTATGATAGCGGTTGTATATATCGTGTTTTTTATTCACATCCTTCTGGTGCTGATATTCTGTCAGTATCGCAGCTATTTCTTTTTCGCCCTGCTGTAACTGTGGATCGGCAAAATTAAAATCGCGCAGACGATACGTAAACGTAACTTCAGCATCCTGGTCAGGTGTAATAATTGTACTTTCCGGTAATAAACGCACCCCGCGCGGATGATATTCCAGGAACTGACGAAACTCAGGTTCATTAAAGCAAATGGTCAGCATTCCCTTTTTACCTGCAACATAACTTTCCAGTTCTGCTTTTACATCTGCTACTTCCCCGGGATACCGGCACTTGAAAATATTATTATCGATAAGCTCCGCATTACTGGTGCGCAGCGGTCCCTGATAATAATGCCCGTCAAATTCAAATTGCTTTACAAGGGAATTAAACATCGGAGAATGCAGCATTTCGTCATCATAAATAGTGTAGGAATAATAACGCGCGCGTGAAGGATTAATAATACCCCCGCTGTTACCCGGATAGGTGATAAACTGAATAGATTGACCCTGGGGTGTTTCCAGATGATTCAGCCCGACCGGTAAATAAAGCATGCCGCTTTCCCGGTGAGCAGCATGAATATTTTTCCCGTTCAGCGTAAAAAAAAGATCGTCCCCGGTAACATTACTAAAGTAATACCGGCTCTGTTCGGGCATTTCAGTCTGTGTGCTGTCATCACATCCCTGAAGAAAACAGATGAGCGCAAACAGGCTATATCTGGTTATCGCGATATTCATCTCCTTCACAAAAAAGATCTTTTACCGGAACAGGCCTGCAGATGAAAGCACAGACAGAATATCTTAGCGTACCTGATGGTTATTTGCATGATCCGGACATAAAAAAACGCCCGCAGTCACTCACTACGGGCGTTTATAATATTACTCAGCTGTCTGAACACACAAAAATATATGTTTTCCGCAAAAACGCGGTTATTTCCCTGCCCGGCGCTTCTGAGTAACACCGGTTCCCTGACGGGAAGAGGCAGGACGGGCGGAAGCACGCTTCGGTGCGCCGGCTCCCGGAAGAGCATGACGTTTTACCGCACGGCGGATCTGATTCGCTTTGATACGGCGCTTGTCACTTTCCACTGACACTTTTGTTGTTATTTCAGGTGCCAGTCCCACTAATTCGCGCAGGTAATTCGTTTTTTCCAGGTTAAGTTCAACCCACCCGCCACGCGGCAGCGCTTTAGGTAAATCGATATCCCCGTAACGGACGCGGATCAGGCGGCTGACCTGCACACCCACGGCTTCCCACATACGGCGGACTTCCCGGTTACGACCCTCTGTCAGAGTGACGTTAAACCACTGGTTGATCCCTTCTCCGCCCTTAAATTTCAGCGCGCGGAATGAAGCCGGACCATCTTCCAGCTGAACACCTTTCAGTAACTGATTACGCTTGGCGTCATCCACTTCACCGAATACACGCACCGCATATTCGCGTTCCACTTCCCGGCTCGGGTGCATCAGGCGATTTGCCAGCTCACCGTCGGTTGTGAATAACAGCAGACCACTGGTATTAACATCCAGGCGACCAACGGCAATCCAGCGCGCCCCCTGAATTTTAGGTAAACGGTCAAAAACGGTCGGACGGCCATCCGGATCATTACGGGTACATAATTCCCCTTCCGGTTTATAGTATGCCAGTACACGACACGGATTTTTTTGTGCATCTTTCACACCCAGCACGCGTCCGTCAAAACGGATTTTTGCACTGGTATTTACATCAATACGGTCGCCGAGTGTGGCAGTTTTTCCGTCAATTGAGATACGACCCGCTTCGATATAGCCTTCAATTTCACGGCGCGAACCATGCCCTGCATGGGCTAATACTTTCTGTAACTTTTCTGTCTTCTGGCTCATTGAGCACCCTCTGCTGTCGCCTTCACAGGCGTCATGAAAATCAACCGCAACATTATACACAGGTTCATGCACGGCGCTAACGCAATTTTACACATGCCATGCACATCAGCGGCGGTTACAGGAACGGTGAAACATCCCCGGTACCTTCACGGACAATAACCGGTACATCATCGGTCAGGTCAATCACGGTTGTCGGCTGCTGACCGATATACCCGCCGTTGATCACCAGATCCACCTGTTTGCCGAGATTATCGTTGATCTCTTCCGGGTCAGATTCCGCAAAATCATTACCCGGCAGGATCAGGCTGGCAGACATAATAGGTTCACCCATTGCGGCGAGCAGTTCCATAGCAATCGGGTTAGCCGGTATCCGCATCCCGATTGTTTTACGTTTTTCACTCATCAGACGACGGGGCACTTCTTTTGTTGCCCGCAGAATAAAGGTGTAATTACCCGGCGTATTATTTTTGATTAAACGAAATACGCTGTTATCCACCTGAGCGTAGGTCGAAATGTCGGATAAATCACGACACATCAGGGTAAAGTTATGATTACTGTCAATCTGCCGCAGGCGGCAAATCCGCTGTAATGCGTCTTTATCTTCCAGGCGGCAGCCGATAGCATAGCCGGAATCGGTCGGATAAATGACCACACCGCCTTTGTTGATAATCTCCACGCACTGCTTGATTACGCGCGCCTGTGGGTTATCAGGATGAATATGAAACATCTGGCCCATTATATTTCCTCTGTTAATCCTTCACGACCAATCCTGCCAGACTGGTATAACGCCGCCCGGTAACCACAATTTACGGCCCAGTTCTATCCACGAACACGGCTGATGAAAATCGGATCCCTGAGAGGCTTTTAATCCGTATGTTAATGCATATTCCGCCAGTACCCGGCGCTCATCCGGTGCCTGCTGGCACTGTGCCACTTCCATCGCATCGCCGCCGGTCTGTTTAAAGAAATCACACAGCCGTTTCAGCCATTTGGCGGATAACCCGTAGCGACCGGGATGCGCCAGCACCGCCTGACCACCAGCGGCATGAATAGCATCAACCGCCTCACTGATTTCACACCACTGCGGCGGCACATAGCCCGTTTTTCCGCGGGCTAAGAAGCGTTTAAATACTTTCGGGATAGTGGGTTCTACTTTCCGGGCAATCAACACCCTGGCAAAATGCCCGCGGGTGACTTCGCCACCCTGCGCCAGTTCGCACGCCTCTTCCCAGGTGCCGGGGATCCCGGCTTTCTCCAGGCGCTCACCTATCAACATTCCGCGCTCACGGCGGCGCGTTGATTGCTGCGCTAATAATTCTGTCATCGCCGGGTGCAGAATATCAATATTCAGCCCGACAATATGAATTTCATGATGTTCCCACAGCGTTGATATTTCAACACCATTAATCACTTTCAGCGGCAAATTATGTGTCTGCTGATAATGATGCGCAACAGGAAGTGCATCTGTCGTGTCGTGATCAGTAATCGCTAACACTGTCACACCCATCTCCATGGCTCTGTCCAGTAATTGCTCTGGTGTCAGAATGCCGTCTGACGCTGTGGTATGGCTATGTAAATCATAGCACTCCCGGTCTATACCTGTGTTTTCCGGCTCCATCGCGTCTCCTCTTTATTCTCTCTGACAACTGCCTGCTTACCCGGGCTTTTCCCGGGGAGGCGTAGTATTCCACAAATATCCTTGACACACCAATCGTGATCTAGTTTACTAGTACGCGGAACGAGGTATATTTAATCACTGATTTCATAAAGGACATCCCATGAACATGCACAAACTAAATAATCGTTGGTGGCGTAACTCTTCCCGTCGGGCGGAATGGTTGTGCGTGCATGTCAGCTGACAGGCTGAATCAAAGCACAGAACCCGCCCCCGTGGCGGGTTTTTTTATGGCAAAAATATTCATGAGATAAGGTAAATAATAATGAACAGCCCGATTTTCACACACATAACCCGGATTGATTATCCACACTACCAGCCGGATCCTGCCGCTGTTTTTACCGCACTTTGTGCACAACGCCCGGCAACGCTGTTATTAGAATCCGCTGAAATAACCTCTAAGGCAAATTTAAAAAGTCTGCTCATTCTGCACAGTGCTCTGCGGATCCGCTGCCTGGGTCATACCGTAACCATAGAAGCCCTGAATACAAACGGTGCGGCGCTGTTACCGGCACTATGTGCACAACTGGCGGAAAAAGCGGCCTGCAAAATTACCGAAAACAGGCTGACAGTCAGCTTTACACCGCCTGTTGCGGATACCGATGAAGACACCCGCCTGTGCGCAGATTCTGTATTTGATGTATTGCGCACCCTGATGAACCTGCCGTCACTGCCTGATGACCGCCGGAATTTATTCTGCGGCGGTCTGTTCAGTTATGATTTGGTCGCCAATTTTGAAACGTTACCGGCAGTAACACCGGAGAATAATTGCCCGGATTACTGCTTTTATCTGGCAGAAACTCTGCTGACCATTGATCATCAGCAACAAACCAGCGAGCTAATCACCCTCACATTTACGGATGATAAAACGGAACAGGTGCGCCTGGCATCACAACACACTGCATTATTCGCTGCGCTGGCAAATGAAATCACTGATTCCGCTGTTGTGTCCGGTGCAGACATAAATGTGACAACGTCACATTCAGATGATGTATTCTGCCGCATTGTCACCGACTTAAAACAATACATCGTTCAGGGTGATATTTTCCAGGTCGTGCCATCACGCCGCTTTCAGTTACCCTGTCCGTCGCCGATGGCCGCTTACCGTGTCCTGAAAAGCCGTAATCCGAGCCCGTATCTGTTCTATATGCAGGACAGCGATTTTACCCTGTTCGGCGCGTCACCGGAAAGCGCACTGAAATATGACCCGGCAACCCGTCTGATTGAAATCTATCCGATTGCGGGTACCCGTCCCCGTGGCTTACATGCAGACGGCAGTGTTGATGCAGATAAAGACAGCCGCCTGGAACTGGATTTACGCACTGATCAGAAAGAGCTTGCCGAACATTTTATGTTAGTGGATCTGGCCCGTAACGATCTCGCCCGCATCTGCCGCCCCGGCACCCGCAGTGTGGCAGAGCTGACAAAAGTGGATCGCTATGCGTTTGTGATGCATCTGGTGTCCCGCGTAACCGGCGAACTACGTAATGACCTGGACATTTTTCATGCTTATCAGGCCTGTATGAATATGGGTACGCTGACCGGTGCGCCTAAAGTCCGCGCCATGCAACTGATTGCACAGACAGAAAAAATCCGCCGCGGCAGTTACGGCGGTGCGGTCGGCTACTTTCGCGGCGACAGTACGTTTGATACCTGCATTGTTATCCGCTCCGCGTATGTTGAAAACGGTATCGCCACCGTTCAGGCTGGCGGCGGCGTAGTACTGGATTCCGACCCGCAGGCAGAAGCCGATGAAAACCGCAACAAAGCCCGTGCGGTGATCCGCGCAATCACCCGCGCACATCACGCAGAGGAGACATTCTGATGGCCGATATTTTACTGCTCGATAATGTCGATTCTTTCACCTACAACCTGGTCGATCAGTTCCGCGCACAGGGACACAGAGTGGTGATTTACCGCAACCGGGTTGCGGCAGACATTATTCTTGCCGCTCTGGAAGAGATGCATAATCCGGTTCTGGTGCTCTCACCGGGTCCCGGTAAACCGGCAGATGCAGGCTGTCAGCCACAGGTGCTGCGCGCTGTCACCGGGCGTTACCCGGTCATCGGGATTTGCCTCGGACACCAGGCAATTATTGAAGCTTATGGCGGCAAAGTCAGCAGCGCAGGTACGGTACTGCACGGCAAAGCCAGCCTGCTGCAACATGATAACCAAGCCATGTTCCGCGGCCTGCCGAATCCGATGAAAGTGGCCCGTTATCATTCACTTGCCGCAGAAATTACCCCGGCGGCACTGATAATTTGTGCCACCAGCGACAATATTGTGATGGCGGTGCGCCATGAGTTACACAAAGTCTGCGGATTACAATTTCACCCTGAATCAATTTTAACCCCGGAAGGTGCGGCATTGCTGGCAAACACGCTGGAATGGGCACAGGCATAACTCAACCCTGAAAAAAAACATAAAAAACAGATGAAGGAATAGAGAGATGCAAACATTATTTGAAAAACTATACCGGGGCGAAGCACTGAACCAGGCTGAAAGCCGCGAATTGTTCTCTGCGATTATCCGTGGTGAACTGAGTGAAACACAGCTTGCCGCCGCCTTAATCAGCATGAAAATGCGCGGCGAACAGCCGGACGAAATCGCAGGAGCCGCACAAGCCTGTCTGGACAATGCACGGGCATTTCCCCGTCCGGATTATCGTTTCAGTGATATTGTCGGCACCGGCGGTGATGCCTCCGACAGTATCAATATCTCGACTGCCAGCGCATTTGTTGCCGCTGCCTGCGGTATAAAAGTCGCCAAACATGGCAGCCGCAGCGTTTCAAGCAAGACAGGATCGTCTGATTTACTCAATGCCTTCGGTATCGCGCTTGATACCCCGGCTGAGATATCGCGCAGCGCCCTGGATGATGTCGGCGTCTGTTTTCTGTTTGCACCCCACTATCATGACGGCTTCCGTTTTGCCGCCCCGGTGCGCCAGCAGCTGAAAACCCGCACACTGTTTAATGTCCTCGGACCACTAATCAACCCGGCCCGCCCGCCGGTGGCACTGATTGGTGTTTACAGCCCGGCGCTTATCCGCCCTGTCGCGCAAACCCTGAAAGTACTGGGTTATCAGCGGGCGGCGGTCGTTCATAGCGGCGGCATGGATGAAGTCTCCCTTCATGCCGCGACACAGGTTGCAGAACTGCATAACGGGGAAATTCGTGAATACAGCCTGACAGCTGATGATTTTGCATTACCGGCTTATAACATGAATGAATTACGCGGCGGCACACCGGACGAAAATCGTCAGTTACTGACCCGGTTACTGCAGGGTGAAGGCACGGCCGCGCATAACCATGCGGTTGCCGCCAATGTCGCCCTGCTGATGAAACTTAATAATAACGAAGATTTACGAGCCAATGCACACCATGCGCTGGCAATGATCCACAGTGGCAACGCCTTTGAGCGCGTCACCGCCCTGGCCGCGAGAGGATAATGACCATGAAAGGCACCGTATTAGAACAAATAGTTAGTGATAAACGCATCTCATTGATTGAGCGGAAGAAACAAGAGCCACTGCTGGATTTCGCTGATACATTACAACCGAGTGACCGGGATTTTTATCAGGCGCTGAGCAGCACAAAAACAGTGTATATTTTAGAATGTAAGAAAGCATCGCCATCCAAAGGACTGATCCGGCAGGATTTTAATCCTGAAGAGATTGCTATAGCTTATGCGCCTTATGCAGCCGCGGTATCCGTCCTGACTGACGAAAAATACTTTCAGGGACAGCATGACTATCTGCGCCGGGTGCGCGCGCAGATTTCACAGCCGGTATTGTGCAAAGATTTTATGATTGATGCCTATCAGGTCTATCTGGCGCGCCATTACGGGGCTGATGCAATTTTACTGATGCTGTCTGTGCTCAATGACGCGGAATATCACTCTCTCGCGACCCTTGCTCACTCTCTGAACATGGGCGTGCTGACAGAAGTCAGTACAGAAGAGGAACTGACCCGCGCCATTCATCTGGAGGCGAAAGTCATTGGTATTAATAACCGTGATTTACGCGATCTCTCTATTGACCGCAACCGCACAAAAGCGTTTGCGCCGCGTATTCCGGCCGGCTGCATTGTTATCAGCGAATCAGGCATTACCACGCATCGGCACATCCGGGAGATCTCCCCGTATGCCAATGGTTTTCTGATCGGCAGTGCAATTATGGCTCAGCCGGATCTGGATTTTGCCATCCGCCGCCTGATATTCGGTGAACACAAAGTCTGCGGGCTGACCCGCGCAGAAGATGCCCGCACCGTCTATGATGCCGGTGGCACATTCGGCGGACTGATATTTGTCAGTGATTCCCCGCGCTGCGTGAATGAAACTCAGGCCGCTACTGTTATATCCGGCGCGCCGCTGGCGTATGTCGGTGTGTTCCGCAATCACGACCCGGCAGAGATTGCCGCCATTGCCCGCCGTCTGAAACTGCATGCCGTTCAGTTGCACGGCAGCGAAGATGCTCATGATATCGCGATGCTCCGCCTGCATCTGCCGGTGCAGTGTGAAATCTGGAAAGCGCTGGATATGTCACATCAGCCGGAGATTACCGTACCTGACGGCGTAGTGCGGCTGGTGCTGGATAACGGCAAAGGCGGCTCCGGACACACATTCGACTGGACAACACTGCCCGCCTCGCTGCCGGTGCCCTTTACCCTTGCGGGTGGGCTGAATGCAGAAAATTGCCTTGCGGCTGCCTCCTGCGCTGCAACCGGGCTGGATTTCAACTCGGGCGCAGAATCGGCCCCCGGCATTAAAGATGCTGAAAAAATTCGTATCCTGTTTGAAATATTACATAAATATGTTGCCTAACGACTTAACTGGAAAGGATCAAAAAAATGAGTAAGTTAAATCCCTATTTTGGCGAGTTCGGCGGGCAATTTGTCCCGCAGATTTTAATCCCGGCACTGGATCAACTGGAAGATGCCTTTATTGCCGCACAAGAAGACCCGGAATTTCAGCGCGAATTTACCGATCTCCTGAAAAACTATGCAGGCCGCCCGACTGCACTGACACTATGTAAAAACCTGACAGCGGGCAGCAACACCAAACTGTATCTCAAGCGGGAAGATTTACTGCACGGCGGCGCACATAAAACCAACCAGGTTCTGGGACAGGCACTGCTGGCAAAACGCATGGGTAAAACTGAAATTATTGCAGAAACCGGTGCCGGTCAGCACGGTGTGGCGACTGCTCTTGCCTGTGCGCTGCTGGGAATGAAATGCCGCGTGTATATGGGCGCGAAAGATGTGGAGCGCCAATCGCCTAACGTTTTCCGTATGCGCCTGATGGGGGCGGAAGTGATCCCGGTTCACAGCGGTTCTTCCACCCTGAAAGATGCCTGTAATGAAGCACTGCGCGACTGGAGCGGAAGCTATGAACGCGCGCACTATCTGTTAGGCACAGCGGCAGGTCCGCACCCGTACCCGACCATTGTTCGCGAATTTCAGCGCATGATCGGTGATGAAGCCCGTGCACAGATTCTGGAGCGCGAAGGTCGCCTGCCGGATGCGGTGATCGCCTGTATCGGCGGTGGATCTAATGCTATCGGCGCATTTGCCGGGTTTATCCCTGATGAATCCGTCAGCCTGATTGGTGTCGAGCCGGGCGGACACGGTATTGAAACCGGCGAGCACGGCGCACCGCTGAAACACGGACGCGTTGGTATCTATTTCGGCATGAAATCGCCGATGATGCAGACAGAAGACGGCCAGATTGAAGAATCTTACTCTGTTTCTGCCGGGCTGGACTTCCCGTCTGTCGGGCCACAACACGCGCATCTGAATGCCATCGGGCGGGCAGACTATGTCTCTGCAACCGATAATGAGGCTCTTGACGCCTTTAAAGCACTAAGCCGCCACGAAGGGATTATCCCGGCACTGGAATCCGCCCATGCCCTTGCGCATGCACTGAAAATGATCCGCGAAAATCCGGAAAAAGAACAACTTCTTATCGTCAATGTCTCCGGACGGGGTGATAAAGATATTTTCACTGTTTATGACATTCTTAAAGAAAGAGGGGATTTCTGATGAGCCGGTATGAACAACTTTTTCAGCAGCTGACTGCCCGCAACCAGGGTGCTTTTGTGCCGTTTGTCACGCTCGGCGACCCGTCCGCTGAGGTCTCTTTGCAGATAATTGATGCCCTCGTGGCAGGTGGTGCGGATGCACTTGAGCTCGGTATTCCGTTTTCTGATCCGCTGGCAGACGGTCCGACCATTCAGGATGCCAATCTGCGCGCCTTTGCCGCCGGTATTACTCCTGCCCGCTGTTTTGAGCTGATAGCGCAGATCCGCGCAAAATATCCGCAATTACCTATCGGATTGCTGATGTATGCCAATCTGGTTTTTCATGGCGGGATAAATCAGTTTTATGCCAATGCGGCAGCCGCCGGTGTGGATTCGGTATTAATTGCTGATGTGCCTCTGCATGAATCACAGCCCTTCCGTGAAGCTGCGCTGGCTAATAATATCGCACCTATCTTTATCTGCCCGCCGGATGCAGACGATGCATTATTACAAGCGATTGCCGCCGCCGGAAAAGGCTACACCTACCTGCTCTCCCGCGCAGGTGTTACCGGGACAGAAAACCGGGCAGAAAAGTCTCTCGCCTCTCTGGCGGGTAAACTGAATGCGTATAAAGCGGCTCCGCCGATTCAGGGCTTCGGAATATCCGAGCCGGAACAAGTGCGGGAATCACTGAAAAATGGTGCTGCGGGGGCAATTTCCGGCTCAGCCGTCGTAAATATTATTGCAGAACATCTGGATAATGTGCCGCTGATGTGCGAACAACTACGGGAATTTACGCAGAAAATGAAAAACGCGACACAATTGTGATTATTTCGTTTAACGCGCTGGTATTGGTGGATTATTCTTGTTGTGAATCATATTGATTTCATTAATACTCGAAGTGTCAGGCTCTCATTGCCTCGGTAATAAGGAGAACATAATGAAATACATGAAACTGGTCACATCACTCTTTGTTGTCATGTTTATGGCGTTTACGCTGTCCGCCTGTGCCCCGAGTGCTACAAGCGAAGGCACCGGAGGCTATTTTGATGACTCCGTGATCACGACAAAAGTAAAAACAGCATTACTGGGTGAAAAAGGCATTAAATCCACCCAAATCAGCGTGGAAACCTTTAAAGGCAAAGTACAGCTCAGCGGGTTTGTCTCAAGCGAGAATGAAGCGAATCTTGCTGTGAATACCGCGCGTAAAGTCCCGGGTGTAAGACTGGTGATTAACTCAATGAAGCTGCGATGATGCGGCCTCAGATATAAAAAAACGGCGCTCTTTTCAGGCGCCGTTTTCTTTTTCAGCTATTTTCAGCTTATGCGGTTATCAGAATTTGTAACCGGCACCGAACATAAAGACAAACGGGTCAAGACGGGTTTTGTAAGAAAAATCTTCGCCACCGGCTTTGAAATCCACGTCAGTTTCGATATTCATCCACCATACAGAGGCGTTCAGTAACCAGTGATCATCCAACTGATAATCCAGACCAGCCTGTGCTGCAACACCCCATGAGCCACTCATGCTCAGGTCACTTAAACCGGCATTTTTACCGTTGTCGTTAAATCCTTCATCAAAGAAGAAGGTGTAGTTCACACCAACACCAAGATACGGACGTAATTTATCTTCCGCTGTACGGAAATAATATTGCGCCATCAGCGTTGGTGGTAAATGTTTGGCAGATGCAATTTCACCCGTTCCCGGAGTGGAAATTTTATGTTCAAACGGAGTAGCAGCTAATAATTCAACACCGATATTATCAGTTGCCATATAAGTAAAGGTTAAACCTAGCTGAGTATTATTATTGGCTTCAAAAGAACCAACACCCGGCCCTACTTCGCCTAATACGTTAGGTGAACCGGTATTCGGGCGTACAGTTGCTGTACCGCCGCGGATAATCATATCACCGGCCTGGTGCGCAATTGAAACTGACGGCAAAACCGTTGCCAGTGCTAAAAACACAGCAGAAAGCTTTTTCATTATCTATCCCATCCTAAAAAAAAAGAAAAAAATTACAATAAATACAGTTTGAAATATACAGCGTTAAATCGAATTATGATCCAAGACAGATCACAACATTTAAATAAAAAACCAATAATCACATAAATTCGGATTTATTATTTCACGGGATTTATTTCTTTTATTGATTTGAGTCAATAATGTATTTCATCATTTTTAGCGCATTAATAATTCGGGTGGTTTATATCAATTTTAAACATCCGATGTGTATCTTTCAGTCTTTATCGCTGTTTTATTTTTGTTACTAAAATGTGTATTTTTGTGATTGTTGTTTATCCTGCGATGCCTGAATCCTGTATTTTTGCCGGACAGGCAGGTTACACTCCCTGCCATTTTGTTTTACAATTACGTAAAGCATTTGAATTCATGTCTACAGGAGTTATTTCATGTCCATGTCGGTGTCAGGCCTTGCCCGCGACAGTCTTAATTTTTTCCGCAATCAGGCTGCATCTGTTCTGGTTATTTCGCTGCTCACCGCCGTTATTGCCGTAGCGCTCAACGTCCTGCTGACTTATAACTCTAACGGAACGGATATCATCCGTATGCTGGAATCCACCTATATTAATGAGGGTTCCGGCGAATTTCAGCGCGCAGTCGCTGCACTGACAGCCGACGATCAATGGCAGATGCTGAAAACCGGGCTGGGCAGTATTTTAGGCTCTCTGTTGGGCAACGCTATTTTTGTGACATCCATAATTTTTCTGGTATTAAGCGCATCACAGGGCGAGAGGCTGACGGCCGTTCAGGCAATCACCGGCTCTGCCGGACGCATGCCACGCATGTTAGTTCTGCTGCTTATCTGTTCACTGGTGATAGCTCTCGGGTTGGTCGCCATGTATTTACCGGGTCTGGTACTGGCTATGCTGCTGGCTCTCGCGCCTATCGTGATGTTCACCGAAAAAAACAGTATTTTCACCGCGATTAAAATCAGCGGTAATATTGCGATGAAAAATATAAGAACACTGCTGCCGGCTATTCTGATCTGGTTTGCGCTGAAACAGGCATCCGTCATGTTACTCAGCCGGTTACCGATGCCGAATGAACATATTACGATGGTCATCGTGTTGTTCTTAAATAACGTTATCAGCGGTCTGATGATTATTTATCTGTTCCGGTTTTATCAGTTATTTACCCAATCACAATCGATTAATGATTATCAGTAATTCGTTATTATCTGCCCCGTCTGTCTGACGGGGTTTTTATTTTTTATTACCGGAGCCGGATGATGCGAAGTGATGATACTATTTCTCAGGCAATTCTTTGCTGTGCGCAGTCTGACGATAATATCAGAGCGGTTATTCTTAATGGCTCACGGGCAAATAAGCAGGTCAAAAAAGATAAATATCAGGATTTTGACTTAGTCTTTTTTGTACAGGATATTAACGCAGCTAAATCAGTCCGTTCGTGGGAAGTACACTTAGGTGTTCCGGTATTACAACAATGCCCCGATGATATGTTACCGGAGAATAAAGATGCGCCTGCACGTGCGGCATGCCCCCAACGTCATTCAAGATGCAGGCAGGCGGCAAGGGAAGACAGGCGGGGAGCATACATCAGTATGTGACCCGGCTGGCTTCACGCAGCCAACAAACCTGCAGTTTGAATGAATAAGGGGGATATACCTATCTGATGACCTATGAAGGTGCTCATCGTATTGATCTGACTTTATTACCCGTCAGTCACATAAGCACGGATCACACACACGACAGCCTGAGTATTCTCTGGCTGGATAAAGACAATTTATTTGATTCGCTGCCTCCCGCAGATGAAAGCAGTTATTTTATCCCCCCGCCGGATGCCCGTTTATTTGCAGAAACCGCCAATGAGTTCTGGTGGTGCGCCACCAATGTGGCAAAAGGTCTGGCAAGAAATGAAATCACCTTTGCCAAAGAGATGACTGACAATGTCATCCGCCCGGCATTTATGCAGATGCTTGACTGGAAAATCGGCTGTACACACGGCTTTAACCTCACTACCGGTAAAGCCGGAAAATATCTGTCCCGTTATCTGACCAAAGAAGAAATACAGGCTATATCAGATACCTATTCTGATGCAGTCCCGGAAAATAACTGGCAGGCACTGTTTGTCATGCTGCGGTTATTTGGTGAATTTCAGATAATAACCGCAGACAAAATGGGCTTTGCAATAAATACAGGCGAAGCAGAGGCGTCTGTTCATTATATTAAGCGGATTTATGCGGATATGGTAGATGAATTGGGTTGAGCAGTCAGAGGGTTGCTGATATAAAAATGCCCCATTCCGGGGCTATTTATTAGCAGTCTAATCATATGAAACAAAAGGATTTATTTCTGGCGATGTCCACATTGCGACCACATTCGATATTTTTATGTAATCCAACCCCTCTTCTGAGGGGTTTTATTTTCCAAGCAAACACCCATTGGGGCAAGTAAGTGCTTATAAGCGCCACTTGGCTTTGGATACACAGCTATGGCACAGATCCAAACCTAATCTGACAAGCAGTTCTGTACTGGGAGCAGTTTTTTTAACTAAAAGTTAATGAATCCCTCTCGGAAAATATTACGAGATTTATTGTCGCCCTAACATAGAATTTACTAACCTTGAATATTCTTCGGCGATTGTAGGGTCTATCGGCTCTTTTCTACTAGTGGCGTCCTGCGCTTCATCAAAAGTATTTGCTTGTATTTTATCCAACTCAAAGTATTTTTTTGCATAGCTCCCTTTAGAACTATCCTGAACGACCTGATAATAAACCATCTTTTTTCTATTGACTTGAGCTACAGTGTAAATCAGATTTTCATCCCAACTATCAAGATTAGGATGAATAAATTTATAGCTACCTGATAGATAGTAATCACCTGTTTCTTTAAAATGCTGAAATTCATCATTAATGAATGATACGTCGTCTCCTTTAATTCTCATATTACATCTTTTACAAGATACTGCTAGGTTCATCATTTCAAACATTTCAGATGTAATCTTTGATTTTGGAATAATATGTTCTATATCAAGCACCATACTAAATTCATCATCTATATTTCGTGAACAATAACAACAGCATTCTTCTTGCTTTTCACGTAAATGATCTTTAATCTTTCCTTTAAGAGAATTAAGAGTTTTATCCCCCCAAAAAGTATGACCTTCCGCTATTGCTCGATTCATTAAATCTTGCTCTTCAGCAAGGAATGAAATATTATTCATGGTCATTCCGTTTTTTATGATTGACTTTTGTAAGTAATGAATTTACACCTAAAAGGAATTCTTTTTGGGCGGAATCATTTGCCATTTCCTCAAATTTTGACAAACGATCCCTCGCTGTTTGTAATGAAATTTCCCCAATAGTAAATTGGTCTATAATATCTACACATCTGTTAGATAGCGCTCTATTTTTAGGTGTTAGTATGTCGAAGTAATCAATATATAATTCTTCAGTACTGTCATCATAAGAATTTACTTCTTCAAACCCATAAACTCCACGCTTGTAAATTGAAGCTTGATTACTCTCTGATATTGAAGTAATAATTATAGGTGAATGCGTCGCTACAACAACTATACATTTATTATAACCAATCGACCCCCTTAAAAAATCCAAATATTTATTTTGCCATTTTGGATGCAAACTATTTTCAGGTTCATCAATGAATATAAAAGAATAACCGTTTACGCAAAAAGCAATATGAACAAGTAAAGCGATAAACGATAACTCACCTGAACTTGCTTGACTTATGGGGAATACATGATTATTTTTACTTAAAAACACTTCTATATTGGATATTATTTTTGCTTTTTTTAAAAGTCTCTCAAACTTTAATAAGATTAAATAAGAATCGAAATTACCCTCATAAAAAACGTTATCATTACCGGTCAGCCAGACTAAAACACTATAGCCACGCTTTATCTGATGAATGGCTTTATCTATTGCCATTTTAAGTTCATCCGGTATTTTTTGGTCGCTGCTATCAAAAAAAAATTGGATAATAATCATCAAATGCATTTGTGGAATATCTAATTGCGTCTTTGAATTTTTTCCTAAATTTTACCTTGATACCAATTTTTTGTTCATATCCTATGTGATTTAAAACTGAAAAAATGTGACTTACTTTTTTGGGGCTTTCAGTTGAAAGAGTATTCTTTATTGCTTGAGCAGGGAAGTTTCTACCTAACTTACTTCCTATATAGCTATAATAAAGGCTTTGGGGATGAACTTCAAATTTATCAAATAGAGTATTTGATACAGTAATAGTGTTGTAACCTGAATTATGTAGATCCTCTGCCAGATCATGCAGCAGTCGGCTTTTACCACTCCCATTTTTTCCCACCAGAATAAAATAATCGTTTTGAGAAGTTAAAAGTTTGTGAGCATTAAGCATTTCATTATCGCTAATCTGATTGTAAGATAACAAATCTTACATTGTGACCTCATAACATTGCAATTCATAAAATTGCTGTTGTCATCTATCTACTTTAATCACCACCAGTAAGTGTTTTAAATATATCGCATGTTCGCTTCTCGCTCAAAGCAGACTGTCAGATTTGATGGTATGCTGCCAGTGAAAACCGTCAGATCAGGTCTGAGCTAGTACATATTAATAGCATGCCCCTCAATTAAGGGGCTTTTTTAGCGGAAGTAAAACTTTGGCTTCCGCTACAAGTATCTCAATAACCGATAACGGCAAACTGTCCGCAAAAATACTGATAATAAAATCATGAGTCACATCTGAATAAAATATCTCTGCCAGTTGCTCTACAGGATATGTATCCGGCAAGCTCAGTTCAAGGTACATTCCGTCTCTGACAACATCACTCCCCCTGATAATCTCATATCGTGTTCCATTGTCTTCAATAAACATAGTTCTGACACCCTGTTATATGCTTCCTGAAAACATATCCAACTGATTTTCGCCGTAATGGCTTTTCGGAAACGCATTCTCCGGCAGGCGGAACCCTGTTGGCAGTGGCTGCGGGTCTGGTTTTGTTAAATACCGCTCTACGCTTGTCAGGGTGGTAAATGTGCAGCCACACAAAATATTCTGACATTGGTGATAGCTGCGTTTTGTTTCTTCAGTTACCGGCTCGCTGGTGCGAGTCCAGGATGCGGCGCCGCATTTTGGACAATTAAACGCCATTGTAAAACCTTGGTTCGGGGGTTTGCCTGTTCCAATTATATCACGTTAAATTAGTTGTCTGAATTATCACCATCTACCATATTGTCATTATCAGTTTTTAACGCTAATTCAAGCTGTGTCTAAAAACGACTCAGACGATCTGAATGAAGGAAAGAAGAACCATATAAATACAATAGAATCTCAAACAAATAGCCAGTCAGTTACTTACCTGACTGGCATCACCATCACAGGGCATTTTCAAAACTAAGTATTGCGTGATTACTGAACCTTGCGTACCGCTTTTACATCCAGCTCGGTTTTATTCCACTCTTTATCTATTTCCCCTTCGACTTCAATTTCATCCTGCGGGGTGACTTTTAAACCATCCCAGCGTTTCGGGGAAATTTCCACACGGATGGTGCCGGTGCTGTCTTTAAATTCGTAATGCTTCTTATCAATCTGGCTGACAATTTTTCCGCGCAGCACAACATTTGCGTCATCGGATAATTTCAGCGCATCGGCAACTGTCATTTTACGGGCATCCGGACCACTAAATCCGCCTGCTTGTGTTGTGGTGGCAGAGGTTGCAGATGGTGCGCCCGGACCTTCAAACCCACCGTTTGTTGCAGCAAAAACGGAGCCTGCGGAGCCGGCCAGTAATGTAGCAAGTAATGCGAGTGCAGGTAATTTTTTCATTGTTTATCTCCTGATATAAGGAAGCATTGTTGCTTCATGAGATGCATTTAACCATTAAGTTCTTAACAGGATCTTAAAGATAGCCTATTTTTAATTATATTTTTAATTTTAGACAAAACAGGTGGTTATCCTGTGGCATCTGCGCTAAAACTACCACAGCTATACCCTTATTCATTCAATTTGCAGGTTCTTTGTCCGCACTCAGCCAGCCGGGTCACATACTAATGTATGCTCCCCGCCTGTCTTCCCTTGCCGCCTGCCTGCAATTTGAATGACGTTGGGTAAATACCCCGGGGATAAATATAATGCGAATTTTATTAATTGAAGATGACCGCCTGATTGGCGACGGACTGAAAATCGGGCTGACAAAACTCGGCTTTACCGTAGATTGGTTTACGGATGGCATAACCGGGCAGCAGGCGCTGTTTTCCGCTCCCTATGATGCGGTGATCCTCGATCTGTCTCTGCCGGGAATTGACGGGTTGGATATTCTCAGGCAGTGGCGGGCGCAGAGCCGTGATGAGTCGGTGCTGATTTTAACGGCCCGTGATGCGCTGGAGCAGCGGGTCGGCGGGTTACAGCAGGGAGCGGATGATTATCTGTGTAAGCCGTTTGCCCTGGCGGAAGTTGCTGCGCGCCTGCAGGCGCTGATCCGCCGCCGCCATGGACAATTATCTGCAAAACTGGCACACGGCAATGTGGAGATGGATCCTGTCGCGATGACCGTCACCCGCAACGGCGTACCGGTTTCCCTGAAAGGGAAAGAACTCGCCCTGCTCGCGCTGTTTTTGAATAACCCGCAGAAAGTCCTCACCCGCGCCATGATTGAAGAAAAATTGTATAACTGGGATGAAGAGGTATCCAGCAATGCAGTCGAAGTGCATATCCACCATCTGCGCCGTAAGTTAGGCCGCGAATTTATCAAAACACGCCACGGCATCGGCTATATTCTGGGTAATAATGATGAAAATCTTTAGTCTGCGTCTTCGCCTGGGCGGCTTGCTGCTGCTACTCTCACTGATAACCTGGGGCACCGCCAGCGTATTTGCCTGGTTCCAGACCACAAAATCCCTTAATGAATTATTCGACACACAACAGATGGCCTTTGCCAAACGCCTGTCTGTTTTGCCATCCAATCTGGATCTTCCGCCGTCCATAATTAAGAAAACAAAAAAAATCCTCTCCGGTAACCGGGGAAAACAGGATGATGATGCTCTCGCCTTTGCTATTTTTACCCCGCAAGGAGAACGGGTACTTGATGATGGCGAAAATGGCAGAAAAATTCCCTTTGCCGATAAAAAATCCGGCTTTCGTGATGACTCACTGATTGATGACAGTGATAAATGGCGCTTTGTGCAACTGCCGTCTGTCGATGGTCACTATGTCATTGTGGTCGGTCAGGAATGGGAGTACCGCGAGGATACCGGGCTGAAAATTATCACCGCACAGGTTATTCCCTGGCTGGTTGCGCTGCCGGTAATGCTGCTGCTGTTTTTATGGCTGCTGACACGTTCACTGAAGCCATTGCGCCTGCTTGCCCGTCAGTTACAGCGCCGTAACCCTGCCGATCTCACCCCTGTTGCCCCGCCGTTGCTGCCCCGTGAGGTAAAACCGATGCTGGATGCGCTGAACGGATTATTTACACGCATCCGCGATTTACGGGAACGGGAGAGTCAGTTTACCTCTGATGCTGCTCATGAATTACGCAGTCCGCTGGCAGCCCTGCGGATACAATCAGAAGTGATGCAGATTGCCGGAGACGACCCGGCGACCCGCGAACACGTTGTCGCCAATCTGTTAACCGGTATCGACCGGGCAACGCGCCTGGTGGATCAGTTACTGACACTGTCGCGACTGGAATCCCAATCACAACCGGTCAGTTGCACACTGTTGCGCTGGACGGATATCATCAGTGATGCAGTTGCACAAACTCAGAATGAGGCGGATGAACACCGGGTTACTGTGCGCAAAATAATCACAGATCCTGCACAAACTATCAGCGGTGAACACCTTCTTCTGACTGTCATGCTGCGTAATCTGCTGCATAACGCCGTCCGCTACGGGCGGGATGGTGGTAATGTTCAGTTAATACTCAGCCCGCAACAGTTGGTAATTGAAGATGACGGACCGGGTGTCAGTGAGGATGTACAGGCCAGGTTAGGAGAGCGTTTTTACCGCCCGCCGGGACAGGAAAAAACCGGCAGCGGGCTGGGATTATCTATCGTGAAACGCATTGCGGAACTGCATCATCTGACCATACAGTTCCGCCGGGGTCCGCAGGGCGGATTTTGTGTGATAATAAGCTGGTGATCACGCAGTCTGCGGTTTTTTTCCGTCATCCGTAATGCCGTCTTCCGCCTGTGACAGCGCTTCTTCCATCGCTTTTACGCGGCTTTGCTGTTTGCTCTGGATCAGGCGGATAGCAAAATAGAGATCGGGCACAATAATCAAATCATCATCATTACGTTTGATTTTATTTTCAGAGACCCAGCGCGTCAATTCTGTACGCCGTCCCGCCAGAATCAGGGTGACACCTTTGATTTTCAGCTCTGTCACCAGCTCATTCAGTGTGGTAAATACACTCATGTCATTGTTAATAAAGCTGACTGTTGCATCAATCGCCACCCAGGCCGGGCGTTTCGGTGCCGTATTCACCATCTGCAATACCCGCTTTTTGAAATAAGCGACATTGAAATAGGTCAGCGGGGAATTGAACCGGTACATTATTAATCCGTCAACCTGATCAATATCCACATTGCTGTTATTCATTGAATGGATCATACCCTGCTCATCCACGCCCAGCAGTTGGTCAGTCGGACGGAAGACGGTGCGCAAAAACTGCATCAATCCCAGCAGAACAGCAAAACCAATACCGTTGATCAATCCCACCAGCAGGACAGCGACCAGGGTAAACAACGCCAGGGTAAACGCGGAATGATTGCGCTTACGGAATGAGAATATCTGCCGGATACTGAACATCGACCAGGACGAATAAATCAGAACCACACCGAGGGTCGCCAGCGGAATATGACCTAAAAACCCGGTCAGAAAGAGCAGCACCAGCGCGATCAGACCTGCCGCAATCAATGATACCATCTGGGTTTTCCCTCCACTGGCGTCATTCACCGCTGTCCGGCTGGTCGCGGCACTGACAGCAAATCCCTGGGACAAACCGGAGGCGATGTTAATATAGCCCTGCGCGCGCAGTTCCTGATCCACGTCGATGGCATAGCCGTTTTTCTCGGCAAAGCTGCGAACCGTCATCATAAAGCTGACGATACTAATCACGGCTAAGTTTAATGACGGGATCACCAGTTCACGCAACAGCCCCGGGTCAAACGCCGGCATTTTAATGTGCGGCAGTCCGTCCCCCAGATTACCGACAACCGCGATGCCCATCGTGGAAAAATCCATCCCGGCGCTGACCAGTGTGGCAATAGTCATCACAATCAGCGGGCCCGGCCAGTTGCGGCGGATTTTACCCAGCAGCAACAGCGCCGCCAGGCTGACAGCGGTCAGCAGCAGTGTCGGGAAGTGAACCAGATGTAATTTTCCGGGTAGGGCAAACAGTCGCTCAATCAGCGGAGACGGCAGCCCGGAGACACCCAGCACATTACCAATCTGTCCGGCAATAATCGTTGCCGCCACACCATTAAGCAGCCCCTGTAAAATTGGCTGTGAAAGGAAATCAGCGAATGCGGCAAGTTTGAAGTGACCGGCTATCAGACACCAGACCCCGGTCATCAGCGTCATAATGATCGCCAGTTGCCAGAGCGTATCCGGGTCGCCTTTCGCCAGCGGAATAATTGCCGCCGCAATGACGGCGCAGGTCGCAGCATCCGGCCCGACAATCAACTGGCGCGATGAGCCGAACAAAGCATAAGTGACCATCGGCAGAATACAAGCATACAGCCCGACAATCGCATTAATGCCCATCAGCCCGGTATAGGCGATCGCGACCGGCAATGCGACCGCGGCAACAGAAAGCCCGGCGCGGATATCATAACGCAGGTTTTTGCGTTCATAGTGCAGAAAAACGGAAAGTCCCGGCATCCAGCGCAGAAGTCGGCTTTGCGGCATTATTGCCCCTTATGGAAATAGAAATATCGTATTAAGACGTAAAATTTAATTTTACAGCTAATAATTAAACTGATTTATAACCGAATGCGGATAAAGAAGATAGTCATCGCCCGTCTTATGGTAAAATATTGCAAAGTCATTTGTAATATATTTTTTTTCTTTAAAAATAAGCGGCTGATGGCAATGTGCTTAAAATAACTTTAAATTTCGGACTGACTCAATTATGAAGCAACTACTCGATTTTATTCCCCTGGTTATCTTTTTTGCCATATATAAAACCATGGATATCTATTATGCCTCCGGCGCATTAATCGCCGCGTCTGCGGTGGCACTCGCTGTTCGCTGGTTTCTGTATAAACATCTGGAAAAATCTGCCGTTATCACCTTTGCGATTGTGGCGATTTTCGGCACACTGACCATCGTTTTCCATGATCCGCTGTTTATCAAATGGAAAGTGACTATTATTTATGCCCTGTTTGCCCTGGTATTGCTGGGCAGTCAGTTGTTCTTCAAAAAACCGCTGATCCAGAAAATGCTGGGTAAAGAGCTGACGCTGCCGCCTCACGTATGGCAACGTCTGAATCTGGCCTGGTCCCTGTTCTTTATTATCTGCGCTGCGGTGAATATTTATGTCGCATTCTGGTTGTCGATGGATACCTGGATTAACTTCAAAGTCTTTGGTCTGACCGCTGTAACGCTGGTGTTTACCCTTGTCAGTGTGGTATATATTTACCGTCATCTGCCGCGCGAAGAAGAAAAATAATAAAATCAACCGGATATCTGTCTTTCATTAACCGGTATCCTTTTTGTCAAACGGACGTAAGTGTTTCTCATGACTCAACAACAATGTTTACCTAACGGGGAACTGGTGCTGCGCACCTTAACCATGCCGATGGATACCAACGCCAACGGTGATATTTTCGGCGGCTGGTTAATGTCACAAATGGATATCGGCGGTGCAATTCTGGCAAAAGAAATGGCACTCGGGCGCGTCGTCACCGTGCGTGTCGATGGCATCACCTTCCTGCGCTCTGTCGCTGTCGGGGATGTGGTCTGCTGTTACGCGCGCTGTCTGAAAACCGGCAATTCATCCATGACAGTCAAAGTCGAAGTCTGGGTGAAAAAAGTGGCGACAGATCCTATCGGCGACCGCTACAGAGCGACAGAAGCAGAGTTCTGCTATGTCGCCGTTGACGCTGATAACCGTCCCCGCCCGTTACCTGACGGAAAGCGTAACTTTCAGTTAGGCAGCAGTAACAGCGATTAAAATTAAGATAATGCATTTCCTCCGGGCCACTCTCACTGAGTGGCCTTTTTTGTACACGGGTCAGACGACAGCCACCGGATACAGCAGGTTCCCCGCGACACAACCGGTAAGGGATAGTATCATTAGCGGATATCTCTCTTTTTATTTAATCCGGAATTTTCATTGTGACCTCATTTGCTGAACTTAACGCGCTTCCCGCGGAACAACTCGCCAACCTGACTGAACTGGGCTATCTGACCATGACGCCTGTTCAGGAAGCGGCACTGCCGGCAATTCTCGCCGGGAAAGATATCCGCGCCCAGGCAAAAACCGGCAGCGGTAAAACCGCGGCTTTTGGTCTGGGTCTGTTACAGCAGATTGATGCCAGACAATTCACAACCCAATCTCTGGTACTCTGCCCGACACGTGAACTGGCCGACCAGGTCGCCGGTGAACTGCGCCGTCTGGCACGTTATCTGCCGAACATCAAAATTCTGACTCTGTGCGGCGGTGTGCCGTTCAGTATTCAGCGTGATTCTCTGATCCACGCCGCACATATCATTGTGGCAACACCCGGTCGTCTGCTCGATCACCTGAGCAAAGAAACAGTGCATCTTGATGCGTTGCAGACCCTGGTTCTGGATGAAGCTGACCGCATGCTGGATATGGGCTTTGCTGATGATATCAGCACCATCGTGGACAGCACCCCGGCAAATCGTCAGACACTGCTGTTTTCCGCCACCTGGCCGGATGAGATTGCAACGTTCAGTCGTCGCTTTCAGCGTGACCCGCTGACAATTGAAATAAACAGTACCGATGAACTGCCGGCCGTTGAACAACAATTCTATGAAGTGTCCCGCCGGGGAAAAATTGATTTATTGCAGAAATTACTGAGTCGCGAACAACCGGCTTCCTGCGTGGTGTTCTGTAACACAAAAATAGATTGTCAGGATGTCTTTGACGCCCTGAGCGACAGCAATCAGAGCGTACTGGTACTGCACGGTGATATGGAGCAGCGTGATCGCGACCAGACACTGATCCGCTTTGCGAACGGCAGCAGCCGCGTGCTGGTTGCAACTGATGTTGCTTCCCGCGGGCTGGATATCAAATCCCTGGAAATGGTCATTAACTATGAACTGGCATGGGATCCTGAAATTCATATTCACCGCATCGGGCGTACTGCCCGTGCAGGCGAAAGCGGACTGGCTGTCAGCCTTTGCGCACCGGAAGAGGCTCCGCGGGCCAATGCGCTGGAAGAGATGCTCCGGATGAAACTGAACTGGCAGCCGGTGCCGGCAGGGCTTTCCATCACCCCGCTGGAGCCGGCAATGGCAACGCTGTGTATTGACGGCGGCAAGAAAGCCAAACTGCGTCCCGGTGATATTCTGGGCGCTATGACCGGCGATATGGGGCTTAATGGCGCGGATATCGGTAAAATCGTTATTCACCCTATGCACACCTATGTTGCCGTTCGTCAGTCCGTCGCAAACCATGCACGTAAACAGTTACAGCAAGGCAAGATTAAAGGTAAAGCAGTCAGAGTCAGATTGCTGAAATAAATTTGAAGGACAGTAAAATAGATCAACGGATGATAAATCAGTATTAACTATAAGATCAGGCTATTGCCGGCTGATTTTATTCCATCAGCGTCCCTGCTTTTTGCGGGGACGTTTTTGTACCAACGTCATTCAGGATGCAGGCAGGCGGCAAGCTCCGACCGCCGGGGAGCATACATCAGTATGTGACCCGTCTGGCTGACAGCAGCCAACGAACCTGCAGTTTGAATGAATAAGGGTAACGTTGAAGGGTCTCTTTTATGTCAGCACTATTTACCGCGTTAGTCTCCAACTCTGTATTATTGTTCGTTGTTATTTTTATCCTTTCTGTCTTTTCTGCTTATGGCGGAAAATACCTGTTCAAAAAACGTCACGGTAAAACAGATTTAGCGGATGATGAAACCAAAATTGTGCTCGGGGCGGTATTGTCCCTGCTGGGGCTGTTAATCGGTTTTTTACTGACAATTTCTATCGGCGGCTATAATAATCGTGAGCAGATGGAAGAAAACGAAGCCATTACTATCGGCAACGCCTATCAGCGTGCACAACTACTCTCTCCTGAAAATAATTTACAGGCGCAAGTTTTACTGAAAGATTATCTTGATGCCCGCATTTCCTTTTTTAATGCAGGGTCGCAGGCAAAAACTGAACGCTGGCGGGATCTGTCCCTTGATGCCCAGAGCGCACTCTGGGAATTAGCCGCCACACAAGCCCGCAGCGCACCTAATCCGGTGATTGCCTCCGTATTAACGGCATTCAGTGATCTGTATGTATCTGAAGAAAAAACCATGGCGAGCTGGCGTTATCAAATTCCGGGGGCTGCGTGGATTTTACTCATTCTCTTTGCCGCAAGCGCCAATGTGCTGATCGGGTATAATATCCGCGGGCTGCCGGGCAATAATATTATGATCTTAATTTTACCGCTGCTGACCACCATGGCGTTATTTATGATTGCAGAGATTGATATCCCGGGCGAAGGCGTGATTCATGTCACGCCGGACGACCTGATTAATCTGCGGGCCGATCTCTTTCCTGCAACACTTTCACCGGGCCAATAACCGGACGTAAAAAACCCGGTTCACGGCCGGGTTCTCTTCTTATATACTGTTTATTGTACTGATGTTTTACCATCGAGACGGAAAATAATTGTCGTGGTCAGACCTTTCTTTGCTTTTTTCTCATAGCGCCATTTCCGCATTGCCTGACGAACTTCCCGGTCAAACATATTTTTCGGGGTTGCCTCGATAATATCGATATTCTGAATACGTCCGTTTTCATCCACATCGAACCTGGCGCGGACTGTTCCCTCTTTACCGAGACTGCGGGCACGTGCAGGATAGACAGGATCAGCCCGGCTTAGTGCTTTCGGGTCGCCGCCACCGTTATCACTCAATCCGGCCGACGGCTGGTTACTCACAGGTCCCGGCGCTGTTTTTTTCACATCCTGCTGACCATCCGGGGTTCCGCTGAACAGCGGTTTGTCAGAGACCGGAGCTTTGGTTTCCGCCGGTTTTACCGCCGGTTTTTCAATTTTCTTTTCTTTCTTCGGTTTTGGTTTTTTCTCAACCGGCTTTTTTTCAACCGGTTTTTCGATAACCGGTTTCACCACAGGTTCCGGCTCCGGTTCTGGTTCCGGTTCAACCTCCGGTTCAGGCTCCGGCTGTGGTGCGGCGGCGGCAGGCGTTGGTGCGAATACCGCCATTTCAACGGCCATCACCTTCGGTTCTTCCGCACTTTCCTTGTTCATATTGTAATAGATTGCCGCTGCCACAGACGCGTGCAGAGAAAGAGAAATCAGAATCGGCCAACTCACCCAACGAAAAATAGACATATCAATGCAATCTTATAAGGAACTAATAATGACAATGGTCACTAGTTTAAATGCAAATAGCAATCAATTTCAATAAGAAAAACATAACCATTGTCACCCGGCGTGCGAAATATCACTCTTTAATGACTAAAACGCGTATGTGCAAACAGCAGTGAGCGGCGTTGTCCTGCAATATCCAGTTTTCTCAGTGAAAAAATCCGCAGATTCCGGCGGGACTGACTTTCTAACCAACGGCGACGGCGACGGGTTACCTGTCTTAACATCCGCCAACGTGAAACTTCCGGCCTGCTGTGCCTCATGACTAAACCCTTTTAAACAGTGTGTATACCCTGTTCATTCAGGTTGCAGGTTCGTTGGCTGCACTTTGCCTGCCTGCATCCTGAATAACGTTGGGTATATAATAAGCTCTATAATAAGGAGCATTATTATAAACTCCCTGACACAATAACCAACCGCTTTCCCGCAATAACCTCAGACAATTGAACTCAAAGTTGGTCAAACAGACTGAAATCACAAATAAAGCAGCATTACAGAACGCTTTCTGGTACATTTTCCTGTGCGCTATCAATCACTCTGATGTATCTGTAAACCTCATTTTCAGGAAAGAACATACCTATGTCGACATTTTATACATTGTTGTATTGGCTGAGTATTCTTTTCTACTGGCTGCTGGTTGCCGGTATCACTGTGCGTGTTATGTACAAACGCCGTCCGGTAACCTCCACCATGACCTGGTTGCTGATTATTTATATCCTGCCGTTCATCGGAATTATTGCCTATCTCGCCTTTGGTGAGCTGCATCTGGGACGCCGGAGAGTCGATCAGGCAAAAGGGATGTGGCCGTCTGTTGCCGGCTGGCTGGAAGGACTGCGTCAGTCAAAACATATTTTCTCCACAGAAAACAGCAAACAAGCCGCGCCGTTGTTCCAGCTGATAGAGAGCCGCCAGGGGGTTCCCGGTGTAAAAGGCAACCAAATTCAGTTATTTACTACCTGTGAGGATTCGCTGAAGCAGATAGTAAAAGATATCGATAATGCAAAATATAATATTGATATGGTGTTTTATATCTGGAAACCGGGCGGCGATGTAGATCACGTCACCAATGCCCTGCTTGCCGCCGCCAAACGCGGTGTAAAATGCCGGATTATGGTGGATTCCGCCGGGAGCTGGCACTTCTTCCGCCATGATTATCCGAAGATGATGCGGGATGCGGGTATCGAGTTTGTCGAGGCGCTGCCGGTCAATATTTTGCGTTTTGCACTGCGCCGTATGGATTTACGCCAGCACCGGAAAATCGTGGTTATCGATAACTACATTTCATACACCGGCAGCATGAATATGGTTGACCCCCGCTACTTTAAGCAGGATTCCGGCGTGGGAGAATGGGTCGATATTCTTGTCCGGATGGAAGGTCCGGTTACCGCTCTGTTCGGGATTATCTACGCCTTCGACTGGGAAATGGAGCGCGGTGAGCGCCGTCTTCCGCCACCGCCTGATGATATCGAAATGCCGTTTGAAAAAGACAGCGGACATACTGTAAATATAGTGGCATCCGGTCCGGGTTTTCCGGAAGAGCTTATTCAGCAGTCACTGATGACGGCAATTTTTGCCGCGCAGGAACGTCTGACATTCACCACACCGTATTTTGTCCCGAGCGATGACCTGATGCATGCAATATGCACCGCTGCCATGCGCGGCGTGCGGGTGGCCATTGTGATGCCGCGCCTCAATGACTCTTTTCTTGTCCGCTGGGCAAGCCGTGCATTTTATACCGAGTTGCTGGAAGCCGGTGTGGAGATTTACCTGTTTGAAGATGGCTTATTGCATACGAAAAGTGTGTTAGTGGATGACCAGCTCAGTATGGTAGGATCGGTCAATCTGGATATGCGCAGTTTATGGCTGAATTTTGAAATTACAGCTGTTATTGATGATGAAAGTTTTGCCGGTGATCTCAATATCGTGCAAAACGATTATATCAGCCGTTCTGCGCGGCTCGATTACACTGAGTGGGAAAAACGCCCGCTGACAAACCGTATTCTTGAGCGGCTCTGTTACTTCTTCAGCCCGTTATTGTAATACTGATTATTTTATTGTCCCTGCAACTACCCTGTTGCAGGGAATAACCGGAAAGCTGTCTGACCATGAGCACCCCGCATCCCCGCCGCCTCAGCGAGCAAGAAACCATTGAAATGGCATACGACCTGTTTTTGGAACAGGCAATGGATAATCTGGATCCTGCCGATGTCCTGTTGTTTAATCTGCAATTTGAAGATTGCGGAGGCGCGGAAATAGTCACCACCGGTAACGACTGGTCTGAAATTGCCTCTTTTCCGGCACAAAACCCGGACTGCGCAGAAGTGGTTATCGGGCTGGCACCGGACGATGATGCCGATATCGACCAGATTTTCGCCCGTGTTCTCCTCTCGCGCCGGTTTACCGGCACGCCGGAATTTGCTATCCGCTGGCGGAAATAATCTGTTTTTTATTTCCGGGATGTGAGCGGGGTTATTACCCCGTGGCCACACTCAGCAGCGGCATTTCTCACGGCGCGCCAGCAGTGACCGGGTGATCGCTTCAATTTCTGCGGGGTTTTCAGCCGCACCGGCGCGCAGCGCCACATTCC
This sequence comes from Morganella psychrotolerans, assembly GCF_001676055.1. Classification (GTDB taxonomy): domain Bacteria; phylum Pseudomonadota; class Gammaproteobacteria; order Enterobacterales; family Enterobacteriaceae; genus Morganella; species Morganella psychrotolerans_B. The sequence goes on along the minus strand of NZ_LZEX01000034.1, from coordinate 227,322 downwards.
ACTTGACGATGGTTTTTGCATTATCCGCAAGCTCAGGATGTGCCGTCAACCGCCCTTGCTGTGCCAGCCAGACAGCGACCTCCGCCCAGTCCCACAACGGGGATTGCCCGCGAAGGCGCTGAACAGGACACGGAAAGTTACCCTGCCCGCGGGCACCGTCTTTCAGCAGGGCAATCGCCTGACGCGACATGCCTGTCAGTTCTGCAATATCACTCAGCCCGACCAGAGCAGAATCCACAGATTCAACCCTGGCATTCAGCCCCGCTGATTCAACATCCTCAACCGCGCTGCGGATAGCGGTATCCTGGGACGGCGCTTCGCGGTCAAATTCCAGATACACAGATTTCCCGTAAAAACAGAGTAATGCATCATCACAACCATTTTTAAACAAAGCGTCTTCCAGATTTTCTGTATCCGCAGTAACACCAGAAAGCGTTAGTGTAAAATTATACAGTGCCATAATTATCTCTTCCTTTATATGAAACCGGCGTCTTTCGCCCTGATTAATTCTGCAATAACAAACAACTGTCTATACCCAACGTCATTCAGAATGCAGGCAGGCGGCAAGCTCCGACCGCCGGGGAGCATACACTAGTATGTGACCCGGCGGGCTGAGTGCAGCCAACGAACCTGCAGTTTGAATGAATAAGGGTATACTTTTCTTATAATTTGCTTCGCATGATTCTCAGGGCTTCGCGGTGTTGACCAGACGCTCATCTGGTGTAACCGGTGTTTTTCAGCCGGAGAGCTGCACCGTAACCGGCAAAACGCATGTGCCGAATTTCCCCCAGAGATCCAAACCCAGCCCTGAAGCAATGCATACTCAATAGCCGACTGGATATGTTTATCCGGATGTCTCTTCATTTCTGCTGATACCTGTACCGTAGTCAAAATGTTGACATCGGTCAACACTCAATATCTCCCTGTTACCGGGAGATTTCCGTACCGGCGAATATTTTTAATATATAAGGGTATATACCGGCCTGTTGTTAATAACGGAAATCAGTACCTGCCTCAATGGCCGTTTTTTATACATCAGAAAAGTTGCTGCCGGCGCAGAAAAAGAGATGTTACAGAATGAAAAAAAAGCGCTCAATATGAGCGCTTCGTCGCAGATAAGACAGAACTTAAATTTACAACGGATCAACCTTCAGGCATGAAACCGCATGTCTGAAACTGCCTTCCAGTAACGGACGTGTGCGTGCACATTCACTGTCGGCCAGCGGACAGCGGGTGCGGAAAACACAGCCTGTCGGCGGATTGATAGGTGACGGCAGTTCGCCTTCCAGTAACTGAATAACTTTATTCTGTTCTCTGTCAGGATCCGGCACCGGCACCGCAGACATCAGTGCTTTGGTGTAAGGATGCAGCGGATTATGATAAACCTCATCATATGTACCAAGCTCTACTGCGTGTCCCAGATACATCACCAGAACGCGATCAGAAATGTGTTTTACCACTGCAAGGTCATGCGCGATAAAAATAAGCGACAACCCCATTTCCCGCTGTAATTCCTTGAGCAGGTTTACCACCTGAGCCTGAATTGAGACATCCAGTGCCGATACCGGTTCATCACAAATAACCAGTTTCGGCTCCAGAATTAAGGCACGTGCAATCCCGATACGCTGACACTGACCACCGGAAAATTCATGAGGATAGCGGTTGACGAGGTTAGGCAGAAGCCCGACTTTCATCATCATCGCTCTCACTTTTTCTGTCACTTCGGTTTTGCTCATGCGCGGATGATAAGTGCGCAGCGGTTCGGCAATAATATCACCGATAGTCATACGGGGATTCAGTGACGCCAAGGGGTCCTGAAAAATCATCTGAATATCATTGCGGATGTTATGCCAGTCTTTTTCACTCATACCGCTCAGATTTTTACCGAGCCAGGTCACGCGCCCTTCTGTCGCTTTAACCAGCCCGATAATCGCCCGGGCAAAGGTTGATTTTCCGCAACCGGATTCACCGACAACGCCGAGAGTTTCGCCCTCATACAGACGGACAGTAACACCATCAACGGCTTTCAGGCTTTTTGCCGGTTGCCAGAACCACTGTTTGTTATCTCTGACAGAAAAATGGACTTTTAAATCTTCAATCTCCAGCAGAACAGGACGTTCAGGATTCGTCATGATGCCAGCTCCTCAACTGTTTTAAAGCAGGCACGCAAACGGCCCTGAGCAAATGCATTTAATGGCGGCTCCTGCTGAGCACACTGCTCCATCGCATACTGACAGCGCGGACGGAACGGACAGCCTGCCGGCAGACGCAGCAGATTCGGCGGATTTCCGGGAATAGTAGCGAGTGCGCCTTCATCCTGCCCGTCAAGGCGCGGAACCGCTTTAAGCAACCCGATAGAATACGGATGCACCGGCCGATAAAATACATCGCGCGCAGTACCGTATTCCATAGTGCGCCCGGCATACATCACCAGCACTTTGTCACAAATTCCCGCGACAACACCCAAATCATGCGTGATCATAATAATCGCTGTGTTAAATTCATGTTTCAGTTCATTGAGCAGCGTCATAATCTGTGCCTGAACAGTCACATCCAGCGCCGTGGTCGGTTCATCCGCAATAAGCAGTTTCGGCTTACATAACAGTGCCATGGCGATCATCACGCGCTGGCGCATTCCGCCGGAAAACTCATGAGGATACATATTCATCCGCTGACGGGCTTCCGGCATTTTCACCGCATCCAGCATCCGTACTGATTCTTCAAAGGCATCATGTTTACTCAGCCCTTTATGCAGCATCAGCACTTCAGTGAGCTGATGGCTAACTTTCATGTACGGATTAAGTGATGTCATCGGGTCCTGGAAGATCATGGAAATCTCTTCCGCGCGCATTTTATTTAAGGCTTTCTCTTTCAGATTGAGAATTTCACGGCCGTTAAACATGGCAGAGCCACTGACCACGCCATTGCGGGCTAATAACCCCATCAATGCAAACGCAGTCTGTGATTTTCCGGATCCGGATTCGCCGACAATACCGAGTGTTTCACCTGCCGATAATGAAAAATTGAGTTTATTGACAGCCGTAACATCACCGTCCGGCGTTTTAAACGCCACATTCAGGTCTTTTACCTGTAATAACTGAGTCATTGGCGGCCTCCTCAGCGATCTTTCGGGTCAAGGGCATCACGCAACCCGTCACCGATAAAGTTAAAACAAAACAGAGTCACCACGAGGAATGCTGCCGGGAACATCAGTAACCAGGGCGATACTTCCATGGAGTTTGCACCATCATTAAGTAATGCACCCCAGCTGCTTAACGGCTCCTGTGTTCCCAGCCCCAGGAAACTGAGGAAGGATTCAAACAGGATCATGCTCGGCACCAGCAGTGAGGCATACACCACCACCACACCCAGTACATTCGGCACAATATGGCGCAGAATAATATTGCGGGTCGGCACACCACAGACTTTCGCGGCTTCAATAAACTCTTTGCTCTTCAGGCTGAGGGTCTGTCCGCGCACAATACGCGCCATATCCAGCCAGGACACCATTCCGATGGCCACAAAGATCAGGAAGATATTCTGCCCGAAGAAGGTAACGAGTAAGATAACAAAGAACATAAACGGGAAAGAGTTGAGGATTTCCAGCACACGCATCATCACGGAGTCAGTTTTACCGCCGACATACCCGGACATTGCGCCGTAGAGTGTTCCCACCAGCACAGCCACCAGCGCGGCAGCCAGTCCGACCATCAGTGAAATGCGCCCGCCGATTGCCACACGCACCAACAGGTCACGCCCGGAGGAATCCGTGCCGAAATAGTGACCGGTTTCACTGTCCGGTGATGCAGACATCATTTCCCAGTCGGTATCATCGTAAGCAAAATCCGATAACATCGGCGCAAAAATAACAAACAGGGTAATTAAAAACAGGAGACACAGGCTGGTGATCGCCGCTTTATTGTGTATAAAACGACGACGGGCATCCGCCCATAAACTGCGCCCTTCAACATTTTGCTGCTCCGCAAAATTCGCCAGAGCTTCGCATTTTTTTTCATTCGGTAACATAGCGTGCTCCGGAATTAATAGCGGATTTTCGGATCGATAACGGCATACAGCACATCAACGATACAGTTAAAGGCGATAGTCAGCGCCCCGACAAGGATAGTCAGGCTCAGTACCAGTGAATAGTCACGGTTAAGTGCACCGTTCACAAATAACTGCCCGACACCCGGTAAACCGAAAATCGTCTCAATGACCATCGAGCCGGTGATAATCCCCACAAACGCCGGTCCCATAAAGGAAACAACCGGTAACAGCGCCGGACGCAACGCATGCCGCCAGACGATTTTACGCATCGGCAGCCCCTTTGCCCGTGCGGTACGGATAAAGTTGGAGTGCATCACTTCAATCATTGAACTGCGCATAATACGGGAGATACTGGCGATATAGGCGAGCGAAAGCGCGACCATCGGCAGGATCATATTAGTGAATTGTCCGCCGTTCCAGCCGCCGCCCGGCAGCCAGTGAAGGTGGATAGCAAAAATAAGAACCAGCAATGGCGCCACCACAAAACTCGGGATCACAACACCGGTCATGGCAAAACCCATAACCGTATAATCCCACCGGGTATTCTGATTCAGCGCGGCAATAACCCCTGCGCTCACCCCCGTGATCAATGCGAGTATAAACGCCGCTAAGCCGAGTTTGGCGGAGACCGGAAATGCCGTCGCCACTAAATCATTCACAGAGTAATCTTTATATTTGAATGAGGGTCCGAAATCCCCTTTCGATAACTGGACTAAATAATCAAAATACTGAACATGGATGGGATCATTCAGGTGATATTTTGCTTCAATATTGGCCATCACTTCCGGTGGTAATTTGCGCTCACCGGTAAAAGGACTGCCCGGTGCCAGACGCATCATAAAGAAAGAGATGGTAATCAACACAAACAGTGTCGGGATCGCCTCGAGTATACGGCGAAGAATAAACTTAAACATTGCCCGTTCCTATACAGTACCCGCTCCCGGGGTACATACATACCCTTATTCATTCAGACTGCAGGGTCGTTGGCGGAACGATACCCGACGGGTCACATACTTATGTATGCTCCCCATAGGTCGGAGTTTGCCGCCTGCCTGCATCCTGAATGACGTTGGGTATACACAGGCAGCCTCCGGGGAGGCCGCCAACCGTCTTTATTATTTTTTCATCAGATAGAGATCTTTTGTATGAAGGTGATCTAACGGATCTTTTCCGCTGTATCCCCCCACGTACGGTTTCACTAAACGGGTACTGACATAGTAATAGACAGGCACAATGGCGGAATCGTTATCCAGCACGGTTTCAGCCTGCTGGTAGATTTTCGCGCGCTCTTCATCGGTTTTCACCTGAAGAGACTGTTTCATCAGCTTATCAAAATCTGTGTTTTTATAATGCGGGGTATTACTGCTGCTGTAGGAGAGCATCATATTCAGGAAGGATGAAGGCTCATTATAATCTGCACACCAGCCGGCACGGGCAATATCATACGTGCCTGATGACGGGTATCGAGGAATGTTTTCCACTCCTGATTTTCCAGCTGCACATCAACACCGATGTTTTTCTTCCAGATAGATGCGGCGGCAATCGCCATTTTTTTATGCAGATCAGACGTGTTATACAGCAGATTGAATTTCAGCGGATTATCTTTGGTGTAGCCCGCTTCTTCCAGCAATTTGCGTGCTTTTTCATTACGCTGTGCCTGAGTCATTCCGGAGAACCACTCCGGCTCTTTCGCAGACATACCATCGGTAAACGGCGGTGTGAAACCATAAGCCGGGGTATCGCCCTGTGCTTTCACTTTATTCACCATGATATCTCGATCTAAACCGAGTTTCAGAGCCTCACGGACTTTCGGATTATTAAACGGCGCTTTTTCATTATTTATTTCATAGTAATAGGTACACATATACGGTGAAATACGTAATTCATCCGGGATCTCTTTTTTCAGTTTCTGGAACAATTCAATCGGCAGGTTATTATACGTCATGTCGATTTCACCGCTGCGGTAGCGGTTTACATCTGTGACTTCTGACGAAATAGGCAGGAAGCGGATATTATTAATAACGGTTTTTTTGTTATCCCAGTAATTCGGGTTACGCTCCAGCTCAATTTTTTCGTTTACTACCCAGTTTTTCAGTTTGTACGCGCCGTTACTGACATAATTTCCCGGCTGCGTCCATTTATCACCGAATTTTTCCACAGAAGCAGGATGCACCGGTGACATAGAGTTATGCGCCAGCAGTTTCGGAATATACGGCACTTCTTCTGTCAGGGTAATTTCTAATGTTTTATCATCCAGCGCTTTAATACCGAGTTCTTCCGGTTTCTTTTTCCCGGCGATAACATCATCGATATTCGCAATATGGGCATACTGCAAATAACTGGCGTACGGCGACGCGGTATTCGGATCAGCTAAACGACGCCAGCTGTAAACAAAATCCTGTGCAGTAACCGGATCACCGTTTGACCATTTTGCATCTTCCCGGATTTTAAACGTCCACACTTTAAAATCTTTATTTTCCCAGGATGTCGCGGACCCGGGTAACACTGTACCGTCCGGACTTTCAAGTGTGATACCTTCCATCAGGTCACGGATAATATTAGCTTCCGGAACGCCTTCCACTTTATGCGGATCAAGTGACTGAGGCTCGGAACCGTTATTACGGACCAAATCCTGTTTCTCAGCCAGCTGAACGCCTGCCGGAACTTCCGCCGCAAACGCCTGAGTCCCCAACCCCATTCCCAGCGCACTAATCACACTTAGTGTTAATAAACTCTTCTTTGTCAGCTTTACCATCTTACATAACTCCCCATTGACGAATGTGTTTTGCGTTTGTTGCGTGTTTTTCAGGCACTTATTTTTTATTACTCATGCCTTTATTGTTTTCGCACTACTTTATCAGTGTGCAAATTTTTATTATTAATACGTTTCTACCATATATAAGCGCTTAATATCCATATAATCAAGCGGGTCATTACCGGTAAACCCGCCAACTGCTGGTTTTATCAACCGTACACTCACACGATAATAGATTGGGATCAATGCAGAGTCCTGATCTAACTGCATTTCTGCCTGTTGATAAGCGGATTGGCGCGTTTTTTCATCGGTTGCCAGTAATGCACGCTGCATTGCGCTGTCAAAAGTGGCATTACGATAGAAACTGGTGTTATTACTGCTGTCTGACAGGAAAATATTCAAAAACGAGGAAGGTTCATTGTAATCCGCGCACCAGGTTGCCCGCGCGACCTGATAGTTACCCTCGTGACGGTTTTGATTCGATGTTTTCCATTCCTGATTTTTCAGTACCACATTCACTCCGAGGTTTTTATTCCACATGGATGCGGCAGCAATTGCCTGCTGTTTGTTCTGATCAGACGTGTTATAGAGCAATTCGAAGGTCAGAGGGCTTTTTTCACTGAAACCGGCCTCTTCCAGCAATTTCCGTCCCTTTTCATTACGCTGGGCCTGTGTCAGGGATGCCCATTCCGGGGTGGTAAAGTTCCCGCCGTTAATATAGTGCGGTGTAAAACCATATGCAGGGATCTGCCCCTGGCCCATAATTTTATTGGCAATGATATCGCGATCAATACCCAGTTTAACGGCTTCCCGGACACGCGGATCGGTAAAAGGGGCGGCTGAATTATTGATTTCGTAATAAAACGTGCACAGATAAGGGGAAATACGCACCTCTGCCGGGATCTCTTTTTTCAGCTTACTGAATAAGACCGGCGGAACCGCGCTGTTAGTGATATCAATCTCTCCGGCACGATAGCGGTTAATATCACTGGTTTCTGATTGCAGAGGCAAAAAGGTCGCCTGCTCAATCACGGTTTCTTTATCATTGCGGTATTCCGGATTGCGTTTCAGGACCAGGCGCTCATTGACATTCCATGACGACAGGGTATACGCACCGTTGCCGGTAAATTTCCCGACTGCCGTCCATTTATCGCCAAACTGCTCAATAGCGCCCTTGGGCACCGGTTTTAGTGCCGTATGGCTTAGCATATCCACAAAATACGGCACAGGTTGCGTAAGCTGCACCTGTAAAGTGTGGTCATCCAATGCTTTCACACCGAGTGTATCCGGTGATTTTGTACCTTTGAGGATCTCATCCACATTTTCGACATAGGCATAATGCAGATAACTGCCGTAAGGCGACGCAGTTTTCGGATCCACCAGCCGCCGCCAGCTGTAGACAAAATCATTCGCGGTGACAGGTGAGCCGTCACTCCATTTTGCATCCGGATATAATATAAATGTCCAGGTCCGGTTATCCGGTGATGACCAGCTCTGTGCCACACCCGGCACAATTTTTCCGTCCGCATCCGTGGAAACCAAACCTTCCAGCAGGTTAAGAATAATATTGGACTCCGGGACACCTTCCACTTTATGCGGATCCAGTGATACCGGTTCACTACCGTTATTAATAACAATCTCTTGTTTTGCCGCCAGTTTTGTTCCGGCAGGCACCTGTGCCGCTGATGCAGAATATGCGAAAACACTCAGCAACAGTGCGGGTGTGAGGGAAACAGCAATAATGTTTTTCTTCATTTTTCCGTCCCGGTCTGAATAACACCAATTAAACAAACAACGTGATTGAAGCACCGCAAATGCGTTATTTATAAGTGTAGTCAAAAATGGGGTCTGTTTATTCTGCCCGGCCATTTCTTACCTCTGACCGTGATTTTTAAGCCCGGGGACTGTTTTTGTTTGTAAATACCCCTGTCAATGCGAAAAGCACCGGCAAAATCAAAAGATAATTATTTCCCCTCACACTACGGGGAAATCGCTTTCCCCTAAATAGAAAAATAAACATTTAATTAACAAAAAGCAATTTAACCAGTGCAAAAACCTACATGCATCACAATTTTGACCAATTAAATATTAATAATCAGTTAAAACACAACTGTAAATAAAAAAAGTAAAACGTAATTTCCGGTTCAAAATCAAAGAACTAATTGTATAAATATCCTTTCCGGTATAAAACCGGTCGACGGTGTTTATTTGAGCACTTTATCTGTTATACCCGAAAGCCAATAAACTGTATGGCTTCATTTCACTGCCAAAATACCGCCGCATTTTTATCATTATTTCTTATGTACTGATAACTTGTTGTTATATCAATACAGTTTTATACCTGTTTTTATCTTCCGGGCTACCGTAATTGAAATGACGGACTATCATTAACAATATCTATAACGAATAGTTATAAACAAGTCCGTAACAGACTTTGCAAATTCCGGTGATTTTTTCTAACGTGTCATTATTAAAACAGATACCCAGCGTCATTCAAAATGCAGGCAGGCGGCAAGGGAAGACAGACGGGGAGCATACACAAGTATGTGACCCGGCTGGCTGACAGCAGCCAACGAACCTGCAGTTTGAATGAATAAGGGTATATACCCAACGTCATTCAGGGGAAGCACCATGAGAAAAACAACACTGTCAGTGTCATTGGCTCTGCTCTTTTCAGCCTCCGCATTCGCCGCAACACCACCGGGTACGCTTATTGTTGTTCAGGGCCTGGATGATATTGTCAGCCTCGACCCCGCCGAAAGCAATGAGCTTTCCAGTATTCAGACGGTCCCGAGTTTCTACCAGCGTATTGTGCAGCCAAACCGGGATAATCCGGCACAACTTGATGCCATCTTATTAGAAGACTGGCAGGCTGACGCTGCAAATAAAACGCTGACTGTCCGTATTAAAGAAAATGCACAATTTGCTTCCGGTAACCCGGTGCGCCCTGAAGATATTATTTTCTCTTATCAGCGCGCAGTGATAATGAATAAATCACCGGCCTTTATTCTCAATATTCTCGGCTGGGATAAAGACAATATTGCACAGCAATTTGAAAAAACCGGCGATCGTACTCTGAAAATTAAATGGAGTGCGGATATCAGCCCGGATGTGGCGCTTAATTTATTATCCACGCCGATTGCCTCCGTTGTTGATGAAAAATTAGTGACACCAAATATTAAAAATAATGATTTCGGTAATGCCTGGCTGAAAATGCATTCCGCCGGCAGCGGTGCATACTTACTTAAAGTTTATCAGCCGAATCAGGCTATTGTGATGGCAGCTAACCCGCATGTTTCCACCGGTGAAGCAAAAATTGCCTCCATTATTATTAAAAACGTACCAGACCCGGCATCGCGCCGTCTGCTTATTCAGCAGGGAGATGCGGATATTGCCCGCGAACTGGGCGCAGACCAGACTGCGGCACTGAAAAATACCGCCGGGATCAGAGTGGAAAATATTCCGTCCGCCGAGCAGGATTACCTGGCATTCAATACCGGAAACAGTGCCAATCCGCTGCTGAAAAACCCTGCATTGTGGGAAGCAGCACGTTATTTGGTTGATTATGAAGGTATTACCAAGGATTTATTGAAAGGTCAGTATTTTATTCATCAGAGCTTCCTGCCGGTCGGTTTACCCGGCACGCTGACCAATAATCCGTATAAATTTGATCCCGTCAAAGCAAAAGCCATACTGGAAAAAGCCGGTATTCAAGATGCACATTTCACGCTTGATGTAGAGAACAAACCACCATATATCACTATCGCGCAGTCACTTCAGGCAAGTTTTGCACAAGGCGGGATCCGCGTGGAACTTCTGCCTGCGGCAGGCAGCCAGGTGTATTCACGGGTGCGGGCGCGTTCACATCAGGCGGCGGTCCGTTTCTGGATCCCGGACTATTTTGATGCCCACTCAAACGCCAGCGCCTTCGCCTTTAATGACGGCAAAAGCAGCACTGTCGCATGGCTGAACGGCTGGGATATTCCCGCGCTGTCAGAAACCACACTGAAAGCGGTGGCAGAGCCTGATAAAGCCAAACGCACACAGATGTATGCCGCGATGCAGGAAGAGTTACAGCGCAGTTCACCATATGTGTTTATGGCTCAGGGGCAAAACCAGGTTGTTCTGCGTGATAATGTCAAAGGCTATCAGCAGGGACTGAATGCGGATATGGTGTATTACGACAGAGTCACCAAATAACCTATTTGAATGAATACGGTTACAGCCCTGCAGGGATCACCTGTGGGGCTATTGTCTTTTGTTTTATTCAGGAATAGCTGTATGTCTGACTCTTCGCCTTCCGCCACGATGCTGCGCCATATCCTGCGTGTCACTGTTCAGAGTATTTTTACGCTGGCATTGACACTGCTCGGGCTGCTGATCATCACCTTCGCGCTGTCAGCGCTCTCCCCGGTTGACCGGGTGCTGCAGATTGTCGGCGATCACGCCAGCCACGAAACTTATCAGCAGGTAAAACTGGAGCTGGGACTGGATCAGCCGGTGTATATTCAGTTTTGGCATTATCTGGGCAGATTGCTGCACGGGGATCTCGGTATGGCGTCCTCTATGGGGCAGCCTGTACTCAACGGTGTACTGACTACCCTGCCCGCCACAATTGAACTGGCAACCCTTGCACTGGTAGCGGGGTCATCGCTCGGTATTTTGTGCGGTGTGTTGTGTGCCCGCTATGCCGGCTCACCGCTTGATTTTATCATCCGCACCCTGACACTTCTCGGCAACTCGGTTCCTGTCTTCTGGCTGGGACTACTGATGCTGCTGCTATTTTATGCCACGCTGCAATGGAGTCCCGGCCCCGGGAGGCTGGATGATATCTATCAATATACGATTGAGGCAAAAACCGGATTTGTACTGATTGATACCTGGCTTTCCGGCGAGCCGGGAGCATTTACCAATGCGGTTGCACATCTGATTTTACCTGTGTCGCTGCTTGCCTATTTCTGTCTTGCCGGGATAACCCGGCTGACCCGTGCCGCATGTCTGAGTGAAATGAACAAAGAATATGTCACTTTAGCGCGAGCTAAAGGAAATACGGATATGCAGGTTCTGTTCCGCCATGTGCTGCCCAATATCCGCGGCACACTGATAACGGTAGTCGCGCTGGCGTACACCGGGATGCTGGAAGGAGCAGTACTGACCGAAACCGTTTTCTCCTGGCCCGGTATCGGACGCTATCTCACCGCCGCCCTGTTTGCCGGAGATACCACCGCCGTCATGGGCGGCACACTGGTTATCGGGATCTGCTTCATTTTTATCAATAATGTGACTGATATGATTGTGCGCTTAACTGATCCGCGGGTGACATTATGACATTGCTGCCGAAAATCCGCCGGTCACCTTCTGCTCTGACCGGCACGCTGATAATTCTTTTTCTCCTGCTGGTTGCTCTGTTTGCCCCGGGCCTTGCGCCGTTTGATCCGGTGCTGCAAAACCCGGCACAGCGCCTGTTGGCGCCGGATGCACAACACTGGCTCGGTACTGACAGCTACGGACGGGATATTCTCTCACGCCTGATTTACGGCGCCCGCCCGATGTTTGGTCTGGTCGCCCTGGTTGCCGTCATCACTCTGCCCGCCGGTTTGCTGATCGGCATTCTGGCAGGATTTTACGGGCGCTGGCTTGAAACCATTCTGATGCGCTTTACCGATATTGTGATGTCGATGCCGCGCCTGATCCTCGCCTTTGCCTTTGTCGCCATCCTGGGACCGGGACTGATAAACGGCGCGCTGGCACTCGCACTCACCTCCTGGCCTGCATATGCCCGCCAGGCGCGCAGTGAAATCCGTCATCTGCGCAACAGTGATTATCTGGCCAGTGCAGAAATGATGGGGATCCGCGGTCTTCGTCTGTTATGGGGGCACATTTTGCCGCTCTGTCTGCCCTCAGCCATTGTCCGGCTCGCGCTTGATCTTGCGACTATCATCCTGGCGGCAGCCGGTCTGGGGTTCTTAGGACTTGGTGCACAACCGCCGATGGCGGAATGGGGAGCGATGATAGCAGACGGTATGCAGGTTATCTTTGACCAGTGGTGGATAGCGGCAATACCCGGTGCTGCTATTCTGACTGCCGGGATGGCATTCAATCTTCTGGGTGATGGTTTACGCGATATTATGGAGCCTGAACATGACTGAGCCACTTATCCGGGTCAATAATTTATCGGTAGATTACCCGCGTGCGCGGGTGGTTAACAGCGTTTCATTCAGCCTGGGACAGGAACGGCTGGCGCTGGTCGGTGAATCCGGCTCCGGCAAATCCATGACAGCGAGAACACTGATGGGACTGGTGCGCAAACCCGGCAAGGTCAGTGCGCAAACGCTGGAATTTCGCAATACCCCGCTGCTGTCACTGCGTGAAAAACAGTGGGCGGCACTGCGTGGTAATGATATCGCCATGATAATGCAGGATCCGCGTTATGCCCTCAATCCGGTAAAAAACCTGTATCAGCAGATTGAAGAAGCACTGGTGCGACATCAGAGACTGTCAAAAGCCGACCGTCGTGACCGTGTATATGATATGGCGCGTGCAGCCGGGCTGGCAGAGTCCGCCCTTTCCCGCTATCCGGGACAACTTTCCGGCGGAATGGGACAGCGCGCCATGATTGCAATTGCCCTGATCAATAATCCCGCTGTATTAATTGCTGATGAACCTACCTCAGCACTTGATGCACGGCTGCGTCATCAAATACTGGAGCTGATTGTCCGTCAGTGTGAAGAACGACAGATGGGATTACTGCTGATAAGCCACGACCTGCCGCTGGTCGCCGCTCACTGTCAGCGCGTGATGGTAATGTATCAGGGGCAACAGGTGGATGAACTGCCCGCCGCACAACTGCCGCAGGCAACGCATCCCTATACCCGCACGTTATGGACCTGCCGTCCTGACGCTCAGACTTACGGGACGGACTTACCGGTACTGGACAGGCAGGCGCTGGAAACATTACTGACTCAGGAGACGCATCATGCCGGAGAATAATTCAACCCCGATTATAGAGGTCAGTAATCTTTCCGTCAGTTTCGGGCAGCGGCAGGTCGTCTGCAAGGCCGGCTTTCACCTCAATGCCGGCGAAACATTCAGTCTTATCGGTGAGTCCGGATGCGGAAAATCCACTATTCTGCGGGTGATCGCCGGATTGCAGCGGGAATGGCAGGGAGGCGTTCAGCTGCTGTCACAGCATATCCACCCGGGACAACGCTACCGGGGCGAACTCCGGCGCAATGTGCAGATGGTATTTCAGGATCCTTATGCGTCTCTGCATCCGTTTCATACTATTCATCGCGCCCTTGCAGAGCCGCTACGCATTCACCATGAAAATGATATTGAAGCCCGGGTCACGCAGGCAATAGCGTCTGTCGGATTACCGCAGGATGTAGCGCAGCGCTATCCCCATCAGCTTTCCGGCGGGCAGCGCCAGCGTATTGCGATTGCCCGCGCACTGATGCTGCGCCCGCAGATTTTATTACTGGATGAGCCGACATCCGCACTGGATATGTCCGTTCAGGCCGAAATTCTCAATCTGCTTAATCACCTGAAAACCGCTCACAATATGACCTATCTGCTGGTCAGTCACGACGCCGATGTGGTGGCACATATGTCTGACAGAGCAGCTTTTATGGCTCACGGGCAAATAGTACGGGAATTTGATCGCGCAGCGTTGCGCCGGGGAGAGCACAGGATGGAAACAACAGAGGAAGTTCGCTGAGTAAAAGCAAACGGGGCATTCGCCCCGTTTTGATAATAGTGAACAGTGTGATTATGACAATAATCCCGGAAAGCTCATTTTCATTCCGGTAATAATCAGTTCAATACCTAATGACATCAACATCAGCCCCATAATACGGGTCACGACGTTTATCCCTGTTTGTCCCAGATATTTCACCCACAGCCCCGCTGAACGGAACAGCAGCCAGCAAAAAAACGCAAACACTATGCTGGTCAGTGCCAGTCCGGCAAAATTCTGCCAGCCCTGCCAGCGCGCACTCCAGACCACACAAGAGCTGATGGCACCAGGTCCGGCCATCAGCGGCAGCGCCAGCGGCACAACACCGATGTTATCGCGGATCGCTGTTTCTGATTGTTCCTGCTTGTTTTGTTTATCTTCCCCGAGCTTTCCGCTGATCATGGACATCGCGATCAGGACGATCAGCGTTCCTCCGGCTATCCGGAAAGACTCAATGGAAATACCAAACATAATGAGGATTTTATCGCCGACCAGCAGTGACAGGCACAAAATAATGGCGACCGAAAAGTTCGCAATCATATTGGTTCGATTGCGGACAGCTGCGGTCTGATAATTCGTCATACTCATAAACACCGGTAAAATACCGACCGGGTTGACTAAAGCAAATAATCCGACAAAAAATTTTAAATAGCCGGAAAAGTCCAGTAATGTGTTGCCCACAAAAAATCCTCAACCTAATAACACTGTAATGAACGGCTGATATACGCCGCCGCGTATTGCCAAAGGGTTGTAATAATTATATTAACCCGGACATCATACCGTTGAATCCAGGATAAAAGAAATTGCTTTCAACAGAATATTTCTCCCCGCCGGCTGATGCGATACAGCTTAATTCCCTCATCTACGTATATATTTTAGTCAATCATCAGTTCTTCTGTAAAATCGATGGCAGACACTATAATTGAAATTGATAATTAATCTCATTTAAGCGCAAGCTGAATGGTGTCAGCTTGCTATATTTGTGATTTCGATCACTTTAATATCCCCCTGTAATGTTAAGCTCACTTTACTGAAGTTGAATCGATTCAACTTCAGTCATTAACAGAGTACCTGACGGGCTTTTTAAGCAAATCAGCGGGCATCCTGAAGGATGACGAGTATAGGTTATGAGCAAAATCGATTTAGTTACCTTTTACTGTTGTGACTATAATCAGATCGTACCGACCCGCTAATTTGCTTAAAAAGTTTAACAATTTATCAGGAGTCATCTGTATGGCCGTAACCAATATCACCGAACTCAATGAATTAGTTGCCCGCGTTAAAAAAGCACAGCGTGAATTTGCCGGTTTCACTCAGGAACAGGTAGACACCATTTTCCGTGCGGCGGCTCTTGCTGCGGCGGATGCGCGTATCCCTCTGGCGAAACTGGCCGTTGAAGAGTCCGGAATGGGGATTATTGAAGACAAAGTGATCAAAAACCATTTTGCATCTGAATATATCTATAATGCCTACCGTGATGAAAAAACCTGCGGTATCTTGTCTGAAGACCCGACATTCGGGACCATCACCATTGCTGAGCCTATCGGCATCATCTGCGGAATAGTGCCCACCACCAACCCGACATCCACAGCTATCTTTAAAGCGCTGATCAGCCTGAAAACCCGTAACGGTATTATCTTCTCCCCGCATCCGCGGGCAAAAAAATGCCACCAATAAAGCGGCGCAGATTGTATTGAATGCCGCGGTTGCCGCCGGTGCACCGGCTGATATCATCGGCTGGATTGATGAGCCTTCCGTTGAATTGTCCAATGCTTTAATGCACCACCCTGATACTAACCTGATCCTCGCCACCGGCGGACCGGGCATGGTGAAAGCGGCCTACAGCTCCGGTAAACCTGCCATTGGTGTCGGCGCGGGTAATACCCCGGTTGTTATTGATGAAACCGCCGATATCAAACGCGCTGTGGCATCTATTCTGATGTCCAAAACCTTTGATAACGGTGTGATTTGTGCTTCTGAGCAATCTGTGATTGTCGTTGATGAAGTGTATGAGCAGGTTAAAGAGCGTTTTGAAAACCACGGCGGTTACATCCTCAAAGGCAAAGATCTGAAAGCGGTTCAGGACATTATTTTGCTCAACGGCGGACTGAATGCCAAAATTGTCGGTCAGTCCGCGGTGAAAATCGCTGAAATGGCGGGAATTGAAGTCCCGGCATGGACAAAAATTCTTATTGGTGCGGTTTCCGTCGTTGATGAATCAGAACCTTTCGCCCATGAAAAACTCTCTCCGCTGTTAGCGATGTATCGCGGCAAAGATTTTGAAGACGCAGTATTGAAAGCAGAAAAATTAGTGGAAATGGGCGGGATAGGTCACACCTCCTGCTTATATACTGATCAGGATAACCGCCCGGAGCGCATAAAATACTTCGGCGAAAAAATGAAAACCGCGCGTATCCTTATTAACACCCCTGCCTCACAAGGCGGGATCGGCGACCTGTACAACTTTAAGCTCTCTCCGTCACTGACATTGGGTTGCGGCTCCTGGGGCGGTAACTCCATTTCTGAAAACGTCGGGCCGAAACACCTGATCAACACCAAAACTGTGGCAAAACGGGCTGAGAATATGTTGTGGCATAAACTTCCGAAATCTATCTACTTCCGCCGGGGCTGCCTGCCGATTGCCCTGGAAGAAATTGCGACCGATGGCGCAAAACGGGCATTTATTGTTACTGACGGTTATTTATTCAATAACGGCTATGTTGATGAAGTCACCCGCGTGCTGAAATCTCACGGCATGGAAGTGGAAATATTTTTTGAAGTGGAAGCGGATCCGACCTTATCTGTTGTGCGCAAAGGTGCCGCACAGATGAACAGTTTCAAACCGGACGTGATTATTGCACTCGGTGGTGGTTCACCGATGGACGCGGCAAAAATTATGTGGGTCATGTATGAGCATCCGGAAACCCATTTTGAAGAACTCGCCCTGCGCTTTATGGATATCCGCAAACGTATCTATAAATTCCCGAAAATGGGTGTAAAAGCCAAAATGGTCGCGATCACCACCACATCCGGTACCGGCTCTGAAGTGACACCATTTGCCGTTGTGACCGATGATGCAACCGGACAAAAATATCCGCTGGCAGACTATGCACTGACCCCGGATATCGCCATCGTGGATGCGAATCTTGTCATGAATATGCCGAAATCCCTTACCGCATTCGGCGGACTGGATGCCGTAACGCATGCTCTGGAAGCCTATGTATCTGTTCTTGCAAATGAATATTCAGACGGACAGGCATTACAGGCGCTGAAACTGCTGAAAGAATTCCTGCCGGCCAGTTACCATGAAGGCGCGAAGAACCCGGTCGCCCGTGAGCGCGTTCATAATGCCGCCACTATCGCCGGTATCGCATTTGCTAACGCCTTCCTCGGTGTTTGTCACTCAATGGCCCATAAACTGGGTTCTGAGTTCCATATCCCGCACGGATTAGCCAACGCCCTGCTTATCTGTAACGTGATCCGCTATAACGCAACAGATAACCCGACCAAACAGACCGCATTCAGTCAGTATGACCGCCCGCAGGCGCGCCGCCGTTATGCTGAAATTGCCGACCATCTGGGATTAGGTGCCGATGGTGACCGCACCGCGCAGAAAATTGAAAAACTGCTGGTCTGGCTGGAGGAAATTAAAGCGTCTCTGGGGATCCCGAAATCTATCCGTGAAGCCGGTGTACCGGAAGCAGAATTCCTGGCGAAACTGGATAAACTGTCTGAAGATGCATTTGATGACCAATGTACCGGGGCAAATCCGCGTTATCCGCTTATTGCTGAATTAAAACAAATTATGCTGGATACTTATTATGGCCGCGTCTATGACGAGTCTGTTCCGGTTGCGGCACCAAAGTCGCAGGTCAAACCTGTTGCAAAACGAATTGCTAAGAAATAATCATCTATTTGATAAATAATAACCGCAAAGCCCTCTTCTGAGGGCTTTTTAATAGTTGTCTCATAATAATAATTGAATAATTGTCACAAATTTAATATGTATTCTTTTTTGATCAACAATTCAACCTGCTGCTGATTTTTAATATTTAACTTAATACAAATGACAAAACAGATATGATGCCGGACGCTATTTTTCAGTATTTTATCACGAACAACACAAATACCGCCTTACTCCTTCCTGTTTACCTGGTATCCTTTTCATCCCTGTCTGTACTTTTATCCGGCTCTGATATAAAAATGCCGGACATGTTTGTCCGGCATTTTCCGTATAAATGAAGCGGGTATCTATTTTATGAATGACACTGTGTTGCCATTACCGTGCGCATCGCTTCACGGTAATGTTTACGACATACCGAAACATATTTTTCGTTTCCGCCAATATCAATTTGTGCACCATCTGACATTACATGGCCCTGTCCGTCATAACGTAAAACACGGCTGGCTTTCCGCCCGCAATG
This sequence comes from Morganella psychrotolerans, assembly GCF_001676055.1. GTDB lineage: Bacteria > Pseudomonadota > Gammaproteobacteria > Enterobacterales > Enterobacteriaceae > Morganella > Morganella psychrotolerans_B. The sequence continues at coordinate 208,361 of NZ_LZEX01000034.1, read as the reverse complement.
ACAAATTGTTTTTAATTCCACTAATTTATCAGCCCAGGCTAATAAATAATGACTACCGCTGAATAACTCACCTTTAAAATCAGTGCGTAATCCGTAACAAAGAACGGGTATATCAATATCATCAACGATATAACATAACTGCTCTGCCTGCGCTTTCGTCAGGAACTGGCACTCATCTATTAATACGCAGTGTACAGGCGCCTGCTGATGTTCATGTGTGATAACACTACCGATATCAGTCTCTTCACCAAAGACCCGTGCATCCGCGCTCAGGCCGATACGGGAGGTCACTTTGCTATGTGCATACCGGTTATCAATTTCTGCCGTAAATATCAATGTGCGCATTCCGCGTTCATTGTAGTTATAGGAAGATTGTAATAGTGCGGTCGATTTTCCCGCATTCATCGCGGAGTAATAAAAATAAAGCTGAGCCACCGGCTCTCTCCCTCTCAGTCATTCAAAAATCGCTGCAATACTAACACAACCGCAATAAAAATAGCGCGATCAGTATTTGTCTGCATGCCTTAAGCGCATGTGCAATATCCGTTATTCATCGTTACCGCAATTCATAGGAAGCATGATTACATGACGAATATTCACAATTGTTATCAGCGATGGTCATTTTATCCTGTTTTTTATTATATCTGAGCTGAAGAATAACGTTTCTTTACATAAAATAAGGTTAAATATAATTTGTATCTTCCTCATCGTTTATGATCAAACCTTTTTGAAATCGCTGAGCGCCAACACCGTTTTACCCTGTCCCCTTATCGAAATTAAACAAAAAAGCACAAAGAGGCTTATTATTCCGCAGAAATAATTGCTTTTAAAAAAAATGTGTTTTAACCTTATCCCGAAATTTGCTATTGCAGATTTTTAAATAGCAATCTATTATTAACTACACATCAGCCAACATTTAATTTGAGACCAGAATTATGAGTGAATCTTTGAAGCCATTTAATAATATTCGTACTCTTCGCGCACAGGCCAGAGAATCTACCCTGGAAAGTCTGGAAGAAATGCTGGAGAAACTCACTTCGGTTGTTGAAGAACGCCGTTCTGAAGAATCTCAGGCTAAAGCTGGACTGGAAGAGCGTACCCGTAAATTAGAAGAAGTTCGCCAGTTCATTCTCAAGCAGGGTATCAATCCTGAAGAATTAATTCAGTCAATGTCTACCGGTAAAGTTGCAAGCAAATCAAAACGTGCGCAGCGCCCGGCTAAATACGAGTACATCGATGAAAACGGTGAGCAGAAAACCTGGACAGGTCAGGGCCGCACACCAGCTGTTATCAAACAGGCCATCGAAAGTGAAGGTAAATCTCTGGATAGTTTCTTAATTAAATAATCCGGATTTCCACACTGAAAAGCCCTTCTGCGAAGGGCTTTTTTTTATTCATTGATACCCGGGTTATTCAAAATGCAGGCAGACTGAGTTCTGTCAACGACCCTGCGGTTTAAATGAATAAGGAAATATCTGCCGATATTTTGATAAGCAAAAGGAGGCTTTCGCCTCCTTTTTTGTTACAGACAGTCAGCCTGATTACTTATTTTTACCGTGATAAAACGACATATACCAATCAACAAACTGCTGTACACCATAATTAACCGGTGTATCCGGAGAGAAACCTATCGTTTTATACAGCTCGCCGGAATCTGCACAGGTGGATAACACATCACCATCCTGCATATCCATAAAGTGCTTAGCCGCTTTAATATTCAATGCAGTTTCAATCGCCTGAATAAAATCGCCTAACCGGGTAGGTTGTCCGTTACCGACATTATAAATTTTGTACGGCGCAGAACTGGCTGATTTCAACCCTTCTTCAACCGTCCAATCATTATTTGCTGTTGGTATAACATCTAATAACCGCACCACAGCTTCCGCAATATCACCGACATAAGTAAAATCGCGAACCATATTTCCATGGTTATAAACATCAATCGGTTTTCCGTCCAACATGGCTTTAACAAATTTAAACAAAGCCATATCCGGACGTCCCCACGGTCCGTAAACTGTAAAAAAACGCAGTCCGGTCGTCGGTAACTGATAAAGATGTGAATAGCTGTGCGACATTAATTCATTGGCTTTCTTTGTCGCCGCATATAACGAAACCGGATGATCAACATCATCTTCCACAGAGAAAGGCTGTTTACGGTTCAGGCCATATACCGAGCTGGAAGAAGAATAAATCAGATGTCCCACCCCGTGATGACGGCAGCCTTCCAGAATATTCATGTGTGCCAGAATATTTGCGTCTATATACGCCATCGGGTTCTGGATAGAATACCGGACACCCGGCTGAGCCGCGAGATGAATAACACGCTCAAACTGTTGTGAGGCAAATAATTCACTGACATCACTTTTCACCGACAGATCCATTTTAAAAAAATGAAAATTCGGATGCGATAAAATCAGATCAAGGCGCGCTTTCTTGAGATTAACATCGTAATAGTCATTGAGATTGTCGGCACCGACAACCTCATGACCCTGCTCAAGCAGGCGCTGTGTGACATGATAACCAATAAAACCAGCCGCGCCGGTTACAAGTATTTTCATATTCAGACTCAAATTACCGGATTAATGGAAGCACCACGGCCTATACCATAATAGATAAAGCCACGGTTTTCTAAACGTTCCGGGTCATAAAGGTTACGCCCGTCAAAAATAACCGGTGTTTTCAGTCCTGATTTAATGGTGTCAAAGTCCGGTGCACGGAAACTCTGCCATTCGGTACAGATAACCAGTGCATCTGCGCCGTGCAGTGCCGCTTCTTTGGTACCCATCAATACAAGGTCATCACGCTGTCCGAAAACCCGCTGCGCTTCCTGCATGGCTTCCGGGTCATAGGCCTGAATTTTCGCACCGGCAGCCCATAATTCCTGTAACAGAACACGGCTGGAGGCTTCACGCATATCATCTGTATTCGGTTTGAAAGAGAGTCCCCACACTGCAAAGGTTTTGCCGCGCAGGTCGTCACCGAAGTGGCGCTTAATAAAAGAAGGCAGTTTATATTTCTGCAACTCATTCACTTCTTCCACTGCCTGCAGAATTCTTGGCGTGAAACCAATGTGTTCGGCAGTACGGATAAGCGCCTGCACATCTTTAGGGAAGCAGGAGCCGCCATAGCCGCAGCCCGGATAAATAAAGTGATAGCCGATACGGGAGTCAGAACCAATCCCCTGGCGGACATTTTCGATATCCGCGCCCAGCAGTTCCGCAAGGTTTGAAATCTCATTCATAAAGCTGATTTTTGTCGCCAGCATGCAGTTTGCCGCGTATTTTGTCAGCTCTGCACTGCGGATATCCATCACAATCATGCGATCGTGATTGCGGTTAAACGGCTCATACAGTTCACGGATAATATCCACAACGCCTTCGTTATCACAACCGATAACGATACGTTCAGGACGCATACAGTCTGCGACCGCCGCCCCTTCTTTCAGGAATTCCGGGTTGGAAACCACATCGTACGCAAAATCAGTGCCGCGTTCGGCCTGAGCGGCTTTGATCGTCGCATTAACTTTATCTGCCGTACCGACAGGAACGGTTGATTTATCAATAATGACTTTATAGCCGTCCATATGCTGCGCAATAGTGCGGGCAACCGCCGTCACATATTGTAAATCAGCGGAGCCATCTTCATCCGGCGGCGTACCGACCGCGATAAACTGTAATGTGCCGTGTGCCACACCTTTTGCGGCATCCGTGGTAAAGCTTAAACGCCCTTCTTCATAATTTTTCTTTACCAGCGGCGTTAAACCAGGTTCAAAAATCGGAATAAGTCCGTTTTTCAGGTTTTCGACTTTTTGTGCATCAACATCCACACACATAACATCATGACCGACTTCAGCCAGAACGGTTGCCTGCACCAGCCCTACATATCCGATTCCAAATACGGTTACTTTCATAATTCACCCATTGTGACAATAATTAATTCTGTAATGTTTTCAGCCAATCTGAGAATTCACCACCCAGATGTTTATGACGCATGCTGTATTCGACAAACGCTTTCATATAACCCATTTTGTCGCCGCAATCGTGACTGCGTCCGACCAGGCGGTAAGCCTCAACAGGGTTTTTCTCAATCAGCATAGCGATGGCATCCGTTAACTGGATTTCATCACCCGCACCCGGGGCTGTTTTACCCAGCAGCGACCAGATATCCGGAGATAACACATAGCGACCGACAATAGACATATTAGATGGCGCTTTAGCCGGCTCCGGTTTTTCGACCACGGCAAACATCGGTTTGCTTTCGCCCGCTGCCAGGCTTTCACCATGACAATCGACCACACCATAGTTTGAGACAACCTCAAGCGGCACAGGTTCGACCATCACCTGGCTTGCCTGATGCTCTTCATAGCGCCCGATCATCTCTTTGAGATTAAATTTTGACAGGTCAGTGCTGTACTCATCGATAACCACATCCGGCAGCACAACAGCAAACGGCTCATCACCGATCATCGGGCGGGCACATAACACGGCGTGTCCCAGCCCTTTCGCAATCCCCTGACGGGTCTGCATAATAGTGACATGGCGGGGACAGATTGACTGAACTTCATCGAGTAACTGACGCTTAACGCGTTTTTCCAGAATGGCTTCCAGTTCAAAACTGGTATCAAAATGGTTTTCAATGGAGTTTTTTGAGGAGTGGGTCACTAAAATAATTTCAGTGATCCCTGCGGCGATACATTCATTAACGACATACTGGATAAGTGGTTTGTCCACCAGCGGTAACATTTCTTTCGGAATTGCTTTGGTGGCCGGAAGCATGCGTGTTCCTAATCCTGCAACCGGGATCACGGCCTTATGAACCTTATTTTTCAGCGCTGACATACATCATCCTCAATGCGTATATACAAAACCAATACGCGATTAATACAAAATAATGCGTCTGAGTATACCAGCTAATTTTCAGGGATAAATACTCTGTCCCGTGTAAATGGCAATTGATGTTAAGAGATGTTTAATATCTGACCGGGTTGATAAGGGACTGAAATTATCCGTAACGGGGTCCCGGCGTTAAACTTAATTTAATCTGACTGCTGCCGTTCCATATCCGGCATTGCAGATGAGGGCTGAATTCACTTATCTGACTGGAGTAAACAGCCGAGAGCGTTCCCAGCGGTATCCCCCTGTTTACGCGAATCACATTATTTTCTGAGCGCAATTCAGCGCTGATCCCTGCACTGGACAGTAATACTGATTTGCGCTGAGTATGATAATACCCCAGCAGCAAGGGTAACTGCCCCGGAATACCGGCATCCTGCAACAGGGTATTCAGTTTATTTAAAATCGCCGTCATACTGGGTAACCGGCGGTGATTATTATGAATATAACGTTTAAGCAAATCGTTAAAAATCACGCGGATTAACATCGCCACCAGCGGACCATTCCCGATATTTTTGCTGATATCGAGACAATAAAATGCCACTTCGTTATCGGAAAACTCTGCCACATCAAATACCAGCCCTGTCTGGCAAGCATCTGATAATTGCGCATAGCGAATCTGATAATTAGCCAGCACCTGGGTAGGCGGCGGATTAAGCTGTTTTAATAAACGTAAAACATCATCCACATTATGCTGCAGTTGCGACCAGATACCGGACAGAGAATTTTGCTCCAGCACGCCGGGGGAAAAAAATAAGGGATAAAAATGAGACAGACACAGTTTTTTGACTTCTTCCAGCCGGTTAAGCGGTTTGAGCAACACATCTTTTGCACCGAGTCGCAACGCGTCATCAATATCAGACATTTTCTGAGTCGCAGAAATCACAATCACCGGAACATCCGGTAACACCGGCTGAATACCTGCGATAAATTCTGTGCCGCTCATCACCGGCATATTCAAATCACAAAATATCAGTTCCGGCTGAAAGCCGTTTTCAATACATAACAGCGCCTGAGCACCATCTTCGGCAGACAATACAGTCGCACCGAGAAGCCGCAAATACGATGACAGCGTCATATTGAATGCCGGGTCGTCGTCAATGACTAAAATTCGTTTTTCATCCAGTGCTCTTTTCATGGCATTCCCTCATTCCCCGCATGACTTCACAGACCGGCGCAAACACCGGTGACGGCGCGGTTCCCGCTATGCAACTAAGATAAAGAATAGCGTGTGATCTGTATTTCCGGTAGCATTTAACCTCTGTTTCTTACGTTTATTTACCCTGAACACACTGATTGATACTTATGCCTCATTTTACTGATAATACACTCTGCCCCTGCGGCAGTGAAAAAGACCTGTCTCAGTGCTGCGGGCCTTATCTGTCCGGACAACAATCCGCACCCGATGCACGGGCACTGATGCGCTCCCGTTACAGCGCCTTTGTCACACATAATGCAGATCACCTGATCCGCACATGGTACCCGCCTGAGCGCGCACAGCCGCTGCGGGACGATCTTGAAGCCGGATTTGCCCGCACACAGTGGCTGAGCCTCAATGTTATTGATTTTCAGACCGGTCCTGCACCGGACGAGGCTTTCGTCGAATTTTGTGCTTGCTTTATTGATAAAAAGTCCGAAGATAAACAACTTATCCATGAGCGCTCACGCTTTCGCCTGATTGACAGCCAGTGGTTCTATCTGGACGGCGTGGCACCGCAAACAGGCCGTAACGACCCCTGTCCCTGCGGCTCCGGAAAAAAATATAAAAAATGCTGTGCATGACACAGAGTAAGCACCCTCTTGCAAACAACAAAATATCAGTTATTAAGGATTTACACCGTCCATGCAACACCAAACCAGCCAGAAAAAGATCCTGAGAACCATTTGCCCTGATGCAAAAGGGCTTATCGCAAAAATCACCAATATTTGTTATAAGCATCAGCTTAATATTATTCAGAACAATGAATTCGTCGACCACCGTACCGGACGCTTTTTTATGCGCACCGAACTGGAAGGTATTTTTAACGACGAAACCCTGCTTGCCGATCTGGACGATGCGCTGCCGAAAGGCTCAACCCGTGAATTAACCACTTCCGGCCGCCGCCGTATTGTCATTATGGTGACAAAAGAAGCGCACTGTCTTGGCGATATTCTGATGAAAAGCGCCTATGGCGGCCTGGATGTCGATATTGCCGCGATCATCGGTAACCACGATTTACTGGGGCCTCTCGTCACCCAATTTGGTATTCCGTTCCATCATATCAGCCATGACGGTTTAACCCGTGAACAGCACGATATGCAGATCATTAAACAAATTGATCAATACCAGCCTGATTATGTCGTACTGGCAAAATACATGCGTGTTCTGACACCGGAATTTGTTGAGCACTACCCGAACCAGATAATCAATATCCACCACTCATTCCTGCCGGCCTTTATCGGCGCGCGCCCTTATCATCAGGCCTATGAACGTGGTGTGAAAATTATCGGTGCAACCGCGCACTACGTGAACAATAATCTCGATGAAGGTCCGATCATCTATCAAAGCGTGATTAATGTCGATCACACTTACAGCGCTGACGATATGGTGCTCGCCGGACGTGATGTTGAAAAAAACGTACTCAGCCACGCGCTGAGCCGGGTTCTGTCACAGCGTGTTTTTGTTTACGGTAACCGCACAGTTATTCTGTAAATGGATTAATTGCCCGAAGTTGCACGTAAACCGTGCACTTCGGGTAAAAAAACAACGGACACTCATTTTTTCTCTTTTTTTACTTTACAGCATCCGCATATTTGCTATTATGCAGCCCGTCCTGAGGCAATAACTGTTCAGGCACACAATTTAAAACTGGTGGGATACCCAAGCGGCCAAAGGGAGCAGACTGTAAATCTGCCGTCACAGACTTCGAAGGTTCGAATCCTTCTCCCACCACCATTTCAGCACTGCCCTCCTCTATTTTAAATTCTCAATACAATCCATAATCTTATTCAGCACACTTGCATGTGATTTTGATTTATATAAATGGCAACTATTTTCCGCCTCACTTTGTGACAGCGGTAAAAAGATCAGTTCACTGCTGTGCGGTGATGTTTTCGGGTGTTCATCAATAAAACAGAGATAATCCCCGTCAACCAGCAGATGCAGATAGCCGTGTATACTGTCAATTAAGTGCACATGTTCATGCTTACTCTGTTCATCATGTTGTTGTAACAGTGTTTTCAGAAGCGGGCTTTCATATAACAGCGGCTCACATAACCAGACACAACGGGATAATAATGTTTGCAGATTATTATCACAGGACTGAAAAAGTGATTTCCGGCAACAAATACCAATCTGTCCCTGCGGTAAATTGCGTAACAGAGCAAAACGCTCACTGATAACCGGCTCAGAAGAAAGCAGCAGTGTATTTCCTTCAAAATCGTTTATTTCATCAATACAATCATAATTAAACCGAAATACATTAATTTGCACACCGGCTTTAAATGCAGCCCGGTATAATGCATCGATATATTTACTTTTTCCCCAATCATAAAATACATTTATCTTATTACATATTGTTCCGGTGATATGCTTTTTCGTAATTTCTTTTTCCTGTGTATATAAATCTTTCAGGTCACTATACAGTTCAAGACCTTCTCGTGTCAGACTCATACCAAATTTTTCACGCTTAAATAAACGCTTTCCCAGTAAAATCTCGAAATCTTTAATCGATTTTGCCACAGGAGGCGTTGTTCTGTTCATCACTTTTGCTGCCTTGCTGAGTGATCCGTATTCAACAACAGCCATAAAGGCTTCCAACTTCCTTGAAAAAAACATAATGTCGATTCCTATTGCTGTGGTAAATAACCAATAAAACAATTACTTATTGATATATAACGACTTTATTTCCGGCGTTTTTTTCTTAAACAAACAGTTAAAATACGTTTATTTATTAATATTTATTTCAAAATAATATTTTTTGATACTTATGTTTTTTATTTAATTAAATCTATCTTTAAAGATTAATACATAATAACAAAAACCTGTTATTTAAATTTTAGCAACCCTTGGTTGTTTTTCTTTACAACATGAATATGAATCATTATTAATGCTGTTAATTTTGTCAATTAAAATCGGGGAATAATAAAAAGTATAATGAGTCTTATTTTTTATTATTCCTCTGACAGGTTACTTTCTTTCCGTGATCTGTTACTCTTTTACTGTTAACTCATCAACCGGTTGAAATTCTATGAAGTTTGTTTCTTTTAATATTAACGGGTTAAGAGCCCGGCCTCATCAGTTGGAAGCTATCATCGCGCAACATCAGCCCGATGTTATCGGCTTACAGGAAATCAAAGTTCACGACGACATGTTTCCCCATGATGACCTTAAACATCTGGGTTACCACATTTTTCATCATGGCCAGAAATCACACTATGGCGTTGCACTACTGACAAAAAATAAGCCGGTTGCCGTACGTAAAGGGTTTGCCGGTGATAATGAAGATGCTCAGCGCCGCCTTATTATGGCTGATATTGAAACACCCGCCGGGTTACTCACCGTTATTAACGGCTATTTCCCGCAGGGTGAAAGCCGCGACCACCCGCTGAAATTTCCGGCAAAAATGAAATTTTATCAGGATTTGCAGGACTATCTGTCCGGACGTTCGAATCAGGATCCGATCATTGTCATGGGCGACGTGAATATAAGTCACACTGATATTGATATCGGTATTGGTGAAGCCAACCGTAAACGCTGGCTTAAAACAGGGAAATGCTCTTTCCTGCCGGAAGAACGGGAATGGATGGAACGCCTGCTCAACTGGGGGCTGACAGATACTTTCCGTGCGATGTATCCGGATACAGACGATCGCTTCTCGTGGTTTGATTACCGCTCACGCGGGTTTGATGAAAACCGGGGTCTGCGTATTGATCTTATCCTGGCAAGCCTGGGACTGGCACCGCGTTGTACTGCCACCGGCATTGATTATGAAATCCGCAGTATGGAAAAACCCTCAGACCACGCACCAATCTGGGCAGAATTTGATCTGACCCGCTGACAATGTCAGATCCAAAAGAAATAACCTGAATGAAGCTCCCGGTACGGAGCTTCATTTATTTCAGCCTGGTCCGCAAAATATATCCCGGACAAAACCAAAAATTACATCACGGCAAATGCAAGGATCGGGCACAAAAATGTTACGGCCACAACGACAAGCGATACTCTGAAAAAAATCTGAACAAAATACTCAATAGCCACCAATCCCTGCTTTGTACTCATTTGACTTTCATTATCTATCATTTTAATCATTTTATTTTCATTATGTGATTACCTTCACACAATGATGGTATTACTTACAATTTTAGTCAATGCATATACTGACAATAATCCATTTTATTGATTAGGGTCAAAATTGCTTATTTGCCTGATAAATTGAGGATCTGCGCTGGTGTTGTGTTTGGGATTATGTGCAATGCGGGAAAAATCTGGTAATACGGATTTATATTGAAAAGGTAAAAATGTGGATATAGGGAAAAGTTAAAATAATAGTGAGGTTAATCGGTAATTCACTATAGAACCCCACAAAAACTGAATTATATTCAGTTGAGAAACCCACAACAAAACGGGTTTATTACGAGTTTTAACGAATCATTCCACCATAAATTTTTAAATGCGTATTTGTTTGAATAACTGAGTCAGGTAAAAGAAATGACCGGTTCTGGATGCAGGATTATAACCAGAACCGGACACATGGAGGCCTGAATAATCTTCCACCCGCGATTTACCGGAAACAACTGGAAAACTCTAATCTAGACTGTTTCAGATAGTCTGAATAAGCCAATCAAAAGTCAATAACAATCCTCAGGCCATAATTCGGATCTGATCAGACAATAATAATTTGCTTTCAATTAGTTCAGCCCGTGCTCCCTCAGGATCAGCTGTAAAAAGTACTATACGTAGATCCTCCTCCGCACGGGAAAATGAGACATACGCGAGCTTCTGAGTTACAGAAAGTTGTCGAACAGATGGCTCGCCAGCGGTGAGCGGTATTAGGGTTTTGCTAAAGCTGTACTGGTTCCATGCTGCTTCAACATCATCATAAACGACCAATACTTTTTGATATTCCTCGCCCTTGACTCCATGTTGAGTACTATAGTCGGTATTGTTGTTAAGATATTCGACATAGTGTGAGACTGCTCCGGTGGTCATTTTAAAAAATGAGTCTGCGAGCCAGTCTCCTTTGTCGAAACTGTGAAGCTCCTCATTGAAAGGCTCAGTACGTGGAGGACGATCAAGATGCTCACTCAACCTTTCTGAGGGCTGGGTTATCTGCATCTCGACGCAAAAGTGAAGGACCGTTCCAATCGTCTCGGTATCCCACAAAGCATGCAACTGCTCAACCAAAGACTTCGAAGTCTCAATCATCACTTTCAGTGACTTTTCCGCATTTAATCCATCGCTCGCGAAAGCAGGACTATCTCTACGAAGTAGATTAATAATTTTTCGATCGTCACCCTGGCTTTGAGCTGTTATGAGAGGGCAAATCGTCGAAAGAAATGGCTTAAGAAGGAAATGCGTCCCTTCCTCAAAAGCATCTTGAGCCCGTGATGAGGCATAGTCTCCAGTGAAGAGGCGATTGAGATCAGCGAAGCCAAGCCGTCGCGCGATCATTTGACGTGCCAGGAAGAGCTTCATGACATCGTCGCGGCCTGCCCACCCCCAGTTTTCGACTGCAGCATCCATACGAGCTAGCGCCCGCTCAATCTGTTCTTCTGAATAGCGCCTGCGTGGTTCTGTTGGCTCTTCTGCTTTAATTAGCAAAAATTCAACACTACCTTCACATTCAGCATTTTCGCCAGCAGCATACTGCTCAACATCCCCACGATAAGCATTGAGAAGTCGGATAACGCTCTTAGAACTGCGAAAGTTTTCAGCTTTCTTGATGACTTTACCATTGTCTGGTGGCGCAAAATCACCGGCACTTCGGTCATAAATCTGCTGCCAGGGGTCACCAAAATAGCCAATCATAGGAAGTTCATCACCCGCACAGACGAGATTGAGCCCTGAAACGATTCCCTCAAATGTGTCCTGTGCTTCGTCGACGAAGATGTAAGGGAAACGTAGGCCAATGATTCGTCTAAGTGTTTGATTATTTTCAAGCAAGTAGGTTGCAATTTCTATGACATCATCATGCCCAATCTGTCCTTTTTCGTAATCACTGAAGCTAGTGTCAGAATAGTCAAAATGATTGACTGCTTCGAGAAGGGCAAGCTGTTCTGTCAGTCGTTCTATTTTTGCGCGGGCTTTAAGTGCCTTTTTGCTGTTACCGCCGTTATCATCTCCCCTAGCCTTGTCTATAAGATTTGGAATACGGCTTTCATATAATGCTTGACGAATATTTTCGTGGAAATGGCCAATCAAGCCCCACAGAAATCCATGAAGAGTCGAAACTAGGTACAACTCATCAAACCCCAATTTTTTCTTGATGACCTCAACCGCACGCTTGGTAAAGGTAATACAGGCAATGCGTTGACCATGCTTTCTAAGGATATTCCCTTCATTATCCCGGACCCGGCCAAGAGCATCTACCAGTGAACTAGTCTTGCCCGCGCCTGCACCGGCTATCATCGCAAAACTACGATGGCCATCGATGCATTCACGGACTTGAATATCCGCTTCGCTTTCTATCCATGTCCTCATGCTATTCTCCCGCCGCGACAGAGGCTTCTGTATCCACCACCACTGGTAGCGGGGGTAATAGGCGCGACTCAAGCCATTTCAACCCTTCGGCAATATATCCAGGGACAATCCATTGCTCAGCGCAAGCCAAGATGTCCATGGCAAAATCAGTTTTTTTGAAATTATCCGACCGAACCCTATCGTAAACATCCTGGTAAGCGTCGCTGAGAGGCGCTCGGATAGTAATGCCAATAGATAAAGCACCAGATCGAAGTAGCCCAAAATTCTCATATACAATTGCTTCTTCCAACGTGCGTGGACGCAACATCGCGCTGGCATCATTTTCCTCGACCAAAACATCGGTCTGAAAAGCGATGCAACGATCCTTATCGTTGTGCTGCTTCTGCGCACAAGTCAATGCGATCAGTTGGTCAATTGTTGTCAGCCCACAAAGTTTCTTTAGGGACGCGTTAGACGTTTTTGCTCCAGCAATATCCGCTCGACAGGTTTTGGGATAACCGGTAGGTGAAACTGAATCAATGTCAGTGATAACAAGATAGGGAATATGAAGGAAGCTAAACAAACCCTCGAAACGGTGAGCATACGCTCCCCCTACCTCCAAAACTGTGAGATATACAGTCCGTAACCGCTCAGCAGCACTCTCAATCATGGTCGGCATTAACAACTTCTCAACAGCGCCTTCAACAAGGATGCCAGCATCGGCGAAAAATAGGTCACAGTGTGTTAGACGTAAATAGCGTTTAAGGAAGGCTAGTGATTCCGATGGTGGGATAACCTTACCATCAATTGTCTCCACGTTTGGCTGGAAGGCCCGGAGGCTTCTAACCATTGATGCATTGCGAATGCCAGTCGTTTCTACTTCACCCTCACTATGGCAGCGCTGGAAATAGCGAACTTTCTCAAAATCTACAGCCTCCATGATATGTGAAGAATGTGTGGTTACGACAAGTTGCGGTACGAGATTCGGCTCTCCAGCCGCCTCAGCGGACTGATTAATTACCCGCCAAATGTTGGATATAAAAGTTTGTTGTACCTGAGCATGGAGGTGAACTTCAGGTTCTTCAATAAAGATCATCAGACACAAAGGCCTGTTATCGGTGGTCATTAACCATTGAGAATGGAAGTGCCGAGCCTGAATGGCCATATATATTAGATTTTTGAATCCAAGACCATTATATAGCTCAGGTAGTTCATGCTTCCGATTAGGGTCAATGTAAAGCAATTCAGTATTTCCACGAAGAGCAGTCTCGGGGCTGAGCGATGATATAATCTGCAATTCGCGATCGTTAATTGACGGTACACCAAGGTGCTTAATGAGATTGATCAGTGGAGCAAATTGCTTTGCATAATGATCTGTCAGTTGTTTGTTATTCGCATCGATTACGCTGTGAGCATCAGCGGCATGCCCAACCTGCTCAAGGTTCTTTTGGTAGAAGGTGGCGAATGCCGAAGAGAGCCTATTACTACGACTGCTGTTATCGTCATTAATGTTGCGCTGCGCGTCTACGAATTCAACACGAATAAGCTGCTTAAGAAGACGCTTTCCTTCATCAGGATCAAGATAACTCGATAAGATCTCAGGCAGTGCTCCCTCTTGAATCTTCTCGTCGAGTGAGTAGTAACAAACCGCAAAATATCGGCCAAGATTTCCGTCGAGAGATAAATATTGCGAAAGCGACTTAGAGCGGGTTCCATCTTCCTTCGGAGGATAGGCAGCGTCGTAATTCTCGCATAACTTCCTTACTTCAGAGACCTCATACGACAGCCTAATCCCTACACACGTGAAGTCTGAAAGATTTGGCAATAATGTGAAAACTCTACCAAAACCAATGCTTTCCGGGTCAATAGTGAACCAAATGTCAAGACTGATTTTGGGAAGAAGTGTATCATCTCCGGTCGTTACAAATGTGTCGAAATCTGCTATCCGAGCGACTGAAAAATCGTGAATCTTGAAATCTCGTCCGCCAAGAAAACAACGAAAAACCGCAGTCGCAGAAGTCTTGCCACTGTTGTTCGGACCAACAAAAATGGACTCCTTCTCTTCAATGTCAATCTGCACATTTTCCAATCGCCGGAAGTTTCGAATTGCTACGCGACTTACTTTCATATAATCCCTCCTTGACACATCAAGATAGCAATCCGAAAATCGATGCTACTTGCTTGGTTTATTTTGCGTACATGTTTTGCACTTTATCCAGCCCTTATTGAGAATTTTATTCCGGAAATAATTTTGAACAAAAATTCTAACTTTTATGTCCCTTTGTCCACCTTTCCTTATCTGGAACAGTCCTGGTTAGAGTTTTCCCGTTGCTTCCGGTAAATCTCAGGCGAGTGCCCGTGTAGAGTCCGCCAGCCGGACGTTCTGCATATATCTGACGGTGTATTCGCCAAACACCGTCGCACCTTTTTTCCTGTCGATACCGTCACGTTTGCTTGCAGCCGGTGATACACCTGAGTTGAGCAGCCTTTTTGCTTCAATCAGCATTTGCCTGGCTTCTGCCAGTGAAACACCGTCAGGTCCGTAACTTCCAAAGTAAATTGTTTCTCTTCTGCCGTTAAACCGGTAATCATAACGGAACGACAAAGTCCCGCCAGCATTGACCGCAACATACAAACCATCACGATCAGACACCTTATAAAGCCTGTCCTGCGGCTTCATACTTTTTAATTTTGTATCAGTCAGCACGTCGGTATTCTCTCTCTTAATACCGTCATAGTTTTTATTTTTCTGACGGTATCACAGCCGGTTTATAGTGATTTTATTTTTTGATACCGTCACATATACCGTCAAAAATACCGGCTCTTGTCAACAATTAAAAACAATAGAAAACAAAAAAGCCACCAGTAAGTTACTGATGGCTTTCGGTTTTCTGATAATTACCGACAGTTAAAAACTATAGGGATATCATTCCCACTCAATTGTTTATGGAATGTTTAATTGATTGATTTTAATGTGGTTATTTTAAACAAACTAAAAATATACCGTCACTGATACCGTCACATGCAAAACTGTCTACTTTTTCACCGGTAACTTTCGAGCAATTTTTCCTTCGCTTTCAGGTCAATGATACAAAGATTAAGGAGCCTGGTATTCTCATCAGCCCGCTGAGCTTCACGCCCATATCTTTCAAGTGTGCTTCGTAGTTGTCGAGAAAGTTCACCGGCTTTGTCTCTCTCAGTTCGGCAGGTATCGGTGTAGCCGGGATCTGCAACTTCTGCTTTCGTGGTACCGGCTGGCTGCTGCATGCGGTCAAAATGATTAAGCACCCGATCAAGCAGAGCTTCTGTACGTATCGTATCACTCTTTTTCCCCTCCTGATATTCCCCGACATTTACCTGCTGGTGGTCGTCCGCCTGATGCCGTAGTTCGATATTTGTGGCCATATCTTTTTCGTCCAGTTGCTGACCTGTAATCTGCCCTTTCATCTGCCGGTTATCATACAGAACACCGCCGGTCCACCAACCGGCAGAGAAAGAGACAGCCAGAGCAATCAGTGCCATGGCTGTATTTTTCATCAGATAAGTGTCCAGGCACGTTTAAAAACATCATCAACGTATGGCTGCTGACCATTTTCGACAGCCACAATCGCTTTAGCCATTGCGAGTGACGTATCTTTGTCGTGCAGATTTAAACAGGCGTGATGATCAAAGCCGGTTTCTTTACAGACCCGCTTAATATAGTTCTCTGTGTGGTTGTTATCACCAGATGGTGCCCAGCGCTCTATGATTTCTTCCACCGTGTCGATCTTGCCGCAACCAATACCGGGTTTACCCTGGTGCTTTGAGTAAGTTTGCAGGAGCTTCATCAGCGCCCGGATGCCGAACTCAACAGAAATGAACGCACAAAATTTACTATCTGGCTGTGCTACTGCCAGCCCCTGCCATTTTGAACTGCCATGACGGATATTCCCCGGATTGTTATTCCGTATCCCCCGCGCACCTGTGTTAACAAAACCATCCTTGAAGACTTTTTGTTTAACCTGCTCTGACATAAATCACCCCGCTTTAAAAAATGACATAACATTGCCGCGGTACACCAGCACCGCCGCACAAATAAGAGAGTTTGAAATCACGCTGGTGAAATCGGCGTGATAGATGGGATCAAAGTACGCCCGCACCGGCACACTCGCTGAGTATGAAAGTACGAGCCAGGCTATCCATGCCCCTTTTGTGCAGTGCTGTCGCCCGTTACGTCTGAACGTAAATACCCGGACAAAAATCACTGAACAGATCGCGGCATTCAGGATGATTAACAACTTCTCAAACATCGTTGCCTCCTTGCTGACTATCAGCTTTACGATACGCTTTGATGCTCAGCTTCACCGACAGTAACGCAGACACAAAAGCACCCACGGCATCGATGCTGTCAATGCTGTAGGCGTCAGGTGGGATCTCGAATATCTTGGTTACTTTGATGAACAGTGCCGCTGCCGGGCTAAAGAATAAAAGCCCTGATATGAAACTGACAAGCGCCAGTACCGACCGGCGCAGAAGTGTGTATTCTGTTGCGGCAGTGATGAAGTAAATAGCCCCCATCAGGGAACCCATCACTACCTCAGCAGGCAGCCCGGCAAAGTAGCTGAAGAACGCGGCAAGGCTGAGCGTGGTTTTTACAGAGAGGTCTTCATGCATTGCTTAGCACCATGATTATTAAATAACCATGATGCTACAGCAAAAAAAAGATAAACAAAAATGCGTTAAAGAGAATCAAACTTCCTGGATACTAATAGATGACAAGTTATTTATAGTAAATTGCGACCCGGTATTTATCATATCAAAAGCTATATTTCCCAGTGTCGTGACATTGATGGTCATTGACTGCGACGCTCCGGCATTGTTAGTCCCTGATGATGACGGAATATTAAATGTGGCTGAGCCAACACTAATCCGCAATATACCACCGGTATTACCGGCTAAATTAGCTCCGTTAGCAAGAATAGATACAGTAAGTGACACCGTGCACGCGCGGTCAAATGATATTTTGTTTTCAGATACAGAAAACAGCCCGTTAGATGATGAATCGGTCAGTTTTATCCTTGAATATGACGATGATGGGTTAGGTATTGTTTGTCCGCCGACAATACCAACATCGTAGAATGATTTCCAGTGCGTGTCCGGGTTGACGCTTGTTCCATAACGAACAACAGGAGCGCGGATAAGAACCTGATCCCCGGTGGCAGAAAAATTAACCCGGAAAAATGAGAGAATCCTGCCTGCGTTAAAAGGCATAACATGAGATACACTATATCTCCGGTATACAGCATCAAGGCCGGTGATAGGCTTTTCCACGGAACTGATCACAGAAGACCCAGAGTAAATATTGGCACCTATAGAGGCCGAAGAAACGGAACCCCTCAGGTTTCTGAATGCCGCAGAGAAAGTTATCCCTCTGTTGTCCGTTAATTTCATGCCAACAGGTAACTGAATAAGACATGAACCTGGTGATGAGGCCGTGACAACAATATCTTTGTTTGCTGTCACCTGAGCAGTACCATTTGTCGCCACCCATCCGTTTAACTCATTGAGTATTGTATCTCCCATGGTAATCATTTTTGATGGTAAATTCTGCGATTTTGATGCAGAAAATACAGCCGATGAAGGAGGGACAATACTTACCCTTTCTGTAATGGCGTAATCAATAATGTCAGATATCAGTTTCTTTTTATCACTTCCATCAGGGACATCATGGGCGTAAAAAACAATAACGCCATTCTTACTTACAGCGTCATCAACAACAGATTTTGCCTCGTCTAAACTAATGATTCCTGTTGCTGTTTCCAGTCCAAACCGGCGCAGCCTGGTGGGGTACTCATTTTTCATTGGCAATGGTGACGGCGATCTTGTAAATGCGTAACTGTAGAATCCATCAACAATATGCATATGCTCATCAGCAACAACAGAGCTGGGTGCCTGGAATATAGATGGAGAAATCCCCATTTCATAGAACATTGATTGCGCCGTGCTTAACTCGGCCATAACGAACGTGTCATTCACCTGGCTGCCAAGATTTACCGCAGAATATGAGTGGCTTATTATTTCAAAACCATCATCTGACAGGCTGATAACATCCGACCCCTGCATATTATCAGTAAGCCCAAGACCCTCTGTGTTTATGGCGAACCCACATCGCAGGTTATAACTGCGAAACAAAGGGGCAACAACAGTCACGTGTGACATCTTCCCGTCATCAAAAATAAATGATATGCATGGTGCCGATATACGTTTCGTTGATTTTGCATCTTCACGTAAATCATTTATTTCTGCCTGAACTGTCCCGCCAGAATCGGTTCCTATCAGCTCAGCTCCTCCTGGCTTAGCCAGATCAATCAACACATCTGCCGCGCTACCGGACTCAGGCACAATGACCACCGGATTCCCGTTGTCATCGAACGACAGCAGTTTATTGGCACGATTAGCAACATTAGGCAGTACCGGAATATCCTTATCAGCAACACGCAGAGAGCGTTTATCTTTCGCGCTGATGTGCTCCTTCATCGTGCTGAGATCAACCGCGTCACCGTCTTTTACCGGCTTTCCAAGGTTAGAGATTTTATCTCCTTTGGCATCATAGTGATCAGCAATAAAACTAGGTTTACGCAGGCACAGCGACAGATAACCTAGTATCTTCTGTACCAGCATGGTGAGGTAGTCGAGAGCATCCTCATGCACCTCTGCAAAGAATTTCCCCTGGTTGCGAAGGTCGGTTTCCTGCACTGCCGGCAGATCACGGGCAATACCGATTTTCAAGCCGGTCGCCAGCGGCATTTTTAAGATCACCTTTCCGCCACGGTAGGCTCCCACCCCGCGCAGCGTGTAATCAGTGCCGTTCGTCAGAATACGTTCGGTGCCATCAGTGTCAGCAACGGACACAATCAGGTGTTTGGCTTCAAAGATACGGAAGCGGAAGTCGAAATCAGTGGTAACACCGTTGCCGGTGTACTCTTCATGGCTAAGTTCGGTTGATACGGTCATGGCTTTTTCTCCTGGTTAATACTGACAGGATAGCCAAAACAAACCACATACGGAATAATGGTTTTGTTTTTATTTAAACAATGACCAATTACATAAACATTTCAGTTTCATATCGATATGATAACAGTGGCAATAATGCACAATAAAGGAATCTAAAATGAAACAGAAATATGTGTATCAATCGCCTGAAGATTATGCAAAAAAAGTTAACGACAATGACGGAATTAAGCAACTTTCCATCACATCAATGCTCGAGGAGTTACTGCGGGAAATGGATCTGGATGGTCATGATGTATCAGGGCCGATGACAGAGATGGTGGCGTTGAAAAACTACGTTACGCACACGGAGAAACAGCGGAATACGATAAAAACCCACCTGGAATTTATTTTTTCTGAATTAAATAAATAAACAAATAATTATATATGCATAATTAGGCACCTTTTAAAGGTGCTTTTTCACGCCACCTAATTGCATAAATGTCCCTTTGTGTTGGGGAAAACTGTTTTCCTGGAAATAAATTGTGTATACTGACATTGACCAATGAGGTGATGAAATCCCACATTAGTTGCAGAGGAGTGAAACAAATGGCCAATAAAGAAAATGTTAAAAAAGAACGCAGAACTATCCGTCGTTCTGATGAGTTTAAAAAGGCGCTTGAAGCTGGATCAAAAATTCTGGCCGAGAAGATGGCTAAGGTAAGATAATCTTAATGGGCATCAAATTAATAAGATCACAGTTTATACAACAATTTATTAATGAGTTCCCTGAAACAGAACACCCTATCGCCGAATTTGAGGAATATAAAACAGTAAGCCTTGATTTCGGCGATCTTCCGATCCCTCCATACCATGAGCAGTTAGAGCACCCTGCCCACATTGATACTATCGGAAGAGATAAGCCGATGGACAGACCAAATTCTGCCAGATATGAAGAACTCCACCATACTCACATATGGCAAGAAGGTTGTATCTGGGAAGATGGTGACGGGTTGTTTGTTCAGTGGAGGAGTACCAGTGATACGTTTGTTGTTTACTCGTATTTTCTGGATGCTGACAGCGATCACCATTTCTACATTATAGACTTCGTCAGGGATCAGGCTCACACCATCATTGAAGACAGCGAACAAATATTGAAGTGGGTTGAACTTGCTCGTCAACACCGGGAAGCCAATACCTGATCCCCGCCTTAAAAATATTCCCCTTCCAAAAACATGACCAAATTGGTATATTTACAACCCCCAAATTATGCGCCATAGTGAATATGCACCAGCAAAATCTGGTGCCGGGATTTGCACCCCGCCGAATACTCACAGCGCATAACCGCGTTAGCGGTTTTTTTATGCACAAAGCACAGCTACATCTTTTCAATGGTGGGCTGGGCAGGGCTACCGAAAGGTAGGCCGGTACTGTGAGTCCGGTAGTGCAAACCCTGCTCAGTTCACCACCCAAGAGATTTGCACCTCCGGTGGTGATGTAAAATATCTCACAGGAGACGTCAAAATGACTAATCTCAGCATTTCTGTATCGCACCTGCCGTCTATCATTCATAACAGCATGCCAGTGATCACCACTGAACTACTCGCTGATGCATATGAAACTGAAATCAGAAACATTCAAGTAAACCATTCACGCAACAGAAATAGATTTGTCGATGGCAAACATTACTTCAAGTTAACTGGTTCAATTTTAAAAGATTTTAAGAAGCAACTTACTCAAAGTAAGCTGGTTAATATTGTTAATAAACAAGCCAGTCACCTCATTCTCTGGACAGAACGCGGCGCTGCACGTCATGCCAAAATGCTGGATACCGATCGCGCCTGGGATGTATTTGAGATTCTGGAAGACAACTACTTCACCAAGTACCGCGGCACCGGCCGGATCAATAAATCATTACCCCGCAATGCCTCTACCGATGAACTGCTGGCGCTGGTGGATCAGCTCCAACGTACCATTCACGAAGGTGAGTTCATCCCTGCCGGGCAGGTAGCGCAGGAATACAGCTTCCCGAAAACGAAGAAGTCACGTCCGCAGATCCTCAATGACTTCCTCCGGTCGCCGGAAGACGATACGCTCCATCAGCTTCTGGCCTACCTGAAACGGGACGGCCACAATGTGGAAGAAGCAGAGCGCGTCCTGATGTGGCTCCGCGATTATATGTGCGATATGGGTAAAACCATCAACACCATCATCACCCACGCTCAGTACATAGAACACGCTGTCAGTAAGTTATAATGTGATCGGGCACCGGTTTAGGCCGGTGCTTTTTGATATAGGCCGTCATATACTGAAATAAAACACTGTATATGTGAGAAAGATATGTTTGGCCTGTTCCGGAAAAAAGAAAAAAATACATTCGACGAAGTTGAAAGAATGGCAAATGATCTCGGGTTCACTGTAACCAGTGCTGGGAAAGCGCTGTGCTCTATGAGCCTAAAAAGTGATTACAGCAGCTCAGAGACACTATCAAACTTATTGGTTATACATATAGCGAAGGGCATATCACAAAAATCAATAGACTATGTAATTAACGCTGAATTCATGAAAATGGTTGAAAACTCCATTATCTACATAAATGATAGGTACAGTGGTCGCCATATAAGGACGTATTTATATGAAAATGACTTTAGTGCCATCATCAACATAATAGCGTGTGATAGTGAAGGTTTCTCTCTTGCTGATAGAATAGTTGAGCAGAATAATCCGATAAGCCAGTCTACTCTGCTCTCTCATATTTAGTGGTTATTTCATCTGCTCTTCAACCTGATTAAGCAATGGTGCCAAATAAAGAACAGGTTATTAATTACCCTGTTCTTATGGTTAATACTGAGAAACACCAAGGTAACCGGCTACTGCAGATAGCAGTAAAACAATGGCTATCACAAATTCCCCGCTATCTATCATCCCTTTACGCTCCATTACCACCAATGCAATCACCGCCAGAACGACCAAAATAAATGTTGCCATTATCCTTCCTTTATCATGGTGTCATATCTTGCGGACGCCACCAGTACGTCTGGTTAAACTCTTTTTTAGAGCGTTTCTCCATCCGGCGAAGATAGCCAGGAGAGAAATACTCCTGCAACTGGTTGAACACCATATGATCCAGTACAGCTTTTGTGTACCACATATTTTGTCCCGGTATCAATCCCTTGCCAAATTTTATGAGATCTCCAGCAGTTTGCTCAGGTTTACCTTCTACCGCATTCAATGGCACACCTTGGGCAATTTTAATTGCGTCATCAACAACCCCTGCCACCGGTCCCAGCAATGACGCCAAAGCACCAGAACCGTACTTGGTGTGATCTGATAACAGGAAATCACCATATAGACCCAGCCCGCCACCTTTAAGTAATGCTGATAACCAAAATTTGTGCCAACCCTCACCGGTCATATCCCGAGGATTACGTCCGGAGATCATATCATTGACCTGCTGGGAAAGCGCCCCAAGTACAGTTGTACCAGCAATAAATGCCGCCAGATATGCAACCCGACCCCCAGATGATTCCATTCCCATAGCGCGAGCCCAATGGCGCATAACAACAGAGATAGGGAATGATTTAAACAGGAAGACACTTCTGACCAGTTCGCCTTTAAGATCACCACGCTGTAACCCTGCTCCAATCATCATTCTTTCACGAGCACCCGGTGATATTACCGCCATATCTACTTCTTCGGTTACTGCGCCAAGTAACTTTCTGGCCGCCTCAAATTTTGCTTTGACCGGAATACCACGCTCAACCAATACTGAATCAGGAATATGCATAATACTTTCTGGGGTTAGCATAGTGTTATTACCATTACCCCAGTCTTCTTGTTCAGCCAATCGCCATACTGACCAGTCCGCATCAGTAACACCTTTACTTTTCATGATCTTTAAATCAGCCTCCGCAAGGTTGCTGATATTTTTACTTCGCTTAACCTGGCTGCCGATGCCTCCCATCATAGTTACACCGAAAGCCCTTTTGTGCGCATCAGACCATGCACTCAGCCCGCTGGCTCTCATCACTGCATTTGCAGCCCAACGCGCTTTAGATGGCCCCATATTATCGGTAGCCCATCGGTTAATACTGCCGAGTAACGTTTCCATTGATAGTCCGGCTCTACGAGCCATGCGTAACTCTTCTTTATTCGCTGGATTAAGTGCGGCAAGTTGATTTTTAAGTAACTGCGCTGATGGCAGGTTATTAACTTTGGCTGTCAGATACATGGTGCCTAAATCAGAGAATGACGACAACAAGGCAGAGCCCAACCTGCTCGCAATTAGCACATTCCGCATGTCATCAAAGAACTTGGCAATATGCCGGTTCGCCACCGGAGCAGTTTTACCGGAAATAAAATTATAGAGATTTTGCGTATTATTTTTCAGGCGTTCAATCTTGCCAGTATTAGCAGGACTTCCCTTTACTTCAGATGCAGTAACTTCATCCAATAAACTACGGAACACGTGATCGGGGTTAGGTCCGTAAGTTTCAATCAACCCGATATCTTTTCCAAGACCCTCTATGTGACCCACCATAATATCCCACAATGCCTTTTCACCGTATAATTGCTGGTACTCCAAGTAAGATTCTGCGTTTTTAAAATGTATCTGCCTTGACGCATTACCGCGATTAGCACGCATACCCGATATACCAATTGGTTTTTCAGCAATTTTATTCAGTCCACCGGTAGCAATCGTTTCATAAGCTGAGTTCAAAAATGCTGACAGCTCAGTGTCATTCATCAGCGAACCATCTTCTTTAATGTATTTATTACGATCCAGTTTTCCGGTAACATCAGATACCCATTTATCTTTAGTTACCTTCCCAACACGCTGCATAGAATGGCTTTGCGGCAATCCCCAATCCTCCAGATGACCAATATCACCGCCTGCACGGTTGAAGCTATTCCGCAGCATTGTAGTTACCTCATGCCAGGCTGCTGCGCCTTTCTTGGCTCTGACATTGCTGGTATCCTGCCCTTTCATTTCAAATATGAGGTCACGGACACCGTTGTGATCTTCAAACAGTTGGAAAAATTTTGGGTCTACTGCCTCAAACGTCTCATGTAATTGACTAAGCGCATAATTGATGGTTGATTTTGCTCTTGTTTCCACAGACATGAAGTTACTTTTCCCATCCGCACTGAACGCAATTGTTCGGTTTAATGCCTCCAACTTGCTTCCGTTAAAACTGCTGATGTGATCTTCCAGTCTTTGTCTGGCTGCAATAGTCAGTGCCACTCTTCTCTTTTTGAGATTAGCTTCACGCAGTAATTCTTCTGCTGCCGTCTGCCCTGCACGCTGCAGGCGCTCAGACTCACTCAGTAACCGCCATGATGATGGATCGTTTCTGGCAAGATTCTTCATATTCCGGATGATGCGGCTCTCAATATTTTGAATTTCTGCTGCTGTCAAAACTCGTTTTGAGGCATTTTGTACTGCCTGTATGCATTCAGCTCTCATTTGACCTATCTCCCTAGAAAACAATTAACTGCAACATCAAACAAACCGGCATCATTCTGAGCATCTTCCGCCTGCTTAACGGCGTCAGAATATAAATCAGAGGCTTTAACCTTTGATGTATTCCCAGCTTCATCAATAAAATCAATCTCTAAATCAGGGTTATTTTTGATAGCCATTCTTGCACTCAATGCATCAGAATCAGCGTCATCAATGCGCTCTCCCTTTACCAAGGTTTCTGCCTGAACCATTTCATCAGAAGTAATTTGCACCCGATCGCGTGGCTTTGGGGTAGAAAAATAATTCATCAGAGCTTCTTCGGATTGTTCCGCAGCTAACTTACGCCTGGATAATTCAGCTCTCGCTTCATAAAAACGCCCGCCTGAAAAATTATCTTTCGCAATTTGCTGTTTAACTTCCAGCTCGCTTTTCAGTTGAGTTAATTCATTATTGAGTCTGCGTAACTCACTTTGTTTTACTGTTCTATTGTGGGATAGCTCGCGGCCACTGCCGACTAAATTCTGATTATTTATTGTGCCTATTTCTCTGGATTTTTGATCAATGCGATAATTTAAATCATGAATTGAACCCGCTACGTTTTCACGCTCACCGCGATTAATTAATTGATCGGATAATTCCTTCAATTGAACATCTTTTGCCATTGATATTAATGACCCATCATCAATAACCCCAATAGCCTCACGGATCGATGTGTCTAACAACGTTCTCTTATTCGCAGGCATGAACTGAGTGCCATCCAAAATACTTCCTAAATCTACCAGGTCCCCCTGAACTAAATCACTCATAGCTTTTCGCATTGCCTGTGCGTGACCATCCATCGACATAGCATTAATAGGTACTCCCGGTGCTGTATCTATATCCATATGCATCTGCTGGTTAGCGGTTAATGCAGCATCAATCTGAGACCCGCTAAATTCCGGTAGTGCAGTATTTTCACCACGGCTGTTTATGTACCTTCCAAGCCCGCCGAATGCGACACCAAGCACGGCATCAATTGCCATTGATTGCTTATCAAACACCTCATACTGTGATGCCAGTTCCCTGTATCCAGCATCACCGAGAACTTTTGCTGAGTATCCTCTCTGAGCCATGCCCATGACAACGTTAGAACCTGATGCAAATAATACGTCCGGGGTGGCTTTAGCTACCGCTGACATTGGCTTCCCGAGAGACCCTCCCTTCGCCAGCAACTGGTTTCCGACACTTTCAGCCATGATGCCGCCGCCACGCAGACCAAGTGACATGGGAATGAACACGCCACCAGCAGCGAAAACTCCTTCACCAAAAGCTTTTTCCGAGGCGACGCCCGGAGCAACACCATCAGCAACTGATTTTTCATAATCAGAAAACCCCTGCAAACCACCTACGGTAAGGGCGCTGCCAAGCGCTCCACCGGTGAATGAAGCGGCGGCAGCCTGACTACCTATATCGAATAAGCTGAACAATACCTGACCAGCAGTCCCTGTTGTGCCACGGTCTGGGGTCAGTTGCCTAACTTGCTGCTCCGCCAGCTTTCTCTGATTTTTAATAAACTGCTCTGACGTATCATTTAAATCAAAATGCTCATTCAGTACTCTGGCTACCGGGGAAACTGTGGAATCCATTAATCCCCATAGAGCCTGATCTGGTTTAGCCACTAACCCCGTATACATTCCGGCGAACGGGGCAGTAAAAGCACCATCAAAAAAACCAACACTATCATCACTTTGTTTGCTTCTTGATGCCTCATCTAACGCCTGATTCTGAGCAATCTGATTTAATCCAAAGTAACTCATAGCGGTATATCCCTGATTTTTTCTTGTGACAAATCAATAACAACCGGTGATCCACTCTTATCTAATAAATAGCCAGAGCCCCGCTTAATTAAATATTGGCTGTCCCCAAAACTTTGTAACCCGACTGCATCAATTGGATAAGACCCTGTAGCTTGCCCCATGCTCATCAACTGATTACGAACTTTGGTATTAAATGTATCGCTATCCATACCCCACGGAAGCATTACCCTTCCTCTTCCGTTGTAGTCATAGATACCGCCAGTTGCTATATTTATTGCCTGCCTCCATGCGCTTTCATCATAATCTCCGGACAAATTACCTTTCTTTGCCATCATTCCGGCATATGCATCTTTTGAAGTTTCATATGCACCATTTGCTCCATCGATATCTCCGGCAAATGTATCACCAACAAAATCAGCAAATTCTTCCTTCATCTCTGAGTCTTTAGGTAATACAAGATCTTTAGCAGATCTCCTGGCTGCATTACCCTGTACTATCAGCTCCGATGCCTGCTGTGGTGACATGACAACATCACTACTCATTCTGTTGTATTCAGTTGTAATACTGGACGGCTTATTCATTATCATTCCAGCCACTGCCAATGATGTGTCTGATTTACTGATCTGCCTTAACGCGGCTGTATAACTGTTATTGTTTTTAAGCCCTTGCCTCATCGCATCCAGGAATTCAATTTTTTGGCTGGACGGTGCTTTCTCCATTAACTGAGATAGAGTTATTTCTTCCTGAGCGGAAAAAACAGTTAACGGTGTCTGATAACTATTAGAAATATCAGTCACACTGGCAGACCTTTCTTTCAGGGAGTTTGTGAAACTCTGAGTATTAGAGAAATCAATCTGATTAAGCTTTTCCCGATCAATGCTGAATTGTATCGGATCTGATTTTCGCGCATTATTAACAGTATCAACCGCCTTCACCAGCGTGTCATAGCGTTTCCAGTTATTCGATGCATCGTAATCACCTGTTGGTTTTTTTGATTCCAATAACGACTTTTGCGCATTTGGCGATAAATATTGGACAGTGGCTATATCCGCCCCCATCGCTATCGTTTTCTGAAGTTGTTCATATTTTTTGGTTCCTTCATATTCACCATTTGCATACATAAGATCATTAAGTGATGGAGGGTTGTTATACACAAGACCTCTCGCCGCCTGAGCTTCAGCATCTTTGACTCTGTCATCTAAAATATTTTTATATTCCTGACGATGCTTATTCTGCGCCGCCTCTCCTTGCTTTCTGATCTGATACTGCTGGACAGGGGTCAGCATTGGCCACCATGCATTACCACCAGCATTAACTTCCTTTCCAGTCTGTCCCCGCGATTGATACTGTGAAGGATCAGGCTCCGGCAGCCTTGTTAATCCCAGAGCGGCCTGCAATCCTGTATCAACCTGTTCACCGCTGATGCTGTGATTACCTTCCTGTTGCATAATTGCTGTGGTAATACTTCTCAGAGTATTGATGTCGGTAACATCAATCGGTACGTTCGGGTCAACTCCCATCTTCTCAGAAACAAATTTAATGTAGCCATCTGTATCGTTACCGTCTTTCTTTGGTGCCCAGCGGCCGATAATTTGATTTACGGTAACAACACCTTTATTACGGTAGGTGATCAGGTTTTTTCCCAGCGCCCGGACGCCATGCTCCGGAGTGGCAAATTGGACAAAATCACCATCATCACCGACCTGACCTTCCCAGTTATTATCTGAGATACGAATATTGCCCGGATTATTATTGCGTGAGCCACGATCATCATAAGGTGCACCAGAAACACGCATCGCGCCGCTAATATCTGATGGCTCACCAACAGCACCTAACGCTCCGATAGAATCGGAAGCCATCGCGTTTTGTGCTGCCGTCCAGGCAGTCTCATTATCAAATTCATTAACCCTGACCGATATTTCCTCATCACTCAGCCCGCGAGCACGACCAGATTCAATAATATTGTGGCGACCAAGAGCCATGAAACTGGTGAAAGCGCGTGGGTCATTAAAGCTGTCTGATGCGCTTTTTGCATACGAAGCTACAATAGCTTTGTCTCTACCCACCTCAAACGCCTGAGACTCTTTAAGCTCATAGGTTCGCCCTTGGTTGTGATATTGCCTTACCATAACGCTGTACTGTTTTGAGGCATCTTCACGCGATCCTTCAGGAAGCTGCATCAGCATTTCATTCCATTTGCCGGAAATATTAGTCATGACCTCATCAGACTGACCGACAGCATTCTTTCCCTGCTTGGTATACAGCCCTGATTCCGGGTTATGGAACTGGTCGTCTGCATACTCCTGAATCTGCAAGAGCGCATCCTGCGACAGTGCCACATTAGCGCGCTGTTTGGCTTCGGCAAAAGCGTTGATATACTGATCACCAGCCTGTGCCAGCCCTGCACCAAAGTGTTCCGGTGATGATTGTGCACTGAATCCGTTGGATGGTAACAGGCTGCTGCTGACCTGACGTTCGTTATAGGTTGGTACAATTGGCATAGCAGCCTCCGTTAAAAGAATCGCCCGTAATTACCGCTCTGGCGTGTTGTATCAAACAGATTAGATCCTGTGGTAGTGCTTTCCGACCCAAAGCTGAGTGGGTTTCCGGTACCGCCTGCCACTTTGTATGCACCCCACGCACTCAACGGCGTGGTCAGAATAGTGCCGATAGCACCAATATTTCCCTGACGGCGAGACATCTTCGCGTTGAGACGGTCATTGGCAGCCTGTAACTTGTGCCCGTATGCCTCGCGGGAAGCGTTGTTCATCACTGTGAGTGCATCTAATTCACCCATGGCCGCTGTGTCACCGAAGATATCCAGCGCACCACCTGCACCGAGGTCAACACCATTGGCTGACATGGTAGCTGCCTGCGTGCCTGCCAGCTGCCGGGCGCGGGTTCGTTGCTTTTCAGCATCTGCATTGCCACGGTTAACCGCATCATCTGCTGCCGCATCACTCAACTTTGCATTCTGGTTTGCCACATCGGCATTGAATTTACCGGATGTGTACTGACTGTATGCCTGCATGGCGCCGGTGCCGATTGCAGCAGCTGCCAGCATGGTTGGTTCACACATTATTTCGCCCTCATGGTGAAGTGATGGAAAGGCAATTTCATTAAACCGACCGGTTCCGCCGGTTCCAGCCGAAAGCCCAACCAGTGAAGCCAGGCTTTCGCTACGTGATTACGTGTATCGACATAATTTTCCAGTACCGGATAGACCGCCAGCATGGCTTTAAGTACCGGCTTACATCGGCGCAGGAATATCTTCTGATGCGTTTCAAGGTGAGACGAACTCACCAGCCACGGAATACCAATACCGCTCAGAATTGAACCGGGCGCCACACCGAATATTGTAACGACCTGACCATTGATCAGACCAGACCACGCCTTTGTCGAACAGGTAATACCCCGGGTAAGAACCTGCTCTGCCGTCTGACCGGAGAATGCCGCGAACTCATCGTGATCAGTCTGACGGACGTAAGGCAGGAGCTGCTGAATATGCTCAGCGGTTGCCGGGACAATCTGTACATGCGCCATCAGTTAAAACCCTCCGACATCAAGGCGCGGGATAACAGCGAGGATAGAGAGCGGTAGCGGATCCTCCTGGCGGATAAATACACGCCCGTTTTTGCTCCAGTTAGAATCCAGATTGATTTCCACAATGCCGGTCGCATCATCGACAGGGTTATCGTAGAACTCAAATTCCCGCTGCGGGTATTCATACAGGTGCTCTTTGTCGGTACCGGCCCACACACCACGGCTGGAATTGACGATAAGGCTGGCGACTTTTACCAGTTTCTTTTTATCCAGCAGGGTTTCCTGCCCGTTGATATGGATATCCAGCGTTTCCAGTTCACTGGTGATCGGCAGCCCGATGTGAACCACCACAGATGGTGTATCGATTTCTGCGCGCTCCCCGGAGATAATGACCGGCGGTGCGGCATTGGCATCTGCCAGCACATTCACTGTTTTACCTTCAAGGTGCCCGATGCCGGTAAAGAATTTACGGGCAAAGCCCCAGCCAGATGTCATCACACTCTGTAATTCATACGGTACGTTACGGTTAGGTGACACCGTAACTTCTTTACTGTTAATAACATCAACGATGCGGCATTTCAGTATCTTCTGCTCACCCTCTTCGGTGTAATCAATGTGGATCTCGTTATCGATGTCCGTTTCTTTGAATATTTCACCACCGAGCACAGACAACCGGTATTCTTCCTGATATGACCAGTCATCTTTACCGCCGGTCAGCACCACGGTTTTATCAGAATCTGTATTGCGTCCGTCATAACTCAGACCGGAATCGACAAAGAAAGCATCTTCTGTCCGGGTAAATAACCGCCCGGCAAGGCGCTCTACATAGCGGACGGTCTTTTTACCGATCTTGCGCTTCACCACGAAATAAACAGCATCTTCCGCACCCTCGCTGATGGTGCAGAGCGATTCAAACTCACCATCTGTATGCTGTGGTGCCCAGGCAAATACCTGTTGTTCGCGCAGATAGGTCAATGCCAGCAATACACCATCGTCACGAACACACCAGGCGATTGAATACGGTACGGTAGAAAACGCCCAATCAACAATCTGATGCTTCTGAAACAAGTGATTGGCGAGAATGGTTAAGTCAGTGCCCTGGTACCCGTCCACATCGAACGAATACGCCAGATCACGTACAGCACTGCCTTTTTCCTGCACATACAGCGCAATGTTCGCCACGGCAATCGGCGGCAGATTACTGGATCCGTTGGCTCCCTGTGACGACATAGAGAAACTGGCTGGTGTCAGTACCTTGTTCTGGTCGCCGGTGACCTGATATTCACCGCCTGAGGTCAGTGCCACCAGCGAGCCGACATCAATCAGATGTCGGATTTCATTTACCTGACGCCCGGCATAGGTATAGATGATGCGATCATCATCCTGAATAGGATTGCTGCGTCCGAAATCTTTATAATCACCGCTGCGACTGGCCCATATCGTCTGTGGCTGTGAACGGGATCCGGCAAAGAACAAGCGCTGCTGGTAATAGGTAACGGTACCGGGATAGCCGGTTTCTTTATTCCATGCTGCCCGCGCCCATTTGTGGCTGGCATTTGCCGTGGTCACAGCATTTGACGGCAGATAAGAAATAACTTTCCCGGTGGCGGTTTTGCCGTCACCGCCGACAGATTCAATTTTGGCAATACCGAACCCGCTGTGAAGATACTCCCACTGAATACCGTTATCGCCGCCCCATCCGTCCCAGCTCATTCCCTCTGTATGTGATGGTCGCAATGTGCCGGTCTTTCCGGCAGTATTGGCGCGGTAATAGTGACTGCCGGCACGGCGCTGATCGTTTACTGCTGTATCTTTATCCGTCTCCCACACCGGCACTTCATCAACGGCGCGTTGCTCAAGATAGAACTGCTTACCGACCTGTTCGCTGCCGAAAATATTGTGTGTCGCGGTCAGTGTTACCGTGCCGGTACTGGCGCTGGCATGTACTTTTATTGCTTTGTCAGTGTTGATATCTTCAAACGGACCGTTCTTTGTCTCTACTTCCACCAGCCGCCAGTCATCGTGATCATAGCGCTGTAGCTCCATCGGCGGGTGATCGGTGTGAACAATGGTCATCACGTCAGCAGACTGTGTGAATTTCAGATTAAACAACTCAGATTCTTTATACGGCGTTGCCAGTTCAAACACGTCACCTTCATATTCACCGGCGGCATACAGCACCTGCCCGCCATCTTTGAACACACGAATGTACAGCTCGCCGAACTCCAGCGCATAGGTCTGTACGGTACTGAACTGAAACGGGATCAGGCGGCATTTTTTATCACTGTATTTTGTCGCGGTAATGAAACGGGTGCCTGGACGATTCTCAGCACCACCGTACTGCCGGACAATGAAGTTACGGCACTTACGCAATGCTGTGGCGTACTTCGCCAGATCCACGCGCCCGTAAAGGCTCGGCGCTATCTCGCCACCGGAAAAGCTGGGCTGAATGATGCTTATAGCCATTACGATAACCTCGCTGCGGTAAATTCATCCATGTAATCAACCGGCTCTGATGATTCCCCCAGTGAGTGCGCTGCCGCGTTGGCAATGGTCATCTGGTAAAGTTGCATTGCCTCATTGCCAATACCGGCATTCGATGCCAACGGCCGAGCCAGTTCAGCCGCCAGCCGCCACGCCAGCGCATCTTTAAACAGGGCGTCATACATATTGACGTCAGTCACGCGGGATACGTACTGCATCCACGCCTCAGGCTGATCGGTATAAATAAGTTTCCCGGTACCAGCTTCATCCGCACCGACCTGAAAGTGAATCGCCGTATCGGGGCGGTAATATTTTTCACCCGGACGGATAATCGCTATAGCCTTCATGCAGTCAGTCGGGTAGCGGTAGGCGAATCGCCATTCCGGCGGCGGGCTGCTGGTGTCAGCAAGTGCCACACGCTTAACGGCAAAGTTCCACGGAAAATCTGACAGCACCGCGTCACGGCACTGTTCATAGTGCAGGCTGCACTGGTTCGCCTCTTTGCTGGCTTCGGTCATGCTGTTGATGGAGCGGCTGTTACCGATGCGGCTGAGCGCGATATTGCAGATTTCGATTTCTGATGCCACTGTGCTTATCTCCCACTCTCAGGCAGAAAAAGAAAAAGGGGCTTTCGCCCCCTTTAGAATCGGGGGTTATACCCCTAGCTCTTTACGTTTCGCGTCGATATCAGCGCGGAGCTTATCGGCTCCCGCATTGTGATGCGGATTCTTGCCAAACAACTGAGTGTACTGATCTTTCAGTGCAGTCAATTCCGTATCAGCACCACCATCACCGCCTGATGTACCGGAACTGTTAGTGCCATCACCGTGGTTACCAGTGTCGGTACCACCATCACCGGCAGGCGGTGCAACCTGTTCATCAGAAATAATCAGCTCAAGATTGCTGCCCGGTGTACCGGTGAACTCAACTTCTTCACCAGGGTAAAGCAGGCGCCCGCCGAGAAATGATTTCTTTAAAATTCTGTATCGTGACATGTCACACCTTAATTGCTGACGGCTTCATAGACAGGATGCGCATCCACAGACAGGTTAATACCGGCTGTAAATTTGCCCGCAGTTAACGGACCATCACCCACGACATACTGCAAACGCAGAAACTTGAGTACGCCCTGCGGCAATTTAGCGGCAATGCGCTTACCGGCATTCAGGGATGAAATAGGTATTGGCTCAGACAGAAAGATAGCTTTCGCAGCAGTGAACTCTTTGTCAGTCGCGGTTTCCAGTTTGATTTGCACGGTGGCATCACCGGCAGCTTTCGCCTGCTCAGTCACCTGAGCGAACAGTTCCAGCGGCTCACCAATACCGATATCACGGAAATTACCGCGCACCGGTCCGAGGTCGATAATGCTTTTCCCTGCGGCAGATACCGTTACCGCCTGATCGACGGAGAACATGGTTTCTTTATCTAAAATCATTGTGTTACCCCTGTTAAAAGGTTGCCGGAGGCTGATACCGTCCGGCAGACGCGGTTACTTAACCTGACCTTCGGTTGTCAGAATGGAATCGACGCGGCGCACAGGGATCTCATCGAACGACACAACTTTCTTCCCTGCCACTTCCTGCATGGAGATATTGACGTTCTTGGAGTTCTTAATCTGGCGGCGCATCCAGCTGCGGATTTGCTGGTTGCAGTAAATTACCGGGCGACCCATAGCAAGGTTAGGGATCTTCTCAATCGCCTGGATCAGAAGATCAGGCAGGTCGAGCGAACCGGCGGCGTCCGGGTCTTTCTTCAGCTTGCTGATGTCGATGTTGGCGACACGCACCACATAGCGCCAGTCGCGGACAGTCAGACCGTTTTTCCACTGAAAGTGTGTGCGGTACCCTTCATATTTACCGCCATTTTCATCTTCCAGCGTCACCTGACCTTTGTGTTCCTGCTGTAAACCAGCTTTGGAGCCTTTCGGGAACAGGCCGTGTACGGTATTTTCACCCCACACCACCAGCCAGATTGAGGTCAGATTGCTGCCCGTACCACCGGCATCAATGATATTGACGCCGTTCTTGGCTGCCAGACTGTTGAAACGGGCAGACAGCCCGGTAAAGCGCTGCGGGTGTACCGTGGTATCACCGTAGATCAGTGTTTCCGCCATCTCCTGATTCATGGATTCCAGAAACGCCAGTGACTCAGAGAGTAAAAACTCAGCAGTCTGACCATTCAGATCAGCCAGGTCTTTATCCACTTCGGAATAGGTTTCCAGCATCCCGACCGTATCAGTAACCTGCGCGGTGGTTGATTTACTTGGCGGCACACCATAGTTCAGCATGCGCCACGTTGCGGACGGCAGACCGGTACGCACCGTAGTACGGTGTCCGGTTGCCTGATTGGCTTCGACAAACAGCATGTCGTCCAGAATTTCATTAGTCTGATTCAGCAGTTCGACGATTTTCGCCTGTTTGCTGTCAGGGCCTTGTCGTTTAGCCCAGTCAAGTAACGTAAGAGCCGGCATGTTTTACCCCTTGCTTAATTATTTTCCGGTTGGCCCGAATAACACAGCAGCGGCACTTTGCCCGCCGCCACTATTGCCAGTGACAAGACCGTCTTCTGACATGGCTTTGCCGATATTGGCAAAAATACGCACCAGCTCCGGGTGATTTCCGAGGCCGGTATCGTTCAAATACGTTTTCAGCTCAGGTGTACCGAACTTATCCATTGCTTTCTGTGCAGAGCCGATAGATTCATCAGAACCCAGGGCTTTATCTGCCTTAACCTGCTCCGCCCATTGTTCAATCTGCTGCTGCCACTGTGCCGCCTGCTGCTCAACCAGCTTCGGCATAATCTTGCTACCGTACACATCCACCAGCTTTTGCGCCTGGTCATTGCTCAGGTTCAGTTCTTTGGCGATCGGCTCAAATGCTTTTACAGCTTCGGCGTCCAGCTCCTGACCTTCACCGGTTTTAAATTCATACTTTTCAGGCACGGCTACGGCTGGTTTGCCGGGAGCCGCTTTCGGATCTGTTTTCGGTTGTTCGGCGCCTTTGCCCGGCTCATTACCCGCAGGCGTACCGCCGTTATCTGCCGGTGGTGCTTCTGTGCCAGCCAGTGTGCCATTCGTGCCTGTCGCCGCTCCGCCATTGTCACCACCCTCTGTGTGCTGTTCTTCACACAGGCGGCGCATCATTAAGCGCTGCCATAAGTTCATGATTGCTTCTCCTGTTGTTTTGCGGCTTCACCCGCCATCAGTGCGTAAAGTTCAGGGCAGACACGATGAAGCCCCTCAAATACCTGTAAACCAAAGTTACGGCAGCCCTCTTTAAAGGCTGTCAGATACGGATCCTGTGCAAATGAACAACTGAATACATTGCTGTCACTCAGCAGCACCCACATAAACCTGCGTCCCTCTTCCGTTGACATAACGGCTTTTAAATCAGCGTCAGCGCGTTTTTGCTGTTCGCGGCGCTCTATCGCCAGCCCGGCTTCTTCTTCTGGTGTGAGCAGATAGCTTTCCTGCTGTTCCGTCATTGCCCGCCGCCTGTCATTGCTGCCAGTGCGCTATTGTCGTCCATCGGCGTGTTACCCAATGCCTGAGCACCACCGACTGCCGCCTGCGCCATCTGCATCTGTTGCGCCATAGCCTGCTGCTGTGCCCGCTGTTCGCGAATTTGAGCAACCTGCTCGTTGGTGGCGACAACCGACGGCGGCACTCCGATTGAAGCGGCGTAGGCGTCGATAGTTTCGTCCACGTTGATTTTGTCCAGCGCATCCGGTTTGAACTGACCTATGCCGCTGGTGAAGCCGATGAAACGCTCAATACTGCTGACGCCGATCGCTTTCTGAGCCTGCGCCATAACGGAGATATATTCGACTTTCAGCTGCATGCCCTGCATTTTATCCGGCGGCATAGGTAGCAGGTTGTTTTCTGCCATCATGCCGAACGTGCGGTTAATCAGCTTATCCAGCAATTCAGAATCCAGGCGCTGTAATACCGGTCCGAGCATCAGCAGTTTTTCTTCCCGCATTTCGTTCACTGCTTCAACCGGCATTGAACGGGTATTAATGGTCTGCATCATCCGGAACAGGTCAACGAAATAGGCGTGGTCGATAATCTGGCGGGTGTCCTGGATATCTTCCAGCAGGCCGTTGGTACCGTTAGCAGGGATCTGGAACAGCGGTTTGATCTGGTTGTTCACGTCTGCCATCGGCAGATAGTTAATCCCGCCGGGGATAGTCGAAATACGTTGGCTTTTGATTGAGGCCGGAGCCTGTAACGGCGGGTTGGTGATTTTGTCGATCATCTGCGCTTTACGGCGTTGCAGCAGTTGCAGGGCTTTCACACTACCGAGTGCCACCATACCGGGACAGGATGAACCGTAAACGTCCTCGCCGTTCACTTCCCAGCGTGGGGCCATGATCGGGAATTCGTCGTAACCGGATTCACGCAACAGCTTGTCGTCAGTGCTATTAGCCTCGTAATAAACGGATTTGTACGCCTTGTGTTTCGCTTCGAGTTTGCCTGTCTGGCGATCAAGGTTCGGATAGACCGCGTGAACCACATTCACCCACTGCCCGTATTGACCGCTGTTCCACTGTGATTTCACTGTATCGCTGACAGCATCCATACCGAACTCAGTGATCACCTGACGCACTGTCATGCTGAATTCACGGACGGCAGTATCGACACTCAGATCCGCGCCGTTGGCAATGTAAAAGCTGCCGGTCGGAAACGGTACGGTACGTATCACTCGCTGCGGGTCGGCGACAACAGCCATTGCACCGGTGGAAAACGTGCCTAAGTCTTCGTACATCAGCGGCAGCGATTGATAGAGATTGGAGCGGTTAAACACTTCGTTCATCCGCTGTTCGACGGTTTCCAGCCACAGTTTTACCGGACCGTAATCCATCAGCTCACGATCAGGTGTCGCCAGACGGAACCACGGACGCGCCGGGCTGGTAATGCCGGACATCATGCCGCTGGATAAGGTACGCGCCGCCATGACGGCAGCAGGGTCAATAATCTTACTGTTACGACGGTCGCCACGGTTAACTTCCGAGGCAGTAAAACGGGTACTGCGTGGACGGGTGAAATCAGACAGTTCACGCCAGTGTGGCTCAAAAGAGAGACGCTCAGCTTTGAGTTGAGAGAGTTGTTTATTTAACTGCTGTTTCAGGCTGTCTGACATTATCCGCCCCTGTGATTACTGGCCTAACAACGTTTTACCGCTGGTGGACGCGGCACCGTTGGCCCCCTGCGAGCCGGTCAGCATGGTTGACTTACGACCTGACGCGGAACGGCGGCGGCGCATTTCTTCATCACGGCTGCTGGTAACAGCTTCATCCTGTTCCTGCGGAGCGGCCTGTACCGGCGGCGGCGTATTGATTTTCGGCTTACTGAATCCACACATAAATCACCCCGATTAAAATAAACAATTTATCTTATAGGGATTGTATATCAAGTTTATTGACTTTTGAAATAAACATGACTAACATTTTGTTTATCAATCAGCCGTTGATAGTTCCACTCTCTTGATAGATGTTGCCATTGCTACAGCTTGCCCTCTTCGTGAGGGCTTTTTTTTTGCGTGGGATTCAGGCGTAGGGATCGTAATCGTTATCGGCGACAATTGAGCCGTGGGAGACGTTCTGTTTGAACTGTGGATCTTTTTTGGTGACAGGGTAAGCGAACGTGAGCGCCAGCGCATCACCTTTACCAGGAGAGCGGCCTATGCGCTTTTTAATATCGTCTTTGGCTTCCAGTTGTATCTTTCCGTCCAGACGGACTTTGTATTCAGCGGTAGATAAATCGTCAGCTGTTTCCTGCTCGTCCAGCGCCCCGCCAATTTTAAGCCACGTTTTGACGCTGTTATACATCTCGCCGCGCTTGTTAGCCATCTGTGGATCTGTCGATGAACCGTTGAACTGCACCAACTGCCAGTCGCGCCCCCAGTTCATGCCAACGGAATAAATCCCGGTACCGTAGCCGAAATCAATATGCACTGCGTCAGCCTGAAGGCTGTCTTCAAAATCAGCAATACGTTTCGCCATGATCACATCATCGGTGGTTTTGGCACCGGACCATAAAAACTTACAGTGCAGTCCCTGCCGCATGTAGATAACCGCATCATCAGCGCCGGAATAGGCAGGGTCAACACCGATGATTACCGGCGCATGAGCCACCTCAGCGGCGGTTACAATGCGCTTCATGGCGGCATCGGTCAGGCCGGTCGGGATAAACTGCGTTTCAGAGGCGGACGGGAAAATACCGCGCACACGGACTTTTACAAAGTCGCTGTCTTCACCGTAGTCATTTATCCACTTCTGAAGCTGCTCTTTGTTGGTCCCCTCCACCGTCCGGCTGTCTATCTGCTTTGTGCGCCAGCGGTGTTTAAACTTCCGGAAGCACTCCCGGAAGCGCCCGGTGTTACGGGTCGGGTTACCAAACGCAATCCAGATAATTTCCGTGTTCTCATCCGTCAGTGCCCCCTCAGCTACTTCCCACACCAGATCGGCAATGTTGGATGCCTCATCGAACACCAGAATGATGCGCTTGCCCTGGTTGTGCAGCCCGGCGAAGGCCTCGGTGTTGTTCTCTGACCATGGCACGGCATCTGCCCGCCATGCGTTGGTATGGTTCGGGTCGTTGGAATAGATAGCGGTTTTGGTACATGTGAACCAGTCGCGAGTGATGGAAAGACGCTGCCACTTGGCAATCTCCGGCCATGTTTTGGTTCGCAGCTGGTTTTCGGTGTTGGCGGTGACGACGACTTTACAGTCTTCGCAGGTATCCATGCCCCACTTAATCACCATGGAAATGAATGCTGATTTACCGATACCGTGCCCGGATGCGCGAGCCAGCAGTAGCGGCTGATGCCTGGTGTCCGGATTACGCAAATGCTGTCCTATTTCACCCAATGCCTCTGCCTGCCACTGACGCGGACCGCCAGCCGTTTCCAGTTCGGTGCCCGCCTCGCCCCACGGAAATGCGTACAGTGCATAACTGAGCGGGTCATGCGTGAACATGGCGATATCATCAATCAGCTGTTCTTCCGGTGTCGCGGTAGCGGCATCTGTCATTACTCAATGCCCTCGGCTGCCCGTTTACGTGCCGCTGCCAGTTTATCCGCCAGCGAGATATTGACGTCCACCTGTACACGTTCGCGGAATGCGTTGATATCGACGTGCTTACCGATCAGCTCCAGCACCTTGAGTTTATCCAGGAGCTTCACTTTTTTCAGGCGGGTATCACCATCTATGTCAATGATATCGAATGCGGCCACCGATTTACGCCAGACCGGCGACCATTCACTGATGGGCTTGATATCGCCTTTCTCAGTGAGAATATCCGCGATATCAGCATCCAGCATATCCACCAGCCGCTTGAGTACAGTGTCGGCGCTCATCTTGGTGCGCTTGTTCCGCTGCTGCATAAGCTGGGCGATACGTTCCTGAATACGGGGATCGGCCATCAGTACCGATGCGCGTTTACA
Source organism: Morganella psychrotolerans (assembly GCF_001676055.1). Classification (GTDB taxonomy): domain Bacteria; phylum Pseudomonadota; class Gammaproteobacteria; order Enterobacterales; family Enterobacteriaceae; genus Morganella; species Morganella psychrotolerans_B. The sequence continues at coordinate 168,108 of NZ_LZEX01000034.1, read as the reverse complement.
GGCACTGCTGGGAGCATACCCGGCAGCAATGGCAGCATCAGCCTGATTATCAGGCGCTTTGAGATATTCCTGACAAAAACGCTCCATCTGAGCGTTCAACGGTGTAGGCTTTCGTGCTGGTGGTTTGCGTGGTCTTTTGATGGTCATAATGATTACCTCTTTGTTTATTATGACCAACTAAAAGATAACATTCAAACCTGTGAAGTGTTTTGAACTACCAAAAATCTTTTGGTAGTTGGATTTTTCGTTATGGTGATTCCCATAACGGAATAGTATCAGACAGTTAGCCAGTGCTACCCTCACACATGAGGGAATCAAAACGGTGTAATTACACCAAATTAAACCCACTCAAACTCGTCGAAGCCTTCAAATTCATCGAACAAGTTCATCTCACAACCTCCCATCGATAACCAGCACAGCAATTACTGCCACCATTGAGTGAATAATCACCTTGAAGTAAAAAAATAACATCTCTTTCCTAGTCGGTTTTTTGACTTGTAATGCTCGCTCTTTCATTTGACGCCCAAGTAATTTTATATACTCATCGTTGATTGGCTCCATCGACCCTCCATTCCGGCGGTTTATTTTTTCGCGTCAACCAAATTTCAGTTTTACCTGTTATTTGTCAACCACCCTGAGTTTAACCTCATGCCACCCTCTTGTATTCCAGCATTCGGCATCACCTGAAAAACAGCACTCAGTGACCGGCAGCGCATCGCCGCACTTACCACAGCAGCGCTTTGATAGTTCAGCAATCTCACGCTTAAGCCGTGCATCGTCGTTGCGTATCAGCATCTGAATGTACTCGGCTTCATCGTATGGCTCACGACCGGGACGGCGCAGCGCACAGTTGCGTTTGATCATCTCGTGCTCTTCGGCTTCAATCTGCCACTGCGGGGTTATCATACCAGCGCTACGCTGGCGTTTACGCTGTGCTGCTTTGCGTTCTGTCGGGGTTTTAGCCATTGATAGTTACCTCACGCTGACCGCGCACGCCCATCAGCAACGAATCAAACCGCGTTATGTCCGACCGTCCGAACTCAGGATCGATATACGCTTTCTCAACCACTCGCCCACAGAACTCGATGTGTCTCGGCTTATCCGGCTGCTGTGTAGCTACCGGCACAATCTCCCCGGTGTATTCACGCATGCACTGGTACAACTTGGTGATTGCATCGTCAGCAACAACGAAGTCAGGGATTATCGTCCTACCTCTGGCAACCCCGCCAATCTTTTTAATGCAGCCGATATTGTAAAGCGTATTTGTGTAACCACGGACTCTGTAGGCTGACATGCACAGCAACTGAGCAACCGTTTTATTGGTGAATTTATCCAGCTCTCTGCACTGCCGGATGATATTAATGCATACTTTGAATTTATCGTCGGTCATTTCAGTAACTCCTCCGGAATCTCCACCGTGTCGCCAAACTCAACCATAGCCACAGCGCGGCAAATTGCTTCCTGCGGTGTGCTGCCTGTTGCATAGTCGCCAACCAGATGAGGCGGTGATGCATACCAATAATCAACACCATCGATTTCTTCCACGGATATTTCGATCCATAGCTGCCCAATAAACTTACCGCACAACCCCCATCGCTCCGATGGCTTATAGACACCAATAAATCTTTCATCTTTCACCAAGACATTGCCAAGCTCATTGATTGACACCTTCAGTTTGCCTGCCATCGCTACAGCCCAATCCAGCGTCCGACCTGAAAGCTCACTTGTTTTTACGGTTTTCATTAATCGCCTCCTTCTGCGAGTTTCTGCATAGCACCTGCGTAACGGGACATACCTATTTCCAGCGCCGACTTCACTTCCTGCTGCGATGGTTGTGGCAGTGCCGGGATGATTGACCAGTACAGAAAGTTATTAGGCCACTGGCGGACAACCCAATCCTGAACGATTGTTTTCTTCGGCTCACCGTCGTAATTCCCGCCGACATATTTTTTCCTGCACAATGCGATAACCTGATAATTACGCTCTTTAGCTTCAGGTAGTTGCTCACTCGTCTTAATCCATTCCATTGGTAGCTCCTAAAATTGTTTTCCGTGCGCCATGGCTCTGTTTTCACGCTTGTGGTCAGCGCGGTTTTTGTTGTATTCCAGCTTCTCTGAAATGGCCGTTTCAATGTCATATCCAAATGCCTGCGCATAATCCAGAATACGAATTACCGCGTCCGCCAGTTCGACTTCCGCCATCTTTCGGTGAGGCAGATGTTCATCCATCTGGTCTTTCCGCTCGCCTTCCATCGCTTCACTGATTTCAGAATGGATGAGACACAGCAATGTGCCTTTCTCTCTTGGGTTATCCCACCATCCTGCATCTACGTTTTGCTGATGAATCTGCTGCTGAAGTTGCTTAATTTCCATAGTCAAAAGTCCTTCTGTCCTAGGTTATGCCGCACTTGCGGTTAATTTTTTAATTAATATCGCCGTGACATGTCACGATTGTTTATTTATCTGAACAGACCAAATTCCCAATTCAGGTTATCCAGACACTCCCTGTCTTGATTGAGACAATAATCCCACTGTTCTTGGTCTTTGTGCTCTCTGACCAGCTGCCAGCACCAGCCGCCATTGTGTTTAACCCGTCTTACTTTCCTGATTTCGACATCATCACAATCAAATATAACTCCACCGCCAGAACCTAAATGAGCGCGCAAAACGTCAAGTTCTACACTGATAACCCGGAACAACTTCGGCATTGGTTTAATGCCATTGTGGAAATCATCTATTTTTGGATATTTCATTGTGTTACATCTCCCACATCATCAATGAGGTCGCAGCAATGCACCCAGCGCCTCACATAATCATTAATAATCCGGTATTGATACCTCAGAAAAATCGACACATAACAGCATGATTTTTAACTCATAACTTATTACCGATATCATTCACCAATAAAATAACCCGCTCACAAACTTACCTGATGGTAATAAGTTCATGATTTCGCCATTACTCCGGTAACCTTACCGTTATCTTTCCTGCCTCACCCCAGACCTTGGAAACCGCCACATTCCAGACCCTGCAATCATCATCAAACAGTGCATCCATCAGGGCTTTGAGCAGGTTATCGACGTCCGGCTTCTGCTGGTGCGGCTGACCGTCCATGCTGCGCCTTTTAATACCGGACCAGCTTTTCGGCATCGGCATCTGAAACACTATCTCAGCGCCTGACTCCGGCAGCGCCACACCCCGTAACCGGGCTTCGTCACAGAATGCCCTGTACCGCAACACAGCAGGCCGTTTCTGCCACTTATCCCGCTGTGTCATGCGCGGCTTTGGGATTGGTGTGATATCAAATTCATTAACCCGCATTGCTTCTGACCTTTTTCAGCAGTGAATCAAACAGTTTCTGCATCCGTGCCGGTTCGCCAGTCTGCTCAATCGGACGGCGCTCACATGGCTTTCGCTCAGTCACACGCGGCTTTGATGCTGTCGCCTCACTGCGCTCATGGCTGCGCCGGAATGCCTTTGCGATATTCTCCCGCCGGGTCTGTGCCTGATTTTCAAGCCCTTCCCGGTAGTCATACCGCAGCCAGTGGATGAAGTTATACGAATCCCGCCTGCGACCTATCACACCCCAGCGGTGAAGCTGGTCGAGCGCATAGCGCACTGACGATATGCCGATGTTTCGCTTGCAGTCTTTCCGGATGGCGTCCGTCAGTTGCCGCGTGGTGAGATTCTGCTCAACCTCCAGGACACGCACGATATAATCCTGAACCCGCATATAGCCCCCGTGGTAATTACCTTACAGGTCAATATAAACACATTGTTTATCTTTTCAAGCATAAAAATACCTGATTGAGATATACATCAGAAACGTCCTGCAACCCATTGTGAGGCACTTTAAACCCGATATAATGAAAACGTACTGACCACATAGTTAAAACCTCACTGTGTTGTGCTGGCTTGCATTTTGATAACGTTAAACCCTTATGCAGATCGTTGTTTAGCTCTCTCAAGCATTTCCATCCATGCCAGAGGCGGACGGGTTTTATCTTCCACCCGCAGTGTCGGACGTGGTATCTGTTCGCCCTTAGCGACACGCTCAGCCCACTGCCGAATCATCTTCGCCAGACGTTTCTCAACTTCCGGCTCTGTCAGCCGCAGGTCGTACACCTTGGTTCTCAGCTCTGTGAAGATCCAGTACTGCACCGGATGCCGGAACGGGTACATTTCAGCACTACGGTAGTTATTACGATTTGCCTGATACTTCTGAAAATCACGCAGCATGTCGTCAAACGGGATCCCGAATGCGTTCTGGTCCACCAGCTTATCGGACAACATCACAATCACATCTGACAGTTCCGGTGGCCACGGATTGCCGTTCATGCAGCGATCAACGCAGAACGTGAAGATCATCTCAAACTGGCTGTCATTCAATCCGCCGGTCGCCCGCTTCCACATCGATGACGGTTCCGTGTTGTTCTTCCTGGTCCATTTCTCGCCGTACAACTCGATCATTTTCCACCAGAGCTGTAACAGCATCTGGTCCGTGTCTGTCGTGGACGCTCTGTAAGAACTCCCGCATGGCTTTTGATTTTCCGGCGAATTGGTCACCGGCCTGATTGCTTTTCTCTGTTCCATTTTTTACCCCGTTGATTTTCATACGCTGCTGTCTGATACTCTTGGCGAACGCCATTTCCCACTGTGCATGGTGCTTGGCTTTCCCTTCCGCCTGCCAGTACGTGATAAATTCCGCCAGTTCCTCAGACCGGTACGGCTCAGTCAGTATCACGCCCCACTGTGCCGCTTTGCGGGTGAAATCAGGATCCGGCTGCCAGTGACCGGTCATTACGAATTTACCGGGATAATCCGGCCAATTTTCTACCGGTGGATCTTCCCCGTCAGGAGCAGGGACAAAATTTTCTCCACGCACGCCTGAGAGAGTTGTTTTATGTTCTTGTTCCTGATCTTGCTCTTGGCTTCCGAGGGGCTTGCAAGGGGCTTCGGAGACCCTTGCTTTTTTCTCTGATGGTTTCCTCTCAGACGTCATATGAAAGCAGTCTTTGTATTTCTCATAAAACATTGATAAAAATTGATTTTTAGGTTGGCTGTCATACTCTCTTTGTATGCCGATGCACCGGTTATCTGACGCTTTCAGCATGGGTGCAATTTGGTATTTCGCCATTTCAATGACCCAGACAACTTCCGCACCTTCGTCATAGTGGCAAAAACCGGCTTCAATGCACCTTCGAAGCCCCTTTGAAGCCCCTTCAAGACCAAGCCCCGTCTCATGCGCCATATAAATAACCGGGAGGTAATACATTCCCGTCATATTGGCGTGAGGATTTGTCAGCAGATACATAGAAACAATAAGAGCTTCATATCCCTTTTCCCTGATCTCCTTGCCCGTCTTACCTATCCAGAATTGCGGGGACACTTTTCCGTAGTCACGCATAAAAGCACCACTCACTTAGCACTGTTGATTAACTGCTTTAACACAGAGCGATAGACTGTCGAGTTTTCAAAATTGCAGGTAACGCACACACCGTTACAGACGTAACGCGCTGCAAGATGACCGTTTTTGCATTTTTTGCCCGTAAAAAACTTACTCAGCCCTTTCGAGGCAGCCTCTTTCCTGCTGATAATCTCCATTATTACCCCGCTTAATTATGTGTATGTGTAAATGCTATCCAAATTTTTAAAATAGATCAACCATAAATGCGTAATTGTTTATCAAAAATAACCAGAAAAGAAAAAGACCGCAGTGCGCGGCCTTTGATATTCAGCGGGTGAAGAACCGTATCAGCCCCTCTGTTGTTACGGTTACGCCATGATCAATACATGCCTGGTGTAACCGGTTGATGGTGCGCAGTCCCGGCTGCCTGCGGGCATAGCTCAGGTGTGACCTGATATAACCGACGGTTAACCCCGCTTTTTCCGCGAATGCAACACGATCTTCTTTGTTAAGCCCATTCCAGAATGCATGAAAATCGAAATATTCCATATTTTTCCTGTTCCGTTATTAAACATTCTGAGAATAATAACCAACATGGTCATTTACCAACAAGGTCATGATTCTGTTTAATGGCAGAATCAGATAAACATTTACGAATACATTTTAATCAGGCAGCCCATATGAAAAACATCAATGAGATAAGGAGAGATAACCTCATCTTCATCCTGGAGAAGTATTACGACGGCAGACAGAAAGCACTGGCGGATGCGCTGGGGTTCGCCCCGAATATCATTTCCCGCTACCTTTCATCATCCGATTTGAAGAGTCACCGCAATATCAGTGATGCGGTTGCCCGCAAGATTGAGCACATCACGCGGGTGCAGAAATACTGGATGGATACCGACCATTACAACCGGCCGGCGGAAAGCACAGAAGAGATTTATTCCCCGACCGAGATCGGCGCAATACTGGCGGATAACATCAGCACCTTTATGCTGACGGACGGCATAAAATCACAGACTCAACTATCCGTCAGGAGCGGGCTCGGGCAGTCCACGATTAACCGTATCGTGAAGAATGAAACCTGTGCCACAGTGGATAGCGTGGATTCAATCGCCAAAGCGCTCGGACGCAAAGCCTATGAACTACTGATCCCGTCCAATGACACTGATGTCATCAAGTATGACCAGAAGCGGTACGCCGCCCTGTCACCGGCTGAAAAAGAACAGATTCAGGACTTCATTGAGTTCATCATAAAGAAAAACCGGTAATAAACTCAGACAGATACAGAATCAGCCAGCCTTGTGCTGGCTTTTTTACGTCACAATCATGATCAGTTTGTTTATCTTTTATTGTTTTTTACTGTTGACATCGTTCTGTTGTGGGTTATTATTTATCTCAAGTTGACCAGATTGGTCACGCTCTTTAACAATAAAAACTGCAACACAACCCTTAATTCTGATGCAGCAGAATGTCCGCGCTAACCCGTAAAACCGGAATGCGGGATCGGAACGTGAAAATACTATGAGCTGGCGATTTACGCCGGTTTTGCTATACGCCAAAACATAAACAGTTGGTTTATCTAAATGGTGGTTAACATGACATTTTTTATTCTTAACGGACTGCACATCTTTATCGTGTGCGGCAAGCAACAGCAGTTCTCATCATTTCTTGACGGCGTTAAGTGGGCTTACACCACCAAAACAGCCGCACGGACAGAACAACTTATAGGTGAAGAAAATGGCAGCAACCAATAAAGAACGTATGGACGCTAATTTAGCCGCGGCAATTTTATCTTCCTGCACAGGTGATACCTTTCCTGCTCAGGAACTGAATGACCTGATTGCCCGCATCAACGGTGATAAAGCCAAACCTGAGCTGGCGAAATACGACAACATTGTTTTCCGTGTCGGCATCGCCGCGACATCATCAACCTGTTTACAGTCACTGCCTGATGATCAGTGCATTGCTGCGCTGTCACACATCATCAGCAACATGGATAAGTACCCTGCCACCAGCGATAAGAAGCAGTATTTTGAATCGCTGTGTGTCGCTGACGTATCTCCTGCTGCAAAAAATGATAAACAAACGGTTTATCTATCAGGCGAATCAGAGGAAATGATAACCACACAAGAGTGTCAGGCAGCCGCTGAGCCGCCGCACTTTGAGCCTGGTCGTTACCCTGAAATCACCAACGATGATTACCACGCATCAAACGGTATCAGCAGCACCATGCTGAAAGATGCCCGCATCAGCCTGATGTATTACCACCGCCGCCACATTACAAAAGCTATCCAGCGCGAACGCTCTGAGGCGCTGGATTTCGGCAGTCTGTTCCACACGCTGGTACTGGAGCCGGAAAAGCTGGATGAAGAATTCAGTCTTCAGCCGGTCATTCCCGCTGGCGCATTCACCAACACCGAATCTATGAAGAAATGGATTGAAAGCCATAACGCCGGGTTGGTCCCTGTTATGACACCGGAGCAGCTAAAGGCAGAGATTGAGGCGCATAACGCCACGCTGCCGCAGCCTATCCCGCTGTCAGGCTCTGTTGATGAAATCGGCAGTCTGTATGTATCACTGCCGGATGCTTTCTGTACCATTCCTGAGCATGAAAAACATACCGCTGCCGCAATGAAAGCCTGTATCAAGACTTACAACAACACCCTGCCGGTGCCGCTGAAAACATCCGGCAGTCGTGAAGCGCTGTTAGAGCAGCTTGCGGAGATTAATCAGGAGCTGGTTGACGCTGAACGCAGCAAGCCGGAGCCGGTTAAAACCTCAGGTAAAAAAGAAGACCTGGCACAAAGCATTAAAGCGGCATACCCGGAAGCGGTTTTCGCTGATGAATTAATGCAGGCGTGGCAGGCTGACGGATCCCGCATCCGGATTTATGACGGGCAGTTGGCGCTCGGTAAAGCCATGCAGCAGGCGGTGTATGAGCACCCTGAAATCAAGCCTCTGATTAACCATCCCGGTCGCGCCGTGGAAGTCAGCTATTACGGCATTGATGAAGATACCGGTATTGAAGTCCGTGTCCGCCCTGACCTTGAAATATCCACCACGGACAGCCGTATCGGGTTCGACCTGAAATCCGTATCGCTCGGACGTTTTAAGCAGGATGCGATAGAAGCCATGATCCGCCGGGAAATCTTCAATCGTGATTACCACGTCAGCGCTGCCATGTATTGCGATATCGCGGAGCTCGACCAGTTCTTCTGGATATTCGTCAACAAAGATGAAAATTACAACTGGGTCGCGGTAGTCGAAGCCTCACCGGATTTACTGGAGCTCGGGCGCCTGGAGTACAAGCAGACCCTGCGTGATATCCGCCAGGCTATGGATACCGATGTATGGCCGGGACCGGTCACCACCACGCTCACTATCGGTCTTGGCGATTTCGATATGCGCCGTCTGGAAGCCCTCCGGCTGAATGCCGCTTAACCATCCCCCTATTTAATGCCCGGCATCAGCCGGGCTGGAGACTCTATTATGTCTGAGTTAATGACAAAAGAATCAATGCCGTCAATTTTCAGCGCTGACGGACTGGATAAAATGCTGCGCTTTGCTGAGGTCATGGCACGCGGCACTGTTACCGTTCCTGCTCACTTAAAAGGTCAGGAATCCGATTGCCTGGCAATCGCTATGCAATCCGCTCAGTGGGGAATGAACCCGTTCGCTGTGGCTCAGAAAACGCACATTATCAACGGTGTGCTTGGTTATGAAGCACAGCTTGTTAATGCCTTAATATCAAGTTCATCCGCTATTCACGGGCGCTTCCATTATGAATACGGTGGTGACGGATGGGAAAAATGCACCACCAGCAAAGAAGTCACCGAAACAAAAAGCGGACGCAATGGCAGTTATGATGTCACAAAGCGTGTTCGTGGCTGGACTGATGCTGATGAACACGGTTTATTTATTCGTGTCGGTGCCATTCTGCGTGGTGATGCAGAAATCACCTGGAGCGAACCGGTTTACCTTTCCAGTGTTGTTACCCGCAACTCTCCGTTGTGGGCTACAAACCCGAAACAACAAATTGCCTACCTCGCCGTTAAGTACTGGGCCCGCCTTTATTGCCCCGAGGTAATACTCGGTGTTTACACTCCGGATGAACTGGAAGATCGCACCATGAAAGACGTTACGCCGCCAAAAGAACGCGTAACGCTCAGCGAGTTATCCCACCAGCAAGAGAAGCCACAGCAGCCGGAAGCCGTGAAAGAAGTTACCGGTGAACTGGTTGAAGAATTCGACGCGGAGGCAACCCGTAAAGCCATAGATACCGCTGAAACGCTGGACGAAGTAAAAGATATCCGCATCCGGATTGATGAAGGCAAAAAGGCAATGGGGATCACCTTGTTTACTGAACTGAAAAACAAAGCAGTTCAGGCATATCACGTTATTGATTCACGCAATTTACTGGAAGCGGAGATCAATTCTCTGCCTGAATCAGGCACACCGGAAGCCGCAGACGCCTTTGCAAAGGTTGAACAACTGCTGAATGCCCGTAAAACGAAACTCGGCGCTGATCTGTATGAGCGGTTTAGTGTCACGCTGAGTGATATGAAGCCTGAGTATCAGTAATTCAATGATGCCCGGACTAGGTTTCGGGCGTCACATCAAACCTATTTAACAGGATATAACCATGAGTCAGACAACAATTATCGCAGTATGGCCAAATGAAAAATCTGAATGTGTTGAGGAGCTGAAAAATGCGTGGGGAAGCGCTCCCGTGGTATGGAATGACATGGCAATTCGCTATTTAGATTGCCGGGATAACGGATTCTGGTCATGTATAGATAAGGTATGGCCGCTTTATAAGCGTGGTGACATTCCACTGCACCACCGCGCTGTTCTTGCCATGACGTACGACAATTGCTATGTGAAACAAGAACACTATGCCAAAGCGGCTGAGCTTATAAGAATGTACCTGTCTGATTTCCCGCCTGATCCACAACGCGTTCATCACTGGTCACGTATTGCTGAAATATTTGAAAGTACCCCTGATTGCCATGCAATTGGCTTTTGGATGACATCCGTGTGTGAAAATCCATTTAACGGTGAATGGAATGACGACGAAGAAAAGTATGAGCAGCCTGACTGGTCAAAGTACTGGAGTGTGTTCGATAAACTTGAGTCAGAAAATTAATTCCGGAGATACACCATGATCCCATTAACAAAACCCATCGATTTTAAGGAAGTCAGCCGCATTACCGGGCTGTCCCGCACCACCATTTACACCTATGAGCGCGAAGGTAACTTCCCGAAGCGCACCGCACTGACTCAACGCGCAGTCCGCTGGGAAGAAAGCGAGGTAATGCAGTGGGTTGCTGACCGCCGGACAAATCCGGTAGCACCTGATGAAACCATTCACAAGGTACGTGCTAAAAAGGCAGAGAAACATGAACAGCGCGCGCTTTGATATCGCCAGTGCAATTCTGTCACTACACGGGATCGCGCTCTGGTGCGCCGTCAGTGGCGTTATCTGCGTTATTGATGGTGATAATTTTCAGTTGGTTGTTAGTGATGATAAATGAGGACGCGACATGAAAGAAAGACCAATTATCTTTAATACAGCAATGGTTAAATCCATCATGGGCGGGCAGAAAATACAGACCAGACGTATCGTTAAAAATGTAGCGCCAGACAATGGTTTAACGCTAAAAAAACCGACAAAAACAAGAAGTGGCACATCCATTCATGTATTAGATGCACCAAAGTACGGATTGTGCCCACTCGGTAAAACTGGTGATCGCCTGTGGGTGCGTGAGACGTGGCAGGGTCCGTTAGTTGATTATGATAAAGCTAATGCATTATACAAAGATCCAGTCCCGTTCCAGTTGGTTAAAAATTGTGTTTATCGCGCCGACAACGGTGAAACACCAGAGTACTTTGATGCTGACGACAATTTGAGATACGGCTGGCGTCCATCAATCCACATGCCTCGGTGGGCTTCACGAATATCACTGGAAATAACCAATGTTCATGTTGAGCGGTTGAAGGACATCAGTGAAGAAGATGCTATAGCTGAAGGGATTATCACTGGTCGTTATGGTAATGAAGGTAATTGGCTGAATGGCTTTTATATACCTGGCAACAATCAACCACATCAAACAGCAAAATCCGCATATAGAGAGCTATGGCAATCAATTTATGGCGAAGGCAGCTGGTTTAGTAACCCGTGGGTTTGGGTGATTGAGTTTAAGCCGGAGGCAGCATGACACTTACTTACGGATCTGTATGTTCCGGCATTGAAGCCGCCTCGGTCGCCTGGGAACCTATAGGGATGCTCCCCGCCTGGTTCAGCGAGATTGAACCGTTCCCGTCAGCGGTACTGGCGGCACACTGGCCGCAGGTAAATAACCTCGGTGATATGACCAAAATTGCGGCTGCGGTTCGTTCCGGAACAGTCACAACTCCCGATCTGCTGGTTGGCGGAACCCCGTGCCAGGCGTTCAGCGTTGCCGGTCTGCGTGGTGGTCTGAGTGACGAGCGCGGGCAATTAACCCTTTCGTATGTTGAATTAGCGGACAGTATTGATGAAATCAGAGAACAAAACGGCGAGCAGCCAACCATTATCGTCTGGGAGAACGTTCCAGGCGTCCTCAGCAGCAAAGATAATGCCTTTGGTTGCTTTCTTGCAGGACTTGCCGGAGAAAGTGAAGAACTCAAACCGACAGGGGGAAAATGGTCAAACGCTGGTTATGTGTCTGGACCGAAAAGAACTGTCGCGTGGCGGATCCTCGATGCTCAATATCTCGGAGTGCCCCAACGCCGCCGTCGTGTCTTCGTTATCGCAAGTGCTCGAAAAGACATCTGTCCCGCAGAAATACTATTTGAGTCCGACAGCCTGCACGGGGATTCTCCGGCGTGCGGAGAAGCGGAACAGACAGTTGCCGCCCTTACTAAAAATGGCGTTGGAGCAACAGGCGCAGACGATAACCAGGCACAAGCAGGACACTTGATAGCCGGTTCTTTCCGAATGGCCACTTTCGGTGAATATGTTGATGATGAAACAGCAAGTACGGTTAAAGCCAGAGATTACAAAGATGCTACTGACCTTGCTGTAATGTCTGTACATGGCACTCAAGATCCGGACGTTAATTATGAGCTGGCTCATACACTGGGACGTAATCACGGACAGGAAAATGCCTGTTTTTCATTCGCTGAAAACAGTCAGGGAGAGGTGAGATTACAAAATGGTGATGGTCAGATTACCGGTCCGTTATCGACAGGTGGCGGCAAGCCCGGGCAGGGATATCCTGCTATCGCTGTAGCCGGGAATATTATCGGCCGGTCCCCTGAAAATGGTGGTAACGGAAACGGGTTCGATGAATCAGGCGTCTCTTACACACTGACAAAAACAGATGTTCATGCGGTATCAACAAAAAATATCGTCCGCCGTCTGACGCCGGTTGAATGTGAGCGACTCCAGGGCTTTCCGGATAATCACACTCAAATCAGTTGGCGCGGTAAAGATGCCGCTGACTGCCCGGATGGTCCGCGTTATCGCGCCATTGGTAACAGCATGGCTGTACCGGTAATGCGCTGGATTGGTGAACGTATTCTTGCCGCGCTGCCAGTGCAGGAAACGCCGGATCTGCGCTCAGATTACGTTATTGAGCTGGACGACCTGCGTAATAAACCAGCACACATGCTGAAAGATGTTGGTGACCAGTGGCGCACACCAGATGCTCTGTATTGGGGTATCAACGCAAAGTTTGGTCCGTTCACACTGGATTTATTCACTGATGGCCAGAACAGCAAATGTCCGGATTATTACACCGCTGAAGATAATGCACTGACTCAGGATTGGTCAGAAAAGCTGAAAGACCTGGGCGGCTCGGCATACGGCAATCCTCCTTATTCCCGCAGTAGTTACCACGATAAACAGGCTGTGACCGGTGTCCGTAACATCATGGAGCACGCAAAAGCCATGCGTGAGAAAGGTGGACGCTATGTATTCCTGTTAAAAGCAGCAACCAGCGAAGTGTGGTGGCCTGAGTGGGCCGACCATATCGCGTTTATTCGTGGACGTGTCGGATTTGATTTACCGGAATGGTTTGTGCCGGCAGATAAGAAACAGAAACCATCGGGTGCATTCTTTGCCGGGGCAATCGTCGTGCTCGATAAAGCATGGACCGGCGACAAAATCAGTTACATCAGTCGTGATGAACTGATCGCTACCGGTGACCTGTTTATGCAGCAGGCACACTGGCTGGTGGAAAGAAACAGCTATGCAGCGTAACCATGAGGTAATTTATGCCCGATATTATCGATGAAGCCAATGATTTAAACGAACTGCGCCTGACCGCCGCATTAGCCAACCGCGCACCGAAACCGCAGAGCCTGACCGGGTTCTGCATCTGGTGCCGTGATGAACCGGTTATGCCGGGCAGTGCGTACTGCTCAAAAGAGTGCGGCGATGATGACGCACAGAACAAGCGCAAAAACGGATAGGAGGCCCCGATGCTTACCCTTGCGTTCTACCTGTGGATTGCCGGTTATCTCTTCTCAGAACTGAGCAGAAGCGCCGGAAACCGTACCGACATAGCAGCCAGTGTATTTTATTCCACATTCTGGCTGCCGGTCGGTGCCGCTTACCTCTCTTCCCTGATCGCCGGCAAGGTGCTGGGCGACGAGTAATTACCCCTCTTTACCCTCTTCTATCCACCCGTCAACCATATCTGCCCACTGTTGCAGCATGTCGCGGCGCTGCTCTGCGTATTCCGCTTTGTTGTACACGGCACGGACGCCTTTTTGTTCGTGGGCCAGACACTTCTCTATCCAGTCAGAATTAAACCCTGCCTCATGCAATAATGTACTGGCGGTGCGCCTCAGGTCATGCACCGTCAGTGGTTCAAAGCTGACACCTTTCGCATTTATCCGTTTAACCACACCATCAATCACATTATTCAGTGCTGCGTTCGACAGCGGCTTACGGATGTCATAGCGCCCTGGGATCAGGAATTCACTCCCCATCGCGCAGACCTTAAAGCCGGTCATGATATCCATAGCCTGCCGGGAGAGATAAATAATGTGGCTTCTGCGCTTTTTCATGCGCTCTTTCGGGATCTCCCACTGTGACCGTTTGAAATCGATCTCCGTCCATTGGGCGTGGAGAAACTCCGATTTACGCACCATAGTTAACAGGACAAATTTAACCGCCAGTTTCAGTGTCGGATAACAACTATAGTTTTCAAGTTCCCGGAAAAACAACCCAATTTCTTTCTCCGTCATAGCGCGTTCACGCGGTACAAAGGTCGCGATAGAAGATGCCTTGATACTTGCCGCCGGGTTACTAATTTCATATCCGCGGTCGATGGCGTAATCAAACACAGCACCGACAATCTCACGAACCAGCAGCGCAGTGGCATTACCCCCACGGTCGCAGATCTTTTCACACAATGCGCGCAGCCGTTGTGTGGTGATTTCATCAAGTGCCAGCCTGCCGAATACCGGTTCAATGTCACGCTCAATCACAGAGACTTTCATTGCCCGTGTAGAGTCCGCCAGCCGGACGTTCTGCATATATCTGACGGTATATTCGCTGAATACCGTCGCACCCTTTTTGGCATCAATACCGTCACGTTTGCTCGCAGCCGGTGATACACCTGCATTCAGCTGCTTTTTAGCCTCATTCAGTAATTCGCGGGCTTGCGCCAGCGTGATACCGTCAGCCCCGTATTTACCAAATGTCACCGTTTCACGGCGACCGTTAAAGCGATAATCATATCTGAATGAAATCGTTCCGTTTTTTGTGATCGCAACATACAAACCATCACGATCAGACACCTTATAAAGCCTGTCCTGCGGCTTCATACTTTTTAATTTTGTATCAGTCAGCACGTCGGTATTCTCTCTCTTAATACCGTCATAATTTTTATTTTTCTGACGGTATCACAGCCGGTTTATAGTGATTTTATTTTTTGATACCGTCACATATACCGTCAAAAATGCCGGCTCTTGTCAACAATTAAAAACAATAGAAAACAAAAAAGCCACCAGTAACTTACTGATGGCTTTCGGTTTTCTGATAATTACCGACAGTTAAAAACTATAGGGATATCATTCCCACTCAATTGTCGCCGGTGGCTTGCCGCTGATGTCGTAGACAACGCGGGAAATACCATCGACTTCATTGATGATGCGGTTAGATACGCGACCTAACAGGTCGTATGGCAGATGTGCCCAGTGCGCTGTCATAAAGTCGATGGTTTCGACTGCACGCAGGGAAACAACCCAGTCGTATTTACGTCCGTCGCCCATGACACCGACAGAGCGTACCGGCAGGAAGACAGTGAATGCTTGGCTGACTTTATTGTACAGATCCGCCTTGTGCAGCTCTTCGATAAAGATAGCATCTGCGCGGCGCAGAATATCGCAGAACTCTTTTTTCACTTCACCCAGTACGCGGACACCCAGACCCGGTCCCGGGAACGGATGGCGGTACAGCATGTCGTACGGCAGGCCCAGTTGCAGACCAATACGGCGGACTTCATCTTTAAACAGCTCACGCAGCGGTTCAACCAGCCCCAGTTCCATATCTTCCGGCAGTCCGCCGACATTATGGTGTGACTTGATAACGTGCGCTTTGCCGGTTTCAGATGCAGCAGATTCAATGACGTCAGGATAAATTGTACCCTGTGCCAGCCATTTCACCTGTTTCTGTTTTGATGCTTCTTCATCAAAAATTTCAATGAAAGTATGACCGATAGCTTTACGTTTTGCTTCCGGGTCCGCAATGCCTTTCAGTGCATTGAGGAAGCGGTCTTCGGCTTTGGCATGAATGATATTGAAATCAAATTGTCCCGCAAACATCGCCATAACCTGATCGGCTTCGTTCAGGCGCAATAAACCGTTATCAACAAAAACACAGGTCAGGCGTTTGCCGATGGCGCGATCTAACAGCATCGCGGTGACAGATGAGTCCACACCGCCGGAAAGTGCCAGGATAACGTGATCGTCGCCAATCTGCTCACGCAGGCGGATAACGGTATCTTCAATAATCGCTTCCGGTGTCCACAGTGCGTCACACTGACAGATTTCCAGGACAAAGCGCTCCAGGATAGCCAGACCCTGATGTGTGTGAGTCACTTCCGGGTGGAACTGTACGCCGTAAAAACGTTTTGCATCATTCGCCATAATGGCAAACGGACAGGTTTCTGTGCTGGCAACCGTGGTAAAATCAGACGGGATCGAGGTGACTTTGTCACCGTGGCTCATCCACACATCCAGCTGTGGTTTGCCGTTTTCATCCAGCATGTCGTGAATGCCGCGGAACAGTTCACAGGTTTCACGGATCTCAACCTGCGCATAACCGAATTCGCGCTCACCGGAGGTTTCAACCGTTCCGCCAAGCTGCATGGACATGGTCTGCATACCGTAGCAAATGCCCAGAACCGGAACACCGGCGCTGAAGACATATTCAGGTGCGCGCGGGCTGTCATGTTCAGTGGTGCTTTCCGGTCCGCCGGAGAGAATAATACCGTTCGGATTAAATGCGCGGATCTGTTCTTCAGTAACATCCCATGCCCACAGTTCACAGTACACGCCGATTTCGCGGATGCGGCGCGCGATAAGCTGGGTATATTGTGAGCCAAAGTCGAGGATCAGAATGCGGTGCTGATGAATATTCGTAGTCATTAATGTATGTTCCAAAAGCAAACAATTATAGGCTGGCGACCCGCAGGCCGCCGCATGAATCAGAGACCTGAACGGTAGTTCGGTGCTTCTTTGGTGATAGTGACGTCATGGACGTGACTTTCCTGAATCCCGGCACCACTGATACGGACAAACTCTGCTTTAGTATTCAGTTCGTGAATAGTTGCACAACCGGTCAGTCCCATGCAAGAGCGCAGGCCGCCCATTTGCTGGTGAACGATGGTTTTCAGCACACCTTTGTAGGCAACGCGGCCTTCGATACCTTCCGGCACCAGTTTGTCTGCTGCGTTATCTGTCTGGAAGTAGCGGTCTGATGACCCTTTAGACATCGCACCGAGTGATCCCATACCACGGTAGGATTTATAAGAGCGTCCCTGGTACAGTTCAACTTCGCCCGGAGATTCGTCTGTACCGGCAAGCATTGAGCCGACCATGACACAGGCCGCTCCCGCTGCCAGTGCTTTTGCGATATCACCGGAGAAACGGATCCCGCCATCGGCGATAACAGGAATACCTGTACCGGCAAGGGCTTCGACTGCATCAGAAATAGCGGTTAACTGTGGCACACCCACACCGGTTACAATACGGGTGGTACAGATTGAGCCCGGACCAATCCCGACTTTTACAGCACTGCAACCCGCGTCAGCCAACGCTTTCGCGCCTTCTGAGGTAGCAACGTTACCGCCGATGATTTCCAGGTCAGGGTATTTTGCACGGGTATCACGAATGCGCTGTAAAACGCCTTCAGAGTGACCGTGTGAAGAGTCAATCAACAGAATATCGACACCAGCGGCAACCAGCGCGTCCACGCGCTCTTCATTACCGGCACCGGCACCGACAGCAGCCCCGACACGTAAACGTCCGTGCTCATCTTTACAGGCGTTTGGTTTGCGCTCTGCTTTCTGGAAGTCTTTTACGGTGATCATGCCGAGCAGATGGAATGAATCATCTACGACCAGTGCTTTTTCAACACGACGCTCATGCATTTTCTTCAGAACCACTTCGCGGGCTTCGCCTTCACGGACGGTAACCAGGCGCTCTTTCGGGGTCATTACCGCTGTTACCGGCTGTTCCAGGTCTGTTACGAAACGCACGTCACGACCGGTGATAATACCCACCAGCTCGTTTTCGGTTGTCACGACAGGATAACCGGCAAAGCCGTTCTGTTCAGTCAGTTCTCTGACTTCGCGCAGTGTTGTGCAGGGAGTAACAGTTTGTGGCTCGGTGACCACACCACTTTCATGTTTTTTCACGCGGCGGACTTCATCAGCCTGACGCTCAATTGACATGTTTTTGTGGATAAACCCGATGCCGCCTTCCTGGGCAAGCGCAATCGCCAGACGGGCTTCCGTTACAGTGTCCATCGCCGCCGAGATCATCGGGACGTTTAAACGGATTTTTGCGGTGAGCTGTGTTGATAAGTCGGCCGTGTTTGGCAGAACCACAGAATGGGCCGGAACTAAGAGAACATCATCGAATGTTAAAGCTTCTTTTTTGATACGTAGCATGTGCAATATCTCACCAGGCAGCAGGATTAAAAGGGATAAAATATTGCCGCGGCATTATACAGGTGGTAATCGGTTGCGCCTAGCCTTTTTTTAAAAAAATGCGTTGATAATCTGTCAGAAGGCGGTAGTATCGGACGATTAAGTCATTGTTTTATTATTTGATCCGGCTCACATGTTGCTATCAGAAAACAACGCAATTTTTACCGTTACGCGCCTGAATACGACCGTACGACAGTTACTTGAACTGGAGATGGGCCGGATTTGGATCAGCGCTGAAATTTCCAATTTTTCCAGGCCCTCATCCGGTCACTGGTATTTTACGCTGAAAGACGAAAAATCCCAGGTCCGCGCCGCGATGTTCCGGGGAAATAATACCCGCGTAACCTTCGCGCCGCAAAATGGTCAGCAGGTGCTGGTGCGTGCCGCCATTACGCTGTATGAGCCGCGCGGTGATTATCAGCTGATTATTGAATCCATGCAACCGGCCGGTGAAGGTTTACTGCAACAGCAATTTGAGCAGCTCAAAGAAAAACTGAATGCCGAAGGTCTGTTCGCCGCTCACCTGAAAAAACCGCTGCCGCTTCCTGCCCGCTGTGTGGGGGTGGTGACATCCGCAACGGGTGCTGCACTGCACGATATCCTGAATATTCTGCGCCGCCGTGACCCGTCACTGCCGGTGATTATTTATCCGGCCCAGGTTCAGGGTGCGGATGCGCCGGCACAAATTGTCCGCGCAATTGAAACCGCTAACCGCCGTAATGAATGTGATGTGCTGATTGTCGGGCGCGGCGGCGGCTCGCTGGAAGACTTATGGAGTTTTAATGACGAACGGGTGGCGCGGGCGATTTTTGCCAGCCGTCTGCCGGTTATCAGTGCCGTGGGTCATGAAACAGATGTGACCATTGCCGATTTTGTCGCGGACTTACGCGCACCGACACCATCCGCAGCCGCAGAATTAGTCAGCCGTGATCAGGTGGAGCGCCTGCGGCAGATTCAGTCTGTACAACAACGGCTGGAAATGGCAATGGATTACTTTATTGCCAAAAAGCAGCGGACATTCAGCCAGTTACATCACCGTCTGCAACAGCAGCATCCGCAACTGCGCCTGGCACGGCAGCAACAGTTAATTCAGGGATTACAGCAGCGGTTGATTCAGGCCGGACAGCGTGCGGTAATACAGAAAACCCGTCAGCTGACCATGCTGGATCAACGCCTGATGCGCCGTGATCCGCGCCCGCAGTTACAGCAGCAACAGCGGCATGTGCAGCAGTTACAGTACCGGCTCGCATCTGCTATGCGCCAACAGATAAGTCAGCAACGTGAACGCTTTGCGCGGCTCTGTTCAACACTTGAAGGTGTCAGCCCGCTGGCAACACTCAGCCGGGGTTTCAGTATCAGCCAGACTGACAACGGCGAAGTGCTGAACAAAACCCGTCAGGTGAAAGTCGGACAAAAAATCACGACGTTGTTACAGGACGGGCAGATAGAGAGTGAAATTATCGCGGTACACAAAAAAGCGGCTCCCCGTAAACGCAAAGCCGCAGAATAAAGCGAACTGGCTTTGTGACGCCGTCACTTAAAGGTGACGGTGTCACAAATATATTTGCCGGTATTATTTTATATCGGCGGCCTGCTCATCCAGCATCAGCAGGAACACATACCCGAGCGCAATGTCCCATAAGTAATTGAAACGCCCTGATTTCCCGCCGTGTCCTGCCTCCATATCCGTATAAAGCAGCAACAGATTATCATCTGTTTTCAGCTCTCTCAGTTTTGCCACCCATTTTGCCGGCTCCCAGTACTGAACCTGAGAATCATGCAAACCGGATGTGACCAGCAGGTTCGGATAGGCTTTAGCCTCCAGGTTGTCATACGGGCTGTATGCGCGGATATCGCGGTATGCTGACTCACTTTCCGGATTGCCCCACTCATCATATTCACCGGTCGTCAGCGGAATGGACGGATCAGACATCGTCGTCAGCGCATCCACAAACGGAACCTGTGTAACCACGCCGCGATACAGCTCCGGCGCCTGATTAATCACCGCGCCCATCAATAACCCGCCCGCGCTGCCGCCGGTGGCATAGATGCGATTAGCAGCACCGAAACGCTGCGTAATCAATTCACGGGTGACATCAACAAAATCATTAAAGCTGTTGATTTTGTTTTGCATTTTTCCGGCATTATACCAGCGCTTACCCAGCTCGCCGCCGCCACGGATATGCGCCTGCGCATAAACAAACCCGCGATCCAGCAAGCTCAGACGGTTAGCATCAAAATCCGGGTCCATACTTGAGCCATATGCGCCATAACCTTCAATCAGCAGCGGATTATTTCCCGGCTGATAATGATCCTTATGCCACACCAGGGAAACCGGCACCTGTACACCATCACGGGCGGTTATCCAGATACGCTCACTGTGATAATCATCCCGCTGAAAACCATTAACCTGCGTCTGTTTAAGCAACGTCCGTTCGCCGGTATCCATATTCAGCTCATAAACCGTCGCCGGTGTGGTCATCGAAGTATAACCATAGCGCAGCATGATGCTGTCCGGCTCCGGATTCAGCCCGAGCCACGCACAATAGGCCGCATCATCAAACGCAACCTGCTTTTCTTCCCCGCTGTGACGATGAATCAGCCGGATATGCGGCAGCGCGGCAGTGCGCTCCTGCAACACCAGCCAGTCACGGAACAATGTGAAATCTTCCAGATCGGTGTCCGGCTGCGGGGCAATCACGGTCTCCCACGGTTGTTCCGGGGACGGCGTCTGATACAGGCCAAACAGCTCACTTTCATGATCGGCGCGGATATAAAACTGCCCGTCAAGATGATCAATATGATACTCGCGCCCGTCCTGACGCGGCGAAAAGCACACAACCGGTTGCAGTGGTTCGCGGGCATTAATCAGATGCGCCTCAGATGTGACCGGGCTGTGGCAGCCGATAATAATCCAGTCACGGGAGGAAGAGAGAGCTAACCCGGTATAAAACCGATCGTCTTCTTCGCGGTAAATCAGTTCATCTTGCGCGGTATCTGTTGCAAATTGGTGGCGATATACTTCAAACGGCAGCAAAGTCTGCGGATCCTGCTTAACATAAAACAGTGTATCGGCGTCTGCCGACCATACCAGGTCATCGGCGATCCCTGTAATAACAGACTCCTGCCAGGCTTCCTCTGTCAGGTTTTTATACGAAACCACATATTCGCGCCGCCCCAGTTTATCTTCTGCTATCGCTATCCGACGGTTATCCTCACTGATCGCCAGTGATACCAGCTCATAATAGGTCAGCCCCTGCGCGCGTTCATTGCCATCCACCAGCAATTCCCAGTCTTCATCTGTTACGCGGCGGCGTTCATACAGCGGATACTCTTTGCCCGCATCAAATCGGGTGCGGTAAACATAACCGTTGTAAATATAAGGCGCGGATTCATCTGCCTGCGGCATACGGGCAACCATTTCCTGATACAGCTCGTCGCGCAGCGGGTCGCACGCCTTCAGTTTCTCATGCGTGTATTGATTTTCATCAGTAAGATACTGTATTACTTTTTTATTTTTACGTTTGTCGTCGCGCAGCCAATAATAATTATCTGTTCTGGTCTCGCCGTGCGCCGTAAGTTGAACGGGCTTCTGCATTGCTTTCGGGGCCTGCATACGTGATCCTTATTTGTACAGCGTTCGCTGTCAGGTCAAAAAATTATCAAAAAACATTATCTGTTCCGGTATTATGATAATAATATTTTCAATCGTTTTATTTCTTACTTATTCATCCCGGCTCTACAGCCGCTCAGAGAGGTTAAAATGAAACAATACCGTGTTGCCGTTGTTGTCGGTTCCCTGCGTGAACAGAGTTACAACCGCCGGCTGGCTCAGGCGCTGGTGACGCTTTTCCCCGCCCATATTCAGTGTGAGTTTATCAGTATCGGCTCACTTCCTCTTTATAATCAGGATGCTGACCCACATCCCTCTCCGGTGGTCAGTGCGTTTAAACAGCAGATTGAACCGGCAGATGGTGTTATTTTTGTGACCGCAGAATATAACCGATCTATTCCGGGCGTGCTGAAAAATGCACTGGATCAGGGCTCCCGCCCGTGGGGGCAAAACAGTTGGGACAACAAACCCGCCGGTGTTATCGGCACCTCTCCGGGTGCGATGGGTACCGCGATGGCACAACAGCATCTGCGCAATGTGCTGGCATTTCTTAACATGCCGACACTCAATCAACCGGAAATGTACCTGCAATGGCACGATGATATGATCGATGCAAACGGCCGGTTCAATGAAAAAACCGGTACGTTTGTGCAGAAATGGGTAGATGCATACACCGCATTCCTGGCACAGCATGGTTAATATCCCCGGCGGATGCTTTCCCGGACAGCACTACAGAAATGTCAGCTGCTGTCCGGTATTAAAATTTTTTGCCTTCAGTGCCTTGCGCCCTCTGCTCCCGGTACAGTGACACCCGAACACCTGCGTTTCCGGGTCAATCGCCTGTTGTGCCCGGCGCAGCGCAGCCGGAGTGGCGCGGCGCAGGTGCAACCCGCCGACCACCGCCTGAACCGGCGCATTATCCGTCAGTTTCCGGGCGTGCTGTATTACTGACTCAATCCCCGCGTGGCTGCATCCGGTAATAATCACAATACCGTCATCCCCCCGCCAGATAAGAAAGCTGTCATCGCGCACATAGTCGGCCTCACCGCTGTTTAACAGCACACCATAACGGCGTATCACGGCCCGCTGTGTAATTTCACCGGCAAACAGGAAGCGGGACGATATGGCGTGTGGTTTTTCCGCCAGCACAAACTGATACTGCGCCCGCAATGTCTCTTCGCAAAACGGCGGGGAAAGCCGCTTAAATTTCAGCGGATATCCGCCAAGCCAGAGTGCGGCACGGCGCGGTTCAAAAATATGCGGATGCGCAATAACCGTCAGCGGCGACGGCAGATGGTGCCGGGCAGTCCGGGTGAGTCCGCCGAAATGGTCGTAATGTCCGTGAGACAACACCACCGCATCAATCTCTGCCAGAGAAATCCCCAGCGCCTGCGCATTGCGGATATAGGTATCATCCGCACTGGTATCAAACAACAGTGATGTTTCTCCGTCATCAAGCAGTAAACTCAACCCGGCGTGAGCGTCCAGGCGGGCATCTGTACTGGTATTTTCCAGCAAAGCAGTAATGCGTAACATAGTAGTCCTATATACCCAACGTCATTCAGGATGCAGGCTGGCGTAGCGCGGCCAAAGCATCTGCAGTTTGAATGAATAAGGGTATTCTGCCGTCAGCCATATAACACGATGTTTTGCACTATAACGTATCTGTATTTCCCCGTGGAGAGCGGAATATTTTATAATTCAGTAAATCTTAATAAAGCCGCATGACCCGGAGGCCAATTTATTAAATAATAGCCATCCGACACGGATTTTTCAGGAGTCCCTTATGGGAATAATTACCGCTTTTGCAAAAAGCACCGATAACAGCCAACTTTTACGTCTTTTGCATCAGCAGATAGAAGAACAGGATGTGCCGGTTGCACGCCACGATGACCTGGATAGCCAGCTTACCGATCTTGCCGTGTATATGAATAATGACGAGTATCCTGCCCTTACCCGCCGTCGCCGCCGGGTCAATATTCTGACCGGTATATTAGCGCTGCCGGTATTATTTTATACTTTGTTACTTTTTTCTCAGAAAATTATTAACTGGTTTTCTCCGGATATTGATATCAGTTATCTGGCGCTGACCATTCTTGATCTCAGTCTTACCTATATCTGGGCCATTTTTATATATGCATTTATTCTTTTCGGCACCATTTTTTACTGTTATATCCTGCAGAAACAAACAGAAAAATATGCAGGTTATTTAATTGATGATTTTATTAACCGGATCTCCGGTTATTAATTTTTTATTAAGGCTATATTAAGTCATGTTGCCACTATAATGTGTTTGCGCTGTCACAGTACCTGACAGTGTTATACTAAAATCCGCTTATACAAAGAGAGATTCAACGTGCACATTCTGTTAGTCGAAGATGATTTACAATTAGGTAAAGCGCTGTGCCGGGGGCTGGAGCTCGCCGGGTTCCGTGTATGCTGGTTGCGTTTGCTGAGTGATGCCCGTAAGCGGCTGACTGAACAGCATTTTGACCTGATGTTACTGGACCTGGGACTGCCGGATGGTGATGGCTTTGATTCTCTTGTCGAATGGCGTAACAGCGGAGAACAGATCCCGATTATTATTATGACTGCCCGCAACCAGCGGGATCATCTGGTCAATTCGCTGGACTCCGGTGCCGATGATTTTATTTCCAAACCGGTTGAACTGCCTGAATTAATTTCCCGCGTAAAAGCCGTGTCACGGCGGATTGCCGGATTCTCTTCTCAGTTATGGAAGGTGGATAATATTACCTTAAACCCGATGAATCATCAGGTCAGCATGAATGAGGAATTATTATTACTGTCCGGCAAAGAGTACCAGCTGTTATACGAATTAATGCGTAATACCGGTAATGTTGTCAGAAAACAGGAGCTGGAACAGCGGTTATTCGGATTGGATGACCGGATTGAAAGTAATTCGCTGGAAGTTCATATTCATAATTTACGCCGGAAAATAGGCAAAGAAAAGATTATTACTGTCCGCGGCATCGGCTATTTGTTAAAAAAGGACAGCGAATAAGTGAAAGTCCGCTCAATCTTTGTTTATACTGTTTTTCTCCAGACGGTTTGTATGCTTTTACTGTGGGGCGTCTGGATTGTCTGGTTAAAATACGCCTATTTACCTGATGTTAGTGAAGATTTCAACACTCAACAGATGGTTATCGCCCGGGGTATCTCTGATACGCTCAAAGATACACCGACCGACTCGGCTAACTTTCTGCAAATTGCCTCAGCGCTTGAAAGCATGTACACCAACGCGATGCGCAGTGGCCTGGAAGACGAAAGCTACGATCCGTTAATTGCCATACTCGGCAGTAAGGGCGAAATTCTCTACAGCAATAAACCCGATATTAATATCCCGCTGAAACCAAACGGTGTCGTTCGTTTTAGTGAAGAGGGTGAAACCTGGTATCTGGCTTATAATACCGATACTGCCGTAAACCGGACGGCGGTTGTCGGAGAATCCGCAACAGACCGCCACATGCTGATAGGCGATCCGGCTTCCGGCACCGCTGTTCCCCTGCTGTTTATCCTCGGCACCATGCTGGCATCGACTATTATTACCACCTATCTCAGTATGCGTCCGCTGCGGGAAACCACACAAAGTCTTGCCGCCCGCAATCCCGGTAATCTGACGCCTATCAGCATGAAGCATCAGTACAATGAGCTGCGTCCGGTTCTCCGGGCAATTAACCAGTTAATGCAGCGGGTCGATGCCGGTAATTTACGGGAAAAACAATTTATGGCAGATGCCGCTCATGAATTGCGCACCCCTATTGCGGCTGTTCTGGCGCAAATCCACCTGTTAAAACAGATTGATGACCCGGCAGAGCGCAATGAAATCACCGCCGACATGGAAATCAGCCTTGACCGTGCCGTTTCTCTTTCCCGTCAGCTGATTGATCTGGCGCGGCTGGAAACAGAAGACTATCCGCTGAAAATGGAAGAGATCGACCTGAGCCGGGAACTGAGCCACACCATTGCCATGATGGTGCCTTATGCGCTGCGCAAAAATATTGAACTGGCGTTTGATGGCCCGCAGGTTTGCCTTGTTACAACAGATAAGCAGGCGCTTTTCTCCATAATTAACAACATCCTGAATAATGCGGTTAAATATTGCCCGCCGGGAAGTCTGGTCGAAACCACACTGGAAAGTGGTCATGCGGATGAAATACGGATTATCATCCGGGATAACGGCGACGGCATCAGTGAACAGTATCGTCCCCGCCTGTTTTCACGTTTTTTCCGCGTTCCGGGAGGTTGTGAAACCGGCAGCGGGCTCGGGCTGGCAATCGCGCAGAATCTGGCAGGAAAAATTGGCGGGTATTTGTCTGTCACAGACGGATTGCAACAGCGCGGGATCGGGTTTGTTATCCATATTTCTGCGCACGGAGTCTCTGCCCTTACCGGGGACAGAAGTACGTTTACAACAGATGATGACAACTCAGGCACGTAGAAAAATCGGTTATCTGTATGCTGTGCCGCGCTCCCTGTTACCGGCTTGCACCGGTAACAGGGGAAATCCTCACCACAATGACAGCAGATAACGCAACAGCGCAGTGACAACCGCGGCGGCCAGAACAATCAGCAGAAAGGGTTTTTTATACCATGTCAGAAGCCCTGCAACGGTCACACCGGCAATCTTAGGCCAGTCTGACAGTTCCTGCCCGCTGAAAATAGTCATGGTCACGGCTACCGAAAACAAAATGACAATCGCCCCCATCGACAGCAGGTTTTTCACGTGCGATGACACAGAAAAGCGTCCGCTGAGCAGCGCACCGGATGCGCGCATAACATAGGTTCCGACGGCCAGCAGCGCAATGCCGGTCAATATTGATAATGTATCCGGCATTATGCTCTCCCCAGACTGACAACCAGCCCCAGCAGTGATAACAGCACCGGGATACCCGGCGGTAAGAATGGTGTGGCTGCCAGTGCTATCACCGCACCCAACAGCGCCGCCCGGCGGGTTTTTGCCTCACGCAGAGCGGGCAGACAAAGTGCAAGAATGATGGCCGGGAACATCGCATCCAGCCCCAGCGCTTTGGTATCAACAATAAATGTGCCGAGAAACTCACCGATAATCGTCCCCAGCGGCCAGCACAGAAAAATCCCCAGACCGCACAACCAGAACGCGGCTTTTTGCTTATCCTTCTCTTTTTCAGCCATGCCGAACACCACACTCTCATCATTAAGAATATGAAAGCCTAGAAGTTTTTTAGCGCCCTTGCCGGTAAGATCATGAACCGCCATACTGAACGGTACATGGCGCGCATTGACCAGAAGTCCTGCCAGTGCGGCAGAAACAGGGCTGCCACCGGCTGCCACCACACCGATAAACAGAAATTCAGATGCCCCGGCAAGCACAATTATTGAGAGCGTCAGCGGTACCCAGAGCGGAAATCCGTTAGCGTGTGCCAGTGCACCATAGGACACGCCGACGATTAAATCCGCCACACACACCAAAACAATATTGCGGATCATGGCATTATCAAGTGGAAGAGCAAGTTTCATTGCGGTAGACTTATAAAATGAACGATATGTCCATTATGTCGAACGCTTTAAATTACGCAAGTGTTAATTCCGGGTTATAGCCAACGTCATTCAGGATGCAGGCAGGCGACAAGCTCCGACCGACTGGGAGCATACACAAGTATGTGACCCGGCGGGCTGAGTGCCGCCAACGAACCTGCAGGTTGAATGAATAAGGCTATTTCCTGTTAATCAAAGAGAGTGAATATTATGGATCCATCTGCCTCTCCACCCCTTGAGATTATGGCGGCGACCCTGACACAGGAGCGCCAGCGCCAGGGTCGCTCAATTGCCGATATTGCACGTAGTGCAGGTATTGCAAAATCCACATTGTCACAGCTGGAATCTGCTCAGGGAAATCCGGGAATTGAGACATTATGGGCACTTTGTGTTGCGCTGAATATTCCGTTTGCCAGTCTGTTTGAGACACCGAAAAGCCGTGTAACTGTGCTGCGGCGCGGCGAAGGAATACAGGTCAGTGCGGAAAATGCGTATTATCATGCGTTTTTGCTCTCATCTGCCTCATCGGTCAACCGCCGTGATCTCTACACCATTACCGCTCAGCCGGGCAAAGATCGCGTGTCCGAGCCACACATGGCTCAGGTAACAGAACATATCCTGCTGATGACCGGCAGCGCCGTTGTCGGCACTCTTGACGAACCCGCCACCCTGCGGCCCGGTGATTATATTTCCTATCCCGGCGATGTTCCGCATATCTTTAAAGCGCTTGAGCCGGACACCACTGCGGTGATGATTATTGAGCATTGATACACATCCTGAATTCATAAAATCAGGTTTATCGCAAATAATGTTAAATTACGCTATATTTTTCAGGTATATTCCGCATCCGGCGTCATATTGTACTTTGACGTTATGATTTCACTTTATGGACTTACCAAGGAGAAAACATGCTTGATTTTAATCGTCAGAATTTAATGCAGATGACCGCTGATGCCCTGAAAAAACAGCGGGGCTATTTATGGATTATCGCCATACTGTTTCTTATCGGCGGCGTGGCATGCCTTATGAATCCGCTGATATCCGGGGTAACGCTCAGCTATATTATCGGCGGCCTGCTCCTGATAAACGGTATTTCTATGCTGTTTATGACACTCAGCAGCCGGATTTACAGCGGCGGCAGTAAAGTTTTTTCGATTCTTGTCGCCATTGCTTATCTTCTGCTTGGCTATGTCTTCCTGACCGATCCGCTGCAAGGCATGATGAGCCTCGCTATTTTACTGGCTATTTTGTTTATTGCCGGCGGGATCCTGCGCCTGGGTGCGGGCCTGCGCCAGTTTTCGCAGCCGCGCGGCTGGTTAAACCTGGTTATCGGCCTGCTGGATCTCTTTATTGCCTATCTTCTGGTCGGTAATGGACCGCTTGTCTCTGTCACGCTGATTGCCACTCTGGTGGGTATTGAGCTGCTGTTCAGTTCATTCGGTCTGATTGCGATTGCCTCCATGCTGAAAAAGAGCCGTTAATCTCCTGATTGATTTTTAGTACATACCGGAGGGCGTGACTGAGACAGCCTGTTTCATGCCCCCGGTTCTGCCATTCTCCGCAATTCCATCTGCGGGTACATCAGACACCAACGGGCTTTGATATGCGCAGCATCGCCACACATTTTGCTGTCCGTGAATCAGAATCAGAACGCGGAACCGGGCTGGCGTAAAAACTCATGTTCTTCCGGGGTGGACTTTCGCCCCAGCATCTCATTACGGTGCGGATAACGGCCGAAGCGGTCGATGATCGCTTTGTGCTGCCGCTCGTAATCTTCAGTATTCTCATCCAGACCTTTAAACAAAATAACCGCCTGCTTATGGATCAATGCTGATTCTGAATGCATATACGGCATCAGCACAAATTTCCGCTGAACAGGAGGTAATTGCAGATAATCCGGTGTTTTTACGGCTTCCTGCGCCAGCACAAGAGCCATCAGATCCTGTGAAAAAGCCTGTGCTTTATCGCGGAAAATATTACGTGAAAATTGGTCAAGAACAATAATTTCAGCAAGACGCCCGCCGATATGTTCACGCCAGCCAAAACACTCTCCGGCGGCAGCCTGCTCCCATACTGTCAGGAACCGGGAACGGATCTGTTCATCAAACTGTGCATCTTTTTTAAACCACTGTGCAGGTGTGATTTCATTGAACCAGAAATTCAGAATATCCTGTGCTTCCATTTTCATACTCCATGTCGTGCCGGATGTGAGGATCTCTCCCTTTGCCCGGAGGTGATATCGCGGTATGCTGGCAAATTCATTATTAGTTTAACGTATATCCCCTTATTCATTCAAACTGCAGGTTCGCGGGCTGCATCCTGAATGACGCCGGGTACACATTATCAATGTCTTTATCACAGGTTGATATTTATGGGGAAGTTTTCCGCACACACTGCTACCTTTTACGGCATTCTGGCTATCTTGTTCTGGAGCACGATTGTTGCTTTAATCAAACGGGTGAGTGAGGATTTCGGCCCGACATTCGGTGCGGCACTGATTTATACCCTGGGCTCAGTGATGTTGCTGCTCGTTATGGGGCTTCCTGCCATCCGTAAATATCCGCGAAAATACCTCATCTGGGGTACAGCGTTATTTGTCAGCTATGAATTGTGCTTTATCCTGGCACTGGGCTTTTCGCAGAACCGCCAGCAGGCGATTGAGCTGGGAATGGTTAATTACCTGTGGCCTTCACTAACAGTCGGGCTGGCAGTGATTATGGGCGGGCAGCGTCTGCGGCTGCTGCTTATCGCCGGACTGGTGCTTGCCGTGCTGGGAATCAGCCGGGTGATCGGCGGTGACAGCGGGCTATCCCTTTCCTCCGTGATGGACAATGTCGCACTCAATCCGCTGAGCTACGGATTGGCATTTGCCGGGGCCATTATCTGGGCATTTTACAGTAATTTGTCACGCAAACTGGCTGACGGCAATAATGGTATTACCCTGTTTTTTATCCTCACCGCACTGGGGCTGTGGGTACTGAGCGCTTTTGACGGCATCACCATACCCGCTGATATCTCCGTCTCCACCCTCGGTTTTCTGGTTGCCGCTGCCGCGCTCACCTGTGCGGCTAATTCCCTCTGGACTATCGCTGTTTTACGCGGAAATGTAGCCCTTATCGGCACACTTTCTTATTTTACACCGGTACTCTCTACCGCGTTTTCATCTCTGTTACTCAGCACCGCCCTCTCTTTCGCTTTCTGGCAGGGTGTACTGATGGTCACAGGCGGCTCCCTGCTCTGCTGGCTCGCTACCCGTCGGCCGTAGAGTGTGGTAAATTATCAATATGCAATAATTAGCGTCGTTATTATGGAATACTATGGCTAAAGTATTAAAACATAAACTGGTAGGGTTATTCCTTCAGCTTTATACCCGCCGCCGTGACTTCTCACACTCACTCATTGAATTTAAAAAACTTAAAACCTTAGATTTCAAAAATATCGTTATCTACTCAACGACAGCGCTGGGGGATTTTTTAATGAACACCCCGGCGATACATGAAATCAGGATTCGCTTCCCTGATGCGCGGATAACTGTGGTATCAGGACATAAAATGGCTGATTACATTCGTACCGGTATCGGTAAAGATTGGGATCATGTGGTGCCCTGGAACAGCAAGGTAAATACAGTACCCAAACTGGTCAGAGACCTGAAAATGCAAGGTACACCTGACCTGGTTCTTATTATGCATTCTCATGATCCTTATGATTATATGAGCGCTGTTATGACCGGAGCCCCTTTTGTTTTCCGCTGTAATAACCTGTCAACCCCTTATATGGACCGCTGGCTGACAAATTATCTCACCGCATTTCATGGTCATTCTATTCAGGCCCGCCTGGATCTTATTTCACCGCTGGGCTGCCAATTCACTGAAACCAGTGTTGAGATGCGTGTTCCCTGTGATGTCACAAAAACAGCATCTGATTGCCTGCGGGTTGGTTTTCAGATGGGTGCATCAAGTGAAGAGCGCCGCTGGCCGGTTCATTATTTTGTGCAGGTTGCACTGGCGTTGTTTGCCCATGATAAAAAATTAACAGTCGTATTATTCGGCGCACCCGGTGAAACACAGTTGGGTGAACAATTTTTAGCCCGCCTGCCAACACAATTTCACCACCGAACCGAATCATTAATCGGAAAAACGTCTGTGGCTGAACTGACACAAGCCGTCAATAACATTGATGCGCTGGTTACCGGTGATACCGGCACAATGCATATTGCCCTGGCATTAAAAGTACCGACGGTCAGCTTGTTTGTCAGTGCAAATCCCTATTACACCGGACCTTATCAAAACCTTGAAATACATCAGGTTATCTCCGGGTTTGCCTGCCCGCTGCTGATGGCTCAGGGTGACCACGAAATGTCAGCGATTAAGGCAGAGCCGGTTATTAATGCCACGATTAAAGCGCTTACCAAATAAATACAAAAAATATCGGACTTCAGCCATCTTCGTTTTTTATTTTATGAAGTCCGTTATTTTTGTTTGAAATTCAGACAAATTAACTTCCCGCCCCGATAATATTGCATATGCCGGATAACAGCGCACAAATGTTTCTGCGCTTTATCTGATTTACAGTATATTGCGTATCATAAAATGAGTAATACTCTGTTTTTAATAAACAATACGTAATTACCCGAGCTATCCCGGATACAAAAATAAAGTAAACTGGCAAAAAAGGAGGATGTATGTCAGATAATTCAACAAAGCCAAAGATGACGCAGGAAGAAGAAGACGAGATCGAATCACTGGCTAAAAGTCTTGTGCAGCGGGATAAACTGAAACTGCTTAAAATTGATAAAGAAATTGAACAGCAGCGCCCTGAACGGTTACGGGCCTGGTTTAAAGAGCGCCTGAAATATCACCGCGACGCCGCAAAAAAATAATTAGTTACTGCTGCAATCTCTCCGGTACCAAATGTCCCGGAGGGATCGACTATATTATTTTGCCAGCTCAATAATTTCTTTTGCTGTTTTTCCCTGTAATTTTTCTTTCATCGCGGCCATCATTTTTGCTTCATCGCCACCTGATGCAAAAGCAGCCTGAAAACCAATTTTGGTAATAGCCCCTTTCAATTCACGCGCATCTTCAGGTGAAAGATCTTTTTCCATTGTTGTAATTGATTCTTTTGCTGTTTCCTGTGTACTCATATCCAGCGTGGCTTCACCACATCCTGCCAGGACAAAAGAAAGTGCAATAACCGCCAATATTTTTTTTCATTTTTCACCTCATTAATAAAATCTGCGGTATTTTACATCGGTAAATAAATAAAACCACGATTATTCAATTATTTGTGCATAAATTATTTATACTGTAGTCTCATAAATACCCGCCACAGAACAAAAACAGGACACATCAGCGGGCGGAGTCGCTGATATTTATCTGTTATTGTAAATCAACTGTGATTCAGTGCTGAGGCGGATATAATGCCACAGGTAAAAACCTACCGGAAAAATTATGTTTAATGAGCGCGTTGTTGACGATATTCTTGGCTGGATAGAAAGTAATCTGGAATCAGATCTCTCATTAGAGGCCGTGGCACAGAAAGCCGGTTATTCAAAATGGCATTTTCAGCGTTTGTTTAAACAACAAACCGGCTACACCCTGGCATGTTATGTCCGGGCCCGCCGCTTGTCCTGTGCGGCAATTGCCTTGCGATTACTGCCACTCAACCTGATGCACTTATCATTAAAATACCGGTTCGATTCGCAACAAACATTTTGTCGTGCCTTTAAACAGCATTTTGGTATTACACCATCCGGTTACCGGAAGAAACATGGCTGGCACCCCGGTGGTTTTGTTCTGCCAAAACGTTATGTTGATAAACTGCACTCATCACTGGAAATAACGATGCTGCCGCAAACGATATTAACCGGTACATCACATATATATCAGGCGGCATCTGATACCTGGAATCTGAATACGCCCGTATTACGCCAGCAATACTGGTCATTATTTTTACAGCGGCTTCCTGTTTTGCCTGATGTTGTATACGCAACACATGGTGTGAATAAATCAGCCGGTGATACATTTTCAATGTGTTATACCACAATGGCAGAAACTCACTGGTTGACAAATACAACACCACAGGACACTGTTTATGAACCTGCCCGTGTACATTACCTGAAGATAATATTTTCCGGTGATTTTTCAGATATTGATTTTCAGGATATTATCTATGATATCTACAATAACGTTATGTCTGAAATGAGTATTATCCGACATCCCGACCACCCGGATATTGAAGAATACCTGTTAACAGATAAAAAATCTGAAAATGCCCGTGCAGAACTCAAATCCATGATCCACACACTGCACTATTATATTCCGGTAATATC
Organism: Morganella psychrotolerans; assembly: GCF_001676055.1. Classification (GTDB taxonomy): domain Bacteria; phylum Pseudomonadota; class Gammaproteobacteria; order Enterobacterales; family Enterobacteriaceae; genus Morganella; species Morganella psychrotolerans_B. The sequence goes on along the minus strand of NZ_LZEX01000034.1, from coordinate 134,012 downwards.
GGATAACCCGGCAAGATAATATTATTTATTATCCGCCAGTGACACACCTTCACGGTTATCCTGTGATGATACATTATGTTCAGCGTTCTCCTGCCGCTCACTATATGTATCATTAAATCCAAGAATAAAGGTAAACAGCACAAATCCATATACCATTTTTCTGCCGGACGGTATTTTCCGGCTTAAAAAAATATAGATACTCAGTGAGACTATCATAACCAAACCAGTCAGATATACGTAGTTTTCCATAACACAGCCCTTCCTTTGTCATAATGAACGTACTTTATCTTATTCATCCGGCTATTATTCTGATCACTGCCTGATAATAACAAAATTCGGAATTACCCATTTATACCCTTATTCATTCAAACCGCAGGTTCGTTGGCCGCGTGAAACCAGCCGGGTCACATAGTTTACCTATGCTCACCGTCTGGTTTCACTTACCGCCTGCCTGCAACTTGAATGACGTTGGGTATATATCCGCCCTGTCTTTTGTCCGGGATCGGGTTATTATAAATTAAGGTATCTGCTGATTTCACGGAGGATAAGGATGACATCACATGCAGAGCACATTGCTGTCGCACATATTCAGTGTGACGCAGAAGAGGAACTTCTGCCCCTGTTAAAAGAACTGACAGATAAACAGATGCTGGGCGGCTGGCGGCTGCGCAAACATGAAATAATGCCTTCTCCGCCGGCATCTCCCTGGTATCTGCTGAAAGATAATGCGCAACTTTCACTGCTGCCGACTCATCATTTTGCCGCAGTAACCACCAGCGACTCCGGATTATCCGGTGAGCGAGCCATTACTGAACATAATGCAAAGGTAGAGAATCTGTATAATGCGATAAACTCAACTTACAGTATTTTATATTGCCACTTATCATTTAAAACAGCAGTAACCTGAATCAGGTAAAACATCGGTGATCATTGCGGTGTTTTCACGTATTTTCCCGATTATTCTGATACTGATGTATGCGAAACAGAACTATGTTGTCATACGCCTTTTGTTCAGGAGTTTATAATATGAATACGAATATCAAAAGAGTAAGCACGGTGGTTTTATCTGCCGTTCTGTTGCTTGCTGTTGCCGGCTGTTCCAATATGTCGAAACGGGACAGGCATACCGCAATTGGTGCGGGTGTCGGTGCTGTTGGTGGCGCTATCTTAACTGATGGCAGTGCATTGGGTACTGTTGGTGGTGCGGCAATCGGCGGACTTATCGGCCGCCAGACGGGGAAAAAATAATTTACCGGAGCCGGCATCACGCCGGCTCCCTGCCTTACAGGGCTTTTGTATAACGGTAATGTCCCGTTATTTTCCAGTCAAACAGCACATCCTCACTGACCTGCCCGCCGCCAATATTATGCATAACCAGCGGTCGCCCGCTGAGCAGCGATTTTTTATCAATCACAATACCGATATGCGGGCGTCCGTTATCCAGTTGCCAGGTTACAATATCACCGGGAACATAGTCTGCGGCCTGCTGTGTAACAGGTTTGCTCTCTCCTTTACGGCTGAAAAAAACAGCCAGATTAGGTACCCGCCGGTGATCGATATTGGTATCAGTCCGGGTTAATCCCCACAATTTTTTGCTCGGATAAAGAGAGAAATTTGCTTTCATATCCTCATGGACTTCCCGTTGCAGATCAATACCGATTTTCCGGTAACTGCGGATCACCACATCTGAACAAACGCCCCTGCGGGGTGATACATCACCACCGGGATACGGAATTTTTTCATAGGCAGCATCATAAAGTACCAGACTATCCAACTGCTGAGCTGCCCGGCTCAATTTATCCGCACTATGGGCAGCCGGTACAATAACGGACAACAACATGCCAAATAATACCCCCGTCACACGTCTGCGCATTAATATGACTCCTGTTCAGTTGCCGGAGGAAATTAAAACATACCCTCGCTTACCCATAAATAACGCAGTAATCCTGCACCTTCGTGTGACTCTAACTGCAAAACACTCTGGTAAAGCGCTGATTTTATTTCACAGGTCAATATAGCGTCTTTTTCTGTGATATCCCCGTCTTTTTCATCAATCAGATCGCCATAAGTGTGACGGAGCCTGAGAAAAATCCCGATATATAATGCATCTGTCTCTGCCGCAGATAATCCCGAAACCGGTTTTTGTACCATAAATGGTTTTATCTGTACCAGCGAAATGTATATTTCGGGGTTTTCAGGATAGATGCCACGAAAACAAAGCCCGCCGCTCGGATCATCAGCCAGCGTTTGATTAAACAGTGCCAGACGGTTATCCGCGTATTGCATGACAGCTTCATCCGGTAGCCTGCTTAATATAGCGGCCCGGTCAGTCACTGTTTGTGAACTGAGTACCCGGAAAAATTCATCAGCCGATTCTGCTGACAAAAAGTTAATTCTGCTGCTGTCCGGGTTTTTACCTTCTGCCACCTGCTTAATAAAAGCGGGAAAAAACAGAACAATAAAAAATAAGACAGAGGCAAAAAAATGACAGGATATATTTTTATTTATTAACATATGGCCGGATTCATTCTAATACCAATTTTTCCTGGCCCGCTTTTTCAGCCCACACATTGTATTCTCTGACCAGAGACATAACTTCGTTATTAGAATCTTTCATTTCCCGCATATGTGCCTGGAGCCTTTTCAAATCCCCGGGGTAATCACGCTGGATCTCCTGCGCTTTTATACGCAAACGCTGCATTTCTTTATTTCTTTTTTCCAACGCGGCCAATAGCTTATCTTTAATTATATTGCACTGTGAGATGGCCTCATAATTCAATTCTGAGTAATCCGGCATATCGTGGTTATCAGTCATAACGTATCGTCCCTATCTGAAATAAACTGAATCATGATTATAGCGCTTTACCGGTGGCGTTGTTCCCGTCGCTTACAGTCCGGAAAGTAATGATGAACAACCGTTTATCCACTCTGATATTCCCATTACCAGTGACACTTACTTACCTTATCGGATGTAAATATTCTTTATAAGAAGAAAAATCTCAGTCGGCGTAATACTCACATTATATTCATAACACTATATTTTATATGACATTCACTGCCAGATGATATCAGATAAAATGCATTATAATAGGTGATATTTTTGTCTGTGACGGATTCAGACTATTTTCAGATAATACCGAAATCTGATCTGTTATTCCCTGTACTCTGCCCCGGGATTAATCACACCAACACAATTAACTGATTGGCGCACAGTCTGTTTTTTTTACACAATACCGGTAAATGCTTACCGATGCTCTTATGATATTAACGTATCATTTTGTCGCGACAAGAATATTACTTTTTCTTAACATTATAATTCAGGTGAAATTACCTGATACAGGCCACGCCCCATTGTTATTAACGTTATTTAACTTATTTGCAACCGGTAAATAGTTATTATTACCCGCAGGGCTAATACGTAGCAGACAGCAGCTATTTTAATGTTTCAGCAGCTAATCATGAACAAGAAAAGATACTCGAATTTTATAAATACTTAAATGGTTTTTAATTCAATATACAGCATAATACTTCGTATATTACCGATACACTAAAATTAAACCCCACACCTATTGATCTTCTATACGATTATTTTAAAATATAAAAAATAGGAAGTATCTGTAAACCTCCTGTTTGTTGAAAAATCAGGAATTGTCTGCTGCATATGTTAATTTCAGATTACAGAAAACGACAACTGCATAAAAATGATAATTATATAAATAAAAAGAGTTTTTTCCATTAAGGTAAATCCGTGTCAAAAACAATTAAATCTTTAGGTTTAGCCGTGATGTTATGTGCATCCGCTACTACTTTTGCCAGTACGATTACATCAGAGAAAGTTAGTGCAAATATGAATGTTTATCTCACTGTACTAAAAGCCTGCACGGTTTCTGTCAGTGATATGAATTTCGGCAGCCAGTTCAGTAATGCCGGGGAACAAACCACGGATGCTACCGCCTCCGTGACCTGTACCCAGGGAACTAACTATAAATTAACAGCAGATGCTGCAGATGAGTACATGCTGGAAGACAATAGCGGTAATAAAGTCTCTTACGCTTTATATACCGACCAGGCAGGCAAAATTCCGATGACAACCGGAACAGCAGAAACCGGTACCGGCTCTGCCCAACAAGTAAAAATCTACGGTAAAATTGCAGCAAATACACTGAAACAGGCTCCGGCTGGTGTTTATAAAGATACGGTTTCTATTTTAGTTGATTATTGATCACACAAAACGCAAGGAGTCTTTATGACTCCTTTTCACCTTATACCGGCTTATTTTATGTTTAAATCAATATGTAAAAGATTGAAGATATCTCTTACCCTTGCTTTATTGATCTCTTTATCTGCTGATGCGGCAACGTTGCAGGTTTACCCTGTCAATATCGATTTTTCACAAGAAGAGAAAGTTAAAGCCGTTTATGTTTCTAACGCCGGCAGTACCGCTATTAATGCTCAGATCCGGATATTCCTCTGGGAACAACAAAACGATAAGAATAAACTTTCGGAAACAAAAAATATTATTGTCAGTCCGCCGATTACGGATATTCCGCCCGGACAACAACAGTTAATCCGTATCATTATTCCGGGTCCGAAAACAGCAGGAACGGAACAGTCGTACCGCCTTGTAATTGATGAATTACCGGGAAATGACGCACCGAAAAGTGACGGTGCGGTCAATTTTTTACTTCGTTATTCATTGCCTGTATTTATTAGTACACCTGAAGAATCTCTTGATAATCATAAAATTGAGATCCGTATTAATCGCCACACACAACCGGCAACACTTCAGGTTCGTAATAGTAATGCCCAACACATAAAATTAAGTGATGTTGCGATTATCAATAACGGAAAAGAACAGATTATAAATAAAGGCTTGCTGGGATACGTGCTGGCAAACAGTCAGATGCAATGGCCTATACCGGGCAACCTGCCATCCGGACAGACACTGAAAGTGACTATTAATGAACATTCAGAACCTCAGAATTTCGTCATTCATTCTGATTAGCGCTGCTTTATATACAGCAGGTGCATTCGCTGCATCTGCAACAGAACTACTTTATCTTGATGTTTCAGTTAATAAACGGGAAATACCTGATTTGGTTCCCGTAAAAAAAGAAGGTGATATTTTTTGGCTGTCAGAGGAAGAGAGCCAGTCTCTGAACTTAGACACTGAAACATTATTCAAACAAGATGGCTGGATAAAACTAACGCCACAACCCGGATTGACATTTAATTATGACCCGCTGACTCAATCCCTTTCTATCACAGCTGAAAGCAACCGGCTTACCGGACATCAAAATAAATCCTCTGCGGAACAGGGTTTTTTACTGAAAGAGGATCAGATAGCGCCGGCAATTAAAGGCGGGGTTATTAACTATGACCTGTTTGCCAGTCAGGATAAATACACGGACAGCGCCAGTGCTTATACTGAACTGCGGGCATTTGGTTATGGTCAGGGAAATTTTTCATCATCATTTAATACCCGCATTTCCCGCACAAATGACATAACAGATAATACCTTTACCCGGCTGATGACATCCTGGACATACAGTAATGTTGATTCTTTAAATGTACTGACTCTCGGAGACAGTATTACCGGCGGACAATCCGGAACAAACAGAGTCCGGTTCGGTGGTATCCGGTTTTCACATAATTATACAGTTCAGCCTAATTTTAATACTGCATCACAGCCTATTTACAGCAGCACTGCCGTATTACCCTCGACAGTTGATTTATATATCGGAGGTATGAAAAATAGCACACAACGGATTGAACCCGGCCAATTCACATTAAATACCGCTCCCTATTTCTCCGGTGCAGGTAATGCACAGCTTGTCATTACCGACATTAACGGACAGCAACAAAGAATTGACTTATCTCTTTATAATACTAATCAATTATTATCCCCGGGGCTGTATACCTGGGATATCAGTACCGGCTGGCTGCGTGATGATTACAGTGACCGCTCCTTCAGTTACAACCCCCGGTTAATGGTTGTCGGTGACGGACGCTACGGATTAAATAATAAAATCACACTCTCCGCACACAGCGAAGTAAACAGTTCACTTCAGAATACAGGAGCCGGTTATCACTGGCTTATCTCACCTGACCTTGGCGTATTCCGGGTTGATGCCGGATTAAGCCGGTACCGGAATAATAACGGGTCACAATGGGGAGCCGGTTGGCAATGGAATAATCCCCAGTTCAATATATCGGCAGATCACCAGCAATTCAGCGGTAATTATGCTGATATCTCGGTAATGGCAGGCAATACACTACCGAAAACATCTGACAGTATATTTATCAGCCAGGCATTTGACAGCATAGGAACACTCGGCAGCGGATGGGTAACCAGACAATACCAATCTGCAAAAGTCCAATATGCGAATATATCCTGGACACGGACATGGGATAATTCATTTACATTATCAGTCAATGCAACAAAAGAACTGGCAAATCAGAATGATCATGCCTTATATTTTATGCTTAATGTTCCTTTATCTTCTGAACATTATGTATCACTTCAGACCAGCTATGAAGATCATCGTGTTAACCAGCAAATTCAATACCAGAAAAGTCTGGTGCCGGACAAAACCGGTTGGGGATGGGGAATGTCATCCCGGGCAGGTCATAATAATAATCTTCATGCCGATATCAGCCGCCGTAATGAGATAAATGAATGGCAGCTTGGCTATAATCGCAGCAACAACGAGAACAGCTGGTTTGCCGGCAGTAACGGAGCCATCGGTCTTCTGGATGGTCAATTTTATTTTATGCGGACGCTGGGAAATGCATTCGCAATTGCAGATACATCCGGAATACCGGAAATCCCGGTCTATCTGCAAAATGTTGAGGTAGGAAAAACAGATGAAAACGGATTTTTACTGCTTAATGACCTGTACGGCTATGAACCACAAAAAATAAGAATTAATGCTTTGTCACTTCCTGCCGATTATCGTATCAGAGACACTGAAAAAAGCGTGATATTAAGAGATGGCAGCGGAACCAGAGTAACCTTTAATCTATACCAAACACGGGCATTGCTGCTGAAATTAACACAAAAAAGCGGGCAACCGATACCCTTTGCAGCAAAAGTAACAACTGAAGATAAAACACAAAAAACAATTGTCGGGTATGACAGCCGGATTTACCTGGAAACATGGACACCCGGAGAAACAGTCAATGTCGCCTGGCCGGAAGGCCAATGCCATATTCAGATACCGGACATAAAACAGAGCACAGCAGCTGTTACTGAGGAAAATGCGATATGCTTGTAAATAATAAATATTTGATTTTCATTGGCCTGTTTTCTTTATCTTCGGCTGCATTTGCAAGCAGTAATTGCTGGAACGGAAGCGGCACCGCATTTAATTTTGGTAGCAGTACCCAGGGGCAGGCTAATTCAACAACCGGAAGAATTATTTTCACCTGTAATAACTATGAAAGCTCGACACGGTATATCCGCGCCTGCCTGCGTTTACAGGATGAGGCACCGTTAGCCATGCGGACAAACAGCTATCCGGTAAATGCGCTTTATTTTAATCTTTATCCGCTTAATGATCAGAGTGTTCCGTTGAGTCGTTCGACACAACAATACGCACAAATTGATTATGTTCTCCCGACAGCATCCACTAAAGAAGCCTATTTTAATCTGTCAGCAAAAATAATGCCGAACCAGACATCACTGGTGGCAGCGTCTTATTACAACTATGGGTTTTCTACTGTAATTAAGTTTATGGCAGCAGAAAAACAGGCACAATTACCCAATTGCAGCGCAATGCCGGAAACAAATTTACGGACCGTTCAGTCATCTGCCAGCACAGAAATAAGACAAGGATGCCAGATAGACAGTGTCAGTGATATGAATTTCGGCACATTGTCACCGGTCAGCGGAAAAAAATTATCATCCAAAACAACAGCCAAAATTACAGCCAGGTGCCCTGTTAACACATCGTTTTATCTGGGATTAGGCCCGGGATTGCATTATAAAGATAACAGCCGGCAGCTTTGTAACCAGGGGAATTGTGTCAGCTATCAGCTTTATCAGGACGCGGCAAATTCAGCACCATGGGGTGATACTATTCATACCAATACAGTAAGTATGGTGTCTGACAATGGAAACAGCCAGAGTGTCACAGTGCATGGTGCTATTCCGCCGCAGGACTGGCCGGTATCAGGGAATTATACTGATACTGTCGTGGTGACGCTGTTTTATTGAACATGATTTTCGGAATATAAAAAACAGCCGGGGAGATCCGCACTCGTGTTGCTGACCGGTCAGAATAACTGCCTGTGCCTGCATTTGTGATTACTCTGTCTTTATAATACGGTGTTTTTTTACACAGACTCATCAGTAATAAACTCAAAAATATACATCTGAAAACCTGATAATCACAGTCGGGTCAAAGGGCATCGGAAGCATCAGTGAAAATAAAACAATTAAGTAAATCATATATCAACCTCTCCATGTTATTTTTAATTACTACACTCAATTTACTCACCGGATGCCACAACCACCGGGACTCAGGTGATGAGATACTTCAAATAATATCCGGTAACTCTCAGACATTTTGTCGATAAACCGGACTATGCTGCAGTCCCGTGTTATGACCTTAATTTTTCGACTGCATGGCATTTACGGTAGACACAGTAATATTATTCATAACACCCGATTCTGGTACCATATAGAAAAAGCCGAGGTGTTGATATGGGAGTATATACTCTTTGGATATTCGGTATTTTATCGTTTATCAGTTTTGCTTATTTTTGGTATGCGCTAAATGCAGTAGCAAAGAGACATGGATGCATCTTAATCAGCACTGGATTGTTCAAACCGTACCTTTGTGAAAAAAGCAAACATAAAAAGAGATTCGTATTTTTTTTAATATGGTTCAATATATTGCATATTCTTGGGTGCGTATTTTCCCTTTATTTTCCGATATGGATTCAGAGTCATTACCTGATAGGCGGCTAATTGGCAGATGACATCTGTCTCCACAAATCCAATCTCAAAGGTATTTTAAAAACCCTTTCAGGGTAGTGGCACACTGAATTTTATCATCTATACCTGATAAACTATCTTGTTTACTTATACGATGCATCCAACTGTGTCCCTCTTGCGTTACCATCTTTAATCTCACAAATAACTTTTTGTGCCGTCAATTGCATCCATACGGTTGATTCATAGACTTCATTTTCAACATCACGTTCAACTGTGATGGGGTATTCTGAAAAATTAGCCGCACGGCTCAATATCCTGTCCTTACAGGATTTGATATCAGCAACATCACCACCGCCAGTTTCTTTGTATTCAGTAACCGCCGGATATTTTCCGGATTCAATCATTTTATGTAGTTGTTCCTGAGTGTACCCCTTCCCTTCTCCGGCGTATGCACCAAAGGCGAATAAGGCTGCAACCGACACTAACAATAATTTTTTCATACATACCACCATTTAGCTTTAAAACCATGATACTAAGCCACAACTAACTGATGTGTGTTAGGAAAGAACCGAAACATTGAGAATATCGCTATGTGGTCACGCTCTATTTTTGCTTACCAACCACGCTTACTCTTAATCAGATCATCGTCAGGCAGGCACGCTGGATATGTTTTCGTGCATAGCAAAGCTGAGAATCGGTCTGACAGCATTACAGGAAATGGGAGGATGGGAATTAATGACACGATATTGGCACGCGCACTGATAAAGGCGGTTTAGGTATGCGTTATATAGAAAGAAAAAACCCGCTAACTGGTTGAGAGTTAACGGGTTTTATATGGTGCCGGCTACCGGAGTCGAACTGGTGACCTACTGATTACAAGTCAGTTGCTCTACCAACTGAGCTAAGCCGGCTAATTTGGTGGAAGGATAGAGATTCGAACTCTAGGACGGTCTCCCGTCGGCGGTTTTCAAGACCGCTGCCTTAAGCCACTCGGCCATCCTTCCATGGGGCGCGATTATCCTGAAAAATGAGGAACCTGTCTACCCCTGTAAGCAAAAAAAATCATTTTTTTTGTCTGTCTGCTCAACATTCAGGCATTCCGCCTTGTCTGTGGCTGATTACAGCTATTATTGTGCCGGTAATTAGTATGCTAGAATCAATTCCCGGTGGATTTTCAGTCAAGTACTTACTAATAAGGTTGTAACGGAAAATATGTACAGACATTCAAATTCCAAGCCTTATACGATACCCGGCTTTTATGCATCATTTGTTTCGCTGTTAGTTTTATCTCTCTTCTTATATGGATATAACTACTACGATGCCTGGCTGGGAAGCAAAAAAGGCGCATTACTCAGTTTCAGCAACCGGATAGAACATCAGGTTGAAACATACAGATATCAGTCAGTTGAGCTGTTCCGGCTCGCTAATGCCGCAGATACTGAAAAACGGCCTGAACTCGTTCCTCCGCATAAGATCCTGAACGATATTTACTGGATTGACAGCCGTGTACCGATTGTTGATGCTATTTTATTCGGGCGGACCGATGACGAAACTTATTCAATTGCCAGACGATTTTCTGATTATCTGACAATTTTATGGGGCGGAAATAATCAGTTCAATTCAATGTATTACCTTAACGGACTGGACAACAGCCTGCTTCTGGTCACGTCTCACTCTGCTCTGCGTCCGGAATTACGCTACCGCGAAAGCTATCTGACACTCAGTGCTGATGAAAAACGCACAGAAATGCTGGCGGATTCAACAGCGCTGGATGAACGGGAAACATTGTCGTCATTTACTAAGCTTCGCACTGAATCGACTTATTACTACACATACAGAGCGATGTTTAATAATCCTGGTCAATTAACCAGTGTGGTAGCATTCGATTTACCAATTAATACCTTGATGCCTGATAACCTCGATCTCGCAAACCTGGCGCTGGTCCCTGCGCAATCAAATGTCGTCAGCAACCGGACAAGTCCGGTGCAAATCAGTATTAACGGGCTGTCACTGCAACTAAGCTACCGACTCAGTGATATGCCGTATCAGGTTATCTATCAGCTTTCCCTGCTCGCACTGGCTGAAGAGATGCTTGCAGCCAATATATGGTTGTTAATTTCAATTCTGCTTTTCAGCATGTTATCGGTCGGCGGTCTTATTTATATCCGCAAGCGATTCATTTCTCCGCTGAATTCATTAATCCGTCAGGCAAAAAATAGTGAGGCGATGACCAATGAAATCGTCGCTCAACTGCCTCTGGGTCTTGCAATTTATGATTTTGCAACCAATAAACGGCTGATAAGTAACACGATTGCCAATCAATTGCTGGCATTAAGTGATTTAAGTAAAACCCGTGATATGGCCCGCGAGCATCAGGGACGGATCCAGACCACCATTGATAATGTCGTCTATGAAGTCAGTATGAACCCTGTCCGCAGTATGAATGATACCTATCTGATCTTGTTCCAGGATAAAGATCAGGAAGCATTAACGGCCCGGCGTCTGCAATTATCTGACCGTGAATATAATAAAAGTATTAAAGCACGCCACTCGGTGCTGAAAAATATTAAGTCTGAACTGGCTATACCGGTTAAGCAACTCGGTAATGATCTGCACGCACTGCAAATGTATGTCACCGACAATACCGGCAAACAACTGATGCATAAGGTGACGACCGAATCCGGCTACCTCAGTGAATGGATTGAAAATATTATTTTACTGGCTGATCTCGAAACTGATGACTGGAAACCAACAAATGATGAATTCTTGTTATCAACAACCATTGAAGATATTCTGAAGCAGTTTTTACGGCAAATTAATGACAAAGGGATACCTCTTTATTTTCATAACGGGATAAACAGGCAGCTAAATTATATTGGTGATGGTCCGATAATAAGTAAAATTATTTTATTACTGCTCAATTACGCAGTCAGTAATTTAAAATATGGGAAATTAGTTGTTCGCCTTAGGAATATATTTAAGGATGAACATAATAATATCAAGTTTGAGATAATTGCCAGCGGTTCTGGTCTGCCTTCTTCTGATCTTGTTAATCGCTATGATCCTTTTATGTGTCAGGTAGCAGAAACAGAGAATCGTCCTAATTCAGGTCTGGCATTTTATTTATGTGACCTGTTATGTAAGAAACTTAAAGGCAAATTGAAGATAGACAGTAAACCGGATATCGGCACCCACTACGTTGTAGAGCTGCCGCTGCCTGCAACAGAATCACGTGGTGAGCCATCCGGTATTCTGGAAGATACTCTTTTCAAGCTTAATATCATCAATCCGAGTATCCGGGAAATAATTAATGCAATTATAAGTGAAAATGGCGGAATTTTATTTGATAAAAATCGCGCATTATTGCAAGATGAATACGATATACTGATAACGGATTTTGATAAAAAAGCGAGAAAGCCAATATTATTTTTACGTAATGATGTTGTTGAACATAAAATGATTACACCCTCTCTTGTGGAATGTAATTATAATTTCAATGATGAGATTCTGAACGCAATTACATTACTCATCGAACAAAGCTTAACTTCAGACGAGTTTGATGATAGATTCTTACCCGGAGATTCGGGTATTAATACAAGCGCACTTTCCGTGGGGGAAGTTGTTGCTTTATATAAAAACCAATTGGCACAAAGTACGTATAACGATTTGTTTGCCACCACAGTACCTCCTGATATAAATAAGATGTACACCGAAGCGGAATTAAGTGAATTGCAGCCACTGGCGCTGACAGTACATCGGGTTAAAGGAGTCTTTGCTGTGCTTGACTTTGATTATCTGAAAACACGGTGTGAAGATATAGAACAATATATCGCAGACAAAAACAAAATTAAAATTGATGAAGGTATCCGTGAAATCGATGCCATTGTCATTGAATTGCTGCAGCAAGGTAACCACGAGTATGAATAACCTGAATGTTATTATCGCTGATGATCATCCCATTGTTATTTTTGGGATTAAGAAATCCCTGGAACAACTGGAGACAGTAACTGTTGTTGGTGAATTTGAAGATTCAACTTCACTTATCAATAACTTATCTCGTCTTGATGCGGATGTTCTGATAACTGACCTCTCCATGCCGGGAGATAAATACGGTGATGGTATTACGCTGATTAAGTATATCAAGCGCCATTATCCTGACCTGGCCATTATTGTTCTTACCATGAACAATAACCCGGCGATACTCAGTGCCGTACTGGAACTTGATATCGAAGGGATCGTACTGAAACAGGGCGCCCCGGCTGATCTGCCGAAAGCACTGGCTTCATTACAGAAGGGGAAGAAATTTACACCTGAAAGTGTTGCCAAACTGCTGGAGAAAGTAAATGCCAACGGTTATGGTGATAAACGTCTGTCACCAAAAGAGAGCGAGGTCCTGCGGTTATTTGCTGAAGGCCATCTGGTTACTGAGATTGCGCGTAAACTTAACCGCAGTATCAAAACCATCAGCAGTCAGAAAAAATCTGCCATGCTGAAACTGGGTGTTGATAATGACATCGCTCTGCTGAACTATCTTTCGTCTGTCACCATTGACAGCCACAGAGACGTATAGTGTAACCGTACCGGTTGTTAATGCAAAACCGCCGTTCAGTGAATGGCGGTTTTTTTTATATATTATCACACCCTGTTACACCGGTTTTACCGGCGTAATCTCCTGTACATATTTCTGCATCATAGTTCGCAGTGACTGCATTGATACCGGTTTGGAGAGACAATCATTCATACCGGCAGCCAGACAGCGCTCACGCTCTTCTGCCATCGCATTCGCTGTGATACCGATAACCGGCACCACTACGCCCTTCCCGCGCAATGCCCGTGTCAAATCATAGCCATTCATATTCGGCATATTAACATCCGACAAAATGATATCCACTTCATGTGTTTCCAGGAAATTCAGGGCATCCAGCCCGTCATCCGCCGTTGCCGTATGGAAGCCAAACAGATGCAGTTGATCTGAAAGCAGATGGCGGTTGATCGGATGGTCATCCACAATCAGGATACGGACATAATTTGCCTGCTGATTATCCGCCAACGCCGGCGGCGGCATATCATCGGGCTCTTCTTTACGGTTATCCAGCCGGTCAGCAATAAATTCATACAGACCGTCAAGCTGATGGGTATTATGAAGCCAGTGGTTTCCGCCCTGCGGCACAGGCTTATCGGTATAACAGGCATTAAGTTCAATCAGCAGCCGCGCCTGTTTCATCACTGGTGTAACCTTATCCGTTATCACCACCGCCTGTGAGAGATCCGCGCACTCATTCATACAGAGCAGTACCGGGGCAATCTCTGACCACGTACGCTGCATATAATCGGCCAGCACACGGTTATTGAATTCAAACACCAGAGGGAATGTCAGTGGCTCAATATCAGAGCAGCCGGACCGGTACGCGGTATAAAGCGGAAAACGGATCCCGAACAGGCTGCCGACTTCTTTCTGTGACTCCACAATCATGTCGCCATCCATCAGTGAGATCAGTTTCTCGCAGATAGGGAGCCCCAGCCCGGTGCCCTGAGACGGGCTGTCCGTGTTCGGTATAATCTGATAGAAGGGATCAAATAACTGGCGCAGTTCATCGTCACTTATACCGCCGCCGGTATCCTTAATATCCACATGCAAATAGTCACCGTGTACATAAACATGAATGCACACCATACCAACCTGTGTATATTTAATTGCATTATTGAACAGATTAGCGATCACCTGCTGCATACGAACCGGGTCGTTACACACCAGTTCCGGTACATTTTTTTCCATAAAGCAGTACAGTGAGAGATGTTTTTTTGCCACCAGCGGCAAATAGTTCGCCACAACAAAATGGATATGTTCGCGAAAATTAAACTCTCTCGTCTCAATTTTCAGCTGTTTGGACTCAATTTTAGAGAAATCAAGAATATCACTGATAATTTTCAGTAACAGAGATGAGGAGTTATTCATGGTGCCCAGCAAGCGCTGCGCATCCTGAGAGTGCGCCATTGACTGCAACAGCTCCAGATTACCGATAATGCCGTACAGCGGTGTACGCAGCTCATGGCTGACGGTCGCGAGGAACATGGATTTGGACTGGTTCGCCTGCTCTGCCGCCTGTGCCACTTCCTGTAACGAGCTTTCCAATTGCACACGCGCACTGATATCCACCAGCACACAAATGGCCACTTCCTCATTCTGATAGCGCGAATGCACGAAACTGACCTGAAGATGTCCTCCGTTACGGGTCACCATATCTTCCATACCCTGGCGTTTTTCTTTGATCAGAAGCCCGATACGGTTGCGATCCTCAAAAGAAAGCATCCGCCAGTAATTATGTGCCAGCTCATTACTCAGTAGTGCTGTGCCGTCCTGGGTCCGCAAAATACAGATACCGACAGGTGCGGAGGCCACAATTTTATGGTTGAACTGCTCATGCTCTTCCAGACGCACAGCATTATTCTCCGCCGGCATAAAAATCCGCCGTTCCAGAATCCAGGTAAGCAGCCCGATAAAAATGGCGGAAATTATGTTCAGTATTGCGCCATTGAGTAACTGAAATTTCAGCTTTTCGTAAATGGCACTCAGCGGCGTGGTATAAATCACATTAAAAGAGGAAGGTGACAGTTTGCGTTTGAGCATCAACTGGGTAAATTCTGCGTCATAGCCGAAGTAATTATCGTCAACCTGATAACTGTCTTTATTTTTTTGGGTATTAACCTCATTCGGATACGATAACACCCTCTCATTCTGCTCATTCATAATCAGAAGATTGACCGGGAACTGACGCAGTCGATTGTAATTTTCCAGTTGCAGATTACGTTCAATTCCCATCAGGGCAATAAACTGTCCGTCATAATAGATTGGCATCATAATAAACAGACTGCCCGTTCCCTGATTGCTCCCCGGCGCAATCCAGTAAATCGTCCGCTCTTTTCCCTGACTTTTCAGTTTAAGATAATACTGAGAATAATCATTCACCATTCTGCGCAGCGTTTCCGGATCAGTGGAGAGATTTTTTATCGGGAACGATACCATGCAGAGTGTTTGTGAGCCGACCAGAAAAACCTGGTTCAGCCCCTGAGGAGCAGAAATGTTATCCTGCCAATAGGTAAGAAGATCTTTAAACGCGACAATATAATTACCGGCTGCGGTGCGGAATACACCACAATCAGCTTTGGCATTCAGTGGCTGATACCCGATAAACGAGCCATCCGTTGTGCGCTTTAACGGGGATGTTGCCACCCGTCCGTTTTCACCTTCAACAAACCGCTCATTCATATACTGAATATCCCGCGTAATATCTGCGGACTGCCGGAAATACGCTAATAACGCATCATAATCTGAAAGATATTGCTGGCGGATATCATTACGCATACCGTTATAAATATTCAGTAAATAGAATACGGTAACCAGTGCGCCCAATCCCCATAACATCACACCGACGATCCGGAACAGATAACGCGAAATTTTTAGTGATGTCTGGAATGATGAAAAGTATCTCAAAGGAGCTCCGCCAATAATGAACCTTAAATATTCATAAAGTTTCAGACTGTTATGCCTAGGATATACCACTGTGCAATGTTTACAAAATCCCGGAGCTAAATAAAAAGCAGGAACAATATTATTGTTCCTGCTTTATAAATATTACTGAGTTTATATTACAAAAAACCGGTAATTTTAATCAATATTATCTTCTGTGCCGGTGTCACGATTTTCTGCGGCATCCGTACTTTCACTGTCAGCATCCGGTTCACTCTCATCCTCTTCCGGTTCGGCGAGGCGCTGCAAACCAACTACTTTCTCTTCTTCACCTGTACGGATAAGCGTCACACCCTGGGTATTACGCCCCACGATACTGACCTCAGAAACACGGGTGCGCACCAGTGTACCGGCATCGGTTATCATCATTATCTGATCATCCGTGCTGACCTGGATGGCGCCAATAACTTTCCCGTTACGCTCACTCACTTTAATTGAGATAACGCCTTGTGTGGCACGGGATTTTATCGGATATTCCGCCTGCGCAGTCCGTTTACCGTAACCGTTCTCTGTTACTGTCAGAATTTCACCGTCATCACACGGGATAATTAAGGATACAACCGCATCATTATCACCAAGACGGATACCACGGACACCTGTTGCGGTGCGTCCCATAGCGCGGACAGCATCTTCACGGAAACGGACAACTTTCCCTTCCGCCGAGAACAGCATAACTTCGTTGTTACCGTCAGTCAGATCCACGCCAATCAGTTCATCGCCTTCATTAAGATTAACGGCAATGATACCGGCGCTGCGCGGACGGCTGAAGTCAGTCAGTGAGGTTTTCTTCACGGTACCGCTTGCCGTTGCCATGAAGACGAATTTACCTTCTTCATATTCACGGACAGGCAGGATAGCGGTGATACGCTCGTTCTGTTCCTGATCCAACGGTAAGATATTGATAATCGGACGGCCACGGGCTCCGCGACTTGCTTCCGGTAACTGGTACACTTTCAGCCAGTACAGCTTCCCTTTATTAGAGAAGCAAAGGATAGTGTCGTGCGTATTCGCAACCAGAAGACGCTCAATGAAATCTTCTTCTTTGATACGTGCCGCTGACTTACCTTTACCACCACGACGCTGTGCTTCATAGTCTGTCAGCGGCTGATATTTCACATAGCCCTGATGTGACAATGTTACAACCACATCTTCCTGATTAATCAGATCTTCAATATTGATATCAGCGGTGTTTTCTGTGATGACAGTCCGGCGGGCATCATTGTACTGCTCTTTCGCTGCAACCAGCTCTTCACGGATGACTTCCATCAGGCGGTCAGGGCTTTGCAGGATAAACAGCAGACCTGCGATCAGTTCCAGTAATTCACGGTACTCATCCAGCAGTTTTTCATGCTCAAGGCCGGTCAGTTTCTGCAGACGCAGATCCAGGATTGCCTGAGCCTGAACTTCTGTCAGATGATACTGACCATCGCGGATCCCGAACTCTTCACCCAGACCTTCCGGACGGGCAGCGTCATCACCGGCGCGCTCAAGCATCGCGGAAACGGTTCCCAGTGCCCAGGCTTGTGCCAGTAATCCGGCTTTTGCTTCCGCAGGTGTCGGAGCACGGCGGATAAGCTCGATAATCGGATCGATATTGACCAGCGCAATCGCCAGACCTTCGAGGATATGCGCACGTTCACGTGCTTTGCGTAATTCGTAGATAGTCCGGCGGGTCACCACTTCACGGCGGTGGCGGACAAATGCGCTGAGGATCTCTTTCAGATTCAGGATCTTCGGCTGTCCCTGATGCAGGGCAACCATATTGATACCAAACGTGGTCTGCATCTGTGTCAGTGAATAAAGGTTATTCAGTACCACTTCACCGACTGCATCGCGTTTGACTTCAATAACAATACGCATCCCGTCTTTATCGGACTCATCGCGCAATCCGCTGATCCCTTCAAGACGTTTTTCTTTAACCAGTTCCGCGATTTTTTCAATCAGGCGCGCTTTATTCACCTGATACGGAATTTCATGAACAATAATGGTTTCGCGACCGGATTTTTCATCTGCCTCAACTTCGGCACGGGCGCGGATATGAATTTTACCGCGACCGGTACGGTATGCTTCCTGGATACCGCGACGACCATTAATAATCGCCGCTGTCGGGAAGTCCGGCCCCGGGATATGTTGCATCAGCCCTTCGATTGAAATATCTTCATCGTCGATAAAGGCCAGACAACCGTCAATGACTTCACCCAGATTATGAGGCGGGATATTTGTTGCCATCCCGACCGCAATACCGGAAGAACCATTCACTAACAGGTTCGGGATGCGGGTCGGCATTACCTCGGGGATCATTTCAGTGCCGTCATAGTTCGGCACGAAATTCACGGTTTCTTTATCGAGGTCAGCTAACAGTTCGTGGGCAATTTTCGCCATACGGACTTCCGTATAACGCATTGCCGCAGCGGAGTCACCATCGACGGAACCGAAGTTACCCTGACCATCCACCAGCATATAACGCATAGAGAATGGCTGAGCAAGGCGGACAATTGTTTCATATACAGCACTGTCACCATGAGGGTGATATTTACCGATAACGTCCCCGACCACACGGGCAGATTTTTTATATGCTTTATTCCAGTCATTACCCAGTTCTTTCATCGCGAATAATACGCGACGGTGAACCGGCTTAAGGCCGTCTCTCACATCGGGGAGTGCACGTCCGACAATGACGGACATCGCATAATCAAGATAAGAGCTTTTCAGCTCTTCTTCGATATTAACGGGCAAGATTTCTTTGGCGTTGTCGCTCATGGAGCCAGTATCCCTCATTACTCCGGATTTCAAGGTATGGAACTATACCACAAATCGTCAATGTTTAGAAAATTAGAAAACGAGATATTAAATTATATACTCAACGTCATTCAGGATGCAGGCGGACGACAGCATCCTGAAGTATGACAAATATATACTCTAAATAATTCGGGATGCATGTAGGCGACAAGCGAAGCCCGCCGGGGAGCATACACAAGTATGTGACCCGGCGGGCTTTGCGCAGTCAACAACCAGGCATCGTGAAGTATGACGAGTATAATATTTTATTTCTGACGCATCAGGATCCGCATTGTATACTGACGCCAATACGAATTCCGGCAGGTTCTGCCGCAGGAAAGAGAGAGAATGAACGAATGAACGACACCACCCGCCCGCAACCTTCCCCGCTGACCGCCAATGTTGATCCCGCTGAAATTAAAAAATTTGAGGACGTTGCTTCGCGCTGGTGGGATAAAGAAGGCGAATTCAAACCTCTGCACCGGATAAACCCGTTGCGTCTGGGCTATATTCAGCAGCGGGTCAACGGCGTGTTCGGTAAAACAGTACTGGATGTCGGCTGCGGCGGCGGTATTCTCTCTGAAAGCATGGCGCGTGAAGGCGCAATAGTCACCGGGCTGGATATGGGCGCAGAGCCGTTACAGGTTGCACGCCTGCATGCGCTGGAAAGCGGTACTGATATCACTTATGTGCAGGAAACGGTTGAACAGCACGCAGAATTATATCCGCAGCACTATGATGTGGTCACCTGCATGGAGATGCTGGAGCACGTACCGGACCCGGCATCGGTTATCCGCGCCTGCGCCCGTCTGGTGAAACCCGGCGGTGATGTCGTGTTCTCAACGATCAACCGCAACAAAAAAGCCTGGTTTATGGCGGTTATTGCAGCCGAATATATTCTGAAAATGGTACCGCCGGGCACACATGACGCGAAGAAATTTATACGTCCCGCCGAAATGATTGAGTGGATGAATAATACAGGGCTGCGTGAACAGCATATAATCGGCTTACACTACAATCCGTTAAGTGATAAATTCTGGCTGGCACCTAATGTAGATGTAAATTATATGTTGCATACGCGTTTTATTTTATAGTGTCAATATAATTACTATATAGATTAATAAAACGCCAAACGAATCGCATTTTACTAAAATTATCGGTTCACTTAACAAGGTAAGCACAGTTTCATTTCTCCAGTGATCTCAGTGCTTACCACTCCGTTTGCAGGTGACTATCCTCAAGTTATCCACAAAAGATCCCGATTTTGTACACTTGATCCCGGCGCCATTTATCATTATCTTGTTACCCATCTTTTACAGACACACTACATCTTGTGTTTAAATCGTTTAGCGCCCACCATTGACATTCCCGGGATTTTTGTTCAGGGGATCGTTTTTTTTTGGTTTATTGCGCAATAATAACGGCTTCCACACCCGACTGGTGTAATTTTCAAAACAGGGTATATCAACTGATGAACCAGAATCTGCTTGTTACCAAACGTGACGGTCACAAAGAACGTATCGATTTAGATAAAATCCACAGGGTCATTGCCTGGGCCGCTGAAGGTCTGAACAATGTCTCCGTATCCCAGGTCGAGTTACGTTCCCAGATTCAGTTCTATGACGGGATCCGAACTGCGGATATCCATGAAACGATGATCAAGGCAGCCGCTGACCTTATCTCCGCAGAAACCCCGGATTATCAGTATCTTTCAGCCCGCCTGGCTATCTTCAACCTGCGCAAGAAAGCCTACGGTCAGTTTGAACCGCCTGAATTATATGCCCATGTAAAAAAGATGGTTGAGGCCGGGAAATATGACGAAAGTCTGTTAACCGATTATACCGAATCTGAATTTGATCAGATGAATGAGTTCATCGACCACTGGCGCGACATGAATTTCTCTTATGCCGCGGTCAAGCAGCTGGAAGGGAAATACCTGGTTCAGAACCGGGTTACCGGCGAAGTCTATGAAAGCGCACAATTCCTTTATATTTTAGTGGCGGCATGCCTGTTTTCGCATTACCCGAAAGAAACCCGCCTGGATTATATCCGCCGTTTCTACGATGCCACCTCTACATTCAAAATTTCACTGCCGACACCAATCATGGCCGGTGTCCGTACCCCGACCCGCCAGTTCAGTTCCTGTGTTCTGATCGAGTGCGGTGACAGCCTGGATTCCATTAACGCGACCTCCGGTGCGATTGTCAAATATGTCTCCCAGCGCGCGGGGATCGGCATCAATGCCGGTCGCATCCGCGCACTCGGCAGCCCTATCCGTGGTGGTGAAGCATTCCACACCGGATGCATCCCGTTCTACAAACATTTCCAGACCGCGGTAAAATCCTGTTCACAGGGCGGCGTGCGTGGCGGTGCGGCAACGCTGTTCTACCCGCTCTGGCATCTGGAAGTGGAAAGCCTGCTGGTACTGAAAAACAACCGGGGTGTTGAAGGAAACCGTGTCCGCCACCTCGATTACGGTGTTCAGGTCAACAAATTAATGTATGAGCGCCTGATCAAAGGTCAGGATATTACCCTGTTCAGCCCGTCGGATGTTCCGGGGCTATATGACGCGTTCTTCGCCGATCAGGATGAGTTTGAGCGCCTGTATGTGAAATATGAAAAAGATCCGTCCATCCGTAAACAGAGCCTGAAAGCGGTGGAACTGTTCTCCCTGATGATGCAGGAGCGCGCATCAACCGGACGTATTTACATCCAGAACGTCGACCACTGTAATACTCACAGCCCGTTTGATCCGTCAGTCGCACCTGTGCGCCAGTCCAACCTGTGTCTGGAAATCGCACTGCCGACCAAGCCGATGAATGATATTAATGATCCAAACGGCGAAATCGCGCTCTGTACGCTTTCTGCCTTTAACCTCGGCGCAATTGAGAGCTTGATGAACTGGAAGAGCTGGCGGTTCTGGCTGTCCGCGCTCTGGATGCACTGCTTGATTATCAGGATTACCCGATTGAAGCCGCGCGTAAAGGCTCGATGGGTCGCCGTACACTCGGTATTGGTGTGATTAACTTTGCCTATTATCTGGCAAAACACGGTGTCCGCTATTCAGACGGCAGCGCCAACAATCTGACACACAAAACCTTTGAAGCTATTCAGTATTACCTGCTGAAAGCCTCCTGTGAACTGGCAAAAGAGTACGGCGCTTGTCCGTTATTCAACGAAACCACGTATTCACAGGGTATTCTGCCGATTGATACCTATAAAAATACACTGGATCAACTGACTGACGAACCGCTGCATTTTGACTGGGAAACCCTGCGTGAAGAGATCAAAACACATGGTCTGCGCAACTCCACGCTCTCTGCCCTGATGCCGTCTGAGACATCATCACAAATCTCAAACGCCACCAACGGTATTGAACCGCCACGCGGCTACATCAGTGTGAAAGCGTCCAAAGACGGTATTCTGCGCCAGGTTGTGCCGGAGTACGAGCGCCTGAAATCCGCGTATGAATTATTATGGCAGATGCCGGGAAATGAAGGCTATCTGCATCTGGTCGGGATCATGCAAAAATTTGTGGATCAGGCTATTTCATCCAATACAAACTACGATCCTACCCGCTTCCCGAGCGGCAAAGTGCCGATGAATCAGTTACTGAAAGATTTACTGGTCGCGTACAAATTCGGTGTAAAAACACTCTATTACCACAATACCCGCGATGGTGCGGAAGATGTCCAGGGCGATCTCCCGGATGAAGTAATAGAAGCAGCTGACGATGGTTGTGAAGGCGGCGCGTGTAAAATTTAAGGTGAATAAATAATGGCTTATACAACATTTTCACAGGTACATAATGATCAGCTCAAAGAACCTATGTTCTTCGGGCAGCCTGTTAACGTCGCCCGTTATGATCAGCAAAAATACCCGATTTTTGAATCATTAATCGAGAAACAACTCTCCTTCTTCTGGCGTCCGGAAGAAGTGGATGTGTCCCGTGACCGCATTGACTACAATGCGTTACCGGATCACGAAAAACATATTTTTATCAGTAACCTGAAATATCAGACATTGCTGGACTCCATTCAGGGACGCAGCCCGAATGTGGCACTTCTGCCGCTTATCTCTATACCGGAGCTGGAAACCTGGGTGGAAACCTGGTCTTTCTCGGAAACTATCCACTCCCGCTCTTACACGCATATTATCCGTAATATCGTGAATGACCCTTCAATTGTCTTCGACGATATCGTGGCAAATGAAGAGATAATCAAACGGGCAAAAGATATCTCAGGGTATTATGACGACCTGATCCGTATGACCGGTGAATACCATATGTTTGGTGAAGGCACGCATACGGCCAACGGTAAAACTATCAATGTGTCGCTGCGCGCCCTGAAACGCCAGCTGTACCTGTGTCTGATGAGTGTCAATGCGCTGGAAGCGATCCGCTTTTATGTCAGTTTCGCCTGCTCGTTTGCCTTTGCCGAGCGCGAACTGATGGAAGGAAACGCAAAAATCATCAAACTGATCGCCCGCGATGAAGCCCTGCATCTCACCGGCACGCAGCATATGCTGAACCTGCTGCGCAGCGGTCAGGATGACCCGGAAATGGCAGAAATTGCCAAAGAGTGCGAGCAGGATTGCTATGATCTGTTTGTCCGTGCGGCAGAGCAGGAAAAAGAATGGGCAGATTATCTGTTCTGTAACGGCTCGATGATCGGCCTGAATAAAGAAATTCTCTGCCAGTATGTGGACTACATCACGAATATCCGCATGCAGGCGGTGGGTCTGCCGCTGCCGTTCAACGTCCGCTCCAATCCGATCCCGTGGATAAATGCGTGGCTGGTCTCTGATAATGTGCAGGTCGCCCCGCAGGAAGTGGAAGTCAGCTCTTACCTGGTCGGTCAGATAGACTCTGAAGTCAACACTGATGAACTGAGTAATTTCGAGCTCTGATGCCAAGCCATAAAATTACCCTGCATGGCAACATGCAGGGAATACAACTGCGTTATATCAGTGAAGAACATCACTTCCTGCTTAATACTCTCGAACAATCCGTTCCTGTCGAATTTCAGTGCCGCGAAGGATACTGCGGTGCCTGTCGCGTCCGGCTGAAACGCGGAAAAGTCGGTTACCGCACCCGCCCGGTCGCCTTTATCCAAGACGGTGAAATTCTCCCCTGCTGCTGCTACCCGATGAGTGATATTGAACTCGAGCTCTGAACCAGTTCATGACCATTTTTGTGACCGGATCTGCAATCCGGTTTTTTTACGCCATTAGTGTAACGATATCTTTACGAAACGCGTAATTTAAATTTGACACTTCTCCTGTTTTTCATTAGGCTTTATTCACTTATTATTAATAGATAGATCATGAGGTTTTGGTGAAAAATCGTACACTGGGAAGTGTGCTGATCGTTGCAGGGACGACGATTGGTGCCGGTATGCTGGCAATGCCACTGGCGGCTGCGGGGATCGGATTTCCGGTCATTTCGCTTATTCTGATCGGCCTGTGGGCGATCATGAGTTATACGGCTTTACTGATGGTTGAAGTTTATCAGTATAGTTCACCGGATACGGGCTTAGGTACAGTTGCCCGCAAATACCTCGGATTACCCGGACAAATTCTTACCGGATTCAGTATGTTACTTCTGATGTATGCCCTGACAACGGCGTACATCGGCGGCGCGGGTGAGATGATCTCCGCCAGCCTGCAAAGTTGGTGGCAAATATCTGTTACACCCGGTACCGCGACTATTGCCTTTACGCTGATTGGCGGCCTTGTGGTCTGTGTCGGCACTCACTCTGTGGATTTCATCAACCGCCTGCTGTTTACCGGGAAAATTATTTTCCTGATCGTAATGCTCGCCGTCATGATGCCGCACGTTAATATGGCAAACCTTGCCAGCATGCCGATTCAGAACGGACTGGTACTCTCCGCTATTCCGCTGGTTTTCACTTCATTTGGTTTCCACGGCAGTGTACCGAGCCTGGTCAATTACATGAACGGTGACAGCAAAAAGCTGCGCTTTGTCTTTCTGACAGGGAGTGCTATCCCGCTGATTGCTTACCTGTTATGGCAGGTCGCGACGCTCGGGGCTATCCCGTCTGATACTTTCTTCGGGATCCTCTCCGAGAAAGCCGGTCTGAACGGGCTTCTGACCGCCATCAGTGACACGGTTGCCAACAAACATGTAAATATCGTGGTCAGTCTGTTTATGGATCTGGCATTAGCCACTTCTTTCCTGGGTGTGGCACTCGGGTTATTTGATTACCTTGCTGACCTGTTCAGACGCAGCAACAGTGCTTTCGGACGCTCACAAACCGGGATCCTGACTTTCGCACCACCATTAATTTGCGCCCTGTTCTACAGCAGCTTTACCCAGGCACTGGCGTATGCTGCCGTGGCTCTCTCATTCCTGGCGCTGCTTCTGCCTGCTATGCTGGCTTACAATGTGCGGAAAAACCCGAAAAAAGGCGCTTACCGCGTTGCGGGCGGTAATGGTGTACTTATCTTTATCTTCCTGTTCGGTCTGCTGGTTATTTCCATTGAATTTATTAAGGTTGCCGGTTATCTGCCGAATATCTGATAAACGAACATTACTGTAATAATTATCACGCCGGGATCTTTCCCGGCTTTTTTTATGTTTTGTTTTATCTGTTTTGTTACATCTCTATTATTAATACGTGATGAAATCTTATAACATCGATAGTGTAATCTTTGCATAACGGAAAAAACATGGATCCTGAAATCAAGGACAGACGTCCGATAAAAGCCCGCCAGACACGATGGGCAACCGCAGGCGCCCGATGGTTGCAACAGCGCGGTGCAACACCAAACGGTATTTCAGTGGCAAGTGTGGTGTTCGCCCTGTTCTCCGCTCTCGCTTTTTTCGGCGCACTGAACAGTGAAATTACGGCATTGCGCATACTGCTGTTTGTACTGGCGGCACTGCTGGTTCAGGGGCGGCTTATCTGTAATCTCCTCGATGGCATGGTAGCGGTGGAAGGCGGGTTACGCAGCCCGGTCGGAGCGGTATTCAATGATTTACCAGATCGCATATCCGATTCGCTGATCCTGATTGGTGTGGGCTACGGGTTGTCCGGGTTCATTTCGTGGACACCGGAGCTTGGCTGGGCTGCAGCACTGATGTCCGTTATGACCGCCTATGTCCGCGTGCTCGGCGGCGCCTGTGAACAACCCCAAAAATTTCTCGGTCCGATGGCCAAACAGCACCGGATGGCACTGCTCACTGTCAGTGCAGTTGTCGCCTGTTTCCTGCCGCCGGACTGGTCTCAGAGCTTGTTTTTCATCGTGTTATGGGTAATCACACTGGGGGCATTGTGGACGACCCTGCGCCGCACATCCGTATTGATGGCCGATTTACGTAAGGATAACGAAAGATGACCCGCAAAAAAATGTCACCGGATAAAAAAGTTGTCTCCGCACTGTTAGTGTCGGTCTGCCGGTTCCTGACAGGTATCCGCGCAAAACAGAATGCTCCGCTGCCGGAAGGTAAACCCTGTATTTATTATGCCAATCACTCCAGCCACCTCGACGGACTGGTTATCTGGTCATGCTTAACCGGCGAAGCCCGTGAGCACGTCCATCCGGTTGCCGC
This sequence comes from Morganella psychrotolerans, assembly GCF_001676055.1. Classification (GTDB taxonomy): domain Bacteria; phylum Pseudomonadota; class Gammaproteobacteria; order Enterobacterales; family Enterobacteriaceae; genus Morganella; species Morganella psychrotolerans_B. The sequence goes on along the minus strand of NZ_LZEX01000034.1, from coordinate 107,192 downwards.
GCAGGATTACTGGGATAAAACCAAATTCCGCCGCTATATCGCACAGCGTATTTTTGGTGCGGTATTAATTGCCCGCGGTAAAAAGATTGAGCCGGTCAATGAAACAGAACACAGTGACAGCCCGCCGGCAGAGAACCCGCTGGATGTTATGCAAAAAGTACTGAGCAGCGGAGATTCCCTGATTTTATTTCCGGAAGGAACACGCGGTGACGGTGAACAGATTCAGGATTTTAAAGCCGGACTCTGGCATCTCTCCCGCCATAATCCGGATGTGGTACTGGTGCCGGTTTATCTGGAAAACCTCAACCGCGTGCTGCCGAAAGGCTCACGGGTTGTCGTGCCGATAATCTGTACCGCAACATTTGGCGCGCCGGTTGAACCTGCCGGTGAACATGAAGAAAAAGCAGATTTTTTATTACGGACCCGCCGGGTGTTAGAGGCAATGCATCATGAAAGATAATGAATTATTTTGGATATTCGCCGGGTTGTTTGGCTTTTTGACCGTCGCAACTATTATCGGGCTTATCCTGAAACAGGTAAAAGGCAACACATCGGTAATAAGCAATCTTAATGCCCGTATCCGCGCCTGGTGGCTGATGTGTATTATTGCCGCTGTCGCAATAAGTATCGGACCAATAGGCTCTGTGGTGCTGTTTGCCTTTATGTCCCTGCTTGCGCTGCGCGAGCTTATCACCCTCACCCCCACCCACAGAGGTGACCACGGCGCACTCTTCTGGTGCTTTTTTATCATTCTGCCTATTCAGTACATTCTGGTTGGCGTTCAGTGGTATAACCTGCTGGCGGTGTTTATCCCTGTTTATGCTTTTCTGTTTATCCCGACCCGCATGGTGCTCTCAGGCGACACGCGCCACTTTCTGGAGCGCATGGCAAAAATACAGTGGAGTGTAATGATTGCAGTTTACTGCCTGAGTTACGCACCGGCGCTGCTCCTGCTGCCTATCCCGGATTTTACGGATAATATCAATCTTCTGCTGTTTCTGATGATCGTGGTTCAGATTTCAGATGTGCTTCAGTATGTGTTCGGAAAACTGTTCGGCAAACACCCGATTGTGCCGAAACTCAGCCCGAACAAAACAGTGGAAGGATTCATCGGCGGTATTATCAGTGCGAGCTTTGTCGGTATGGCGCTGTGGTGGGCAACACCCTTCAGCCCGTGGGCGGCGTTCCTGCTCTCACTGATGATTTGTCTGGCGGGCTTTGCCGGCGGATTATGCATGTCTGCCATCAAACGCGATACCGGGATCAAAGATTTCGGCTCAATGATAGAAGGACACGGTGGCATGATGGACAGGCTGGATTCCCTCTGTTTTGCAGCCCCGGTGTTCTTCCATGTTCTGAAATATTTTTACGTCTGACAGCACTCATGAATATCCGGCCTGACAGGTTCAGGCCGGGATCTGATGAGTCGCCACATCGCATATATCGCTTCAATCATCTGTTTTTCTTACTCATCTTTCGGGAAATACATGTCACACGGAAATATCAACTCTGCCGCACATAAACAGGAAATACTGCTTATCCGCCATGGCGAGCCGGCACTGGATAAAAAAACGCCAATTGCGCTGCGTGACCTGAAAAACTGGCTGGCAGAATATGATGCAAACGGTGTTCATTCCCCGCAAAGCCCGCCGTTATCCCTTTCTGCATCTGAATTATCCCGCTATTTTCCGGTCGCCAGCCCGCTTATCCGGACATCAGCGTCTCTGGCTGAATTAGGAATAACCCCGCGCGTTATTATTGATGATTTGCATGAAGTTGTATTACCGGTCTTCTCCCCGGCGCTGCTGATGCCGCTGAAGTTACCGCCGATGTGGTGGGTGACCGCCTTTCGCCTGTTGTGGCTGGCGGGTGGCGGGAAGTCTGTGCCATCAGTGGCACAGGTGCGCAGGCGGGCACATAATGCTGCACAAACACTGAGCCGGCATGCAGAAGAGCACGGTGCGGTACTGGCGATGGCGCACGGAATTATCAACCGGGCATTGCGCGCAGAGCTGGAAAAGCAGGGCTGGCAACTGACTGAAAAAACACATAACAGTTATTGGGGAATGATGCGTTTTACCCGCAACATTCCCGTTTGATAGTCACATAGCCGCTTATTCAGCGAAACAGATAGCTATACCCTTATTCATTCAAACTGCAGGTTCGTTGGCTGCATCTTGAATGACGTTGGGTATATACTGTTAACTCGTAACTCGTAACTCATAACTCACTGTGTGTAAAGACAAATTTATTCACATCATACAAGCCAAGGCTGGTGAGTTTGAGTGTCGGGATCACCGGCAGCGACAGAAACGCCATCTGAATAAACGGCTCATCCAGCATCACCCCGCAATCACGGCAGGCCGCTTTCAGTAATTCAATTTCTGCTGCTATCTCAACTGCCGTTTTGTCACTCATCAGCCCGGCAATGGGCAGCGCCGCATGGCTCAGAACCTGCCCGCCAGCTACCACACACATGCCACCGCCACCGGCGATCAACTGATTTACCGCCAGCGCCATATCTTCGGGATCGATTCCTGCCACCACAATATTATGACTGTCATGGCTGACCGTTGAGGCCAGCGCACCGCGAGTCAGCCCGAAATTGTGCAGCAGTGCGGTCGCCGGCGGGGTTTCGCGCCCGTAGCGTTCGATCACTGCCAGCGAACAAATTCCCTCACAATCAAAGTGATTGCTATTGTACGTAACCAGTTTCTCTCCGGTTATCAACTCATTCGGGATCACGCTGATGGCGCGGTAACGTCGCCCGTCTTCCGGCACAAATGTCAGGGATTGTGCTGTTACCGCACGGCGTTTCACCGTATTTTGTAACGGCGGGCGCGAAGCCGTCTGTTTTGCTTCGCGGGAGCGTAACAGCGCGGCTTCATCCACCCACTGCCCGCCACACATCACTGCCTGAATATCGACTGTTTTTTCATCACGCAGCAGAATCAAATCCGCTCTTTTTCCGGGCGCCACCAGCCCGAGGTTTTTCAGTCCGAAATGCCGTGCCGCCGACCAGGACGACACCCGGTATGCCACATGCACAGGAATATTATGCTGATTAATCAGCCGGTAAACCAGGGCATTCATGTGCCCTTCATGAATAATTTCCCACGGATTACGATCATCCGTACACAGCATGCATTGCGGGCTGCTCATCGGTGTAATAAGCGGCGCGAGCGCATCAAGATTACGCGCCGCCGAACCTTCGCGGATCATCAGCGCCATTCCGAGCGCCAGTTTCTCCAGCCCTTCCTCATAACGATGGGATTCATGACAATTCTCAATCCCGCCTGCAATATACCCATTCAGGTCTTTACCGGTGACCATCGGACAGTGTCCATCCAGCGTCATGTCGCGGAATGCATCCAGTTTATCCAGTGTGTCTGATTCTCCGGCAATCACCGCCGGAAAGTTCATCATCTCCGCCAGACCCAGTACATGCGAATGATCTTTATACTTCATCATGTCAGTCAGCGGAAAATCTGCACCGTTGACATCACTGCCCGGCAGTGCCGGTACGCAGGAGCTTACCTGTACAAACTGATTCTGCTGCGCCGTTTGTGCACAACGCAAAAACCATTCGAGGCCCTCTTCACCCATCACATTCACAATTTCATGCGGATCACAGACAATCGTCGTCACCCCGAGCGGCAGAGTCGCACTTTCAAAGGTCACCGGTGTCATCATGCTTGATTCAATATGCAGGTGTGCATCAATAAAGCCCGGAACGATCACGGCATTTTTTCCGTCAATAACCTGATGCGCCGGGGCGTCTTTATACACCGCGCCCACACCGGCAACGGATGTCCCGCTTATCACTACAGGTCCCGGAAATTCTCCTCCGTTCACCAAATCCAGGATCCGGACATTATCAATACGATAATCAGCAAGCTCTTCACTGCGGGCAACGGCAAGGAGTTTTTTCAGCGCGTCGCGATCCGGCGTACGTGTATGTTTATTTTTCTCACTGTTCATCACTGTCCCCTGTTTTTCTCTCACATTGATAATGTGATTTCACAGCGCAACATCTGTTATGCGTGCTGCGCCGATATAAAAGTGATCCCCGCTGCAATTGTTTCAAATTACTGCGACACAGCCGGATGATTACCGACTCTTACGGGATGTTATTACGATACTGGCATTGATTATGCATTTATCAGACCAGTTATCTTCCCCCAGGGCGACAGGAGCATAAAATGGATACTCACACACCGGAGACATGCCGGGAAACAAGTGCATTGGGACGAATATTCCGTTTACAGGCACACGGAACAACCGCACGTACTGAAGTGATCGCAGGCTTAACCACTTTCCTGACCATGGTATATATCGTGTTCGTTAACCCGCAAATCCTCGGCGCCGCCGGTATGGATACGCAGGCTGTTTTTGTTACCACCTGTCTGATTGCCGCCTTCGGCTGTATTCTGATGGGCTGCCTTGCCAATCTGCCGGTTGCACTGGCACCGGCAATGGGGCTGAATGCGTTTTTTGCTTTCGGCGTGGTGACCACAATGGGTTACTCATGGCAGATAGGGATGGGCGCGATTTTCTGGGGAGCACTCGGCATGTTTCTGCTGACTGTTTTCCGTATCCGCTACTGGATGATTGCCAGTATTCCGTCCGGGCTGCGAATAGGGATCACCAGCGGGATCGGGTTGTTTATCGCCATGATGGGGCTGAAAAATATCGGGCTGGTTGTCCCGAATCCTGACACGCTGGTGTCAATGGGTGATCTGACCTCACACTCTGTTTTACTCGGCGCTCTGGGCTTTTTCATTATTACTATCCTGGCGGCACGCCGTATTCATGCAGCGGTTCTTATCTCCATTGTGATCACCACTCTGCTCGGCTGGGCACTGGGCGATGTGACTTATCAGGGTATTTTCTCCATGCCGCCGGATGTGACCAGCGTGCTGGGTAAGGTGGATGTGGCAGGCGCTTTTAATATCGGTCTGGCAGGTATTATTTTCTCGTTTATGTTAGTAAACCTGTTTGACTCCTCCGGCACCCTGATCGGCGTGACAGACAAAGCCGGACTGGCAGATAAAGACGGTAAATTTCCGAATATGCAAAAAGCGCTCTACGTGGACAGTATCAGTTCCGTTGTCGGCGGGTATATCGGGACATCGTCAGTAACGGCGTATATTGAAAGTACATCAGGGGTTTCGGTCGGTGGCCGGACAGGACTGACGGCCGTTGTGGTCGGCTTCCTGTTTTTGCTGGTGATTTTTCTGTCCCCGCTGGCGGGGATGGTGCCGGCTTATGCGGTTGCCGGTGCGCTGGTCTATGTGGGCGTGCTGATGACATCCAGCCTGGCGCGGGTAAACTGGGATGATTTAACGGATGCGGTTCCTGCCTTTATTACCGCAATCATGATGCCGTTCAGTTTCTCAATCACCGACGGGATAGCCCTCGGTTTTATCTCTTACTGTGTGATGAAACTGGGCAGCGGTCGCTGGAGAGAGCTGAATCCGTGCGTGATCCTGGTTGCGCTGCTGTTTGTACTGAAGTTTGTCTTTGTCGATCACTAAGTTCTCCGACAGGTGGCGGTATTGTGCCGCTGCCTGTTATTCTGCCTTCTCTTTTTTATCGCGCAGATGCCGGTGCAGCGCCTTAAACGGCAATGCCAGCCCGAGAGTCAGAAAAATCAGAAAAACAAATCCTGTATTAAAATGATCTCCGGCCCGGTTTTTTACCACCGCACAGGATCCTGCTTCTGCCGGTTCACCGTCATCATCGATGCCATACGCGCCGCGGTGTAATTCATCCAGAACAACCTGAGCCTTCTGTGCATCATCATGGCTCACCAGTAATTTCACACCACCGACCGCCTGTGCATACATCTGATTATTCCAGACAATATTTTCATCCAGCAACATCACCTTAATCCCTTCAGACTCCAGTAATCCCGCCTCAATACGGGCTTCCAGCGGTGACAGATACTGCGACAATAACTCGAATTTCTCCCGCGTCGGGTGAATATTCCACATAATTCCTCCGTTATCCGGCTGCATTTCCTGTACTGAAAAGCCAGGATTCAAACGCCCGGTGTGCTACCGTTTTCTGAACGCCGACCGGTGTCAGGGCATAATAACAATAAGCATCGGTGATAATGTCAGGGAAAACAATCTGAATGTCCCCTTTTTGCAAACTGTTCTGCAACAGATTCACCGGACCAATACCAAACCCCAGCCCTGCTTTAATCGCTTCTGCTGTCACATAAAAATGATCAAACCGGTGCACACTGCTGCACGGCACATGTTTGATTCCGGCGGCTTCACACCATTTTGCCCAACTGCGGGGACGGGTCAGTGTTTCGATACACGGCACACTGAGAACATCCTGCGGCACAGAAACGGGATGGCGGCTGATAAAGCCCGGTGACGCCAGCAATGCATTGCTATCACAAAAAAACGGTTTTATCTGTGATGTTGTATCCGGCTGCCGGCGGATAACCAAATCATACCGCCCGGTACTCTCCTGCTCACTGCTGACCGCAGAATCAATTCTCAGATTGATATCCGGATATTGCTGATAAAACTGAGCGATACGCGGCATCAGCCAATACAGGCAAAACGATGCAGGTACACTGATGCGCAGCGGGTGATTCACTCTTCCGAAGCGGTGACGGGCGGCAACATCACTCACTCCTTCCAGTGCCAGAGTCAGCTCTTGCGCCAGCGTCAGAGCATAAGGTGTCGCCACGCGCCGGGAACCTTTGCGCTCAAACAACGTGACGCCGAACCAGGTTTCTGCCACCTGCACCTGTTTGCTGATAACCCCGTGAGTAACATTCAGTTTTTCTGCCGCTTCGCTGAAGCTGTCACTCTGACAGGCCGCCAGAAATGCCCGTAATGCAGAGAGCGGAGGTAATTCGCGCATTAACATCCTCTTTTTATTCACAAGGGTGTGAGTTTTCAGCGCTGCAAGCAAGCTGTGCCGGAATTATGCTGATCTGCGCTGACCTTCTTAATTATCGCGCAGGAAACGGATTAAAACATGAGTTATTTATTATTATCATTAACAAGCATTATCGCCGGGCTTATCAGCGGCGTCACAGGAACCGGATCCTCATTAATTCTGATCCCGGTACTCACCGCCACCCTTGGTGCAAAAGAAGCCGTTCCCGTTATGGCAATTGCCGCGCTTCTCGGAAATATTTCGCGGGTAGTTATCTGGCGTAAAGAAATTGACTGGTCAGCCTTTTGCTGGTTTGCACTGCCCGCACTTCCGGCGGTGGTTGCCGGTGCCAATACCCTGATCGCCCTGCCGGAATCCATTCTTAACACGACACTCGGGATCTTTTTTCTGGCACTTTGCCCCGCACGGCACTGGCTGAAATACAGTAATTTTACCCTGCGTCCGGTGCATTTATTATTCTGCGGCATATTCACCGGATTTCTGACCGGACTGGTATTCTCCACCGGCCCGCTGATGTTACCCCTGCTCAGCGCATACGGATTACTGCCCGCACCTTTGCTGGCAACAGAATCTGCCATTTCATTTCTGCTTTACCTGACAAAATCGGTCACATTCACCCGGCTCGGCATCCTCACCCCTGACATCATGATCAGCGGCCTGCTCACCGGCATGATGATAGCCCTCGGCTCACTGGGTGCAAAGCGTATCGTCCTGGCTCTCCCGCCCGCATTTTATTCATGGATCCTGGATACTGTACTGATTGTGGCCGGGGTTGGGTTGATTTTTGCAGGATAAAATTATAACCGTATTAATTCCCCGCTATGTATCACTATCGATACTGAATAAAAACATGCTACAATTTGCCCAATTAATTAATCACGTAACTTGTTGGTAGTATTAATGTTCGGATGGAAAAAAGCCAATTCTTCAAATTATCTTGAGGCATATAACCTGTATGGCGGTGTTTTATCAACATCGCCGGAAATCTTAACTTTTTTACATCCGCTATATGATCTGAATGAAAAAGATTATATCCGGTATAATAAGGAACGCATAACTGCCGCCATTTGTGTATGGAATGACCAATTTTTAGCGGGTGATCCTGATGCATATCACAAAAACGAAGGCAGCATTGTTAATATAAATGATATTAGTACCTCTGATTTTGTTGATCTTTATGATGAACTTTATTTTATGCGCAGAAATGAACATAAAAATAAACAAATACTTACCGATGTTTTAAATGAGATCCAATCATTAAAACTTGGGAATATCTTGTTTTATAAAAAACGCACCTGCCGCTGTTCAATTTGTCATAAAAACAAACTGTTGATAAAATTTATCTTAATTTTGTTAATACCGGAAGGTGTATGGACATTGATGATATTCCTATAGACACAATTGCTATGTGGGTAAATGTCAGGGATGCAATCTCACTTTGTGAAAAAACAAATCTGGAAATGAAATTTAGCTTTGGACGACCTACATTTGAATATAAATGCTTTTAAACATCTTATAAAATAAAAGTCGAATATTAACTTATCTTTAACTTGATAGAAAAAATACAATGAAAAACAAAAAACATATAATACTAATATTTCTTATATTAGTAGCCGTTTATATTATAGATGCACACATATACAAGCGTGACTCAACAGACCCTCACCTTTCTAGCTTTGGGTTTGTTTTTTTATTTTTAGCATTACTCAATAGTAAAAAAAAATATTGTTAACATTATTGGCGGTTTTCTATCCATACTATTTTTTCTGGAAATATTTTATTTCATCGAATTTCGTGAGAGCCTCTCAATTGGAGTTTTAGATTCAATTGTAGAAACAAATAAAACAGAATCCCTGCTGATGCTCTCGCATTATATTTTTCCTATAATCCTTCCTGCCATATTAACAACTATTGCTATCTTCCTTATCGTCAATAAAAACAAAAAAAAACTACCGTCCTGGTTTAATTTTTTACCCATAGTTTTCTATAGCTTATTTGTAGTATCGTTATCCTCTGAAATAATCTCAAATAAAAATAGACTGATAGCTGATTTTAAGGAAGACCCTCATGAGCTTGGAAAGTATATCAAGGATAAATTCCCCATTGTAATAGGAAACATCTCTTACATAGTTAATGCTTCAGTGCATAATGATAGATATCATGTAAATAATATTGCTAAATATTTTGACAACTCTATAGCATCACAGCATAGTTCAGAAAACAAACTTATTATATTGATTATAGGAGAATCTGCGCTACCAACACGGTTTAGCCTTTATGGGTATACTAAAAATACCACACCTTCATTAGATGATATATTTTCTTCTCCGGATTCATGTATTATCAGGCAAGCTCACTCAAGTGCACCTATCACCCGAAATTCGATATCACTTTCATTATCATTTTATACACCTGAGTCAGAGGAAAATTTATTCAATAAAAAATCAATTATCGAAATGGCTCAGGCACAAGGCTATAAGACCTATTGGCTTGGCGCTCAACCCATAAAAGGTGTACATGGGTCAAAATATGGATTTATTGCATCCAAAAGCGATATTCTCGATATACAAGAAGATAATGATGATTTATTGCCTATTTCTTTAAAGAAAGCATTGTCTGATAAAAATGAGAAAAAATTCATTATTATTCATCTATGGGGTAGTCATAAACCTTATATTAATTACACCGATACAGAAAAGCATACACTAAAGAATACTGATGACTATGATCTAACTATTTATCATACTGATAATGTTATAAAAAATATTTACCGGGAAATAACAACTGTAACTAATGACTACACCCTGATTTATACATCTGATCATGGAGAAATAGTAAATAAAGGACATGGATTTAGAACAGGTCTGGATCAATTTCTTGTTCCTTTCCTGTATAAATCAAGTAACCCCGATTATAACTGTCAATTTATTGAAAAATATCGCAATAAAAATGGCTGGATAAGCGGACTTATGAATAAATATATTTTGTCCGAGCTTCTTGGGTATTCTTTAAATACAGAGATTGTAAATAAAGAGAAAGAAAATGACCGGATTCTGTCAATAGATGAAATTCCTGAGCCTTTTTCTGTGTACCTGAATGAAAACGATAAGTAGCTGGTAAAAACGGGATGCTAAAGGATCATCAATCCTTAATCAGCATCCCGATTCAAGTCGTACGCATACCCGAATGCAGATAACAAAACAGCACCTGCTTATACCGCCACACACCAAAACTCCTGCACCATTAACTAAATCGTCTTATTATTCAGGAATATTCAACCACATATAAACAATCTGCATTTATTGGCACACCCTCATGATAAGTGATAAATACAGGTAAAATCCCGTACGGAAAATTTATATTATCAGAACATTCTTGTGCGAAATTGTATAGAACCTGAAAACTCATTGTCATTTTGTTTATTCTTTCTGCCCGATACTGTACCCGATTTTCGTAAACATCCTAAATTATCACTATTTCGCCTATGTTATAGTGTATTCACGGTAAATATACAGGGAACCGTATTCGATGAAGATCTGGATTATAATAGCGTTGGTGTTCAGCTTTTCATTAACATCACATGCTTATACAAATACACAGCCGGTCCCGAGAGATCAGGCAATGACCTATATTATAAAATATTCCGGCAGTACGACTAATGCAGGTAAAGAAAAAGTACTGAATCAGTTTGATACACTGATCCGTCAGCATCCTGATGATATCGCGCTGCGCCAGCTCTACAGCGACCTTCTCATTGTTGATACCCGATATGATAAAGCGATAACACAGTTAAATATTATTAATCAGGATACGCAGGTTCCATCATTGAAATTAATGGAGTGTATGTTGACTGAACGGATAAAATTACCCCATAACATCTGTTATCGGGATGTGATTTCATTATTTGAAAAAAACAACCTCAAAGATTTTAATTATCTCCTGGCATTACATTTGGGAGAATCACCTGATTTTGAGTTACATAAAAGAGATTGGTTAGAAACGCATACACTATCAGATGAACAAAAAAAAAGTTATTGCATTAAATCCCAGGGCGTTAGTTAATACCTACTATCCTTAATAACGATTAACATAGATTATTCCTGAGTTGTTTTACGTAATTAAAACCACAGGAATAAAAAATAAATGAACTCATCCGGTTATTACGATAAATTAACAGTAATAATTATCGCAGCCGAATAAAAGAAGGAACTTAGCGATGCCGTTTTTACATAAAAGAATGCACCTGACCGCAGGTGATACCATCGTGGTCGATTGCGGACGCCCTTGCAATGTTTTAATGATGAGCAAAATGAATTTTAATCAGTTCCGTAATGGTATGCCGTTCCGGACACATGGCGGCAGTGGTTTTTTCCATGAGTTACCCGCCAGAATGGTCGTACCTTTCGATGCCGACTGGAATATTACCATGGATATTGAAGAAGGCGCACTGACAGTCGAGCACTCAATTACCGTTGAGCCCTGTGCAAATAAAGCGATAGCGAAAAAATAGCTCACAGACGCAGATATAACAAATGCGCCCTTTGGCAGGGGCACTTTATTTATTATTCTGTTTTTGGTGGCTCTGTTTTTGATGACAATGCCCTGCGTAATGAATGCAGCGTCGGTGCCGGTAATACGCCGGGAGATTGCAACTGCGGGTGATAAAGTACGCTCTGCGCAGAGCCGTCTGCAATTATTTTGCCGGCCTCAAGATGTACGACCCGCGGAAAATGCCGGGCAATAAAATCAAAGTCATGGCTGATAGCCAGGATAGTGGTTCCGGCTCCCTGCTGTAATGCCAGCCAGGATTCAAAACGTGTAAGCCAGACCGCATCAAAATCCCTGCCCGGTTCATCCAGCAATAAAAATGAAGGTGCCGCTGCACTCAGTCCGGCAACCGCCACCATCCGGCGCTGCCCTGCATGCAAATCCAGAGGATGAAGCTGTATAACATCATCCAGCCCGCAATCCGTTATTGCCTGTAATGTCCGCCGTTTTATCTCTGTCGCCGGTAATTTGCGCCGCCGCAACCCGAAGGCGACCTCATCATAAACGGTGCTGTGAAAAATCTGATGCTCTGCCTCCTGAAACAATACACCGATATGGTTTGCGCGCTGCGCGGCGGTGTAATCTGCCAGCTCCTGCCCGCGAAATAATGCGTGGCCTGCATCCGGGCGCAGTAATCCGGCAGCCAGACGCAGCAGTGTGGATTTACCCGCACCATTATCCCCTGCCAGCGCCACCCATTCACCCGGGGCAATCGTCAGTGACAGTCGGGTGATACAATTTTGCCCGGTGCCCGGCCAGGCATAACTCAGGCTATCAAGGTGTAACATGATTTTCCTTAAAAGCGGCGATCAGTGCCGCATCATTGTGCGGGACTGTGCCTTTCCACTGTCCGCTCAGCATCCGTTGTCCTGCCAGACGCCAGGCATCCGGCATCATAATCACCGGCAGTGCCGCGGTAAAAACAGCCTGTAAAGAACCCGTTGCCGTAAACGTACCCTGCTCAAGCAAAAAGAATTGATCACAATAATCTGCCGCCGGAAACAATGTGCGCTCAAACAAAATAACACTGCATCCATACGCATCCGAATACTGTTTCAAATTCATCAAAATTATATGTGCCATTGCGGGTGTCATCCTGCTGAATGCCTCATCGAGCAGTAACAACGCCGGTCGCATTGCCAGAGCGCCCGCAATCACCACCCGCTGAGATTCCCCGCCGGATAAGGTGGCCGGATGCCGGTGGCGCAATGTGTCACACTGCGTCAGCCTCAGCGCATCATTCACCCGCAGCTCAATCTCTGCCGGAGGCAATCCCAGGTTTTCCGGTCCGAATGCCACTTCCTGCTCAACACTGAATGCACAGCCGGATAACTGCAACTGCGGTGATTGCTGTACCAGTTGCCGGTAAGCCGCTGTCTGAACAAGAGAATGCGTGCCGGGTGCCATGCCCTGAATATCCGCCGTACCGGTCAGCGTTCCGGGCAACAACTCCGGAAACCAGCCACACAATACTTGCGCCAGGGTACTTTTCCCGCTGCCGTTTCCGCCCAGTACCGCCGCCCACTCACCTGTCGCCAGCCGGAAATCAGACAGCGAAAGCGCAGGCTGCACAGCACCTTTTGGTGTAAAGGTGACATTCTGTAAATTTACCACCACAGACGGAATCCTCCTTCAATCAGGATCAGGAACAGTAATCCGTAACGCACCCTTTGCTGTATACGACTGTCTGCCGGCGCATTCAGTGTGGTGCGCCGGGAAACGGCCCGGAATCCGCGCATGTCCAATGCCGCTCCCCGCACTGCCAGCTCACTCAGTGTGTGTCCCGCCAGCGGCAAAATCAACGCAGGCAGGGAGGTTAACCGCTGCCATATATTGCCATCCAGAGGTACTCCGCGGGCAAGTTGTGCCTCACGGATAATCCCCAGTTGCCGCCGGAGCTGCTCCGCCAGTAACAGCGGACCGGCAAGTAAATAAGCAAAACTCACCGGCAGACGGCTGGCGAACAGTGCGCGGATAAAACGTTCTGTTGTCACATATTGCAGCCACAGTTGTGCACCGCTGATAATCGCCAGCAGTCTGAACCAAAGGGCTATGGCATATGCCTGATGACGGTTATCAGGTACTGTACCTGTCAGCCAGTGCGCCAGCCAGCCGCTGTGGATAAGCCACAGCCCTGCCGCCATCGGCAGCATCAGCCAGACAACAAACTTTACGCGGTGCCGGGATGCAGGCCAGATAATCAGCGCAGCAAAGGTCGCGCAACTGACAGCAAACAGCAGCCAGCCGGAAGATAAAAACAGTACTCCGGCGCTCAGCCACAGCCAGAGTGTCAGGGCAGTGAACGGGTGCAACATTACCGCACCCGCGCCATATGCGGAAAGTTTCGCTGTGCACGCTGTGGTAACCGGCGGACCAGCAGCCAGGCTATCAGTGCTGATAGAATTTTATCTGCCAGATTAACGCCGATCACGGTAACCGCAACAGATTCAATCAGATTGTCACCGACAGCATGTAAATACGCGACAAAGAAATCCGCCCCGCTGCCGGTTGTTCCGGCAAATAAATACGTGCGGATTGGAACTGCGATCACTGTCAGCGCCAGGGTTATCACCACGCCGGAGACAACAACACGCGGTAATGAACGGAACCATCCGGCGCGGGCCATCAGCCCGGCACTGAGACCTATCATCATCGAGACCGGGGCAAATGCGGCGGCAACCGGTCCGCTGAGTAATCCCCACAGCAAATTAGTTAATAATCCGCTGAGGATTGCCACCCACGGACCTGCCAGCAGTGCGCAAATAATGGTACCGATTGAATCCAGAAAAACCGGCAGTTTCAGTGTTGAACTAAGTTGCCCGCCGATCATATTAATGGCGATCGCGACAACAATCAGAACAAGTGTACGGCTGGAAAGCAGAGGTTGTGATGCGTTCATACAGGCACCTTTATTGATCACAGTTGGTTGATGATGTTTTTGAAATTACGGTTTTTGAAATTACGGTTTTGGTGTTACCACCAGCTCTTCATAGCCTGAGAGTGCGCACATTTCACGCGTGAAAATAACCTGCTCCAGTTCGCCGATAATTAACTCAAGTGTGGTGCGTACCGTACAGCCCGGCATCATATGCCCGCCCCGCGTATGCCCTTTTTCATCCGACACGCAAAGATGCAGGTGTTCACCCTTTTCATCCAGAGTGCCGATCAGTGAGACAATTTCGAATTTTCCGGTCAGATAATCGATATTTTCCTGCCCGGCAAAACGCAGCGCGACATCCGTCAGGCTTCCGACACACCCGGCAATAAATGCAGATTGCAGATGATGCTGCTGCGCATACTTGCGCAGCACCGGCAGAACATCATCTCCGGGTAATAAACGCAGTGCGAGAAAGCGCGCACCGGAAAGCGGTGTAAGTGTCATTGAATTTCCCTGTGGATATACAATATTAACGGAAACGAACATAAATACCCGCGGGTATCTGATTCCGGCGTATTCATTGCTTCACCTTATTAATTACTTTATTTTCTGCGGACGGATAATCGTAAAATAACCGGCAATCAAGCTACCCAGAATAATGCACAGGAAAGCCCCGCCGGGAAGTTGCGCGATACCAAACGAAGAGAAGGTAAAAAGACCGATGCTCGGAACGGAGATAACAATCAGAATGGCAATAAGCATTCTGCTGTCACAGAAAAGATAGAGATCATGCAGTTCACCGGCCGGACAAAAGCGGCCGCGCTGCATAACAAAACCCGGGAATACCCCTAAGAATAGACCGGATAGATGAGATAAACTTATCATAGACATCGCTCCTTTAAGGGCGATATCTTAGCGTAAAAATCTTTTGATTATTTATGGCAGATCACAGAAAACAAAAATAATATTTTTATGGCCGGGGAATAACCACTATCCACCGCAACAAACGGCGGATAGCGGTTCAGAATTTATACATTTTTTCTCTCAATGGTTTCCTCACCCCAATATAATCTGTCAGCATCTGTTTTGGAAAATGCCAGTGGCAGCACTTCATCAGAGCCCTCTTCCCAGATTTGTTCTGCCAGAACTTCGTCATTACCGGCCAGTTCAAAGATAGCCTGTGCAATTTCAACAGAGGTTTCGCGGATTTTAGCCCACGCCGCAATATCATGTGGATCTTTCATCGTCTGACTCCTTAGCTTTATCCGCCGAGATTTAAATGCTGCAAACGTATATCAGCAACAGACTGAGTATAGCCGGAAAATACCCTAAATATACTATTGTGACTCACAGGTGTTAATTTTACTCTTCCCATTAATGTTATTAAATAAATTGTAACCTCTGCCACCTTTCCTGAGGAATGCCGTCATTTATTCACCTACAAAAAATCTAATCCGAAAGCATGAGAAATAAACACATAAAACTATCAACCCACTGAATTCTCCGGAAAATTCTGCGTTACTCGCTCTGCGAAATGTGTCACACTATTTTGTGAAAATCCTATTTTTGGATTAAAAAATATAATAGTTACTTTTTTACTATACCGGATATATTTATGGACGAAAATACACCTGTCACCCCCGCGGCAACCGCGCCCAGGGGTGAACTTAAACGCAGTCTGACCAACCGCCATATTCAGCTTATTTCTATCAGCGGGGCTATCGGCACCGGGCTGTTTATGGGATCCGGAAAAACCATTTCGCTGGCAGGCCCCTCGGTTTTATTCGTATATATGATTATCGGGTTTGTCCTGTTCTTTGTTATGCGGGCAATGGGCGAAATTCTTCTCTCAAACCTTAATTATAAATCGTTCAGTGATTTTGCCGGTGATCTGATAGGCCCGTGGGCCGGTTTTTTTGTGGGATGGACTTACTGGTTCTGCTGGGTGATTACCGGTATTGCCGATGTGGTGGCGATCACCGGCTATATTATGCACTGGGCGCCGGATTTTCCGCGCTGGGTCAGTTCCCTGCTCTGCATTTTGTTATTATTGTCCCTGAATCTTGCGACGGTGAAATTATTTGGTGAGATGGAATTTTGGTTTTCAATGATAAAAATTGTCGCCATTGTTGCACTGATTATTATCGGCGCATTTCTTATCGGCACACACTTTGTCTCACCGGAAGGACATCAGGCGGCGCTGTCAAATATCTGGTCTGACGGAGGTATGTTCCCGAAAGGGATTATCGGCTTCTTTGCCGGGTTCCAGATAGCCATATTCGCCTTTGTCGGTATTGAACTGGTAGGTACTGCAGCAGCAGAAACCCGTGACCCGACCAAAGCTCTGCCGCGGGCGATTAATGCTATCCCGTTTCGTATCATTGCATTCTATGTGCTGGCGCTGATCATTATCATGTCAGTCACACCGTGGCGCGCCATTCCGGCGGATAAAAGTCCGTTTGTTGAGTTGTTTATTATGATAGGAATACCTGCGGCAGCCAGTCTGGTGAACTTTGTGGTATTAACCGCCGCCGCGTCATCAGCCAACAGCGGTGTGTTCTCCACCAGCCGGATGTTATTCGGATTATCAAAACAGGGCAGCGCACCAAAACAATTTCGTCAGTTATCGAAACAGGCGGTTCCGGCGACCGGGCTGATTTTTACCTGCATCTGTCTCTCTGTCGGGGTTGTGCTGCTCTATTTTATCCCCGATGTGATGCATGTGTTCACCCTGGTGACAACCGTATCGGCTATCCTGTTTATGTTTATCTGGAGCATGATCCTGTGCAGTTATCTGGCTTACCGTCGCCGCCGTCCGGAGCTGCACCTTGCCTCTTCGTATAAAATGCCGTTCGGTCGCTGGATCCCATGGGTCTGCCTGGCGTTTTTTGCCTTTGTTATTGTGCTGTTAACCCTGGAGCCGGATACCCGCCAGGCGCTGATTGTCACACCATTATGGTTTGTGCTGCTGGCTGTCGGCTACCGGCAGGTGAAAAAACATCGCAGTCTGTAAAGTACGATAAAAAAATCCCGGCACAGTCTGTACTGTGCCGGGATTTTTATACTATAGAATATTTATACCCAACGTCATTCAAGATGCAGGAAGGCGGCAAGGAAAGATAGTCGGGGAGCATACATCAGTATGTGACCCGGCTGGCTTCACGCCGCCAACGCACCTGCAGTTTGAATGAATAAGGGTATCGGCTATTCCGTATGACCAAGGTATTGCTTCTCGGCCTGCGCAAAGCGTTCCTGTGCTTCTTTACCCGGTGCTTTCCCTGCCAGACTAACAACCACTATGGCAATCGCCGCCAGGATAAAGCCCGGTATGATTTCATATAAAGCAAACCATTTATATTCCATCCAGAGCAGAACAGTCACCGCCCCGGTAAACATGCCCGCCAGCGCCCCGTTGCGGGTCATGCGCTGCCAGATAACCGAGAACAATATAACCGGTCCGAATGCCGCACCAAACCCGGCCCATGCATTACTCACTAACCCGAGCACTTTATTGTCTTTGTCGCTGGCGATATAGATGGCGATCACCGCGATCACCAGCACCATAATACGCCCGACCATCACCATCTCTTTTTGTGAGGCATTTTTACGGAAGAACGGCTTATAGATATCTTCTGTCAGTGCGCTGGCACTTACCAGTAACTGGCAGCTCAGCGTGCTCATTACCGCCGCAAGAATAGCGGATAACAGAATACCGGCTATCCACGGATTAAACAGGATCGCCGTCAGGCTCATAAAGATACGCTCACGGTTTTCAGTTACCGCACCGGCAAGCGACGGATTTTGCTCGAAAAAAGCGATCCCGAAGAAGCCCACACAGACGGTTCCGAGCAGACAGAGCACCATCCAGGTCATGCTGATGCGGCGTGCGCTACGGATAGTATGATGTGAATCCGCCGCCATAAAACGCGCCAGAATATGCGGCTGTCCGAAATAGCCCAGTCCCCAGCCCAGCAATGACACTATCGCGATAACATCCAGTCCGCGGAACATATCCACATACGCCGGGCTTTTTGCCTCAATAATCGCCAGTGCGGTGTCAAACCCGCCGACAGAAACAATCACCATTACCGGTGTCAGGATCAGGGCGAAAATCATCAGCGTTGCCTGAACGGTATCTGTCCAGCTTACAGCCAGAAAACCACCGAGGAAGGTGTATGCGATAGTTGCACCCGCGCCCAGCCACATGGCTTTTTCATAGCTGATACCAAAGGTGCTTTCAAACAACAGGCCACCGGCCACAATACCGGATGCACAGTAGATCGTGAAAAAGATTAAGATCACAGCAGCAGACACAATACGCAGAATGCGGCTTTTGTCCTCAAAACGCTGGGTGAAATAATCCGGCAGTGTCAGCGCATTGTTTACCTCTGTCTGTAAGCGCAGGCGTCCGGCGACAATCCGCCAGTTCAGCCACGCGCCCAGACACAGACCAATGGCTATCCAGGATTCTGAAATACCCGAGAAAAAAACCACGCCGGGCAAGCCCATCAGCAGCCAGCCGCTCATATCAGACGCACCTGCCGATAATGCGGTAACAAAGCTGCCCATCCGGCGGCCGCCGAGAATATAGTCATCGAATGTGGTGGTGGAGCGGTAAGCCATATAGCCGATAAACAGCATACCGAAGATGTAGACAATAAATGTCACCAGCAACGGTGTTGTCAGTGTCATATTCATAGTTGAGTTCCTGTACTGAATTGATAATCCGTCATTACATCAGCATTGCGTGTACAGGCTCTCCTGCCCGCTGCATGATAGCAATCTGCCCACAGAAGAATCCGCCGGAGAAGCAGAGTAACACTGTGTTGCACTGATATTACGGTGTTGCACATAGTGGCTGCTCTCTCCGTCCGGTGCAGATAATGCCCCGTTAATCATTATTTTTTTATAATGCCGGTAATATGTTGTGTTCCGTCGGATAGTAACGACAACAACAATAAAATAACAATTAATTAACGATACTAAAGTGAAAATTCGTGACTTTCATCACGAGAGCAATCATCAGTTTACGATGATATCAATCACTTGATTTGATCATTATACGCCTTTAAATAACCAATATACTATTGTTATATAATGGTTTTATTTTAACCAGTACGGGTTATTAATTAATCACTCCATATTAATGATATTAAACAGCGATATTATTCACACTTTAGACATCCTTTTATTTAACAACGTTGCACAAAGTTGCAACCTGATGGATATTGATGTGTAACTTAGATCCCCGGCTGTTTATGAGGAATAAATATGGCAAGTACCACCATGGGTGTAAGACTGGATGATGAAACCCGCGAACAAATTAAACTCGCGGCACAAAAGATAGATCGCACCCCGCACTGGCTTATTAAACAAGCTATTTTTGAGTACCTCGCCCAACTGAGTGCTCAGCCGGAAAGTACACTGCCCGTCTCCGGGGACAATGCCCCCCGGGATGATGCGGAACTGACAGTACCTCCGGTTGCTTATCAGCCATTTCTGGAATTTGCCGGGGATATTCTGCCGCAATCGGTGAGACGGGCAGCCATCACCTCTGCTTACCGGATGCCCGAGCCGGAAGCCGTTTCTATGCTTCTCCCGCCGGCACAGCTAACCCCGGAACAGACGCAGGCAGCATATACGCTGGCTTACGGGCTGGCTGAAAAACTGCGCAACCAGAAAAACAGCAGCGGACGCGCAGGTCTGGTTCAGGGATTATTACAGGAATTTTCACTCTCCTCTCAGGAGGGGATCGCGTTGATGTGCCTGGCTGAAGCCCTGCTGCGCATTCCCGATAAAGCAACTCGTGATGCGCTTATCCGCGATAAAATAAGCGCCGGTGACTGGAATTCACACCTTGGGCAGAGTAAATCCATGTTTGTAAATGCCGCCACCTGGGGATTGCTGTTTACCGGCAAACTGGTGGCGACACACAATGAAGCCGGACTCTCCCGCTCCCTTAACCGGATACTGAGCAAAAGCGGCGAACCGCTGGTACGCAAAGGCGTGGATATGGCAATGCGCCTGATGGGCGAGCAGTTTGTCACCGGCGAAACCATTGCACAGGCACTGGCAAATGCCGGCAAAAATGAAGAGCGCGGTTTCCGCTACTCTTATGACATGCTGGGTGAAGCGGCGCTGACAGAAGCGGATGCACAGGCTTATCTTCTTTCTTATCAGCAGGCTATCAATGCCATCGGTAAAGCATCCGGCGGGCGCGGAATTTATGAGGGCCCCGGAATTTCGATTAAACTCTCCGCCCTGCACCCGCGTTACAGCCGCGCGCAGTATGATCGGGTGATGGATGAATTATATCCGCGCCTGTTAAGTCTGGTTCTGATGGCGCGCCGGTATGATATCGGGATTAATATTGATGCCGAAGAAGCTGACCGGCTGGAAATCTCCCTCGATTTACTGGAAAAACTCTGCTTTGACCCGCAACTGGCGGGCTGGAACGGGATCGGTTTTGTTATCCAGGCGTATCAGAAGCGTTGTCCGGCAGTGGTGGATTATCTTATCGATCTCGCCTCGCGCAGCCAGCGCCGCCTGATGATCCGCCTGGTAAAAGGTGCATACTGGGACAGCGAAATCAAACGCGCTCAGGTGGACGGATTAGAAGGATACCCGGTTTATACCCGCAAAGTTTATACCGATATTTCGTATCTTGCCTGCGCCCGCAAGCTGCTGTCTGTACCCAACCTGATTTATCCGCAATTCGCCACACATAATGCCCACACACTTTCTGCGATATATCATCTCGCAGGCAATAATTACTATCCGGGACAATATGAATTTCAGTGTCTGCACGGTATGGGCGAGCCGCTGTATGAGCAGGTGGTCGGAAAAATTGCTGACGGCAAACTGAACCGTCCGTGCCGCGTGTATGCACCGGTCGGAACACATGAAACCCTGCTGGCGTATCTGGTGCGCCGCCTGCTGGAAAATGGTGCGAATACCTCGTTTGTTAACCGGATAGCGGACGGTAATATCCCGCTGGAAACCCTGGTGGAAGACCCGGTGAAATCAGTTCTGTCGATGGCGGAAAAAGAGGGTGCCGTTGGTCTGCCTCACCCTAAAATTCCGCTGCCGCGTCAGTTATTCGGCAATTCACGGGTCAACGCTGCCGGTCTTGATCTGAGTAACGAGCACCGCCTGGCGTCACTCTCCTGCGCCCTGCTCAGCCGTGCCGGTGATACACTTTATTGTGAGCCGCTTACCGGCGGTGATTTTTTATCCGCCTCCCCGGCAGAACGGCAGCAGGTCAGAAACCCTGCCGATCATAATGATATTGTCGGGCATGTGCGCCCCTGCGCAGAAGATGAAGTGGACAGCGCACTAGCTACGGCTGAACAAGCCGCCGGTATCTGGTTTGCGACACCGGCGCAAGAGCGCGCGGCGATTCTGTGCAAAGCGGCTCAGCTTATGGAAGCAGAACTTCAGCCTTTGCTGGGCATTCTGGTTCGCGAAGCCGGGAAAACCTATGCCAATGCTATCGCCGAAGTCCGTGAAGCTGTTGATTTCCTCAATTACTATGCCGCACAAGTGCGGACACATTTTGCCAATGATACCCACCGCCCGCTGGGACCTGTGGTCTGTATCAGTCCGTGGAACTTCCCGCTGGCTATTTTTACAGGACAAATAGCCGCCGCCCTTGCCGCCGGAAACCCGGTGCTGGCAAAACCGGCAGAGCAGACACCACTGATAGCCTCTGTTGCCATCCGGCTGCTGCATCAGGCCGGTGTGCCGCGTGATGTTCTGCAACTGCTGCCGGGCGAAGGTGAAACCACCGGTAACCAGTTGGTGTGTGATCCGCGTGTTCAGGGCGTAATGTTTACCGGCTCGACTGCGGTGGCAAAAATTTTGCAGCGTAACCTGGCGGCACGGCTCTGCACAGAAGGCCGGGTTATCCCGCTTGTCGCGGAAACCGGCGGGCTGAATGCCATGATTGTCGATTCCTCCGCGCTGACCGAACAGGTTGTCACTGATGTGATAAGTTCTGCGTTTGACAGTGCCGGACAGCGCTGTTCGGCGCTGCGCCTGCTCTGTATCCAGGAAGATGTGGCTGATCGCACCATCACTATGCTTAAAGGTGCGATGGCGGAATGCCGTGCCGGAAATCCGGAAATACTGACAACCGATATCGGGCCGGTGATTGATGAAGAGGCGCATAACAGCATTCGTCAGCATATTCAGCGGATGCGCGGCAAAGGCAAGTCTGTGTATCAGGCGGCATTCGCAATGGATGCCGGTTTGCCGCAGTTACTGAACGGCACCTTTATCCCGCCGACACTGATTGAGCTTGATGATGTAACCGAACTAACACAGGAAATTTTTGGCCCGGTGCTGCATGTGGTGCGCTATCCGCGTGACAGTCTGGCAGATCTGACGGCAAAAATTAATGCCGGCGGTTACGGATTGACATTCGGGATCCACACGCGGATTGATGAAACCATCTCACAACTGACACAGCAGATTGATGCCGGAAATATTTATGTGAACCGCAACATTGTCGGCGCAGTGGTCGGCGTTCAGCCATTCGGCGGTGAGGGACTTTCCGGCACCGGACCGAAAGCCGGCGGGCCGCTCTATCTCCACCGCCTGCTTGCGGAACAACCTGATGATTCCGTAATGAATGCGTTGGCAGAGATTGATAACAGCGCTGTACCGGATGTTTCACTGCGCACACAGTTACAGCTGCCGTTCAATACATTCTGCAACTGGCTGCAATCACAACACCGCGATGATGTTCTGCCCGCAATCTCCCGCTACGGCACACTGTCGCAAGCCGGAACCTGCCGCCTGCTACCGGGACCGACCGGTGAGCGCAACAGTTATCATCTGCTGCCGCGCGGTACCATTCTCGGGTTAAATGACACAGAGCATGATGCGCTGCTGCAACTGGGCGCGACACTTGCCACCGGCTGCCGCCAGCTCTTTGCAGACACTGAGCACACCCGCGCACTCTATAACCGTCTGCCGGACGCTGTCCGCGCTCAGGTGACACTGGCAGCGGATTGGGCAACTGAGACGGTTGATTTCAACGGGGTTATCTTCCACGGAGACAGCGACAAACTGCAGAGCGTGAACCAAGAAGTGGCATCACGACCGGGGGCAATAGTCCCGGTTGCCGGTTTAAGCCACGGCGAAACCCATATTCCGCTGATGCTGTTAATGCATGAACGGGCTGTCAGTGTGAATACCGCCGCCGCAGGCGGAAATGCCAGCCTGATGACCATTGGCTGACCAACAATCTATTGATTTAAATAAATATATGTATACCCAACGTCATTCGGAATGCAGGAAGGCGGCAAGTGAAGATAGCTGAGGAGCATACATCAGTATGTGACTCAGCTAGCTGAGCGCAGCCAACGCATCTGCAGTTTGAATGAATAAGGGTATACCCAACGTCATTCAAGATGCAGGAAGGCGGCAAGTGAAGATAGTTGGGGAGCATACATCAGTATGTGACTCAGCTAGCTGAGTGCAGCCAACGCATCTGCAGTTTGAATGAATAAGGGTATAAGAACGGAAAAAGGGAACGAATGTCCCCTTTGTTTCATCTTTTAAAGATAAAAAAAAGTCAGGCGCTGTAACTCAGTGCCCTTTGCCCTGCCAGTGCAGATACTGTTCGTACTTGCGCAGTGCAATATTGTAGTTACTCAGTGCGGAGTCAGATAAATCTTCACTCAGCTGTGCCTGAATCACTTCAGTTGAAAATGCCGTAGTGGTCGGGAATTCTTTCGAGGAAAGCAACTCGTCCAGGCGGCGTAAGCGGACAACATATTCGCGTACGGTGCTGTGGCTCATTTCAGTCTCTTCAAACAGATACTGTTTAAATGCCATGATATCGAAGTAATCTGTCGCGCTGTTGCAGTAAATTTCGCTGCAAAAACGGCACAGTGCCACAAATTTGTCCTGCAATCCCATCCAGACAGTATCATCGATCATATCTGTCATTTCAGAAATCGCTTCTTTATTGATCAGCTGACCATTAAACACCAGTGAAATACGATCGAGGGTTTTCTGGCAGTGGCTGCAATGAGTCTGGCTATGTTTAAAATCTTTAATATAACGGCTTACAGGCCGTTTCTTTTGTTTTGAAACAGACATAATTCTGGCGCCTTGTGTAGTCTAGTCTAATTAAATAAATCAAAGATAAAGTCAAAGTTATTTCATGGATTTTAAGCGGGCCCGCAGCCTTTTTATTGCCTGGCTGTGTAACTGGCTGACGCGGGATTCCCCTACGTCCAGCACTGCGCCTATCTCCTTAAGGTTAAGCTCTTCCTGATAGTAAAGAGTCAAAACCAGTTTTTCACGTTCAGGCAGTTGTTTTATCGCCTCAACCACCTGGTGACGCAAACTTTCGTCTACCAACAAACCGAGCGGGTTTCCCCCGTCTTCATCATCACGGACGGGTTCGCAACTCTCGCCGTGGATCTCGTGCCACTCATCATAGGAAAATAGCTGGCTGTTATTGGTGTCAGTTAACACCTGCCGATATTCCGCTATATCCATCTCTAATGAGTCAGCAATCTCCTGTTCGGTGGCAGTGCGCCCTAATGACTGCTCTAATGCACGCACCGCTTTGGTTATTTCCCGCGCCTGACGGCGCACACTGCGGGGTGCCCAGTCTCTTCCCCGCAATTCATCCAGCATTGCACCACGAACCCGTTGTACCGCGTAGGTCGCGAATGTCGCGCCCTGCATGGCGTCAAACCGTTCAACCGCATGCAGTAAGCCGATACCTCCGGCCTGAATTAAGTCGTCAATATCAACGCTTGCCGGTAATCTTACCTGCAATTTCAGGGCTTCGTGCCGGATAAGGGGATAATAACGTTCCCACAGGCTATTTTTGTTGATAACACCTTCGGCGGTATACAAATCACTCACAACCTGAAAACCCTTCGAGATTCATGAAAGGCTTTTATTATCGTGCCCGAAAAAGAATTCAATCCGGTGAGTAGTGAGGTAAATCACGCCTTATTTGCCTTATCCTAAATCACCTCATTAACAAATAGCAATACTCTCTTTCATTTTTAGCATCTTTTTTTCAAAATCGCGGTTATTTTATATGATAAAAAGAAAAATAAATGTTCATTGATAGAATAAAAAAACAAATAGTTAGAACATTATTTGTTCTGTTATGGGTAACAGATATAAAAAAAAGGTCAGAATATTCTGACCTTTTAAATATATTAACGCTACTACGTATATAGACGTATATTAACGTAACAGGCTCAGAACGCCCTGAGGAACCTGGTTTGCCTGTGCTAACACAGCAGTACCTGCTTGTTGCAGGATCTGGCCACGGCTCATGTTAGAGACTTCAACTGCGAAGTCTGCATCTTCGATACGGCTGCGTGCAGCGCTCAGGTTGTTAACAGAGTTGTTCAGGTTATTGATGGTAGACTGCATACGGTTCTGGATAGCACCCAGGTCTGAACGCAGGCCGTCAACAGTTGCCAGTGCTTTGTCTAAAGTACCCAGAGGACCTTTCTCGTCCAAGGTTTTTTGCTCAGCAGCAGTTAAAGCTGTAGCGTCAGCAAATTTCAGTTCTGGTGCCACAGGAGTAGCTTTCACCCCAGCAGTTACTGTAGGTGCAGCTACTTTAGCTGTAACTTCTTTACCCGCAGCATCTTTACCAACAATAATCATGTTACCAGTATCATCTTTACCATCGGCACCCTTTGCATAGTAAACTTTAGCATCGGTAATTTTAGCACCGCCAACAGTGATATCGTCGAAACCTTTTTTGGCTGCTGCCGTTGCTGATACAGAATCATCAAGGTCACCCTTGAGCGCAGTAACAAAGCTATCGGCAGTTACTGCTGAACCAAATTTGGCGCTGCTTGCATCAAAACCGGTCAGACCTAAAACTTCGCTGTCGATTTTTTTCAGGTTGATATCGATAGTTTCTGAATCGTTAGTACCTACCTGAATTTTCATTGAGGTATCTTTGCTCAGTACTTTCACGCCATTGAACTGAGTTTGTTCAGAGATACGGTTGATTTCGTCCATACGGGCTTTAACTTCTTTATTGATTGACTCTAAGTCGCTCTTGGAGTTAGTCCCGTTTTGTGCCTGAACAGTCAGCTCACGAACACGTTGTAAGTTATCGTTGATTTCGTTAACTGCACCTTCAGCGGTCTGTGCGATAGAGATACCGTCGTTGGCATTACGTGCAGCCTGAGTCAGACCTTTAACGTTTGAAGTGAAGCGGTTGGCAATTGCCTGGCCTGCTGCATCGTCTTTTGCGCTGTTGATGCGTGAACCTGAAGACAGACGCTCGATTGCAGAACCCAGTACGCCCTGTGAACGGTTTAAGTTGTTCTGAGTAGTCAGAGAAAGAACGTTAGTGTTGATAACCTGTGCCATGATATATGTCCTTGTTATTGAAAATAATAAACAGCGTTTGTCTGTTTGGGTTTCTGATTTTCGCCAGTACTAACACTATCGGCACCCTGACAGGCCACTTTAGTTTTTTTAGTAAATATTTTTAGAAAATCGTCGGGGAAAATTTATCAGCGGGCATAAAAAAAGCCGGAACAGAGGTTCCGGCCAAACATAAAAACAGAGGAATGCGTTGATTTATTGGTATAATTTGTCCGCTACCAGATTAACGCAGCAAGCTCAGCACTGACTGCGGCACCTGGTTTGCCTGTGCCAGCACAGAAGTACCCGCCTGCTGCAGAATCTGACCACGGCTCATATTTGACACTTCAACGGCAAAATCGGCATCCTGAATACGGCTGCGTGCCGCGCTCAGGTTGTTAACCGAGTTGTTCAGGTTATTAATGGTGGACTGCATACGGTTCTGGAATGCACCGAGCTGGCTGCGCTGGGAATCCACTTTAGACAGCGCTTTATCTAAGGTACCCAGCGGACCTTTATCATCAAGGGCTTTTTGATCTGCGGCATCTAATTCAGCAACGCCGGTAAATTCCAGTTTTGCAACGACTGCCGGAGTTCCCGTCGGATTTCCCGGAGTTGCAGTCACAGTCGCTTTTAATGTCACGTCTTTGCCATCAACCTTACCCTGGATATAGACTTTGGTTTTATCAACCGAACCATCCGCCTTCGTTTGGTAAGAGACTTTGGCTCCTTCAATATCTTTA
This sequence comes from Morganella psychrotolerans, assembly GCF_001676055.1. Taxonomy (GTDB): domain Bacteria; phylum Pseudomonadota; class Gammaproteobacteria; order Enterobacterales; family Enterobacteriaceae; genus Morganella; species Morganella psychrotolerans_B. The sequence continues at coordinate 79,724 of NZ_LZEX01000034.1, read as the reverse complement.
TTATTGAATTGAATGCCTTTAAGTCCGTCTTCTGCCGCTTTCAGTGCATCAGCATCTGTACCGGTACCTTTAAGGTCAGCAACAAAATCACCGGCTGATAACATTGCACCGAATTTAGAGGCGGCAATATCCAGTTTATCCAGACCTAAAGAGGCGCCATCCACTTTTTTCAGATCAATATCAATAGTTTCACCATCATTTGTTCCGACCTGGAAACTCATTTTGGTATCAGAAGACAGCACTTTAATACCATTAAACTGGGTTTGCTCTGAAATACGGTCAATTTCTTTCAGGCGCTGACCCACTTCTTCTTTAATAGAGTTAATATCACTCTCTGAGTTAGTGCCGTTCTGTGCCTGGACTGCCAGTTCGCGGATGCGCTGTAAGTTATCATTAATTTCATTGACCGCCCCTTCCGTAACCTGCGCCAGAGAAATACCGTCGCTGGCGTTACGGGATGCCTGGGTCAGACCACGCACGTTTGAGGTGAAACGGTTGGCAATTGCCTGACCTGCCGCATCATCTTTTGCACTGTTAATACGGGCACCGGAGGAAAGACGCTCAATTGCTGTACCTAACACTCCTTGTGAACGATTTAAATTATTTTGCGTAACCAGAGACAGTACATTGGTATTAATAACTTGTGCCATGATGATATTTCCTGTTTTTGAATGAAATAATCTGAATTATTGTTATTCCGCCGTGGCGGGGTAATACTGTTAACGGGAAATAATTCATTTTATTTACAGACAAAAAGTCGCCATATTGTTAATAATCGACATTTATAACCAGCCCATGATGGAATTTATCTTTTCTTCTTTATACGTTCTGACCTCGTTGTAAAACAGAAATTCACCGGCATCTGTTTAATAGAGACAATAAACCGGCTTTATCTGCGCAACTCCACCCATCATTTTTTGTTGTCAACGCTAAAATTATCCCGCAACCAACCGATAACTATGTAAAACCACTTTAATTCAGGAGAAGCACATGGCAGGCATAGCATCGTTAGGGGTTGGCGCAGGGATGGATCTTAATAAGCAAATGGAGATGCTGGAAGCCGCAGAAATGCGCCGTCTGGAGCCATTAGCCGCTCAGAAAACAGCGTGTGATGCTCAGATTAGTGCATTCGGAAAGTTACAGTCTTCACTGGAAAAATTAAAATCAGCGGCTGAAGCCCTGAAAAAATACGACGAAATCAGTACTACTAAAGTCAGCGGTGAATACAAAAGCTTTGATGTGTCAACCGACGGCAAAGCCGTACCGGGGGTTTATGATGTGCGTGTGGATAAATTAGCCAAAGCACAAACCGTTGCCACCGCAGGTCAGAAAGATAATAAAGCCAATCTTGGTGATGGTTCCGCCACACGAACCATTAAAATCACCCAGGGTGACGGTTCTGACCCGAAAAAAGTCTTTGAAGTAACCCTGGATCAAGAACATACCTCATTAATTGAAATCGCTGATGCTATCAATAAAAAGGATAAAGGGGTTTCTGCCGCTGTTGTTAAAGACAGCAATAATGAATTTCATCTGGTTTTAACCTCAAAAACCGAAGGGGTGGATTCCCGTATCAGTGTTGATGTCACCGGTGATGCCAACCTTGCTGATATGATGAACTGCACTTCCACGGTTAAAGAAGTGCCATTAGACCCTGCAAACCCGGGCGGAATCCAGATCAAAGTAACCGAGATGCCCGACACCGGTAAAATGTCGCAAAAAGTTGCCGGTAATAATGCGCGTCTGAATATCAATGGTTTTGATATTGAAGCCAGCAGCAACGTCGTAAAAGATGAATTTCCTGGTCTGAAACTGACCCTGAAAAAAGAGAGTGAAGACGGTAAAGCAGACCATTTGATTATTTCTACTGACATCGAACCATCAAAAAACAAGATCAAAGCATGGGTGGATGCCTATAACGAATATCAGAAACTCAGCAGCGAACTGACGAAATATACGCAGACCGAAAGCGGAAAAGCCGCAGATAAAAGTAATGGCCCGCTGATTGGTGACTCAACTTTGCGTGGTATTCAAAATACGATGCGCAGTCAAATCCGTACGCCAAACGGCAGCGGTGAAATAGACACCATGAACAAACTCGGTATCAAGCAAAAGCTTGACGGTACGCTGGAAATTGATACGAAAATAATGGATAAAGCACTCGGTGAAAACGCATCCAGTGTAAAAGAGTTTTTCGCCGGTGACGGTGAAAAAACCGGTTTTGCCACCGAAAACTTTAATTACCTGAAAAAGACCTTAGACAGCCGTGAAGGGACTATTCACAACGCGACTGATGGTCTGGAGAAAAAGAAAAAAGGCATCGATAAACGTATCGAACAAACCACCAAACAGATTGAGAACTCGATGGATTTATACCGCCGTCAGTTTCAGAATCTGGATAAAATGATGAGTACCCTTAGTGGTACCACCCAGGCACTCGGCAGAATGTTAGGTTAAAAATATGTATCAACGCAAGGCAAATCAGGCTTACCAACAAGTTAATCTTGAAAGTGAAATTACCAATGCCTCGCCATATCAGTTGATCCGGATTTTGTTTAACGGGGCGCTCAGCGCCCTTCGTCGCAGCGAAATCTTTATGGAGCAAAATGATATTGCCGCCAAAGGCAAAGAACTGTCTAAAGCCATTAATATTATCGATAATGGCTTAAAACAGGCACTGGATTATGAGGCAGGAGGTGAACTGGCTCATAATCTGGCTTCACTGTATGACTATATGATTATGCGGTTACTCAACGCTAATATCGAAAATAATGTGACCTATATAAAAGAGGTCTATCAACTGCTCTCCGATCTCGCAGAAACATGGCAACAAATCGGGGCAAATGTGGATGAAAGATAACCAGGTGAGTATTCAAACAACCATCAATTTACACGATATATATAGCCATGTTTTAGTACTGAGTGAGGAACTTGTTACCCTGGCAAAAAACAGTGAATGGGACTCATTAATCGCCCGCGAAACTGATTATGTCAGTGCTGTCGAATATCTGACACACATATCTCATGAACTTGAAAAAGAACAGCCGGTCACCGGCGAATTAGTTGAAGTACTGCAAGCTATCATTGAGAATGAGCGGGTAACAAAAACCTATCTACAAGATCACCTTAACTATCTGAGCAAAGAAATAAAACAGTTAGATCAACAGCGGGTGATTAATAAAAGTTACGGGCAGTTTAATGACCCGGATTATTCAATTAATATTAAACCAATGGAATAACATTTAGCCGGTCAGAACTGTACATTAAAATAATCAAAAATACTCTCTGACCTATTCCGGACGGACGGAACGTTCCACCGCCCGACCGGAACCTTATTACCCGGCCACGTTTTGTGTGCCGGGCTTTACCTGATTGCCTAAAAATAATCCGGCCATCACAGCCAGAAAACCACCGGCAATACTCACCAAAAGGTAGCTGATTCCCGTAGCCAGTAATCCCGGTGATGATATTATTTCAAATGTACCGTACACAAAGCTGCTGAAAGTCGATAATCCGCCCATAATGCCTGTCGCCACAAGCGCATTCACATATTGATTGATACGGTTGCGTTGCAATAGCGCGGCAGTGATCCCCAGCAAAAAAGACGCGATAATATTCGCCGCCAGAATATCAAGAGGGAAACCATCACTTAATGATGGCACGCCCAGCATCAATAATTCACGGCAGATTGCACCAAATGCCCCGCCGACAAAAATCAGAATAACCATATTCATGCTGTTTCCTCACGCCGCAAGCCAGATACCCGTTGCCGCGGCAACAAGACCACACACCACAGAAAGCAGTAAATAACTGAATGCTAATATCCGCTGCTGCGTATTGACGAGTTTTGCCGCATCCAGCTGCATACTGCTGAAGGTGGTATATCCGCCCAAAATTCCGGTTAAAATTGCCGCATGCAGAAAAGAGCCGAAACGATCATGCCAGTCAATAACAAACAATGTGCTTAAAAAACCAATAATAAAGGCACCGGAAATATTAATGATAAATGTCCCCAGCGGAAAATGTCCGTGATAACGCTCCCCGACAAGTTTACCAACCCACCAGCGCAATAATGACCCGCTGCCGCCACCGACCCCAACCCAGAAAATATCTGTCGCCGTCATAATAACCTGCCTGTTGATTACTTTCAGGATAAATACGCATAGCTGACAGTGTAGGTTTTCCGGCTGAATTTCACAATTATATGACAAGAATTAATCAAGTTAATGCAAACGCACTGATATACTCGTCATACTTCAGGATGCCTGGGTGTTGACTGCGCAAAGCCCGCCGGGTCACATAGTTATCTATGCTCCCCGCCAATCTTCGCTTGTCGCCTACATGCATCCCGAATTATTTAGAGTATAGAATAACCCGTTGTGAGTTCCACGCTATAATATCCCGGCATATTTTGTTTCCCGGGAATTTATAATACCGTAAACAGAAAGACACCAGCAGTAATCGCAGAATAAATCCCTGTCCGGAAATAGAACCGCGCTGTCTGCCGTCACGGAACTAATATAGTTTTTCCGTGGTCAAAGAAATACAGAACCGGACTTCCCGTTACTTACTAAGGATTGCTGATGAAACCTGTTTATATTCTTGCCCCCGCTCTTTTATTGCTTGCCGGATGCAGCCACAACTACAGAGCGGACCAGGCCCCTGACCCGTCAAAAATTTTATATATTGATTCTCAGCTGGCTGACTGTGTCGGTGTTGCACCGATGAAGTGCATGAAAGTGAAAGAAAAACCAAATGCTGAATGGGAATTTTTCTACCAAAATATCGACGGATTTACCTATGAGCCGGGCTACTTATACCGGATAGCGGTAAAAGTGACCGATATTCCGAATCCGCCGGCAGATGCACCAAGTGCCAGATATGAATTGTTAACCGTACTGGATAAAGACAGGAAATAAATACATCCGATGAAAAAAGTAATATTACTGATAACCGCCGGTGTTATTGCCGGCTGTTCGTCTGCCCCGCAAAATTCACAAAAAATGGGTATGGCAAACCCGGCATCCGTATATTGTGAACAATCCGGCGGTACACTTAAAATAAAAGATACCGCTGATGGTCAGACGGGTTACTGTACATTACCGGATGGCACTGAAATTGAAGAGTGGGCACTGTTTCGCCGTGACCATAAATAATACCAGCAGGGGCGGTATATTTTCCGCCCCTGTGTTACATAACTGAGTAAGATATCTATACCCAACACTATTCACGCTGCCAACGAACCTGCAGTTTGAATGAATAAGGGTATATTATTTACTTTTAACCAGTTTACAGGTACGACCTTTATCTTCAGCGACACGACCATTAACCGCATCATCTTCCGAAATAGTGGCTAAATTAAACTCGTTCTTTCCTTTCGACCAAATCTGGAAGTTTTCCCCGACATAACGGGCTCCGCTTGCTGCGACAGCGTCTTTCAAAACAATTAATTCATCACTGTATAACATCACTGCCGTTTTTTCATCCGGGAACGATACTTTGATCTTTTGCCCTTCACAATTATAGGTTTCTGTTTTTGCGGCAACGCCGGGCTTGCCAGTAATGCAGAAACTAACGCAATAGCAGATACAGACAGAATTTTACGCATTGATCTCTCCTGAAAACGAGTAATACAGCTATTTATTTTGATGCACATTAATTATGTTCTTATCCCCTGCAACAGGAATAGGATATCTCTTGTTTTTAGCCGGCAGGTAACCGCTGTCAGCATCACATCTAAAAAGACGCCGAAAAAAAGGGAATTGCAAAATTTCACACAATTCCCCTGCCTTCACGACATGACAAAGAAATCAAAAAAAATAAAATTAGTTAAACGTCAGTGTATATTCCACGGTGCCGTTAAAAGCACCCAGCGTTATATTCTGATTTAATTTATACAGATACGCGGTCAGTTTTGAGTCCTTCACCCCGGTCATCGAACCTAATTCAGTTTCCTCGTGTTTGGTTATCCGACGTCCGTTGTAATAAAGCACAAAACCCAGCCCCGGATTATCTGACTCAATGACAGACTCGCCGTCATTAGCGTATTTACTGTTGTTGTTCAGCTTCATCCTGACGGTTTTATTCGCCCGGCTGTCCGAACAACGGATAGCCAGGGTATTTTGTGCCGAGTGTGTGGTTATTCCGGGATTTCCTGTCAGCTGATTGCGCTCAAGCGTGCCGAATTCAAACTTTGTATTATCATTAAGAATTTCACAGTTATCGACCGTCTCAATATTTGCTGATAAATTCAGTTTCAACAGCGTTTCATTACGGTCATTTTTTACACTGCCAATCTGCGCTGAAGCCAGATGAAGCGGGCGCGGATTATCCACTGCCGCGTAAAGAGTAACAGTCGCGCCCGGCAGCATCACACTGCCCTGTCTGCCGGTTACGGTGAGCATTTCCCCCTGAGCGGTAAAATTACGGGCACTTTCAGAACGGATGGAATATGCATAATCCTCGTTCAGGTAATAGGCAGGTACACCGTTAATATCCTTATAATGCCGCGACGGCGCTTCACTGAATGGCTGATGCGCATTTAATTTTACTGTTTCTGACACCTGCTCATCACAAACCGGAACCTGCCCGCCGGTATAGGTCTGTGTCGCCAGCGCCATTCCTGCTGTCACCGTTCCCTCAATCCGCTTTTGCAAATGGTTATCCCGGGTTATATCACCTGACGTGGTAATATCACACGCCGCACTCAGTGCCGTGGCATACAACCCGAGCAAAGGAAGCAGCCAGCGGTAATTCATCATGGAAATCATACTTACCTCGTTATCATCTTTTATTACGGTACATGGTGCGGCTATCACCCGCATCTCACTGACATGTAACGTCAAAAATATAGAGTCCGTTGACTGAGCTCATTTCGCTGAGATCGTAACTGAAGCTGCACTGATATTGATTTTTATCACCCCGGGTTACCGTCAGTTCATCTGCTTCCTGCACACCACTCAAATACACACGGCCATAGTTACTGACATAAAACCGTTCTTCGTTACCGGGTACTGTTGTCGATGCGCCGAACGGTAAGGTTTCACCAAACCGATCACGCAGTGTCACCAGCATTTTTTTACCTATCCGTGTGGAATAATCAGCCAGAACAATGGCTCCGCGTGTCGGGAAAACTTCATTGAGCGGTGTGGCCACTTCTGCATCAGCAGGCAGCGTGTCCGGTGCCAGCCGTAAGATGTTGCTGCGGTACGGGATAAGCTCAGGCACAACTGCCAGACCAAACATATTGGTTTTCGCCCCCGGGTCGTTTTCGATTTTAATTCCGCCGGCACCCGGTGTGCGCACCAGCGCATTTGTTTCACCCATAGGACGAGGTAATCCCCCCGAAAAACCAGAGTGTTCATAAGTGGAATTTTCTCGTAACATGAATCGGGGAGATTTATATGAAAAAATCACGTTTTACTGACAGTCAGATTATCGCGATCCTGAAACAGGCTGAAGCCGGAACACCGGTTCCCGAGCTTTGTCGTGAGCACGGTATGAGCAGCGCGAGCTTTTATAAATGGCGTTCACGTTTCGGCGGAATGGATGCTTCCATGGTTGCCCGCCTTAAGGAACTTGAGGATGAAAACCGGCGACTGAAAAAAACGTATGCCGAAGAACGGCTTAAATCCGAAATCATTCAGGAAGCCATGCAAAAAAAGTGGTAACCACGCCACTGCGTCGTCTGTTGGCTCAGAATGCCGTGGCGGTCAGGGGCATTAGTATTCGTCTGGCTTGTGAAACATTCTGTATCAGCAACAGCGGTTACCGCTATCAGTCAAAACGTAGCGATGACAATCAGCTCATTGCCGATTTACTGACAGAACAAACGACAAAAAATAATCACTGGGGATTTGGATTATGTTTTTTATTTCTGCGGAATGTAAAAGGCTTCCGCTGGAATCATAAACGTGTTTACCGTATTTATTGTGAACTGAAACTGAATTTACGGATTAAGCCAAAAGCCCGGATTATCCGATTACCACCGGCTCCGCTGACGGTGCCGGAAATGATTAATCAGACATAGTCAATGGATTTTATGCATGACCAGTTGAGTGACGGCAGAACATTCCGGACATTCAATGTTATTGACGATTTTAACGGTGAAACGCTGGCCATTGACGTAGATTTTTCATTACCGGCTGCACGGGTTATCCGTTCGCTGGAACAGATTATTGAATGGCGTGGAAAACCGGATTGTATTCGTTGTGATAACGGCCCGGAATATCTGAGCCATCAGTTGCAGGAATGGGCAATAAACAGAGAGATAACGCTGTTGTATATTCAGCCCGGAAAACCACAGCAGAATGCGTATATTGAACGCTTTAACAGGACAATGCGTTATGATTGGCTAAACCAAACTATTTTCAGCCACATTAGGGAAGTACAGGAAGTCGCGACAAATTGGTTATGGCATTATAACCATGAGCGACCTCACATAGGTCTGGGTGGTATTACGCCGATGCAAAGACGGGCCCAGTTAACCACATTCTACTGAAAACCTTTGTCTAAAACGGGGGGATTACCGTATTACGCCGATGCAAAGACGGGCTCAGTTAACCACATTCTACTGAAAACCTCTGTTTAAAACGGGGGGATTACCCCATTTACCGGCTCCTTAAAATGAAAAACCCCGCCGATTGGCAGGATTTGCTGACTTAGTATTTTGTTTTATTTTGGCAGGATTCTACCTGTCAAACTTGCGACCATCTGTCGATTTTAAATACGCATATTCACTATATGGAAGCCTCATGATGATATTATTCCGATCAACGCTATTTCCAAGAACTTTTGCTCGGCAAAGTAGGCTAACCCCGCCCATCTTTCGCATACATATCCCATCGGCACTTTCAAAAAAAACGCATGTCGCCTTTTTTCCACATAACAATCGTTGCGCCATCAGGAACAGACCCTATTGGCTGGACGGTAAAAATGGTTAGTTTATTGTATGCAAACACAGCAATCGCGATAATTAATATAGATAATACGACGATAATTTTCTTTATCACACCAACCCCATTATTAAAGTTTCCATCCACACGCTGCCGATACCTCACCGGCAACCTTATCGATTCCATTCAAATCAAACTCGGCGATCACTTGTGATTTCCCGTATGGGCTATAACCAATTATTAACCCTTTTTTCCCATTAATACTTTTAATGAAAGATACCGCTTTTGGTGCAAATGCTGCATCACCACCCTCACCCATAGTCCACGATGATTTAATAGGCTTTCCGCCATCAATTCTAGTTGTTACGCCAGTGTTGTACCCGCTGCCAAGATAATCATCTATTGATAAAAATGCTTCAGTTTTGTTATTTTCACATCTAATAAATAATGTTCCGCCGCCGCTGGAGGAATGTAACATCCCATAAACATCCGCTTTATCGGTTAATTTATTAGTGTTTATTTTTATCATCCACTCACCTTCATCGCGATAAGCACCATCAGCAGCCGCCACTAGCGGCATGGCACCTATCAAAACACCAACAATTATTTTCCTCACATCCCCACCCTCAATAATTAGTTTCCCTCATGTTAATCATCTGGTGATGCAAATGAAAGCAAAACGGTGTGAGATTTTGAGGTTGGAGCAGAAACAAAAAACCCGCCGTAGCGGGTCTTTATTGTTCTATTTTATCTTGTGGCTCATTGTCATCATTATCATCTGATGCTTGCTGAAATTTAATGTACGTATTCACATTAAACAATGAAAATGACTCTATCTGGTCATAAGGAAGAACATGCCTAAACTGATACAGCGAAAGCGGCTCTGATTCAAATGTGATATTTTCTTTGGCGTAGTGTGAAGTGTAGTTATGTTCAACCTTGAATGACAAGGTGTCTTTGTCTCTATACCCTGACATAAATGGTATCAGCACTAGCGAATTTGTATCCATTCCCTCAAATCTGGCAGCGTCAACCATCCCAGCATAAACTTTACGTGATTTTAAAGTAACCAGAAGCAATAATCCGTCTTGGACTTTATCAAGCGATTCCAGAATTATTCCTTCGATGGCATTGTCTTTTGCTATCTCACGAAACCCTTCAATTCTCTTAGCCGGAGATCGGTTATTTTTTTGAGCTTCTACAGTATTACCAACAGAAATAAGAATGGTCATGGTGAGCCATAATGCCGTCCATGTACTCATTCCTGAGATTCTGAACGATGCTATGTCGCTGGCAAACGTAAAGGGATGGTATAAGTCAAATAGGTATGTGGGAATATTTAATAACCACATAACTAAGTAAAACGAAAAAACAATAAATAGCGATAAGGCGGCACCCTGAATAAGAAATATAGAACCTTTCAGTGCAACATGAAAGTAAGCATTCCAACCCACAGCCTTATTGAGCTTGTACTTTGAAGGTAAGTGAGAATCAACATAGTAATACCCACTTACCAAAACAAGAACTATTACTGCTGCCCACACTTATCTGTTTTCCTGTGTACGTTTTTCAGTAAGTTAATGTTGTTTTCAATCGCTTCTTTAACAATAACACTATTTGGATTTAGAGAAATTGCCCCATTTTTATCCACGAAAAACTTATCAGTGGTGTTAGCCTCTGGTTGTTCTTTTTGGCCATTTGAGCCAAATACCTTTACTACCACCCTCTCAGGCTGGAGGATCGCTTTAATCATGGTTCGAAATAATTTACCCATACGACCTCCTATCGCGGTGTTTTGTGCTGGTTAAGGTTTAGCTCATTGCTAAACATTCTATTTGCTAATAATAGGGTCAAAGTGCCCCTTTGACAACCTCGGTTGTGATAAAAAATTGGTAACTTCGGGTAATATCAGGTAATTACTGGTAACGCTAATCGCTCAATACCGAGGCGATTGTGACAAAAAGCACAATTAACACTTCCAAAAAACGACCGCCACTTTCAGATTTTGTTACCACCCTACACAACTAAGCCCCTTCCGTGGCTTAGTTTGGTTAGTGCTGGGCGCTGAAATCCCCACTCCACCCCAGCGAAGCAACCATCTCATTTATAACAGCAGTACCGGTTCGGATGAGATCCATGTTTCTGTCGCTATACTCGAACCCGCTCTCACACTCCTTCCCGCCGTGAAATAGGTTGTTCCTGACTGTCTTTAACGCCTTCATCAGCTGCGCAAAATAATTATTCCTACTGACTTCATATGACACCTTCTGCCATGCCAATACCGCATTGCTTCCTTCCATTCTGATAATTTGCACCATTGGTGCAAGTTCAAGCAGGCGATTACCAGACTCGGTTCTTTCATTGAATATTTTTTCACTTATCTCTTTATCATCTTTTAATTTATCCCAATTAGGGCTGGCATTATTATTAGCATATTTTTTTTGAAAAACCTTTCACTTTCATTACATATTCAAAACGAGCAAATGCGTAAAAAAACTCAAACATGTCATTTTTGTATTCTTGACTAATGTGTTCAGTAAGCATACCTACTCTCTATTTTTTCGTTTTCCGTTGCGTCAGTAGAGTATACATGTATAAAAGCCTCAGTTAAGAGGCGGCGTGTGAACTGAATCACAAGGCCGTCCATGGCCTGTTGATTATTTAAAACATTTGCCGTAAAGCATATTCATCTTTTGCGACAGATAAATCGCGGTAAACCATCTACCACCGAAGTTCACCAGTATCTGTGTATATTGTCAGTTGATATCTATCGGTGTCAGATAGTCCTACTTGAGTTTCCCGGCTTACTTATAGGGTGCATCAAACTGCGTCCCTTTAGCCTTGCCATCTTTAACCTCACAAATAACTTTTTGCGCCTTTAAGTTCATCCATACTGTTGATTCGTAAGCTTCATTTTCAATATCTCGCTCAACAGTGATGGGATATTCTGAGAAATTAGCGGCACGGCTCAGTATCCTATCTTTGCAAGATTTTATATCCGCAACATCACCACCGCCTGTTTCTTCGTATTCAGTAATAGCCGGATATTTCCCAGATTCAATTATTTTATGTAGTTGCTCTAATGAATATCCCTTACCCTCTCCTCCGGCATAAGCACCAAAGGTAAGCATGGCTGCAGCTGATACTATCAATAACTTTTTCATAGGTACCACCGTTTAGTTTTAAAGCCATGATACTAAGAGACATGTGCTTTATTTGTAGTAAGAAAGAGCCGAAATATTGCGAATATCGATGTTTTATCACGCTTTTTCCCTGCTCACCAGCCGCCGTTTGCCCTTAATCAGATCATCATTACGGGCATCGTCGGCTTTGGTGATGGCTTCATACTCATCAGCAGTGAAGCCCTTCTCGTCCAGATATTTTGCTTTCAGTATCATCACGAATTCGGTGAGGGTTATTTGCTCGGCTTCGCTGCGGGTGATGCTGAAGTGTACACGGGCGGCGCTGATGTACTCGACGGCGTGAAACTCGTCTGAGTATTCATCTTTTTCCTCGTTGCGTTGGAGTTTTCTTACCTTAGCCTTGCCGATAATGCCATGGGTCATCAATTTACGCGCCAGCAGAATGATATCGCGGTAATTCATAGCGCTGTGACGGTACATTATTCCGGATTTACCCGGTCGCCATTCCCCGATAATCTCAGAGCAATCATCATCACAGCATGCCTGCATCACGTTCATTGCTGATGACAGAATGCTGCGCCCGTACACCGGCTTGTTTAACAGTGTTATCAGCCATTCAGGAACCGTGCCGTAAGCGTCTACAGCAGACGCAATGATTTGCTGTACTCTGCGCCATTTAATAGCGTAAACGTGCTCACTATCTCTTTTGGCGACCCGATTCGCGTCATTGCATCCAGTGACGGACGGAACAGGTAACAACTACATGCAAATGCCACTGTCCCAGTTTAAATTTGCATTTAGCAATAAGTATATAAGCGAGGATCTAACGATAAATTTTTCATATTTAAAAAAGGAAAGGCCAACGCCAGACCCGCTATCAGATGATGAACTTTCAAGGCTTATCAGTTGTTGCCCGAATGCTCAGGCTCGTAACATGCTTATATTATCGGTTTATACAGGACTCCGACCTGGTGAGTTAACAGGCTTGGCGTGGGAGGACATCGACATGGTAAACAAAACAATTATGGTTCGCCGTAATGTTTGCGGGCCATCTAAATTCTCTTACCCTAAAACTGATGCCGGAACCAATAGAATTATTCACCTTGTCTCGCCCGCGTTCGATTGTCTGAAAGATCAGGCGGCGCATACAAAGTTAACTCAGCCAGTGGAGGTAACGGTTAGCACCAGGGAATTTAAAAAATTCAGGACAGATCAGTGTACCTTTGTATTTCAGCCAGGACTTGTCAGTGTCAACGGTGGTGATAGTAAGTTTTATTCTCCGGGTGGTTTTTCGCAGATATGGAAATCCCTGATCCGCAGATCAGGCGTAAGGCACCGGAAGTCATATCAGACCAGACATACTTATGCATGCTGGATGTTATCCGCAGGAGCGAACCCTGCGTTCATTGCAGCACAAATGGGACATGCCTCTTCAAAGATGGTTCATGATGTTTATGGCTCTTGGATGCCTGAGAACGACCAAGACCAAATTTCACTACTGAACCAAAAATTGAATCAATCTGTCCCCTATGCGTCCCCGAGCGATGACGAGCGATGACGAGAAACGACAAATTATATTAATTTCAAACAGTTAACACCATCACACCGGCATTGACATAATTTCCTGGTACGCGGCAACCAGCTTGTTGCGTACCTGAATTCCCATTTGCAGGCTCAGGCTGGCTTTTTGCATGTCTACCATAACGTCATTGAGTGAAATATCTGCTTTGCCCAGAGTGAAATCTTCTGTTTTCTTCGCAGACTCTACCCGCGTGGTATTAATCTGATTAACGGCTGAAACCAGATGATCACCGAAGCCCACAGCTTCAACCACAGGTTTGGTGTGGTTTGCAGCCTGTGCTGCTGTTACATTCAGTTGGGAAACAACCCCTTCAATTGCCTGAATTGTCATGTTTTTCTCTTATGCTATTACGGATTAGTAAATTTTCCGGCGCTCTTTTTTTCCTGCAAAAACACCTGTCATATCTTATGCCGCATTACCCTACCACACCCTTTTTAACTTGAAGCCCGTAAATAACACCTAAATTACAGGCTGATTCTGTCATTAGATTTGTTATTCACAGGGAATAATAGCAGCGTAAAAAAGTGACGTTACAAAGAGGGAAATTACGTTGTTTCGCCAAAACTATTTTCACCCGTCAAATCTGCAAGGCAGGGAATGTTTATGAGTGCCGCATCACAAGACACCGGAGATAACAAAAAGGGATTAGCCCTGATTATTGACCGTATTAAGGCCGATCCGAAAGTTCCGCTGATGATCGCGGGCGCTGCCGCAATTGCGATTATTGTCGCACTGTTCCTCTGGATGCGAAGCCCTGATTACCGCGTACTGCTCAGTAATCTGAGTGCAAAAGACGGCGGTGATATTGTCGGTCAGCTGACACAAATGAATATGCCGTATCAGCTTGCGGATAATGGCAGCGCCATTCTGGTGCCTGCCGATAAAGTCCACGAACTGCGTCTGAAACTGGCTCAGGCCGGTTTACCAAAAGGCGGAAATACCGGCTTTGAGCTGCTGGACAAAGAGCAGTTCGGTATCAGCCAGTTCAGTGAACAGGTTAACTATCAGCGTGCCCTTGAAGGGGAACTTTCCCGCACGATTGAATCACTGAGTCCGGTTCAGACCGCGCGGGTTCATCTCGCCATTCCGAAACCGACTCTGTTTGTCCGGGAACAAAAATCCCCGACGGCATCTGTAACCGTTGGTTTACTTCCCGGCCGCGCGCTGGATGAAGGTCAGATAAGTGCCATTGTGCACATGGTTTCCAGCAGTGTTTCCGGATTAACCACCGCCAATGTGATTATTGTCGATCAGGCCGGACGCCTGCTTACTAATAATGATAACAGCCAGCAATCTGTCAGCACTTCACAGATGAAACTGACAAATGAGACAGAAGCCCGTCTCAAACAGCGGATTGAAGACTTGCTCTCCCCGCTGGTCGGTCGTGCCAATGTTCAGGCTCAGGTCACCGCGCAGGTTGATTACTCCAAAGTCGAACAGACCGCTGAAGAGTATAAACCTAATCAGCAACCGGATACCGGCGCAGTCCGTTCGCGTCAGAGCAGCCAGAGTCAGCAGAACAGTAACGGCGGGCCGGGCGGTGTGCCGGGTGCGTTATCTAATCAGCCGGTCAGTGCACCAGCCGCGCCGATAGAAACAGCAAAAGCGGATAATAAGGATGCGAAGGATAACAAAACAGCTTCGCCTGCCGATAATAACCGTAGCGGTAATATTAATTCGCAAAACGATGAAACCACGAATTATGAAGTAGATCGCAAAATAAGTCATACCCAGCGCCAGATTGGTGTGGTTGATCGCCTCTCAGTCGCGGTCATCATTAACTATCTGCCGCAGAAAGCGGAAGACGGTACAGAAGTAATGAAACCGCTGCCGCCGGAGATGCTTAAAGAGATTGAATCGCTGACCCGCGAAGCAATGGGCTATTCCGTTTCGCGCGGCGACAGTCTGAACATCACCAACTCCCGCTTTACGGATGAAGGTCAGGTTACAGAAGAACAATCCGTCTTTACCAGTCCGGTGATTATCGCGCAGGCGCTGGATTACGGAAAAATTCTGCTGCTGTTACTGGTTGGCTGGCTCCTGTGGCGTCGTGGTATCAAGCCACAATGGCAACGTTACCGCAAAGCACAACAGGCTGAGAGCGAAGCTCGTCTGTTTAAAGCAACACAAATGAAAACACCGCTCGTGGCTGATGAAACCATCAGTGATGATATGGATGAGAAAACCCGCCGCCGCCTGACCCGTCAACGTGTCAGTGCAGAGATCCAGAGTCAGCGGATCCGTGAAATGGCAGATAAAGATCCGCAGGTTGTGGCAATGGTTATCAGCCAATGGTTAGGAAAATCACAATGAATTTAAGCGGAACAGAAAAGAGCGCCGTCATGCTGATGACGCTCGGTGAAGACCAGGCTGCAGAGGTCTTTAAACACCTGAATAACAAAGAAGTTCAGCAACTGAGCATGGCAGTTTCCAATATGCGCCAGGTCTCTAACGCCGAACTGGCAGAAGTCCTGACTGAATTTGAGGAAGCGGCGATTCAGTACGCGGCACTTAATATCAATACCAATGATTATCTGCGTTCCGTTCTTATCAAAGCACTGGGCGAAGACAGAGCAGCCAGCCTGCTGGAAGATATTCTTGAGAAGCATGAAAGTGCATCCGGTATTGAAAGCCTCAATTATATGGAGCCGCAGACAGTGGCCGATATTATCCGCGACGAACATCCGCAGATTATCGCCACCATTCTGGTTCACTTAAAACGCAATCTGGCCGCCGATGTGCTTGAACTATTCGACGAGCGTCAGCGCAATGACATTATGCTGCGTATTGCCACCTTCGGCGGTGTTCAGCCGGCGGCTCTGGCAGAACTGACCGAAGTGCTCAATAACCTGCTCGACGGACAGAATCTCAAACGCAGCAAAATGGGTGGCGTAAGAACCGCAGCCGAAATCATCAACCTGATGAAAAGTCAGCAGGAAGAAGGTGTTATCGGTGCAATGCGCGATTACGACGGCGAACTGGCACAACGTATTATCGACGAAATGTTCCTGTTCGAAAACCTTATCGAAGTCGACAACCGCAGCATTCAGCGCATCCTTCAGGATGTTGCCAATGACTCGCTGGTTATTGCACTGAAAGGCTGTAATGAAGAGTTACGCGAACACTTCCTGCGCAATATGTCGACCCGTGCGGCAGAAATGGTGCGTGATGATCTGGAATCACGCTCACCGGTACGTATGTCTCAGGTTGAGAATGAACAGAAAACCATTCTGCTGGTGGTCCGCCGCCTGATGGAAAGCGGTGAAATTGTGATTGGTGGTGGTGACGATGTCTATGTCTGATAAGGAAAATAATCCGCAATGGAAACGCTGGCAGCCGCGGGAACTGAATCAGTGGGATCTCAATTCCTCTGTGCTCCCTTCTCTCTCAGACGTACCGGAGCCGGATGTTCCTAAAATTCCCTGCCTGGAGCCGCGCGAAGTTCTGGAGCAGATCAATCTGCTGGACAATCTGAAAGAAGAAGCACACCGCAGCGGTTTTCAGACAGGTCAGGAACTGGGTGAAAAAGCCGGATATGACGCCGGTTTTGCACAGGGCTTACAGGAAGGTGCGGAACAGGGCCGTCAGCAGGCACTGGCAGAGCAGCAACCGGTTACGCAATCCTGGCAGAAATTACTGTCTGAGTTCAGTTATTCCCTGGACAGCTTTGACAGCGTAGTCACTACAAAATTATTACAGATTGCGCTGACCGCCGCCAAACAAGTGCTCGGACAGCCCGCTGTCTGTGACGGCTCGGCGCTGCTGGAAGAGATAAGCCGTCTTCTGAAACAAAAACCCCTGTTTGCCGGTCAGCCGGAACTGCGGGTAAACCCGGTGCATATTGAGATGCTGGAACAGCATCTCAGCACCCAGCTGAATCTGAACGGCTGGCGGCTGGTGCCGGATCCGCAGTTGCATGCCGGCGGGTGCCGCGTGGTGGCGGATGATGGCGAAATCGACATGAGCGTTGCCACACGCTGGCAGGAGCTGTGCCGGTTATATGCCCCGGAGATCTCATTATGACGGCACGGATTGGCCGCTGGATTAGTGCGCTGGACGGACTGGATGCACGGATGAGCGGCGTGCCGATGACCCGTCATTACGGGCGGCTCACTAAAATTACCGGGCTTGTAATGGAAGCTGAGGGCATCAAAATGCCCCTCGGAGCGACCTGTTTTATCGAGCGTATCATCAACGGCAAAACCGAAGAAGTCATCTGCGAAGTGGTCGGGTTCAATGGCCCGCGCATGCTGCTGATGCCGCTGGCAGAGCTGGAAGGGATAGCTCCCGGTGCGCGTGTTTACGCGCAATCCACCGGTGCGGGCGGGCAGACCAGCCGCCAGTTACCGCTGGGTGATGAGCTGCTCGGGCGGATCCTCGATGCCTCCGGCAATCCGCTGGACGGTAAAGGTCCGCTGGAAGCCAAATTCCGTGCACCGCTGATAACCCCGCCGATTAACCCGCTGGAGCGCAGTCCTATCAAAGACGTGCTCGATGTCGGTGTGCGGGCCATCAATGCCCTGCTGACCGTCGGACGCGGGCAGCGTATGGGATTGTTCGCCGGCTCCGGTGTCGGAAAAAGTGTGCTGCTCGGCATGATGGCGCGCTTTACTCATGCCGATATTATTGTTGTCGGACTGATTGGCGAACGTGGTCGCGAAGTTAAAGATTTTATTGAAAATATTCTTGGCGCAGAAGGATTAAAACGCGCCGTTGTCGTCGCGGCACCGGCAGATGTCTCCCCTCTGCTGAGAATGCAGGGTGCATCCTATGCCACCCGTATCGCAGAGTATTACCGTGATCTCGGTCGCAATGTCCTGTTAATTATGGATTCACTGACCCGTTACAGCATGGCACAACGCGAAATTGCGCTCGCCATCGGAGAACCGCCGGCAACGAAAGGCTATCCTCCGTCAGTGTTCGCAAAATTACCGGCACTGGTGGAACGGGCAGGTAACGGGAAAAACGGCGGCTCTATTACGGCGTTTTATACTGTCCTGACCGAAGGCGATGACCAGCAGGATCCGATTGCTGACTCCGCGCGGGCCATTCTTGACGGCCATATCGTGCTGTCACGCTCACTGGCCGAATCCGGACACTACCCTGCTATCGATATCGAAGCATCAATCAGCCGTGCAATGACAGAACTTATCGACAAAAGCCATTACAAGAAAATACAGCGGTTTAAGCAACTGACGTCTGCCTATCAGCGTAACCGTGATCTGATTAATGTCGGCGCATACGCCGCAGGCAGTGATCCGATGCTGGATATGGCAATTCAGTGGTTCCCGCACATGGCTGGTTTTCTGCAACAGGATATCGATGAACGCTGTGATTACCCGGATGCCTGTGAGCAGCTTGATCAGGTCGTGCCGCAAGCGTAACGAGGCCGTCAATGTCAAAAAATAATGCATTAACCACACTGCTGAGCTTAGCCGAAGATGCCGCTGAAGAAGCCGCAAAAGTACTGGCTCAGGTGCGCCTGACTCACACACAGATGAGTCAGCAGCTCACTATGCTGGAAAACTATCAGGCAGATTACCGCCAGAAACTGAATCAGACATTACACACCGGAATGGCTGCCGATAAGTGGCAGAATTATCAGCAATTTTTAGTCACCCTGGATGTGACAATAGAACAGCAGCAAACCCAGTTAACCGTCTGGGCACAACGGGTCAGTGAAGCAAACCGTCACTGGCAGGAAAAACAGCAGCGGGTAAATGCGTTCGATACTCTGATTCAGCGCGCCGATCATGCACATAATCAACGACAAAACCGGCTGGAGCAAAAGCAGATGGATGAATTTGCCCAGCGCGCTACTTTATGGAGAACCCGATAAATGGATGTCAATGCCGGCACCAAATTGGTCAGTTCAGCTGACAATGCATTGAATAAACAGGAATCCCCTAAGGCAGAAGACGCACAGGCAACGGTTCTGCCGTTTCAGTCCGTCCTTGATGCACAGCAACCCCGCCCGGAAAAACCGGCACAGGTCAGTGCTGCCAATGCCGTAAAGAACAATCCGCATGATAGTGCTGCGCGTAAGCCTGCCGCAGACATAAAGACCACAGCGGCGCAAAAGCAAACCAGTGAAGACACCCTGGCACAGCTTAATTTTTCCCGGCGGTTGCAGGGTGATACCACCACAGCGGATCTTAATCCGAAACTGCTGCAAAGTGCAGAAGACGGAGATACCGCGCTTCCGGCTTCAGATAATGAGGCGGATAATGCATTGCTGGCGGCACTGAGAGAGCGCCTGACCGGACGCGATGGTATGGTTGCGGAAAAACCGGTAACTGATACCAAACTGCGCATTGATGACAGCGGAAAAAATATTACCAAAACCGCAGAAACAGCGCAGGATCAGGAACAGTTGCTGAAAGGCGCAGATAAACCGCTTATCACTGATGAAAAAATTGATGCGCGCACCCTGTTTATTGATGAGAAATCAAAACCGCGTGTCGATCAGCCCCGCTTTTCTTTAGCTGATACCCAAAAAACTGAGCCAAAAACATTACCGGATGATTTTATGCCGCTGAATAAAAAATCAGCGGATACCACAACGCCGTTATCACTGGCCTCTGTCACAGAGAACACCAGTGACAACAGCAAGAGCGCATTCAGTATCAAAACTGAAAACAGTGCTTTTCAGACTGTCACCGCACCCGGCGCACATACTGCACTGCAAAGCCCGGCACTGATGCCGTCTGCCGCCCAGATTTCTGCCACACAAGCTGCAGCACCAACCGCACAGGCGATGCCGCTTACCGGTCAGTTAGGCAGTGAATTGTGGCAGCAGCAGGTCAGCCAGAATGTTGCTTACTTCTCCCGCCAGGGATTGCAGCAGGCACAGCTCAGGCTGCATCCGGAAGAACTCGGCTCACTGAATATTCATCTTAAAATAGAAGATAATCAGGCCGTTATGCACTTTGTTTCACCACACAGCCATGTACGCGCCGCAATGGAATCAATGATGCCGGTACTGCGCAGTGCCCTTCAGGAAAGCGGAATTAATCTGGCACAAAGTTCTGTTGGTCAGGAATACCGTGGCGATCAGCAAAATCAGGGCAATGGTCAGAACGCCGGGCAATCCGGGGAATCCCTGTCTGCCGCCGGAAGTATCACCGCACTGAATATTCCGGGTGATACCACCGTCAGCCGTGTGGCACACAGCGCAGCCCTCGCACGCGGCGGAATAGATACCTTCGCCTGATCCTTATACTAAATGGCGGAGCCCGGAAACTAAAGCCCCGAGTTACCGCCTTTTTGTTTCGTTTTTCCCCCCTTTAGCCCCGCAGAAGCACGCCATAATAGTCGGGTATACAGAGTATGAAACCCCTGACGGGTTTTGCTAAAAGAAATAGGAATTCAGTTAACATGTCGTCTTCACGTAACGCCTCAAAAGGTTCCAATGCCTGGTTACTGGTTTTATTCGCCCTGATTGCCCTCGCGGGAGCAGGTTTTGGTGGCTACAGCTGGTGGTCCCAACAGGACAGTACCACCGCTGCTGCCGGCACCGGAGATGAAAAACGGGCCAATATGCCTGAGCCCATCTTCATGGGGGTTGAACCTTTTACCGTGAACCTGCCCGGCCTGAATAACAGCCGTGATCGCGTGTTATATATTGATATGACACTGCGCCTGGCCAACGAACGTTCCCGTGAACAACTCCATGAATATCTGCCGGAAGTCCGCAGCCGTCTGCTGCTGCTGTTATCACAACAGACATCACAGATACTGGGAACGCATGACGGAAAAATTCAGTTAATGAATGCGGTTAAAACCACACTCGCTCCGACGCTGGTTCCCGGTCAGCCGGATCAGGATATTTCGGATGTGTTATTCACCACTTTTATTCTTCGGTAAAACTGATGAGCGATAACATTTTATCTCAGGCGGAGATCGACGCGCTGCTCAATGGTGATTCGCCATCAGAGCCGCTTCCTGCCGACGAAACACAGGACAAAGATAAGGATCAGGTTCGTCCTTATAATCCGAATACTCAGCGCCGCGTTATCCGCGAGCGGATGCAATCCCTCGAAATTATTAATGAGCGCTTCGCCCGCCAGTTCCGTATGGGGCTGTTTAATATGCTGCGCCGTAGTCCCGACATTACCGTTGGCGGGATTAAAATCGAACCTTATCATGAGTTTGCCCGCAACCTTCCGGTGCCGACCAACCTCAATCTCGTGCACATGCCACCGTTACGCGGAACCGCGCTGTTCACCTTTGAGCCCGCGCTGGTGTACATCGCCGTTGATAATCTGTTCGGGGGAGACGGCCGTTTTCCGGTTCGTTCTGAAGGTAAAGAGTTTACCAATACCGAACAACGCATTATCCACCGCATGCTGAAACTGGCACTGAATGCTTACCGTGATGCATGGAAGCCGATTGCTGACCTGGAAGTGGAATATGTCCGCTCCGAGATACAGGTAAAATTCACCAATATCACCACCTCCCCCAACGATATTGTCGTGACAACATCGTTTTTGATAGAGATTGGTAACACCATTGGTGAACTCAGTATCTGTATCCCGATAGCTATGATTGAACCTATCCGCGAACGGCTGATTAATCCGCCGATGGAACACGGTAATCAGGAAAATGAAGCCTGGGTGTCAAACCTGGTTACACAGGTAAAACATTCTGAGCTGGAGCTGGTGGCTAATTTCGCGGAAATGCCGATGCGCATCTCTAAATTACTGCAATTGCAAAAAGGGGATGTGATCCCTGTAGATAAACCGGATCGCCTGATTGTCAGTGTTGACGGCGTACCTGTATTGACCAGTCAGTATGGCACCCGTGATGGCCAATATGCGTTGCGTGTAGAACATTTGATTAACCCTGTATTAAACACTCTGGACGAGGAAAAAACCAATGAGTGAGGCGAATAACACTCCGGCTGTGAACCCTGAAAATAATGATGAATCTCTGTGGGCTGAAGCGATGGAGCAACAAAAAAAAGCAGAATCCGGAACTCAGAATCCGTTTGATAATCTTGACAGCCAGAATCCGCTGAGTCAGTTGTCTGATATCAATCTGATTATGGATATTCCGGTCCGTCTCTCTGTTGAACTGGGCCGGACAAAAATGACCATCAAAAAACTCCTGAATTTATCACAGGGGTCAGTGGTCGCACTTGACGGACTGGCCGGTGAGCCGCTGGATATCCTGATCAACGGCTATCTGATTGCCCAGGGCGAAGTCGTGGTTGTCTCTGATAACTACGGTATCCGCATCACGGATATTATTACCCCGTCTGAACGTATGCGTCGTCTGAGCCGCTGATATGACAGCAAACAGCGCCGGGCACGCCGCGTTACCGGCAACAGAAAAAACGGCAGACTCTGCCGTTTTTTCTCCGGTAATCACACAATCTGCTGTACCGGGCACACCGGCGGTCAGCAATACAGACAGTCTGATACAGGTTTCCGGGGCGCTCGGCGGAATTATCCTGCTGATCCTCGCATTAACCTGGCTTGTCAGAAAATTGGGATTTTCCGCAAAACTTGCGGGAAAAACAGCACTGCTGACAGTAAAAAGCAGCTGTTCCTTAGGTAATAAAGAACGGCTGGTGGTTGTGGAGATTCAGGATGAGTGGCTTATCCTGGGTGTCACTGCGCAATCAGTTAATTTACTCCACCGCTGCCCGGCAGACCCGGATGCGGTAACAAATACACCCTCTGCCTTTCATGCATTGCTGAAAACCAAACGGGCCGCGCCTGTTGATAAGCCAATCTGAGAATCCAAGATGTTATTTCACAAACGTGTAATCCCCGTACTGATGCTGCTTTTGCTTCTTCCGCAGGCGGCACAGGCATCTCTGCCCGGTGTTGTCAGCCATGTACTGCCGGATGGCAGTCAGAGTTGGTCGCTGCCGGTTCAGACACTGCTGTTTTTAACATTGCTGGGGTTTATCCCTGCGCTGTTACTGATGATGACCGGCTTTACCCGCATCATTATTGTACTGGGATTGTTACGTAATGCGCTGGGTACGCCTTCCGCACCGCCAAACCAGGTTCTGCTCGGGCTGGCGCTGTTTCTCACCTTTTTTGTGATGTCACCGGTCATCGATAAAGTGTATCAGGAAGCGTATCAGCCGTTCAGTGAAGATAAAATCAGCCTGGAAACGGCACTTGAACGGGGAACCGCGCCTTTCCGTACCTTTATGCTGGGTCAGACACGTGAAAGCGATCTGGCGCTGTTTGCCCGTATTGCCAAAACAGAGGATATTCAGGAAGCAAAAGATGTGCCGATGCGCATTTTAATTCCTGCCTTTATTACCAGCGAACTGAAAACCGCATTTCAGATTGGCTTTACACTGTTTATTCCGTTTCTGATTATCGATCTTGTCGTCGCCAGCGTGCTGATGGCACTGGGGATGATGATGGTGCCGCCTGCCACTGTCTCCCTGCCCTTTAAGCTGATGCTCTTTGTGCTGGTGGATGGCTGGCAATTGCTGCTCGGCTCTCTGTCACAAAGCTTTTTTAACTAGGAGACGTCATGACACCTGAATCCGTTATGGCTCTGGGTATTGAAGCCATGAAAGTGGCTCTGATGCTGGCAGCACCTTTGCTGCTTGCCGCTCTTGCGGCGGGTCTGCTGATCAGTTTATTGCAGGCCGCCACCCAGGTAAATGAAATGACATTGTCATTTATCCCGAAAATTCTGTCAGTTATCAGTGTCATCGTGATTGCCGGTCCGTGGATGCTCAACCTGCTCATCGACTATATGCGCAACCTGTTAAATAATCTGCCGTTTATTATCGGTTAATCTATGTTAACCATCACCAGCGAAACGCTCACTCTATGGCTGAGCCAGGGGTTTTATCCGTTTATCCGGATCCTGGCACTGCTGAGTACCGCACCCTTTTTTAATGAAAAACAGTCCATCGGTAAAGTCAGGGTAATGCTTGCCTTTTTTACGGTACTGATTGTTTCGCCACAGTTACCGGTTGTGAATATTCCGCTTTTTTCCGCGTCCGGTTTATGGGTTATTCTGCAACAGGTGGTGATTGGTGTGACCATGGGGCTGGCGATGCAGATGGCATTTGCCGCGGTGCGACATGCAGGTGAAGTGATTGGTTTGCAGATGGGGTTATCTTTCGCGACCTTTTTTGATCCGAGCGGTGGCCCGAATATGCCGATTATCGCGCGCATATTTAACCTGATCGTTGTGTTGCTGTTTCTCTCTTTTGACGGGCATCTGTGGCTGATTCATATTGTGGTTAACTCATTTGATCTGCTTCCCATACAGATACTTCCGCTGAACCGTGATGGTTTCTGGATCCTGGTGCAATCTGCCAACCATATATTTTTAAACGGACTGATGCTGGCACTGCCGTTTATTACCTTATTTTTGATTCTTAACCTGGCGTTAGGTATCTTAAATCGCATGACACCTCAGTTATCTGTTTTCGTGGTTGGTTTCCCGCTGACGCTGACTGTCGGGATAAGCATGCTCGGTCTGATTATTTCCGTTCTTCCGGGCTATACTGAGCGGGTGATTAATCAGGCGTTTGAACAGTTATCACTGATTTTTACGCTCTATGCCGGATGATGACAAAGCCTGAAAAGAAAAAACCGGTAACCACTGAGAAAGTGATTACCGGCTCCGGTAATTGGCGTAAAAAATAGCTTGCTGTGTATAATCCGGAAAACGACTTGAGAAATAACGCTGTTACCAATTTCCCGCTGAATAACCACCATCAACCGGCATAATCGTGCCGTTGATATAATCTGATGTCAGCAGAAAACGAATACTGTCTATAATATCTTTAATTGTTCCGACTTTATCTGCCGGAGAAACTAAATTAATAAAATCTTTATTCAGGCCGGCACATGCCGGTGACTCAATATACCCGGGAGCCACGGCATTAATCCGGATATTCTTTTTTGCATATTCCAGTGCCAGTGCCCGGACCAGGCCATGAACGCCTTCTTTCACTAAAACACTCAGTGCGGCAGGAATTTTCTGGGATGGTTGCAGCGCAATAGATGACGTAACTACAATAATTTTTCCACCGCCATTTTTCAACATGTTTTTAATTGCTAATTGACTCAGATTAAATAAACTATAAATATTACTGCTGACCAGATGCTGAAGATCATCTGATGTTGTTGTTTCAAATGATTTACTGACAAAGGCTCCGGAATTATGAATTACAACATCGATATTTCCGAAATGTATTATTCCCTGCTGGATAACTTCATTCGCAAAACCAGCTGAATGACTGTTACAGACGATGGGCAAAAATGCCGATTTGTTATCCGGCTCCTGCATAAAAGCCTGCATAGCCTGCTCATTGCTGAATATCCCAATCACTCTATAATGTTCATCAAGCAGTGTTCTGGCTAATTGTTTTCCCAGACAACCTTCTGCATCTGTGATGACGGCAGTACGTTGGTGTGGATTCATAAATAACCTGCGCTTATGCTTTTTATTAAATAATTGATGGTAGTTATTATAGATTTGACCTACGTAAAATAAACTACTCTCACGTTACTTCATTATTAACCCGAGGTTAACAATGCCGCGTCATTTTGATGATTTAATGCTGGGGACTCTGGAGTTATTTTGCCGTGCCGCAGAGTTGCAGAGTTTTTCACAGGCAGCAGCAGCGCTGAATATTTCTCCCGCTGCCGTCAGTAAAACAATCCAGCGGCTGGAGCATAAACTCGGTTGCACTTTATTTGTCCGCACGACCCGCCATGTCCGGCTGACAGAAGCCGGGGAGCATTATCTGAGCTATTGCAAAACCGCCCTGGGCGCCATGTATGATGCAGAAAATGCATTGCTGGATCTGAAAACGATCCCGGCGGGAAAAATCCGCGTCTGCCTGCCAAATGACTATGCTTACCTGAAAGTGTTTCCGCTGATGCCGAAATTTCGCCGGCGCTATCCACAGATTGAAATCGATTTCAGTCTCCGGTTTCGTATCCCGCGCCAGGAAAGCACTGATTGTGATGTGGTGCTGACCAGTTGGCTGAACTATCTGCCCGACTGGGTAGCAACAAAAATTGACTATTCTTTCTTTTGGGTGGTTGCGTCACCGGATTATCTGAAAAATGCACCGCCGCTGAATACGTTAGATGACCTGCGTAATCATAACTGCCTGCAAATGCATCTGCCTGAAAATACACATCCGCTGCGCTGGCCGTTTGTGCTGAACAATGACGTTGTGCATATTGAGACACATGGCAATATGGCATACTTTGAAGATGTCATGGCCGCTTACTATATGGCAATAAATGGTAACGGGCTGGCAATGATGCACGATTTCATCGCACAAAAAGCGGTGGATAACGGGCAGTTGGTCAGAGTGCTGGAACCCCTGACCAGGGTTTCACATTTCAATTATATTGCCAGTCCGTCAGATAGCCTGAAATCACCGCGTATCCGCGCCTTTACCGACTTTTTGGTCCGTGAACTGAAGCCTGAAAACAGCTTCCCGGAAAATGCGGTGATTATACCTGTCCGCTGATCCCGTAAGAATATCGCTATAAAAAAAGGCCGTCATAATGACGGCCCCGGAGAGGAATATAGCTATCAATAAATTAACGATTAAACAGCGACATACTGTTAAGATCTTTAAAAATGCTCTGGGATGCCTGGAACATTGACATCTCTTTCTGATAATCAGAAATCGTGCCGGTCCAGTCTGTCTCCATCAATTCGCTCATGCGGCTGTCATTCTGGATTTTCCGGGTATCTGACAGAAAATTCAGGCTGTCAATTTCCTGGAGCTGCAAGCCCTGCTTCGCTTCAATATTAGAGATTTTATCCATCCCGGCTTTAATACCGCGATTAGCTTCCCCCATCGCGGCAGTCGCTCTGTCCAGATCGGCCTGAGAGGCGTTTTGCTGTGGGATCTTCAGGCCTTCCAGCCCTTTATTGATCGCCGTAAACATATCCGCGACCTTTTCACCTTTTGCGTTTGTCGTGGTGGCAAATACCTCAGAGCCGGCAAAATAACTGATCATTTCGCGGTCACTGCCCACATTTTGGGTAATGGATTTATCACCGCCACTGTAGATAACTTCACCGGTCACCGGATCTTCTGCAAACGGAGGGGTATCTGATTTATAACCACCGAAAATATAACGTCCGTTACCATCCGTTGTGTTACCCAGGGAGACCAGTTGGTCTTTCAGTCCCTGTAACTGTGATGCCAGTGAATCGCGATCGACATCACTCAGTGTGCCTTGGTTGGACGCCTGAATAACGGTGGTATCCATCTGTGTGGAGACCTGATTCATCTGGCTGAGGATGCTCATTTGCAGCGTCATGCCTGTTTTTGCAAAGCCACGGGTGGATGCATACTGCTGATTACGGTTTTCAGACTGACTGACACGTACCGCCTGCGCCGATGCCTGTGCATCATCAGACGGTTTATTAACACGTTTGCCTGATGCCAGTTTAGATCCTGCTTCCATCCAGCGGGCAGTTGATTCATTCATGTCACTTACCCGCTGACTGAACATTAAATTGGTACTAAAACGCATGATAAATTCCCTTATTTACGCAATAAAAATCAGAATGCACGCATCAGTGTGTTAAATAATTCATCAACGGTTGACAACACTTTGGCATTGGCATTAAAGAATTGCTGCATTTTCTGCATCTGAACACTTTCTTCGTTAGTATTAACACCCGAAATACTCTGCTGAGATTCATACAAGCTGATTGTCAGTTTATTTTGTGTTTCAGAATTAATCTGAGCATCTTTGGTCTTACTACCCACATCATTGACCAGGGACGCATAGAAATCAGACAGTGTTGATGTTCCGCCCACCAGTTTTTGATCCTGCAGTTTCACCAACTCTTTAATGTTTTCGTTATTGCTTGCGCCGCCCGTACTATCAGCCGCTGCAAAGTCAGCCGGGTTATTGATCAGGGTATTCATACCGCCGATAACATTATCCACCGGTTTTAACAGGAAGCGATCCCCTGCCTGTGCAGTGTTATTGCTGATTTTGATGTCCATACCATCAAATTTTAAGGTTCCGGTTGCACTGTCAAAATTGGCATTAACTACTGTGCCTTCCGGTAAACGGGTGACATTCCAGTCAGTACCGTCAAAGCTGACATCATAATTATTGCCGGTGACATTGGAGACATCGCTGTATTTGATGTCAAAGTCCGCTTTTCCGTTGTTATGGGTATTACTCACCATGCTACCGCTGCCGACAGCAAAGAAATCGTTACCGGTCTTGCCGTTCGCATCATAGCCTTTGCGGTGAACTTCATTGAATTTTTCAGCAAAAACCAGCGCCATCTGATTTAATTTTTGTCTTGCCGGATCAATGATTTCACGACGTGAACGCAGAATACCGCTTAACTCACCACCGCGGATCTGCTCATCTTTAATTTCACGGACATTGCCTGCGGAATCGACAAATCCGATACTCAGACGGCTGTCATCACTGCCCGACGGAACCGCTTCCAACCGGTTTGCCCGGCTTCCGGTAACCAACGGCAGGCCATTCGCAAAAGAGAGATTGAAATTCCCGTTCTGCTCAATGACTTTGATGCCGATGACGGAATTCAATTCATTGACCAGACGGTCACGCACATCCAGTAAATCATTCGGCTCTGCGCCGTTTATAGAGCGGGAATTACTGATTTGCTCATTGAGCTTTGCGACTTTCTCAGCGTACGTATTAATGTCTTTGATTTTATTATCGAGCTGATGATTAATATCGTTGTCCATATCACGCAGACGACGGTCTGATTCTTTCAACTGACTGACCATGGATTTTGCTTTGCCGAGAAATACATCAACCAGGGTTTTATCACTCGCATCCGTCGCGGCCTGGTCCAGTGCGGTAAAGAAGTTACCCAACATACCGGCGATATCATCGGTACTGTTTGACAGTAAATTATCAACCCCGCTCGCATTTTTCAGATAGGCTTCATGATCACCGCTGAGCGAACGTGCACCGTTATATTGCGCATTCACAAATTCATCAAATTCACGGCGGACATGGCTGAAATACGTTCCGTTTCCGAAATAGCCATTTGTGCTCATCGTGCCCGGATTCTCACCAAATACTGCGCTCTGGCGGTGATAATAACCGACTCCGGCATTCGCCAGGTTGTTGGAAATAACGCTCAGCCCACCCTGGGCCGCATTAATTCCGGTTAATGCGTTATTCATTACATTATTCAGCATTCGCTTTTTCCTTTCTCTGGTGCCTGCTGTCCCGTCTTTGCGGTTAACTCACTGAAAACCTCAGGGCAGGTATCATCCGTTTAAAATTGTCTCTTACTTAGTTATCGGAAAGACGGCGTAAAAATTTAGTGTTTTATACCCTTATTCATTCAAACTGCAGGTGTGTTGGCTGCGCTCAATCAGCCGGGTCACATACTAATGTATGCTCCCCGTCTGTTTTCCCTTGCCGCCTTCCTGCATCTTGAATGACGTTGGGTATATACCCTTATTTATTCAAACTGCAGGTGTGTTGGCTGCAAACAGATTAGAAAATATCGCTTAAATCGAGGGAATAGGCCTGAACAGCACGGGAAGCAACCGGATTGGCGGGTGAGGTTCCTCTGATCTGGTTAATCAGCGTGATTAATTTGTCTGAATAACCGGGATCCGTCGCGTAACCGGCCTTATGCAGGCGTTGCGCTGCCAGTTCCGGGCTTGCTGCCTGCTTCACGCCGTGGTAGCGCGGATTCTCAGTCAGCAGCCGGGTATAATCCGCTATTGCTTCCTCGTAAGAGCCATAAACACGGAAATTATCGCGCATCTTAATCGTATTACCGTCAATAACTTCCGTGGTCATAATATTCGTGACCGGGCCTTTCCAGCTTTTCCCGGCTTTGATACCAAACAGGTTATGACTGGTTTTACCTTCTGCGGTCAGAATTTCCCGTTTACCCCAGCCACTTTCCAGTGCCGCCTGTGCGAGGATAAGCAGATGCGGCACCCCGCTTTTCTGTGACGCTGATTTTGCCGGTTCCGTCAGTTTTGCAATAAAGTTCTGGCTGTTCAGTCCCAGTTCGCGAACTTTTTTCAGCGGCGCGCCTAATACATCACCGGCCGCGCTGAATTTACGCATCAGTTGTGCCATTGCCTGCTGCGGCATGGATTGCATAACAGTGACATCATCCAGCGACATCATTGATGAATTAAGCGGAACCTCCTGATCCTGTTGGCCGGAAAGCTGCTGATACATCATTTCACCGAACCCCAGTCCCTTCTGTGACAGGTTTTGTGCGATTTGCTGATCGTACATACTGGTCATCATCCGGGTCTGATCACTGGAAAACATGCCGTCCTGCGGCAGTGCGGCACGCATGCTTTTAAGCATCATCTGAACAAAGGTGGCTTCCAGTTGCTGCGTCACCTGACGCAGCCCCTCTTCCGGTTTTTCATTCAGCTGCTGCTTCAGGCTGCCCAGTGACTGCACGTCATAGGCCGCACTCTGCATTAACTGCACGTCACTCATCAGATAATCTCCAGTTTAGCCCGCAGACAACCGGCACTTTCCATTGCCTGTAAAATAGACATCAGGTCAGTGGGTGTTGCGCCTAACGTATTCAGCGCCTGAATAACCTGATTCAGATTTGCCCCGGCATTCACTTTTTTCAGCGTGCCGTCCTGCTCGCGGATCCCGACATTGGTATTACGTGTCACGACGGTCTGACCGCCGGCAAATGGCGTATCCGGCTGGCTGACCTGCGTTTCACGATCGACCGTAACTGCCAGGCTGCCGTGTGCGACGGCACAACTTTCCAGCGTTACCGTGCGGTTAATCACCACCGAGCCGGTACGGGAATTGAGAATAACTTTAGCGTCAGTCTGTGGCGGACGAATATTCAGATCCTGCACCCGTGCCAGAAAACGCACCTGAGCACTGTTGCTTTGCGGAACCAGTAACTGAACCGTGCG
Organism: Morganella psychrotolerans; assembly: GCF_001676055.1. Lineage (GTDB taxonomy): Bacteria > Pseudomonadota > Gammaproteobacteria > Enterobacterales > Enterobacteriaceae > Morganella > Morganella psychrotolerans_B. The sequence continues at coordinate 48,206 of NZ_LZEX01000034.1, read as the reverse complement.
TGAATCCAGCGCTGTCGCAGTACCCTGACCGTTCATCCGGTTAATGGCATCCGTGATATCCTGTGCCAGGGCAAAACTGTCTTCATTCAGCTGGAGATTGATAACGCCGCTCTGACCAAAACTGCCCGCCAGTTCCCGCTCAATACTTGCCCCGCCGCTGATGCGACCGCCTGCTAACTGATTGACTTTAATACTGCTGCCACCGGCACTGACACCGGCTCCGCCGACCAGGATATTTCCCTGTGCAAGCGCATAAACCTGTCCGTCCACGCCTTTGAGCGGCGTCATCAGCAGTGTTCCGCCGCGCAAACTTTTGGCGTTACCCATGGAAGAGACAACCACATCAATTGCCTGTCCGGAGCGGCCAAACGGCGGCATTTTTGCCGTAACCATAACGGCCGCCACATTTTTCAGCTGCATATTGGTGCCCGGCGGAACCGTTACCCCCATCTGGGATAACATATTGCTCAGGCTCTGTGTGGTAAACGGTGTCTGCATGGTCTGGTCACCGGTGCCGTCCAGCCCCACCACCAGCCCGTAGCCAATCAGGGCATTTTCACGGATCCCCTGAACCGTCGTCAGGTCTTTGATCCTTTCACTATGAACCGGCGCACTTAATACACCCAGAACCGCAACCAGCAGACCAGCCAGTACTTTTTTCATTATCATTACCTCTGCTCAGTACGGTGATACATTCAGGAAGAAGCGCTGTAACCAGCCCATATTCTGTGATTCATTAATATAGCCATCGCCGACATACTCAATACGGGCGTCTGCGACCTGAGCCGAGCTGACGCTGTTATCCGCACCGATTGTGCGCGGATTGACCACACCGGAGAAACGGATAGATTCCGTTCCCTGATTGATAGCGATCTGTTTTTCACCCACAACATGCAGGTTACCGTTTGCCAGAAGCTGATCCACCGTGACGGTGATCGTTCCTTTAAAGGTGTTTTGTGCATTTGCACCACCTTTGCCGGAAAACTCACTGTTGCCTTTCACATCCAGTTCAGTGTTACCGCCGCCGAGCCAGCCGCTCATAAAACCCGGCAGTATTGAGGCGAGGAATCCGCTTTTTCCGGCACGGTTTGCATTCGCGGAGGAGTTTTTACTGGCGCTGACATTTTCCTGTAAATTAATTGTCAGGATATCCCCGGTATTACGCGGTCGTCTGTCCTCAAACAGAGGCTGATAGCCATAAAAAGCCGGTTGTGCGCTCTGGAAAATCGCACCATTGGGTGCAGGTGCTGTTGGTGCTACCGGTAAGGCGGTTGTTTTCGTATCCACCAGAGGTTTTGGCTTGATGTAAGCACAGCCGCTGAGTGAAACAGCAATCACTGCCGCCGCCACCAGCCCGCGCCCGGAAACAGACATGGCAGGAGAGCTCGCGCAATCCTGCTGCTGTGGAACAATGCCGTTTTCTGTCATCTTTTTACTCTTGCTGTTCTGTGCGTGTCTCGGTAAAAAAGCCCTGCCCGCGATACCGTCGCAGACAGGGCGGGGAATTACAGCTGAGTCAGACGTTGTAACATCTGGTCAGAGGCAGAAACCGCCTTACTGTTAATTTCATACGCGCGCTGAGTCTGGATCATATTCACCAGTTCTTCGGCTACGTTGACGTTGGAAGTCTCTACCATTCCCTGATAAATACGCCCTGCGCCATTGGTTTCGGGCGCACTTTCAGTCGGCGCACCGGAGCTGGCGGTTTCCATATACAAGTTTTCACCCATACTTTCCAGACCGGCGTCATTGATGAAGGTGGTCAGCGTGATTTGTCCAATCTGCTGTGGCTGGCTCTCACCATACATGGTGACAGAGACAGTACCGTCACGACCGATTTCCATCTTCTGAGCCCCTTCCGGGATCATAATGGCAGGCACAACCTGATAGCCGGATGATGTCACCAGCTGACCATTTTGATCAGGATGCAGAGAGCCGTCGCGGGTATAGGCATCAGAGCCGTCCGGCATCTGAACATGGATAAAGCCCTGTCCGCTGATCGCGATATCAGTCGAGGTGCCGGTTTTATTCAGACTCCCCTGTTCATGAATACGCGTGGTCGCCACAGGACGGACACCCGTACCCAGTTGCAGACCGGTCGGCAGAGAGGTTTGTTCGGAACTCAGCGCACCCGGCTGGCGGATGTTCTGATAAAGCAAGTCTTCAAACACAGCGCGCTGGCGTTTAAAACCATTGGTGCTGACGTTTGCCAGGTTGTTGGAAATCACATCCAGGTTAGTCTGCTGGGCTTCAAGCCCGGTTTTTGCAATCCATAATGAACGGATCATGGTAATTCCTTACTGAGTATTAACTTACAGCCAGCAGCTGATTCGCCCGCTGGGCATTTTCATCCGCGCTGTGGACGACTTTCATCTGCATCTCAAAATGGCGTGCGTTGGCAATCATCTCGACCATTGCCTGCGCCGGGTTGACATTACTGCCTTCCAGCACACCTGCCATCACCTTGCCGCGTTCACTCATAGGTAACGTGTTACCGTTGGTGTTACGGGCAAGCGGTGTCAGATGAAACAGTCCGTCTTCACCGCGCAGAACATCCTGCGGTTTGGCTTCCACCACTTTCAGACGACCAATCTGCCCGAGCATCGTCGGCGGATCTGTCGGGATGAGTGCGGTAATCGTACCGTCGGCCCCGATAGTCAGCTGCGAATGTGGCGGAACATCAATCGCGCCGCCGTCGCCCTGTAACAGGTTTTCACCCAGCATCAGCTGACCATCGGCTGAAACCTGAAGATTCCCGTTACGGGTGTAGGCTTCGTCACCGCCGGGCAGTGCAACCGCCAGAAAATGCCCGTCGTTAAGCGCCACATCCATTGATCGCCCGGTATAATTGAGCGGTCCCTGACTCATGTCAGCCCCGGGTGTTGAGGAAACCACCAGTGTCCGGGTTTGTTCCGTGTCACCATTGACAGGTACCGCGCGCATTGCTGATAACTGCGCTTTAAACCCGGACGTTGAGACGTTGGCAATATTGTTCGAGACAATGGCCTGATTTTCCAGCGCATGTTTAGCGCCGCCCATTGCCGTATAAATGACGTGATCCATGACCGCTCCCTATACTCAGCGTAAGTTAACCAGCGTTTGCAGCATCTGATCCTGCGTTTTGATGGTCTGGGAGTTGGACTGATAGTTACGCTGCATAACAATCATATTGATCAGTTCCTGGCTCATATCCACGTTGGATGCTTCGAGCGCGCCACCGGTCAGGTTACCGAACTGACCCGTTCCCGGTACGCCGTCCATCGGGTTACCTGATGCATTGGTTGCTTTCCAGACGTTACCGCCCTGAGAGGCCAGTCCGTTCGGGTTAGCAAATGAAGACAGTGCCATTTTGCCGACAGTACGTTTCTGCTGGTTTGAGTAGCTGGCCGTGATTGTGCCGTCATTTTCGATTTTGAAGTTGGTGTATTCACCAGACTGATAACCATCAACATCAATTTTGCTGACTGATGATTCAGTCACTTTCTGCTGGCGGGTTTTGTTCAGACTCAGATCAATCGTGCCGGGATCAGCACCGTTTAATCCTTTATAAGCGACTGTAAAATCCGCCGTTCCTTTCAGTTTACCGTTACCATCAAACTCCATTGCACCCAGGTCCTGAATTACCGATGTCTTATCAGTGCTGTCCTTTGCCTTGACATCCCACTTGTTATCAGCCGTTTTGACAAAATAAACCGCGACTTCATGGGTATTACCCTGGCTGTCGTAGGTGGTCATCGTGGTACTGAAGTTGTAGCTGTCCGGATTATCAGGGTCGAACGTGGTAACCGCAGGCACTTTGTCATTAGAGTTCAGGTTAATGGTTAATTCACCTTTGGCTGATGCCTTTGCATCCATCATATCCGTCGGGATATTCAGTATCTGCGGTATACCACCGGTCTGGATAGTCGCATTGCCGTTAGCATCCATTCCTGCCGGAAAACCGCTGACCATCATGCCCTGGTTATTAACCAGATTTCCGCTCTTGTCGCGGTGGAATTCACCGTCACGGCTGTAAACCACATCACCGTTGGTATCCAGTAAACGGAAAAAACCGTTACCGGAAATCGCCACGTCTGTTGCGCGGTCAGTACGGGTAATCGAACCATCTTTAAAGTTCTGGGAAATCGCCGCAACGTTTACCCCCAGACCCACACCGGAGCCGGCAAACATATCGGAGAAAGAGGCATGCGCGCCTTTAAAGCCGTTGGTTGCTGAGTTGGCAATATTGTTACCTATCGAGTCAAGCCCCGATGAAGCGGCATTCAGACCGCTGACTGCTTGTGAAAAAGACATGTCACCTCCATGACAATTGGGTTTGCTTATTAATTAGACGGATACACTTTAAATATTTCAGATAACAGCACACTGTGGCCGATGCCCACATCCAGCAGCGGTGCATCCGCCCCCGGGGTTACTCCGTTAACTTTCGCGTATTTCAGCCGGATAAGATTGCTTTCTGCGATCTCTTCGCCTTTCATGCTGGCTTTGATTTCAAAGGTATATTTGCCTTTTGTATCAGCAACCAGTTCACCATTATCATTGCGGCCATCCCAGGTCCGGTCATAAAGATCCGGTTTGGTTTCGCCCTCAATCGTAATGGTCCGGACAATGGATTTGTTTTTATCACGGATAGTGATGTCAATTTTGTCGGCTGTTTTAGCGAGGAAGAAACCGAATGGTGAGGACTCATAGCCTGTGTTGCTGCCTTCGTCATCCGGTTTATCATCAGCAAACGGCAGAACAGATTCATCAGTACCTGCCAACGGATTGGTTGGTTTCACTAATTTCTGCGTACCGTCAGTATTCAGCGGAGTCAGAACTAAATCACTGCCCGGGATCAGCACATTTTTCCCGACCAGATTCGTCGCCTGCAATGACTGACCGGAATTAATCTGCTTAGAAATACCCGATACACTGTCATTGAGCTTGTTCATGCTCTCAAGTGATGCGATTTGTGCCAGCTGGCTGGTGAGATCCGTGTTATCCATTGGTTTGGTCGGATCCTGGTTCTGCATCTGCGTGACGATCATCTGTAAAAACGTATCCCGCATATCATCGCTCTGGCTTTTCTGCGGCTTTTTCTGAGCGTCGATATCGTTATTCGTTGATTCGTTGTTCGTGGCATTAATTCCCATGATTTACTCCGTTACTGCCCCAGTGTTAGTGTTTTCTGCAACAGGGTTTTCGCGGTATTCATCACTTCCAGGTTCGCCTGGTAGCTGCGGGATGCTGAAATGGTGTTGATCATTTCGCCGACCGTATCCACATTCGGCATACGCACATAGCCTTTTTCATCTGCCAGCGGGTGCCCGGGTTTATACTCAAGGCGGGGTTCTGACGGGTCTTCAATCAGTTGACTGACTTTTACACCACCGATGTCATAACGCCCCTGCGGAGAAGTCTGAAACACCACCTGCTTCGCGCGGTACGGCTCACCATCCGGGCCCGCCACGCTTTCGGCATTCGCCATATTGCTCGCACTGACATTAAGACGCTGAGATTGCGCGGTTAATGCTGAAGCGGAGATATCAAAAATACTCAGTAATCCCATGCGGATTATCCTTGCTGTAAGACAGCCAGCATGCTTTTCACGCGACTGTTTATAAAGGTCAGGTCGGCCTGATATTTCAGGGTGTTGTCAGCAAACTGGCTGCGCTCAACATCCATATCCACGGTATTGCCGTCCATAGATGTCTGATACGGAACGCGGTATTTCAGATCAACAGCCGAAGGCACCGCGGCACTCTGTCCGCTGATGTGCCCTTTTGCCGTGACCGCCATCGTCAGGCCGCCGCTTTTGACTGTGCCGTTATTCATTGCCTGTTTCAGCTGATGGCTGAAATCAATATCCCGCGCCTGATAACCCGGGGTATCCGCATTTGCGATATTGGATGCCAGAACAGTCTGACGCGTTTCCCGCAATGAGAGCGCCTGCTGCTGGAATGCAAACGTGGCATTTAACTTATCAAGCATGTCTGTCCTCAATTGATATGGAACGCCTGTTTTAGTGGTAGCTATATTAGCTGCCCCTGAAAAATTCTAATGGCAGGATAAACGTGAAATAACCGGGCTATTTACCGGATTCAATGGTATTGAAAGTGCGTAAACTGCGGACATCAGAAATGGGCTGGTTTACTGTACCCGACGTCATTCAGGATGCAGGCGGGCTTTGCCGGCCAACGTACCTGCCGTTTGAAGAAATAAGGGTATATGAGGAAAAAGTATGTCCCCCTGCCACCGTAAATTACTCATCAGCGGCTTACTGGTCTTTTCCGCCTCTGTGCAAGCCGCATTGCCGGAAGATATCAACCAGTATTTCCGTCAGTTGCACCCGGAACCGCTGAAAGTGTCAATAGAGATAAAAACACCTATCGACCGCTGGCCAGAATGTAAAAAACCGGTGTTACAATTGCCTGCCGGCGGGCGTAATACGGGCAATGTGTCACTGCCTGTACTGTGCGGAAAGAAACGCACCTTTATTCAGTTGACCGTCAATGTCACCGGACAATATTACGTTGCCACCCGGCAAATAATGCGTGGTGAAACTATTCAGTTTGTGGATATCGGTGCAAAACGGGGCTTATTACATAAGTTACCTGCGGGTGCGATAACAGATAAAATGGCACTGCGCGGAGGCGTTGCGCTGCGTAGTATTGAGGCCGGACAGACATACATCAGTTCAATGTACCGTCAGCCCTGGGCAATTAAATCAGGACAAAATGTATTTGTTGTGGCGGACGGTGACAATTTCTCGGTAAAATACGAAGGCCGCGCCATCAATAACGCGGCAACAGGTGCCACAATCCGGGTGCGTCTGGTTAACGGACAAATCGTCAGCGGCGAAGCACTTGAGAACGGCAGTGTAAAAGTATCACTTTAGTTATATACCCCGCGTCATTCAGGATGCAGCCAATGAGCCTGTCCTCTGAATGAATAAGGGTATAAATTTAGTTATAAAGTTTCAGGTAAAATTGCCGATATGTAGTGGGTATAAGGGAGAGACCCTCTATCACCGCAGATCGGGAATAAGGAAAACAGATATGGCAATTGAGCAAACATCCGCGATTTCAGCACTGACTAAAGTGACCAACCGCGACCCGAAAGAAATGACCGCGGCACCGCGTGATAAAAAAATTCAGACGGCTGAAGCCGTCCGCGAAAGTGCATTTTCACCAAGTGAAATTCAGAAACAACTGCTGGCACCGAATAAGAATGACATCAATACGGTAAAAGTGGCTGAAATAAAGCAAGCCCTGAAAGACGGAACACTGCGAATGGATGCCGGTAAAATTGCGGACGGTCTTCTGCGTGATGCACATGAATGCATGTTATCAATAAACAGTGCTGATAAAGATGACTGAACAACTTCTTCCGCTGCTTGAGCAACAACTCTCTCATTTACAATCACTGCATCAGGTGATGAAAAATGAGGAGCTGTTACTCGGCTACGCGCGCGTTCCGCAATCCCCGTATCAGGAAGCAACGGAACAAAAACGGTTTCTGGTGGCTGCCATCGGTCATAATGAAACCCGCCGCCTGCAACTTGAGCAGGGATCCGGGATATGCCCGCCTTATGAAGATGATGAAGGCATTCATGTTGTCTGGAACAGTATTAAAGATCTTACCATCTTGCTCAAAGAGATGAATTACCGTAACCATCAGATGCTGAAACTGCACATGCAGATTAATCAGGAGCGGCTGGATTTTATGAAAAAGCATAATAACCAGGCGACCTATGGTGCTGATGGTCAGGAATCCGGCTCCCGCCTGCTGGGTAAAAAAATTATTGTCTGATAATTAACTGCTTTATCTCCGGCAGTTAATTATTCTGTTTTGATATTCCCTATCCCTTATCTCTGTTCCCGTTCTCACTTCTGTTTTCTGATCCGTCCTGTATCCCTCTTTACGCCCATATTATTGACTGCCGCCCGGCGGCATCCTGAATAACATCAGATATACAGCCATTCCTATATGAAAATATAAATTCATAATTTAAATCTATTATTACCACATGGAAAATAAAATCATTTCTGCTTTAAAAATCAAATAAATAAATAAATTTCCACAAAATCAGCACATCCTGTCAATAGATCTATTTGACTCATTCTCAACGGTCAATAAATATGTTCGTCGGTTATATACCCTGAAAAAGAAACCTTTATTGAAATAAAGACCTCTTTATAACCAGATATTCAGTGTATTAACTCAACAAATCAGCCCACTTTATGTGAATTGCATATTTATAAGGCCATTATCGATGGATAAAATAACCCGAATTCTCGAAAAGCTGAATCAGGGTCGCAGCGACCAGCAGCTAACCCTGGCAGACTTTATGCCGATGTCCCTTGCCGAAGTTCGCAACCTGGCGGGCGGCCGCCTGTCCCGTGAAGAAGCGCAACTACTTCACCGTGCCGCGATAAAAGAGAAACAGAACAACATTCTGTATACTGCCCGCGCACTGACCCGCGCCAACCCGCTGCTGAGAAAAGAGATGGGCAGAGCCCGTCATCACAGTGCCGCGCCGTATGGCTATAATGATATTATTGTACCCCGCGCCGATGAATTTGCCGCACCGGGTGCAGTTTCTTCCATGTTCTCACCCGCCGGCTATCTGACTGAGCTGTATCGTGAAGCCCGCAGCCTGCATCAGAAAGACAGCACCCGCAATCTGGACACACGCCGTCCGGATCTGGCGAAGCTGATGCTGACCCAGGAAAATCTGGATAAAGAGATCTCCACCCTGTCACTGGCTAATGAGCAGTTGGAGACAGCGCTGATGGCGAAAGCCGGTCAGACAGACAAAAGCAAATACGATGAAACCCTGGCAACCTCCCGCCGCAGTGGTGTAACCCCGTATAACGCGCCGTTTGAGGGAATTCGTAACGCCCTGATGCAGCAGGATTTTGTTCTGCCGGATCATGTACTGAGCAAAGGTGCGGAATCTGCCGCACAGATGGCGTTATACGCCGGTATCTCACCAGAGTTATATGCGATTCTGACCGAAAAAACCGATGGGTTAAATGAAGCTGACACAAAAAAACTGCTGGAGAAAAACTTCCCGGGGGTAAATACCGACAGCCTGATGAACCTTGATGCGCTGGCCAATTATTATGAGCTGCCAAGGGATGAGATTCAGGAGATGCTGGAAAAACGCGGCGCTGAGACACCGAATGCTTATCGTAATGACAAATTGGTATCCCATACCCTGGATAAAAACGGAAAAATATCAATTTCCTCGATAACCAGAACACCCAAGGGAAATTCGGAACTATATAATTATGTAGATCTTATCCCTTTGGAAGAAGGACATTTTTTACTCAATTTTTCTGTAGTGACCACACAACCCACGTTCCATTTTTTTAGTATCGGCAGAAATAGCTCTAGCGATAGCAATATCTTCCTTAAAAAAAAACTTTTCTCCACTCGCTAACCAACATTACAGTATTCCGTTTACACTCGATACATCTCTGGATCAAAATAATTTAATTGTTATAAGACGGCATAAGAAAGTAAGTACATCAGATGGTTGGGATTATGCATATTTTTATTTTCTCCCTGCTCAAGCATCCGCAACCCCATGGCTCCTCGCCCTCAACAAACTCCTGCGCCTGGCCAAAGCTACCGGTATAACTCCGCTGGAAACCCAGCGTGCATTAACCCGCCTGGGAAGCGCTTTAAACAAAGATGTATTACACCGCTTCTGTGAATTCCTGCTCTACCGTAAACGCTACAATATCGGCAACGATGATGCTTTAATTCTGAGTGGTGCCACTATCAGCACCGTCGGCTATGACGGGCAGCTCAGCCAGTTTGACCGGATGTTTAATAACCCGCCGCTTAATGGTGAGGTTTATTCACTGGGGGGAAAACAATTATATATTTTTTACCCTGATAAAAAAGATGACAGAATTAAAAATCTCCTCAGTGCGTTACAGGTAACCGAAACTGAACTAAACAGTATTCGTTATCTGATGAGTTATACCACTCCTGAAACTGATAATAGTATCCAAAGAATCAGTGAAATGTATTTTATTAAATTACTTGCAGATACGTGTGGCAGTGGAATTCTTCAATTCTATCACCTGTGTATTTATTCACCATTCTCAAATATGCGTATTCGTGACCTGTCAGACAGCAAACGTCGCGATTTCATTAATTATGTATGGCAAACCACGGCATGGCTGAATACACACAATATATCTGCAGATACGCTGTATTGGCTGCAAATAAACTCATACGCTAAAAAACCAACCAGTGAAATGAAAACGCTGCTTGATACCCTGCGTAACGGCGGTATTGACAGCAAAAATGATGACACATTACGTGCAACGATGGCCCCGCTCATTGCCGCAGCGATGCAACTGGAAAACCCTGAACAGGGTGAGGCGTTATTGCGCTGGCTGGATAATCATCATCGTGACGGAGTTCCGCTGACCCGCGATTTATGGACGATGTTAATCGCTGATAAAACCCCGGATTTGCAGGCAAAATGGTGTGAGGCACTGGCACAGCGGGCATTGCTTATACGGGTACTGGCACTCAGTGGTGCAGAGCTTCAGGTACTGTCAAAGGGTGCACCGGTCACTACGGTAGCTGAACTGCGCGAAATCAGTGCATTCCATGATATGATCAACCGTTGTGGTGAAAAAGCCGGTGAAGTACTGGAACAACTGTCCGCCGGATATTTATCTGACAGCCTTCTCTGGCGGTCCTTAAATCTGTCTTACATTACAATCCGCAGCGCCCTGAAAAGTATCGGCAGCGACGAAACCATCAGAACCTGGCAGCAACTGGCAAAATTAGCAGTTTATATTGATATCGCCGATACACTGAATATTCTGCCTGAGGATTTTGTCAGTCTCCTCACCATCACAGAAAAAACCGCTGCAGCCTACAGTGAACTCACTACCCTGTCAGGGCTGTTACAGGCCGGTCTGAACGAACAGCAGACAAAACAGCTGCAGGATCAATCTGAACCGCGCCGCAGTGAAGCCCTCAGCGGGGAGTACCGCTCTCTGATTATGGGTAAACCACTGGCAGACCGTGATGATATCTGGCGTAATCTGCTGGTGGACGGCAAAGTCAGTGCTGCCATCACCACCACACGGCTGGCCGATGCGATTGCCGGTATTCAGCTCTATATTAACCGCACCATTGCCGGTGATGAGCCGGGTGCAGACAGTGCGGTACTGGCGCGTCAGTTCTTTAAAGACTGGGATACCTATAATAAACGCTACAGCACCTGGGCCGGCGTGTCTCAGTTAGTCTATTACCCTGAAAACTACATTGACCCGACCATCCGTATCGGTCAGACCGGGATGATGAACACCATGCTGGAGCAGCTTTCACAAAGTGAGCTTAACAGCGACACCCTGGAAAATGGTTTCCGCCAGTATCTGACCGCCTTTGAACAGGTCGCTAACCTGAAAGTGGTCAGTGGCTATCATGATGCAATTGATATTGATCAGGGTAATACCTGGTTTATCGGCACCAGCCAGACTGAGCCGAAAAAATATTACTGGCGCAAAGCCGATCACAGCAAATGTCAAAACGGCCGTTTTGCCGCCAATGCCTGGAGTGACTGGAAAGAAATTACCTGTGCTGTTAATCCGTATCAGGATATGGTGCGTCCGGTTATTTACCGTTCGCGTCTGTATCTGTTATGGGTAGAAGAACAGATCCGTAAAGATGACGAAGGCAAAAAAGAGATTTCCACTTTCAGTGTCAAACTCACTCATATTAAATATGACGGAAGCTGGGCATCACCGTTCAGTTACAACGTTACCGGCAAACTTAACTCAACATCAAAAAAACCGGGCCTCTATTGCAGTGCAAACCCGGATAACAATACCCTGACGATTGGCTGTTATCAAAAAAAAGTCAAGATGGATACCACAGATCAACATCTATATTTCGGTTTATACATTCAGCAGAATATGACCGGTACTGATGCTCCCGGAGTGGCAAGTACCTTGAATATTGTAAAAACACAGTTGGATACCGAATCCGTCGTTAAAGTGAATACACTTATGAGCGGAAATTATCATATGGAATTTTCGAAGGTATCCATGGATGGAAATAAATCACTGCAGCTGACTTTCTCTCCCGATAGTGTTCCACTTTATAATGACTCTATACTGACGCTCAAACCGAAAGCCTATATTACAATTAATCCAGATGATTTTTTCTCATATATTGGTGACAAAGTCAGGGATATGTGTATTAGCAGCTTGAATGATGGCAACATTATCTACACACCGCAAAGCATAAAATACAAGCCGCTGAAAGCGCCTTTTCCGAACGGTAACGTCACCTTGACTATGCTCGAAGAAAAGAGAAATGGGGGGTATACAGCGTACATGACTATTGCAGGTGAAAGCAGCTGGAATCCGCCTGAAACGTTTTATTTAGTTAATTCCCAAAAAACCGCTGCTTTCCCGATGCAAAGATATGAGTATGATATCAAGGAGAAGTCTCAGGGATATGAGTCTGATGAATCTATCTCTGTATCTGAAGTTTCTTCTGATACGCCACAATATACTCTTCATATGGGTTCATTTAATAACCCCGATGCTGAACTAAATACCGGTAAATTAATCAAACGAGCCGAACCCTTCAGTGCCGATAATATTCGTATAGACTTTATCACCAGTGACGGACAGACATTCAAAACCGTCAAAGGCAGTGATACAGGGATGACGGCGCCGGAATATCCGGCGCGGTCAACAGAAACGCTGTCTTTTGACTTTGGCTCTCTGTCTCTGAAACTACCGGGTGGGAGCACTAAACAGACCATCACTGTAAAAGTCAGTTATACCGGCATAGATCCACTGATTGCCAGCACTACTTATCAGTTAACGCTGGAAACACCAAAAATCAGTGACACTGTTATCACCCTGCATACCACCGACGACGGCGCCCAATACATGGAATGGGATGCTTACCGCACCCGTCTTAATACTCTGTTTGCACGGCAGTTAATTGAGCGTGCCAACCGCGGTATTGATGCGGTACTGTCACCGGAAACCCAGAACCTGCGGGAACCGAAACCGGGACAGGGGACTTATGTGACGCTGACACTGAAACCGTATGACAAGGCTATTCATGGCAATGACCGGAGATTTACACTTGAACAGAGTAATATTTTTGATACCCAGCCATCATTCTACACCATATACAGCGGAATGCTCAGTACAGTAAATACTACAGTAACACTGTTTATTCCGCGTCTGGAGAGTGCCTATGGTGTGAAAGAGAACCTTTATATAAGGGCAAATTACCAGAGTGGCAGGACAACTGAAATCAGGCTTGAGCGTCCGGAGGCGGAGTCTTCTAATCCGCATGGCTGGATATTGGATACGACTTCTGAAGTTCACAACGGCACTTTCCCCGGACTGGAATCCGTCTCCGGTCTGTCACAACCCGATGAACCGATGGACTTCAGCGGCGCCAATGCCCTCTATTTCTGGGAGCTGTTCTATTACACCCCGATGATGGTGGCCATGCGTCTGTTACAGGAGCAGAACTTTACCGAAGCCAACCGCTGGTTAGGCTATATCTGGCGTCCTGCCGCAAGCGATGCCGGTGACTGGCGCGTGCGTCCGCTGAAAGAGGATACCTCCTGGAACGCCGATCCGCTGGATTCGGTTGACCCGGATGCCGTCGCCCAGAATGACCCGATGCACTACAAAATCAGTACGCTGATGAAACTGCTGGATCTGATCCTTGCCCGTGGTGACAGCGCTTACCGCATGCTGGAGCGCGATACGCTCAATGAAGCCAAAATGTGGTATATGCAGGCACTGGGGCTGCTCGGGGATAAACCACTGACGCTGATCAGCAGCGACTGGGGTAATCCGTCACTGAATGATGCCGCAGACAAGACTAAGACCAAACAGCGGCAGGATGAAATCAGCCGTCTCCGCAGCGGCGGTCTGCTGCCGGAGGTCCGTACTGCCAATACCCTGACCGGGCTGTTCCTGCCGCAGCAGAACGAAAAACTGCTCGGCTACTGGCAGACCCTGGAAATGCGCCTGTTTAATCTGCGCAATAATCTCTCCATTGATGGTCAGCCGTTATCGCTGCCAATCTTTGCCGCGCCGGCAGACCCGGCTGCTCTGCTCAGTGCCGCAGCCGCAGCCTCCGGCGGCGGCAAATCGTTACCGTCTGCTGACATCCCGGCAATGCGCTTCCCGCAGGCGCTGGACAGTGCGCGTTCACTGACCGGGCAACTGATGCAGTTCGGTTCCACCCTTCAGGGGCTGATCGAGCGCCAGGATGCGGAAGCGATGAGTGAGCTGCTGCAAAACCAGGCCGGTGAACTGATGCTCTCCTCTCTGCGGATGCAGGCGCAGGCGCTCGCCGAGCTGGATGCCGAGAAGAAAACACTGGAACAGAGCCGCACCGGCGCGCAATCCCGCTTTGACAGCTACCGCAAGCTGTATGATGAAAATGTCAGTGCGGAAGAAAAACGCACCATGGATCTGTATTTATCTTCTTCAGTACTGAGTACATCCGTTGAAGTACTGAATATGGCTGCCGCCGCTGCCGATATGGCACCGAACATCTTCGGCGTGGCCGTGGGGGGCAGCCGCTGGGGCGGTATCCCGAAAGCCATTGGTTCCGGTATCGCACTGGCAGCCTCCGCCACCAAAACTACCGCGGATAATATCAGCCAGTCTGAGGCATGGCGCCGCCGCCGTCAGGAATGGGAAATCCAGAAAAATAATGCAGAATCTGAAGTGAAACAGATTGATGCACAACTGGAAGCCCTGGTTGTCCGCCGTACAGCCACAGAAATGCAGCGCGAACACCTGGAAATCCAGCAGGCACAGACTCAGGCACAACTGGAATTCCTGCAGCGCAAATTCAGCAACAAAGCACTCTACAGCTGGCTGCGCGGCCGTCTGGCATCCATCTATTACCGCTTCTACGACCTGACCGCCGCCCGCTGCATGATGGCTGAAGCCGCCTTTACATGGCAGACCGGGGAGACTACCCGCTACATCAAACCGGGTGCATGGCAGAGCAGTAATGCCGGACTGATGGCCGGGGAATCCCTGCTGCTGAACCTGACAGAAATGGAACAGGCGTGGCTGAAGTGGGATCATCGCGCGCTGGAGGTCACCCGCACCGTTTCCCTGAGTAAAGTGTACAAGGGATATGAGTCACCTGTTATCCTGGCTGATGCCATCGCTGAATTGCTGAAAAAAGGTGGTTCCGGCGATACACCGGCAGCAACCGGGCTGTCCATGACCAAAGATGGACAGTTGCATGCCGCGTTCAATCTGAGTGCGCTGAACATCATGAAGAACTATCCTGCCACGCTGGGTAACACACGCCGTATCAAACAGATCAGTGTGACCTTACCGGCGCTGGCCGGTCCGTATCAGGATGTGCGCGCCGTGCTCAGTTACGGCGGTGGTGAGAAACTGGCGAAAGGCTGTAAAGCGATTGCCGTTTCCCACGGGATGAATGACAGCGGTCAGTTCCAGCTCGATTTCAATGACGGCCGCTGGCTGCCATTTGAAGGTATCCCGGTGAATGATAATAACAGCCTGACTCTGAGCTTCCCGGAAGCAACAGAGGATGAACAGAAAACACTGCTGCTCAGTCTGAGCGATATTATCGTCCATATCCGTTACACCATCCGTTAATTTTTATCCTAATCCGGGCAGCCTGCGGGCTGCCCGTTCAGGAGTTTATTATGCAAAATTCAGACAATATCAGCCCTCAGGCACCGTCTCTTCCGAAAGGCGGCGGTGCACTGACAGGACTTTCCGGACAGGCGGGCGCTGCCGGTCCGGACGGCGCGGCGTCGTTATCCCTGCCGCTGCCCGTCAGTGCCGGACGCGGCTATGCGCCTTCTCTTTCACTCAGTTACAGCAGTCAGGGCGGTAATAGTACTTTTGGTATCGGCTGGGATGTGAATCTTCCGGCAATCAGTCGCCGCACCCGCAAAGGCGTTCCTTCTTATACGGCTGACGATGAATTTCTTGATCCTGCCGGTGACGTGCTGGTGGTTATCCCCGGAACCGCTGATAAACGCCAGACCCTGTTTGGTGTGAAACTGGCCATTTCTTATCAGATAACCACTTACCGCGCCCGTGTGGAGAGCAATTTCAGCCGACTGGAATACTGGCAGCCGCAAGGCAGCACCACAGAGCCGGATTTCTGGCTGTGGTATACCGCAGACGGTCAGGTACATTTGCTGGGTTATGAATTATCGGCCCGCGTCAGTGACGGCAGCAATACCGCCCGCTGGTTACTTAACGCCTCGGTCTCCGCCACCGGTGAACAAATTTATTACCGTTACCGCGCGGAAGACGATGTAAATTGCAGTGAGCAGGAAAAAACCACGCATACAGGCAGTCACAGCCAGCGCTATCTCAGTGAAGTTCATTACGGCAATATCACCGCCGGACGCACATTCCCTTGTTTTAACGGCAACGATGCCACAAAAGCCGGCTGGCTGTTTGTGCTGGTATTTGACTATGGTGAGCGTTCCGTTAGACCGGCTGAAAAACCACTGTTTAAAGCCGGTTCCGGCTGGCTTTGCCGTCAGGATCCGTTCTCCGGTTATGCTTACGGGTTTGATCTGCGCACCCGCCGGTTGTGTCGCCAGGTATTAATGTTCCATCGCCTGAAAACCCTGGACGGACAAGCAAGTGGCGAGGATGAACCGGCTCTGGTCTCCCGCCTGCTGCTTGAGTATCAGGAAACCGCGTTTATCACCACACTGACTGCCGCACGACAGATGGCGTTTGAGGATAACGGCAAAGTACAGTCCCTGCCGCCGCTTACCTTCGGTTGGCAAACCTTTGACATCCCCGGCTCCCCGCAGTGGTCTCAGCAGGAGATGGGCAAACTTAATCCGTATCAGCCGTGGCAGTATATTGATCTGCACGGCGAAGGTATTGCGGGTGTTCTGTATCAGGACAGCGGTGCCTGGTACTACCGCGCACCGGTTCGTGATACCAAAAGTGATGATGTCAATGCGGTGATATGGGATAAACCACAGTGTCTGGATAATATCCCCACACTGAAAGATGGCGCAATGCTCACCGATCTGGATGGCGATGGTCGTATGCAGTGGGTCGTCACTCAGCCGGGTGTACACGGGCAATATGTTCAGCAAACCGATGATCCGGCAAAGTGGCTGAACTTCACGCCACTCAGTGCCCTGCCGCTGGAATACAGCCATCCTGCCGCGCAAATGACCGACATTAACGGGATCGGCGCGACAGATCTGGTGCTTATCGGCCCGCGCAGCGTGCGCATCTGGCCGGGCAGCAAAGACGGCTGGTTAGCGGCACAGAATATTCCGCAGGCAGAGAAAATCGTGCTGCCATCACCGGACGGCGATGCGTCCACCCTGGTGGCATTCAGTGATGTTCTCGGTTCCGGTCAGCAGCATTTAGTGCAAATCAGTGCCGACGGCGTGGTCTGCTGGCCTAACCTGGGTCACGGGCACTTTGGTCAGCCCCTGGCACTGGACGGCTTCAGTAAAACACAGGCAGAATTTAATGCCGGTTATGTTTATCTGGCAGATATTGATGGCAGCGGCACCGCCGATATTCTGTATGCCCGCAGTGATTATATTGAAATTTACCGCAACCGCAGCGGGAACGGGTTTGATAAACCACAAACCGTCAAACTGCCGGCCGGTGTGCGCTATAACCACACCTGTCGTTTACAGGTAGCCGATGTGCAGGGACTGGGTGTCGCCAGTCTGCTGCTGACCGTACCGCACACTACACCGCGCCATTATCTGCTGCATCTGACCACCGAAAAACCGTGGCTGCTTAATCAGATAAATAATCAGATGGGAATGTCACAAAAGCTGCATTACCGCAGCTCTGCGCAGTTCCGTCTGGATGATAAAACCCGCGAGCCGGTTTCTTATCTGCCATTTCCGATCCACACCTTATGGAAAACAGAAACCAGCGATGAAATTACCGGCAACAAACTGGTGAGTGAAGCGCGTTACCATCACGGTGTCTGGGATGCCCGCGAGCGGGAATTCCGTGGTTTCGGTTGTGTGGAGGTGCAGGATACCGATACTGCTGCCGCCCATGATACCAGCGGGGTACTGACTATGCCTGTACTCACCCGTAGCTGGTATGCCACCGGTTATGAACCTGTCGATACATTGCTGAAAAATGAATACTGGCAGGGCGATAAGAATGCCTTTGCCGGGTTTGTTACCCGTCTGACAACCGGCAGCGGAGATAATGAAACACTCTGTACTGATGAACAGCAGAAAAAACAGGCGTTCTGGCTCGCCCGCGCCCAAAAAGGCATGCTGTTACGCAGTGAAATTTACGGCAAAGACGGCAGTCAGCAACAGGATTTACCTTACAGTGTCAGTGAACAACGGTTGACTGTCCGTCTGATTACGCCGGATGCGGCCGTGCCGGTTATCCATCCGTCTGTATCAGAAAACCGTGAATATCACTATGAACGCATGAGCGCAGATCCGCAGTGTTCGCAATCCGTTGTATTGAGTGCGGATGAGTACGGTTATCCGCTGCGTGAGGCGCAAATTCACTACCCGCGCCGTCCGAAACCCGGAACCAATCCGCTGCCTGATACGCTGCCCGCCTCACTGTTTGAGTCCGGTTATGATGAACAGCAGTTGCAGTTAATTGTGTCGCTATCACGACATACACGGCACCACCTGACCAACCTGAAACTGGAACAGTGGCTGACCGGTCTTGCAGGTACTGACCGCAGTGACATTTTTATGCTAAAAGCCGGACAGCAACCCGCCAAAGGTTTTACGGCAGAAACACTGCAACCACTGCTTACCGGCAGCAGTTCAGCACGTATCTTTACCGGGCAACAGCAAACATACTGGCTCAACACGGATAATCAGTCTCCGGTCGCGGTACCGGTCTGGCCACCACGGCTGGCTCACACTGAAACTGCAGAGCTGGATGAAACTATCATCTCCGCACTGGGATCCGGCATCAATATTAAAGAACAATTGCAACAAGGTGCTTACAAGGAAGCCGGTTATCTGTTTGCTGACAGCACTGAGCAGAAGAAAAAAGTGTGGGTTATCAACTCCGGCAGCACTACTTTCGGTAATGCCGCGCAATTCTGGTTGCCGCTGCGTATCCGCGATAATCCGTTGGTCGGGGAAAGTCTTCTGACCCGTGATAAACATCACTGTGTGGTCACAAAACATACCGATGCCTCCGGGCTTGTCACTGAGGCAAAATATGACTGGCGTTTTCTGTCTGTCCGGGAAGTTACCGATGCAAACAATAATATCAGTCAGGTACAAACCGATGCACTGGGACGGGTGATAAGCAGCCGTTTTTACGGCACCGAAAATGGTAAACAAACCGGGTACAGCCAGAAATCCCTGACTCTGCCTGACTCGGTACAACAGGCTGTTGATATGAAAAAACAATTGCCGGTTGCGCAATGTTTTGTCTATGCCACAGACAGCTGGATGCGCAGCGGTGCTGATAAACTGCCGCCACATGTACTGATGCTGACAACCGATCGCTATGATGATGAACCGGCGGATAAACACACGCAGCAAATCCGTCAGCAGGTCACGTTCAGTGATGGTTTCGGGCGGATTTTACAGCAGTCTGTCCGTTTTGAAGAGGGCGATGCATTCCACCGTAACAAAAACGGTTCACTGGCAGCCGGAAACCGGAAAAGTGAGAAAGGCGCCGCCCGGTGGGCAGTGTCGGGCCGTACTGAGTATGATAACAAAGGACATGCAGTCCGCACGTATCAGCCTTATTTTGTCAATGACTGGAAATATGTCAGTGATGACAGTGCGCGACAGGATCTGTATACCGATACCCATTATTACGACCCGCTGGGCCGGGAGCATAAAGTTGTCACAGCGAAAGGTTATCAGCGGCGGGTTCTGTTTACGCCGTGGTTTGTCGTCAGTGAGGATGAAAACGATACGGCGGAGTAAGCCGCATCTGTATGAAATGAAATATGCCGATCATTATTTGACCGGCTCATAATCCGCAGTACCGCGCCGGTGGCAGGCAATTTTACGTGCCGCCAGAAACGGCATCCTGAGTGACGCCGGCTATAAATATATTGTTATACAAAAAAACGGACGCCTGCTTTCACAGGCGACCGTTTTTATTTTAGTGCAGCAATAATGGCTTAATTAATGATTAACCGCCAATCATCGACGTCATTCTTATCTGGCGACGGTCATTCAGTTCCAGGTTTGACATCACAACCAGTTGCGGCAGACTGCGGCGCAGGAAGCGGGATAAAATCAGACGCAGAGAGTGATTCACCAGCAGCACTGTCGGCGCACCCATTGCTTCCTGATGTGATACCGCAGCAATTGCCTGCTGTTCAATGCTCTGCGCCAGGTTCGGCTCCAGTCCGCCGCCGTTTTTCGACGCCTGCAACAGGATCTGCTCCAAACCTGCATCCAGCCCGATAACCTGAATCTCACCAGCAGAGCCAAACCACTGCTGTGTGATAGCACGCCCCAGCGCTATCCGTACCTGAGAGGTCAGAATATCGGTATCTTTCTGTTCGCCGTTCTCACCCACCTGCTCGGCCAGCGTTTCAATAATGGTGCGCATATCGCGGATCATGACATTTTCAGCCAGCAGATTTTGCAGAACACGGTGGAAAAGTGTCAGCGACAACGTATCCGGGATCAGGTCATCCGCCAGTTTCGGCATCTCTTTTTTCACGCGGTCATACAGCATTTGTGCTTCCTGACGCCCGAACAAGTCACTGGCGTACTCCAGCAGGATCTGATTAAAGTGCGTCGCCACCGCTGTACTCGCGGATACCACGGTATAACCCTGGATTTGCGCCTGCTCACGCAGGTCATCATCAATCCACACCGCCGGTAACCCGAAGGCGGGTTCCTGTGTCGCATCCCCTTCCAGAGAGCCTGCCGCATTACCGGGATCAATCGCCAGCCAGCGACCCGGCTGCGCTTCTCCGCGCCCGGCTTCCGCACCTTTAATCAGGATGCGGTACGTGGTCGGAGTCAGTTCCAGGTTGTCACAAATATGCACCACCGGCGGCAGATACCCGACTTCCTGCGCAAATTTCTTACGCAGCCCGCGGATACGCCCGAGCAGTTCACCCTGCTGGTCATTATCGACAAGCGGGATCAGCCGGTAACCGACTTCCATTGCCAGTAAATCTTCAGCGACAACATCGTCCCAGGTGGCTTCCGTCACTTTATTGGCTTCACGGAAGTGTTTATCCTGCACGTTGGTTTCTGCCGTTTTTTCCGGTGCCTGTGCTTTTTTCACCAGATACCAGCCGAGACCGGCAAGTGCTGCGGTGAACAGCAGGAAAACAAAGTTAGGCATCCCGGGTATTAACCCGAGCAACCCGAGTACCCCGGCGCTGAGCCACATAACACGCGGATTATTGAACAGCTGGGAAATCATCTGTTCGCCCGCATCTTCATCTGTCGCCACGCGGGTCACAATAACACCGGCAGCCGTTGAGATGATAAGTGCGGGGATCTGCGCGACCAGACCATCACCGATGGTCAGCAGTGTATAGGTACTGGCGGCATCGCCCAGCGGCATCTGATGCTGGGCGACCCCGACAATCAGCCCGCCGATCACGTTAATTACCATGATCATAATACCGGCGATAGCATCACCACGGACAAACTTACTGGCGCCGTCCATCGAGCCGTAAAAATCGGACTCCTGAGTGACTTCAGTACGCCTGCGTTTAGCTTCTTCATCCGTGATAATACCGGCGTTCAAATCGGCATCAATCGCCATCTGTTTACCGGGCATACCATCGAGGACAAAGCGTGCGCCCACTTCCGCAATACGCCCCGCCCCCTTGGTAATAACCATAAAGTTGATTAATACCAGGATAATAAAGACCACAATACCAATGGCAAAATTACCGCCGACCAGAAAGTGACCAAATGCTTCCACCACCTGACCGGCAGCAGCCGGTCCGGTGTGTCCGTCCATCAGAATGATACGGGTCGAGGCCACGTTCAGCGACAGGCGCAGCAGGGTTGAAAAGAGCAGAATGGTAGGGAATGCCGCAAAATCCAGGGTACGCCGGGTAAACATGGCGACCAGCAGAACCATAATGGACAGCGCGATATTAAACGTAAACAGCAAATCCAGAATGAAGGCCGGCAGCGGCAGGACCATCATAGACAGGATCATCAGGATGAGCACAGGTCCTGCAAGTAACTGCCATTGTGCTCCCTGCATGTTTTTCGGTAATCTTAAAAGTGCAGCCAGATTAGCCATTTGTGTTATGTTCTCCAACAATATCAAGTGCCTGCGGCACCGGTAAATTCTTCGGTTTCTTCGGTTTCAGCCCGCCTTCACGACGCCAGCGACGTAACTGAAACACCCATGCCAGCACTTCAGCCACGGCAGCATACAGTGCCACCGGTATTGACTGACCCACCTCGGCATGGCGGTACAACGCACGCGCCAGCGGCGGTGCTTCCAGCAGTAAAATGCGGTTTTCCGCACCAATCTCTTTTATCCGCAGTGCCAGCACACCGGCACCTTTTGCCAGCACTTTCGGGGCACTCATTTTTTTATCGTCATACCTGAGTGCAACCGCATAATGTGTCGGGTTAGTCACGATAACATCAGCAGACGGCACATCCGCCATCATGCGGTTATGCGCCATTGCCCGCTGTTGCTGACGAATTTTTGCTTTGATCTGCGGGTCGCCTTCCTGCTGTTTGTACTCATCCTTGATATCCTGACGGCTCATCCGTAATTTTTTCAGATGAGAGCGTAATTGCCAGAACACATCAAACGCCACCATCGGGATCAGCATGAAAATGATGAGATAACCGGCAAAAATAACTTTTTGCATCGCATTACCCATAGCGGTTCCCGGTGATTCCATTGCCAGATGCAACAATGACGGCCACGCCTGCCATAAAAAAATCCAGGCTCCAAGGCCGATAAATGCGGATTTGAGAATAGCTTTGAACAACTCAGCCAGCGCATTCATGGAAAAAATGCGTTTAAGCCCCTTTAACAGGCTGAGCTTTGACAAATCAAATTTGATGGATTTCGTATTGAATGCCAGCCCGCCAACCAGTGCTGATGCTGAAATACCCACCAGTGCCAGCCCGCCGACAACCGGCAGCAACGCAAACAGCGCTTCCGTTATCACTTTGCCCAGATAGCTGAGCATCAACCCGGAGTTTTGCAGATAAAAACTGTCAAAAATAAATCCCTGGCGAAAAATAGTACGCAGCTGTGCAGCAAGGTGATCGCCGCTCAACCACAACAAACTAACCCCCGCCAGCATCATCATCAGTGAACTGAGCTCTTTTGAGCGGGCTATCTGTCCGTCTTCTTTCGCTTTCTGTTTTTTATGGGGGGTGGGATCTTCTGTTTTTTCTACATCACTTTCATCAGACACGCACGCCTCCGCCGTCTGCAGGTATTTTGCTTATGGCTATAGCATGACAGAGTACGGCTGATTCAATGGTGGAAAATGACTGCTCTTAACGGGGTAATTCCCTGATTAAAGCTCCCTTGGTGAATTTATCAGCAGAAAATCACTTAGCGGTAAAACAAATCATACTTTTCCCATGCTTTATCTGTATGAATGCGCCAGACACCCCACGAAACCCCGAATTTCACCTGGATCATTAAATTAGGAATAGTTCCGATAGGCATAGTTGCTGATTTATTTATAATCTCCGACGGTTTATTCCACGATAATCACAAGCAAGGTATTCACTACATGAAAAAAACAATTTTAGCCTGCTCTCTGGGTTTGATGGCTCTGGCACTTACTGCATGTTCCGGCGAAGAAAAAACAGCATCCGCCGTTCCGGGTGCAACTGAAACCTGTAATAAATATTTTTCTGAAGTTGATGCTTTAATGAAAAAAGCCAGCGAAAACGAAGCGGCTAAAGCACAGTTAGAGCCAATGATGAAGCAGTACGATGATGCTAAAAAGCAAATCGCTGCAATGCCTAAAGACCAGCAGGATGCTGCATGTAAAGCCGGCAGCGAAGCACTGGCTCAGGTTAAACAGGCAATGGGTATCTAATATCCTTCCCTTGTGGAAAGGTATTTCGCAACCGCAGTATCCTTACTGCGGTTTTTTTACAACTAAAATCCGAGTTCATCCAGCAAGTCATCAACCTGTGACTGAGATGCCACCACATTTGAGCCTTTCGGATCAATCTGCGGCCCGTTCTTGAGGCTGTCGACCGGGTGTTTTGCACGGATATCCGCCGGGGTATTTTCCATCAGCAGGAATAACAGTTGTTTCTCTGTTTCTTCCACCACTTCCATCATTTTTTTCACAACCTGGCCGGTCAGATCCTGAAAGTCCTGCGCCATCATGATTTCCATCAGCTCACTTTTGGTCACCGCACTGCCGTCAATCACACGGCGGATAAAGGCCATGGTTGATTCCTGCAATGACGGATCACTCTCCGGTGACGGGGACGATTGCCAGCGTTCCTGCAGATCCAGCGCCTCATCATGCATCTTCACCTGTAACGGCTTGATGGTGTCTATCCCGTTGAGTGTTCTTTCAGCGGCCTGTGCTGTCATCTGAGCGATGTAACGCAATCTGTCTTTTCCGTCCGGAATTGTCGCGACCGCTTGTTGCACGCCCTTTTCTAATCCCAGTTCACGCATGCTTTCTCTCAACATCCTCGTTAAAAAACCAACCCGGGTGATGATCTGTTTTAAATCGTCATCACTGTTTTTATTTCTGTCCGTTGATATGTTTTCCGTCATCCTGCTTTCCCTCTGCTGATACTTCTCAGTTCAGACCCATCTTTTCAAACACCTTGTTCAGCTTTTCCTCAAGAATGGCTGCGGTGAACGGCTTAACGACATAACCACTGGCACCCGCCTGGGCTGCGGCAATAATGTTCTCTTTTTTAGCTTCGGCGGTGACCATCATGACCGGAATATGTTTAAGTGCATCATCCGCACGGATGGTTTTCAGCAGCTCAAGCCCGTCCATATTCGGCATGTTCCAGTCCGCCACCACAAAATCAATCTGTCCCGCACGGATTTTTTCCAGTGCATCCACACCGTCTTCCGCTTCTTCAATTTTGTTGTATCCCAACTCTTTTAACAGGTTGCGAACAATACGGCGCATTGTGGAAAAATCATCAACAACCAGAAAATTTAAATCTTTAGCGGCCATAACCACTCCTGCATCAATACAATGAATAATTACTGTTTCCGCTATGCGGAAACAGCGGCAAGTCTTTCCAGCACGCTCGGTGCTATTTTGAGGAGATCCCGGATTTCATCGACGGCATCCAGTTCAATTGCGGCTCTCGGCATACCAAACACCACACAGCTGCGCTCATCCTGCGCGTAAGTTACCGCGCCTTTCTGGTGCAGATTAAGCATTCCGCGTGCGCCGTCCATGCCCATCCCGGTCAGTAATACCGCGATACATTTACGCCCGGCACTCTCTGCCACTGAGTCAAACAACACATCCACTGACGGACGGTGACGATTTACCGGTGGCGTCTGTTGCAGTACGACCTGATAACCATGCCCTTTGTCTGCGATCAGCATGTGTGCATCACCGGGAGCGATATACGCGTGCCCTTTCAGCAGCGTATCGCCGTGTTCTGCTTCTTTTACCGTAAGCGCACACAGTTTGTTCAGCCGCTCAGCAAACGAACGGGTGAAACCGGCCGGCATATGCTGGGTGATAACCACCGGCGGGCATTCCGGCGGCAGCATTTCCAGGAACTGGCGGATAGCTTCGGTGCCGCCGGTTGATGCCCCCACAGCAATGATGCGGTTGTGGCAAACATACGATGACAGTGGTTTACTGACAACGGCCGGTGCTGCGGCTGTTTTTTCCTGACGCGGAGTGCGGCTTCCCCGTGTGACTTTTGACATAGCTGCCGCACGGATTTTTTCACCGATAAGATCACGATAGCTCATCATCGTTTCACGGATGCCTATCTGCGGCTTGGTGACGAAATCCACCGCACCCAGTTCCAGCGCCTTTAACGTCACTTCCGAGCCTTTGGAGGTCAGTGTGGAAACCATCACAACCGGCACAGGATGCAGACGCATCAGTTTTTCCAGAAAATCTATTCCGTCCATACGCGGCATTTCGACATCCAGCGTGACCACATCGGGCTCGTGCTGTTTAATCAAATCACGCGCAACATACGGATCCGGTGCAACATCCACAACCGTCATATCCGGATGACTGTTAATGATTTCACGCATTAACTGGCGCATCAGCGCGGAGTCATCAACGCAAAGTACTTTTATTTTTTTCATCACCTCTCCCGGCAGCCTGAACGCTGTATACGGTTTGTCCTCTGATGACATAACGCTGGGATAACTGAGATAAATTCTCTGAGTGTCCGATAAACAGCAGTCCGTCAGGCTTCAGTAGCGGAATAAAACGTTCCAGCAGTTGTTTTTGCATCTCTTTATCAAAATAAATCATGACATTACGGCAGAAAATGGCATCAAATTGCCCCTGAAACTGCCAGTCTGTATCGGTCAGATTCAAAAGCCTGAAATCGACCATCCGGCCGAGTGCCGGTTTTATCCGCGCGTAACCTTCATATTCCCCGACGCCTTTCATAAAATAGCGCTGACGCTGGAGGGCATTCATATTTTTCAGCTCTTCAAGGCGGTAAACACCTTTACGGGCTTTTTCCAGCACTTCGGTGTCGATGTCGCTGGCGATCACTTTGGCATTCAGTGCATTTTGTCCGAGGACATCACTGAGCGTCATCGCGATAGAATAAGGCTCTTCCCCGGTTGACGAGGCCGCACACCAGATATTGATCGGCTGATCACGGCGGGAGCGGATAAATTCCGTCAGTGTCTGAAAATGGTGCGGCTCGCGGAAAAAAGCCGTTAAATTTGTCGTCAGTGCATTAATAAAAGCCTGCCATTCAGGGTGCAACGGCTCCCGTTCCAGCATGCGCAGGTATTCAGCAAATGTGCCCGTATTGCAGTCTCTCAGCCGCTTTAACAAGCGGTTGTAAACCATATTTTTTTTATTCATGCTAAGGACGATGCCTGACTTTTTATAAATAAACCGGCACACCCGACCAAACTCATCATCTGTGAGTGGTGCTATCTGTGGCGCAAAAAGCATCGTACTTGTTGTCCTTTCTGTAAAAATAATCATACAACTCCGGTCCGGTCATCCTGCGATAGGGATGGCCGGGACCGGGGAGTCACTAACCGACAAAGCCGGCTTTAGATCCTTTATTATCCGGTAATTCAAAGAACGACACTGTTTCCACGAGGTTATTAGCCTGATCTTCCAGTGCAGCAGTGGCGCTGGTCGATTGCTCAACCAGTGCGGCGTTTTGCTGGGTAACGAGATCCATCTGACTGACGGCAGTTGCCACCTGTTCAATTCCGCGGCTCTGTTCATTGGATGCCGAGGCGATTTCACTCATTAATTCCGTCACCTGATTGACCGCAATCACCAGCTCTTCCATGGTCTTACCGGCGCTGTCCACCAGTTGAGTACCCTGTCCGACCCGGTCAACCGACTCATCAATCAGTGATTTGATCTCTTTCGCCGCTTCCGCACTGCGTTGTGCCAATGCACGAACTTCACCTGCCACCACCGAGAACCCGCGTCCCTGCTCTCCGGCACGTGCAGCTTCAACGGCTGCATTGAGCGCCAGAATGTTAGTCTGGAATGCAATGCCGTCGATTACGCTGATAATGGCGCTGATTTTCTGCGAACTATTGGCAATCGAGGTCATGGTTTCAATCACACTGTCTGTGATTTTCCCGCCGCGCCCGGCCGTTTTCGATGCGGTTACCGCCAGCTCACTGGCCTGGCGCGCATTATCCGCATTCTGTTTCACAGTGGCGGTCAGCTCTTCCATACTGGCTGCTGTCTCTTCCAGAGAGGCCGCCTGCTGTTCTGTACGTGATGATAAATTATTATTGCCCAGCGCAATCTCACGAATTCCGGTATACATTTGGTCTGTATTCAGACGAACGTTTGATATCGATTCTGCCAGTGATGTCTGCATAAGCTGTAACTGCCCGAAAACAGTACCGATTTCATCACGGGACGTAACATCTATCTGCTGATTCAGTTTTCCTTCTGATACCATCATAAAATGTTCACTCATGCTGGTCAGCGGATTGATAACCTTGTAGCGCATCCAGAAATGTGCAAGCACAGAGATAAACAGGATAGTACCGGTCACGCAGAAGAACATAATCCACGCCAGGCGGTTATAGAAGGTGCCGGACTCAATGGCACTGCGGCTTTCATCGTCGAGTAATGCAAGATAATCGCTGACAACCGCCCCCATTCTGTCCTGATACATTTGCGTCGGATGCTCAACGTAAGCAGGAATATTACCGGCATCAATATATCCGCGCAGCTCTTTCACCACTCCGAGGTAAGACTGGTACTGCTCCTCGATACCGGCGAAATCCTCTTTCTCACTGAGAACCGGTTGCGCTTTAAACTGGTTATAATCTTCAGCGGCTTTGTCCAGCAGCAAATCAAAGGCGGTTTTCACCTGACGGATATCACTCTCTTCAGAGCCGACTTTGATATGGATAACAACCTGAGTCAGCAGGTTACGTGCCTGCATCAGATCTTCATAAGATGAAACCAGTAATGCACGCTTTTTAGAGCCGAGATCGACCCGTTCCAGCGACGTTAGCTCTGATGAAACAATTCCCAGCGATAAGCCGCTGGAAATTATCTGCATGCCACAAAAGAAAATGAGTAGCAGATATAAACTGACAGAAATCCGAATTCTCTTACCAAACATATACCATCCCCAATTGCGTCCGCTCAGAGCTCACCTGCTTCAATTATTGTTATCGCTGTGATGCACAAAAGCGCCGTCAGGTATCACCCTGACAGCGCAAAGCTGAGACGCGTTGTTAGAAAGTTTCCCAATTGTCATCATCTTGATGATTCTTCGATGATATCTTACTGAGGTCCGGGGTTTTCACGACGTTTGAAATCGTTCTTGCCGCCGGTTCAGTATACTTATCGTCCCTGTGTTTCAAGGCCGGTAAGCGGAAAATAGCTATCAGTTGTGACAGTTTTGCCACCTGTTCTTCCAGCACATTTGCCGCCACCGCAGACTGCTCAACCAGTGAGGCGTTCTGCTGCGTCACTTTGTCCATTTCAGCCACTGCAATACTGACCTGTGAAATTCCTTTGCTCTGCTCATCAGAAGCGGTTGCGATATGGGCCATGATGTCAGTAACACGTGTGACGGATTCCACAATCTTAGTCATGGTTTCACCGGCATCTTCTGCCTGACGGGCGCCTGTTCCGGTACGGGATACCGAGTCTTCAATGAGCGTTTTAATTTCTTTTGCCGCATTCGCACTGCGCTGGGCAAGATTACGGACTTCATCTGCAACGACCGCAAATCCGCGGCCGTGTTCACCGGCACGTGCCGCTTCCACAGCAGCATTCAGCGCCAGGATATTGGTCTGAAACGCGATACTGTCGATAACTGCGGTGATATCAGAGATTTTCTGTGAACTGTCAGCGATATTCAGCATGGTATTCACCACGTTAGACACCACTTTCCCGCCTTCACGGGCAATTTCAGATGCCTGACCGGCAAATTCACTGGCCTGGTGGGCATATTCGGTATTCTGTTTCACCGTGGCAGTCAGTTCGCTCATACTGGCAGCGGTCTGCTCCAGACAGGCAACCTGCTCTTGTGTGCGCGCAGATAAATCATTGTTTCCTGCTGCAATCTCACTGGTGCCCTGATAAATATTTTCACTGCCATCACGCACACCGCGCACGGTATTGATAAGCTCCTGCTGCATGTGCTGAACACCACGCCCCAGATCCGCTATTTCATTATTACCATCAACCTGTACTGTCGGGGTCAGATCACCGGCAGCAAAGATATTGATGCGTTCCACCAAATTATTCAGAGGGAAAATGATGCCGCGTTTAACATAGCGATAGCTGATAATCCCGGTCAGTGCCAGAATAATCGCAAGCGCAATCAGCATATAAAGTGACTGGCTGAAATTGTTCTCTGCGTTATCGACTTCACCACGAAAAGCAATTGATATGCTGTCAAAATACGCATTAAATTGCTCTTCGAACTTCATCTGGTAACCGGATGTCGCATAGGTATAGAACTGTTCCAGTTGGTCGCCCTGCACATAGGTTGCCAGACGGGTCAGGGCATTACGGTAAGTTTCATAGGTTGAAAGCAGTTTTTCAAACTTAGCCTTATCGTATGACGTCCCTTCCATCATTTTTGTGTAGCGGGCGTAGGCGTTATCTGCATCCGCTAACTGACGGTGTGCTGTTTTGATCAGATCTTCAGCACTGGCATCATCCTTAAACGTATGTTCTTTGAGCAAAAAGCCGTTCGCCGCGCGGTTTAAGTTCGCACGGGCCTGCAACAGATTGACCCAGCTCTGGGTTAATACTTGTCTCTGGCTCTGGAGTGAATCCAGAAAATGTATGCTGTCACGATTCTCACCCAGCTTGCTGAACATCAGCCCGCTGGATGCTAATTGCAGCAGTACAAAAATAAGAATGACGGATAAAAGCCCTGATACAATTTTAATTCGACTATACATAATT
Organism: Morganella psychrotolerans; assembly: GCF_001676055.1. GTDB lineage: Bacteria > Pseudomonadota > Gammaproteobacteria > Enterobacterales > Enterobacteriaceae > Morganella > Morganella psychrotolerans_B. The sequence continues at coordinate 17,639 of NZ_LZEX01000034.1, read as the reverse complement.
TTTTACTGACATAGTTTTATTGTATTTTTGATATCGGTCACATCAAAAAAAACTTTAGTGCAGGATGTACCGAAACCATTTGTCATAGTTATCATTCAGCCATGCTGTCGATAAGCGCCATTTCATCGCTGGAAAGCAGCTTTTCAATGTCCACCAGGATAAGCATCCGCTCACCAATGGTGCCAAGCCCTGTCAGATAACGGGTTGATAATGTCACGGCAAAGTCCGGCGCCGGGGCAATCTGCTCATCTTTGAGAACCAGCACGTCCGATACGCCGTCGACCACAATACCCACCACGCGATCTTTGAGATTGACCACGATCACCACGGTGTTGTCGTTATAGGTCACGTTCTGGTGAGAAAATTTCACCCGCAGGTCGATAATCGGAATAATGACGCCGCGTAAGTTAGTGACACCTTTGATAAAGTCAGGCGTATTCGCAATGCGGGTAACTTGTTCATATCCGCGGATTTCCTGTACTTTCAGGATCTCAATGCCGTACTCTTCTTCGCCTAAGGTAAAAATCAGATACCCTTCGCCGTTTTTTTCTTCATCAAGTTTGTTAAAATCATCATCCATCATAGACATGGTCATTTACCTTTATTTATTGCATCACGACGTGTGACGTATTCTGTTTTTTGCTGCACAAAATTTCGTTGTTCATCCGCTGTAGCTCCGCCACATCAACAATCAGTGCGACAGAGCCGTCACCCATGATAGTGGCGGCAGAAATGCCGGGAATTTTGCGGTAGTTACTTTCAACGTTTTTCACCACAACCTGCTGCTGACCAACCAGTTTGTCGACGAGTAAGGCGTAACGGTTGCCCGCATTCTGAACAATCAGCGCAATACTTTTTGCAAGGTCGCGTTCCGCACCATCAATACCAAATACCTGATGCATTTCGACCAGCGGCAGATATTCTCCGCGCACCAGCAACATTTTTTCTTCGCCCGCCAGCCGGTAAATATCTTCCTGACGCGGTTGCAATGTGCTGATAATGGCGCTGAGCGGTACGATAAACACATCGTCTGCAATTTTGACGGACATACCGTCCAGGATAGCCAGGGTCAGCGGCAGCAGAATACGGGTGATGGTTCCCTTGCCTTCCGTAAAGCCAATCTGAATACGTCCACCCATGTCCTGGATGTTCCGTTTCACTACATCCATACCCACGCCACGCCCGGACACATCAGTGATAACCTCTGCGGTGGAGAACCCCGGTGCCATAATCAGCATCGCGATATCATCGTTGGTCATGTTGTCGTGGACATCCATTCCCTGCTGGCGGGCTTTCGCCAGAATGCGTTCACGGTTCAGCCCCGCGCCGTCATCGCGAACTTCAATGCAGATGTTGCCACTCTGATGCTCAGCGGCCAGCGTCAGTGTCCCGGCTTCCCGTTTACCGTTTGCCGCACGGACTTCCGGTCTTTCGATGCCGTGATCAAGACTGTTGCGCACCAGGTGCGTCAGCGGGTCAATAATGCGTTCGATCAGGCTCTTATCCAGTTCGGTCGAACTACCTTCCACTTTCAGTTCGATTTTCTTGTTCAGTTTGGAGGCGATATCGCGCACCATGCGCGGGAAGCGGCTGAATACGTAATCCATCGGCATCATCCGGATGGACATAACCGACTCCTGCAATGCCCGTGAATTGCGCTCAAGCTGAACAATCGAACTGAGCAGATCGGCATATTCTGACTGTTCAACCTGCTGACTGTGCTGTGTCAGCATCGACTGAATAATCACCAACTCACCCACCAGGTTAATCAGTTGATCGACCTTTTCCACCGCCACACGGATACTGCCGCTGTCGCCTTTAGTTTTAGCTATCGCGGCTTTGCGTGCAGGCTCTGCCTGTTTTTCCACAGGAGCGGTCTGCGGGGCTTGCACAACATCCGGCTCTTCCTGCTCCGCCGGTTTTTCTTCTGCGGCCAGAATAGCGGCTAACTCTTCCGCCGGTGTTTCTTCGTGCGCTATCTGCGATTCATCCACCACAAAGCAGAGCACGCCGCAAACATCTTCAATATCGGTATTCGTTCCGAGCCAGATCCGCAGTGTGTCTGTGCCCTCTTCTGTTTTATAAACCGTTCCGAACAGTGCCAGCTCATCTGCCAGCAGAGGCACTTCCGTGGCTTTTAACTGACTGAGCGTAAAGGTGATGTGATGTGCAAAACCGGTTCCCGCTGCAGCAGAAACAGCGGTTGTTTCCGCCGGTTCATCACCGGCGCTGTCCTGCACAGACACAGGCTGAGTGGTGACAACCGCAGCGTCGGCAATACTCTGCTCCACATGACCCAGTACTTCACAGATACGGTTGAAGCTCTCTTCATCCGGCAGCCGGTCACTTTTGTAAGCATCAAGTTGTGAGCCCATCACATCTTTTGTGTCCAGGAAGATATCGATAATGTCAGGCGTCAGTGTCAATTCATCATGACGCGCTTTATCGAGCAGATTTTCCAGGGTATGCGTGGTTTTTTGCAGCAGTGTAAATCCGAATGTCGCAGCACCGCCCTTGATAGAGTGTGCGCTGCGGAAGATGGCATTAAGCTGTTCGCTGTCCGGGTCATGAGGATCGAGCTCCAGCAGATGCTGCTCCATATCAAGGAGCAACTCGTCAGCTTCATCGAAGAACGTTTGATAAAACTCGGTTATATCCATCGCTGTTATCCAATTGGCTTGTGTTACGACTGACAGGTACTGCCGGAAATCCGGCAGTACCTGTGTTTCATATTTATTGTTGAATGTCCGCCGCCGGGGCGGCATCCTGTGGCGGTGTTACGCCGGGTTCTGCCGGGATCACCGGTTGTTTTTCCGGCTCCGGCGGTATGACGCTGATTTCATCCGGATTTTTTTGCGCAGGTATCGCAGGTATCATAGACGGAGGCATCTCCAGCGCATTCAGTTCCTGTATGCTGTTAATGGGTACAGCCCCTTCATATTCATGCAGGATACTGGCCCTTTCTGCTTCATTCAGAACAATGATACTGATACGGCGGTTTATCGGCGCCAGCCCGTCTTTTTTGTCCAGATGAACAGATGACGCCATCCCGACCACCCGCAGAATTTTGTGTTCATTCATACCGCCACGAACCAGCTCACGGCGGGATGCGTTTGCACGCTCTGCGGATAACTCCCAGTTACTGTAGTTCGCACCATTCGCGTACGGCAGGTCGTCCGTATGACCGGAGATACTGATGCGGTTCGGCACGTTATTGAGGATCGGTGCAATCGCCCGCAAAATATCCCGCATATAAGGCTCAACGTGTGTTGAACCCACCATAAACATCGGGCGGTTGGCACTGTCCACAATCTGAATACGTAAACCGTCATCAATCATGTCTATCAACAAGTGCGGCTTCAGTTCATTCAGACGCGGGTCATCTAAAATTGCCTGCTCCAGATCCTGCTGCAGTTTTTCAAAATTACCTTCCGCATCCTGATCATCGGTCATGCCGTTCGGATCCGGCATGACATCACCTTCCTGATAGATGATGTCCTTGCCGCCACCCGGGATAGGGTTTGTCGCATCACCGGTTTTTGAGCCCGGATTAATCGCCGTTCTCAGTGGTGTACGAAAGTATTCCGCTATTTGTGTCAGTTCCTGCGGACTGGAAATTGAAATCAGCCACATCACCAGGAAGAACGCCATCATTGCGGTCATGAAATCCGCATAGGCAATCTTCCATGAGCCCCCGTGTCCGCCGCCGTGCGAGTGCCCACCCCGCTTTTTGACGCGGATAATCTGCGTAGTACCCGGTTTCATCGTCTGATTACTCCTCGTCCTTCGCTTCTGTGCGGTGACTGACTTTCACCTCACGGACTTTATCTTCCAGTTCAGTAAATGACGGACGGTCTGTGCTGAACAGCACTTTACGGCCGAATTCAACAGCAATTTGCGGAGGATAACCCTGAAGTGAGGAGAGAAACGTCACCTTGATGCATTCCAGCATTTTTAACTGCTCGCCGCTGCGCAGACGGATAAGAGAGGCCAGCGGTAAAATAAAGCCGTAAGCCACAAGTATTCCGAGGAATGTTCCGACCATCGCATGAGCAATCAGCGCACCCAGCTCTCCGGCGGGACGATCGGCTGAAGCCAGGGCATTGACCACACCGAGAACCGCGGCAACAATACCGAATGCCGGCATGGAATCGCCCACCATATTCAGGCCGGATGCAGGAACTTCACTCTCCTGGCGGAAAGTTTCCAGTTCTTCTTCCATCAGCGCTTCAATTTCATGGCTTTGCAGGTTACTGGTAATCATCAGGCGCAGATAATCGACGAGGAACATCAACGCAACGGGATCTTTGAGAACGCGGGGATACTGGGAAAAGATATCGCTCTCCTGCGGATTTTCGATATCTTTTTCCAGTGCCAAAAGCCCCTGCTGGCGGGATTTGTTCAAAAGTTGAAACAAAAGTGCCATCAGATCCATTGACATTGTTTTGTTATAAGCCGAACGCCGGAACAGGCGTGGCAGCACTTTACCCAGGGCAATAATGGATTTTCCGCTGTTACCAACGATAAACGCACCAAATCCGGCACCTAAAATAATAACAAATTCAGCGGGTTGGTAAAGAGCACCCATATGACCGCCGACCATCAGATAGCCGCCGATGACCGTGACTGTAACAATGATGTATCCAATGAGTATTAACACGCTATTCCCTTTAACTCAGTTAGGTATCGGATGGCAGTCAAAGGGAGTTTTCAGGAAGGACAGGCAAAATATTTTTGCCTGTTTACCAAATCAATCCAATCACATTACCGCTTTGGCAATGCCATCCTGTCGATATAGCGTAATATCGGCGGGATGAGCGGAAAGTTTACGTTTTTTTATTGCCCGTGACGGAGGCTGGCACAGACTACAGGTAAAACTGTTTTCAGGAATGTGTGCATAGGTGATAAATGATCCTTTGCACCCGTTACAGACAGAGCATTGCAACATGCCGCTGTCCACAAATCTGACCAGTGTCCATGCCCGCGTCAGCGCCAGCAAAGGCTCTTCACCGGGTGCGGGCGGACACTGTTCCAGGTAAAGCCGGTAGGCCTTTACTATCACATCAACACCGGAGCACTGACCGCTGTTCATTAAAAACTGGTAAGCGTTATAAAACATGGAGGCATGAATATTTTGCTCCCAGGTCATAAACCAGTCGGTCGAAAACGGCAGCATGCCCTTAGGTGGCGGGCAGCCACGCAGCTCTTTATATAACCGAATCAGTCGTCCCCGGCTGATTTGTGTTTCACTTTCCAACATCTGAAGACGGGCACCCAGAGTGATTAATTCCATCGCGAGACGGATATCCTGAGCCTCTTTGATGATACTTTTTTCAGCCATGATACTTATCTTTTTCTTGCATGTGAGTCAGTGTCACCCGCGCCATGTGTCTGTAACAGGCGGGTTGACAGTAAAATTCCGGTATGAATTTGTTGTAATTCATCCACGCGGGAATCGCGTGTGAGTCGTTCAATCGTTTCGCTGTTTTCAAATCTGAACTGACAGATTAGCTGGTTAGTTTCTGCTAATTTGACTAATTGATGGAGGGAAAGATTTGCTAATGTAGTTGCCATGTCGTCACTTACACCCAACCGGAACATGGCAGTGGCTTTTTCCTGAGCGATAAGTTTTTGGGCAAGCAACAAATATGAGAGATTAATGTCATAAATATGCTTCAGAAAATCAGTCGTCGGGTTCATTTTTTTTTCCTTTCCGAATATTAGCAGCATCAATGTAGCGCAGAAACAAACCCCGGGTTTGAGTGATGCCTGAGAACCTGTTTTAAGTAATGTTGTAATTACCGGAGAAGTTCATTCCATTGTTTGGTCTGTCTGTCCATATATGTATATCCGGCATGCGTGTGCAGTACACAAAAGTAAACTTAAATTAAATATATATCAGGAATACCTGTAAACAATAAAAGTACCGATGCAGATCAGTACTAGCTTATTTAATGCCTGAGTCAGCTTATATCATTTATGGGCGTGATTTATTATGCACCACAAAATTAACTATTCAAGCCACTGATGTTTGTTTTTACCCTCCTGATATAAACAACCCATTATGCATTAGTACAATTTTACTATTTATTATATTTTGTCTCTTCATATCCCAAATAGCCACCGCACTTATAACTGACATAAGCCAAATGTCAGTAATCTTCAGGTAAAACCGACTCTTTTTACGTTCCCGGCTCGCTCAATACACCAATCACATTACGGAATAAAGAATATTGATCCACATCAAGATGTTTTATTCGGAAACCAGCTATTACAATAAATAATGCAGTAACACTTGATTAAAATGGCGGTTAAAACCACTGATTTTGCTTATTTCACATGATTAAAGCCATATTTTAGTATTTTTTCGTCATGAGAATAGCCATGTCATGACAAAATGTAACGGTATTACGCATGATCAGGGTTAAGATCAATGTTAAGGGTTTTTTATTAAAAAATAGTCAATATTAGTACGTATTCATTAATTTAATTTATAGTTAGTTGTGTTTCTAATTTTCTCTGAGAGGCATTTATTATTTAATATATTTAATTATTGGCAGGTTTTTTATATTCATTTCAATTACTGTTTTTTATAAAAAACATCATTGTTTATTTTCATCTCTTCTTTTATTTTTCTTTTAAAAGCGAATACCATCACGTATATCCGTTCAGGAGGTACTTTTATAAATCCGGCTCCCTCTTTGCGCCCCCTGCCGGCTATAGCTGTCTGACCATGAGCCGTGTTTTTTTGTTATTTGTTACACCCCGGCTGCGTGCGTCACAATCCCGGCATTTTCCTATTAGCAAAAGCGTTAATTAAATGTAGCATACAGAGGTTAAACAGAAGGATCATGATCGCGGGGAGATATGGTAACCGGACGTTACTATATACTTTTGTTTTTACAAATTAGACGAGTAAATCGAAATCGACGGAATAATAACTAACCATTTACCGTATTAATACACGCATTAGACGAGAATTTTCAGCGACCAGCCCCCCAAACAATACGCAGATCAAAATTGAGCTTTTCCTTACTTATTTTTCCATTCAAATAATTTCCATTATTTGCGCCTTATATCACAATATACAACAAATTTTCTGAAAAATTTCCAAATCAGCAGCCCATTTTTGTGATGAAAATCACGTATTTATCGCAGATAAGACTCCGTTTATTCCTCAGTATGATTACTATATCCCGGTATCATCATTTTGATGTTTATCCTCTGTATAACTTTTTTCTGGTTCTTTATTCTTAATAAAAGAGCAAAATCATACTCCTGTCCCGCTATTAATTATTGCTATGTTTCAATATTCTGTTGGTACGCGAAATAGAGCTAAAAGCCATCAGGCTAAGTAAATATCCGGATTTTAAATTGATGGCAGACATAGCGGCCGCCACCAATCGCTCCCGAAAAGATCTAGACAGGTTGCTCTGACGAAATAATCCAGTTCACCGCACTGACACTTTTCTCCAGACTTACCCTGCAAACGATGCCTTCCACCTCTTTTTGCTCTGCCGGTGTAGCCTCAACTTCAGCACATACCTCCAGTAATCCCTGTTGAATATCTGCACTACTGAGTGATTTAAGACGAACATGTAACCCATTCAGAGCCTGTAAAATGACAGTACGGACTAAAATTTCATCTTTTTCATGGCAGGTAACACGAATTTTATAGTTCTGCACCAGGTCTGTAGCCTGGCTTTTCGGCTGTGCATTAATCCTTAGTGCGGCTTCCCGCAACAGAATGTTAGCGCATAAAATAACCAGCGTAGCAGTGGCGGCAATGGTAAATTCACCCAATCCGCACAACACGCCAATCCCCGCAGAACACCACAGTGTCGCCGCCGTATTTAATCCGCGGATATTCATGCCTTCACGCATAATGACGCCGGCACCTAAAAACCCGATACCGGAGACAATTTGTGCCGCGATCCTGCCGGGGCTGTTCGGCGAGGTACTGACTGAGCTTAAAATAAAGACAGTCGCACCAATTGCCACCAGAGCATTAGTCCTCAACCCGGCCATGCGCTGACGCCACTGGCGTTCCGCACCAATTAATGCACCGAGTGCAAGTGCAGCAAGTAAATTCAGTAAATAAGGAATTGCAAACATAGTAACCTCCACCTGTATGACGCAATGACGTCAGGTGTTAAAACAGAAAAAATGGAAAATAACGGGGATTTCTGCTCAGTAACCGGGAGGAAAAAGTGTATGAAAAATAATGATCATGCTGCATACCTTTGGCAATGAGTTACCCTTAAAGAGGATCACGCGTGATTATTGCAGTACATGATAAAGATGCACCGCCGCCGGGATTCCGGCAGGCAGTTCAGAAAGGAATGCAGGCCGGATTACGACAATATGTCGCTACTGTGACTGTCCAAATCCGGATCCTCTGCTTAAAATTAGTGCGCAAAGTATAGGTTGCACGGCAAGGTAAGTAAAGTCAGATATTATTACCCGGCGTTACAAATACCCCGTCGCCCCCTTCTTTCTCATTAAAAAACCAGATACCTTCGGGGTATTCCGGCAATGAAACCAGATACATAATGCCTTCACTAAAAGGTTCAATCAGTAAAATCTTACCTTCACGCGGAATATCTGAGTCCGTTTTGACATACACAGTGTCATTTATCCGCATCATGTGCCCCTTTGTGTCCTGTTTCGGATAACGAAACAAAAAACGAACAAAAAAAAAGCCCGCCACTTACATGGCAGGCTTGGAATTTGGTTTGGCTATATCTTACAGCGGAGTTACGTTAGCTGCAGCCGGGCCTTTAGCACCATTCTCGATGGTGAATTCTACTGCTTGGCCTTCGCCCAGGGTTTTGAAACCTGCGCCCTGAATGGCAGAGAAGTGTACGAAAACATCTTTGCTGCCATCAGCTGGAGTGATGAAACCAAAGCCTTTAGATTCGTTGAACCACTTAACTTGACCTTTCATTTTGTCAGACATGTGTCTTTCCTATATATATAATAAATGCATTGCCATATTGGCAGGTACTGGCCGGAAGCAAAAACTAAATGGAGGCACACAGCAGATGAAACGGTCAAAGGCTATCCAGGATAACACTCAACTACACGCTCAAACTCAGTTGTCATACATAAAGCTGCTCTTTTTATCGGGCCGCAAACATTAACTCATGGCAGACACTGAATAGCAACTGATTTATCACGGCAATTTCTGTAAAAAGTGAATGAGCTCATAAATATCCGTTTTCATTCTGGTTATTTTTCGCAATTTCAGTCAATTGAGTGCTGCATATCACATTTTTTGCGGGGTTAAGATTATTCTTATTTGCCCTATGGGCATAACACTTCCCGCCAACAAATCAGGCAACTGATCTACTCTGCCGGAATATGATTATGTTAATATAATGTATCATAAAAGTATCTTCAGAGGTCACTATATGGATATCGTCAAATCGCTTATTACCAGCGCTCTTGATAATATTAATCAGCGCGAAAAACGGGACGGAAAGCCCCGTTTTAACAGCCATTTTCTACGTACATATCCTTATTTGTGCCTGGCAATGGTGGTGTCTTATCTCTTTCTGGGTGTTCTTATTTATTACGCCCCGTACTTCGGATTTTACTGGCTGCTTGGTTTCAGCGCCCTGTTTCTGGTCATGGCCGCAGTGCTGCTCTTTGAAATCAAACCTGTCTATCATTTCGCAGATATCGGCGTTCTGGATTTGCGTGTGTGCTATAACGGTGAATGGTTTGTCAGTGAAATTGTCCCGCCGGAGACGATTAATGCCTTACTGTCACACCCGCAGGTAAGTGACGCTCTTAAACAGAACATCCGCCGCACCGCCGAAACCAAAAACGATCTTTCTTTTTATGATCTGTTCCTTATTGCTTATCCGGAGAAACACCCGGAAAAACAAGCCTCTCACTGGATGAAAGGGGCGGCTTAACCCGCTGTTTATGCGACTTTTTTGCTCATAGCGTTCACTTGGTGAGCAAACAGTGCAAATTTGATTTTTCCCCATTGACACAACGCAGGCGCCCCGCTAATATGCGCCTCGTTCCCAAGGGAACAACGCTTCCTCCATAGTTCAGTCGGTAGAACGGCGGACTGTTAATCCGTATGTCGCTGGTTCAAGTCCAGCTGGAGGAGCCACATTTTAAGGCCCGCTCATTGAGCGGGCTTTTTGCATTTTATCAGGCATCAGTCCGGGTGCCGCCGTGCGGATCCATCCCTCCGGCTTTATCCTTTTTTATCTGATACAGGCACAATGATCAGAGATATCCGCAGGCAACAGGCAAAATTACATTAAATCGCTCACCCCTTGACCACTCAGACATTTTTTTGCATTTTGTCCTTTACAACCCGGTATCAGCCCGCTATGATTCACCCCGTTCTCACAGAGAACTCGCTTCCTCCATAGTTCAGTCGGTAGAACGGCGGACTGTTAATCCGTATGTCGCTGGTTCAAGTCCAGCTGGAGGAGCCACATTTAAGAAGCCTGCTCAATGAGCAGGTTTTTTTTCGTCTGTAATATTTCTTCCTTTCGTTCCCCTGCCTTATACCTGTCTTTGCCACTGATCTTCCGGACACCCCGGCCGTTTTGTTACCACAAACGCACTCCCGTAGAACATGAAAAAAACCCGAAATCACTGTTAACACCGTGATTTTGATGATTATTCCACCGCAATGCTCAGAAGTCCGGCAAACAGAACATCTTCTGTGATTTTCGCTTTGACAATCCGCTCTGCCCGCATTATTATCCACCCCGTTCTCACAGAGAACTCGCTTCCTCCATAGTTCAGTCGGTAGAACGGCGGACTGTTAATCCGTATGTCGCTGGTTCAAGTCCAGCTGGAGGAGCCACATTTAAAGAAAGCAGACGTTCACTGACGTCTGCTTTTTTGCTTTTAATCAATTGGTTATTCCCTTCTTCAGGTTCACCCTCGTTCACCAAAAAACACTCGAAACCATACCCTTTTGCTGGTAAAAATACTGGTAAAGTTGGTTCGATTTCGTTTTTACCAGCAATCGGAGGGAGCCGTGCTAAATGCACCCTTTAGCTAAACAGTTTTGACTCGCTCCCCTTAGTCTAGTAGAGCGGCTATGTCCGGAATTCGCTCGTTGCCGACTGTCATGCTGAATCGTGTTCTAAAAGAGAATACGGCCAGATCAAGTCTGAGCCAAAACATCTAAAGCGATGAGCGGGCTCTTTGCCGCCCGCCCCCACAGCCTGCGAATCTCGACACACAGTGCCACGAAAAATTCGCAGGGAGATTATACCTTTAACACCACCACGACTCTGCCCGCAAAAATATATGGTCAAAGCGGCACTCCGTTGCGGCTTCTTAGGCTTCCTCGTGGCTGACAATGTAGCGAATAGTGGGATCAATCAGGGGCAGAAGCCGGATATTCCTGATTATGAATGGATCATATTAGGGGTCAGGGTCAGGGTCGCGTATGCCAAAAACTTAGCCGTTGTCACAACTAACGAATTGTCGCCGGAACGCTGGCAGCGTATTGTAGTTATGCTTTCCTAACGTTATGAATGTTAGTTGATCTTACATTCAAAAATTATAGTTACAGGTGGAACTATGACAATATTGCAGGAAATCTTGACTTGGACGCAGGGACTTCCTGCGTGGCAAAGCGATGCAGTTTCTCGCTTATTAGTAAAACAGGCGCTTACACCACAGGATCATGAGGATTTGTATGCGTTACTTAAACTTAATTTTGGGATTCCTGACCCAAAAAATCGACAAGCTAAGCCACTAACTGACGATCAAATTCCAGTACAGGCTAAGAAAGACACAGATATCAAATTATCCACCATCAAAAATCTTCACAATGTTAATGCTATTGCAGAAAATCAGCAGTTGGTGATAAGCCCAACAGGCATGACTGTTATTTATGGCGATAATGGATCTGGTAAATCGGGATACTCACGAGTTCTGAAACAAGCCTGCCGTGCTCGCGATCAGTCAGAACCTGTTCATCCAAATGCTAATTTACCAGAAGTAAAAGCTGGCAATGCTCAGGCATCATTCAACATCACTATTGATGGTACTGACAAGGAGGTAACTTGGTATCAAGGAAAAGAAGCACCACCTGAACTTTCTTCTTTAGCTATCTTTGATACGCGTTGCGCTCGTGCCTATTTAGATAATGAGGATGACTTTTCTTATGTGCCATACGGTTTGGGTGTATTCGAAGCTCTTGCAAAAGTATGTCAACAACTAAGAACCGCTATTGAGGCAGAGCAAAAACAATCAGCAGTAGATCTCACCTCATTTGCTCACCTACATGGTGAAACTGCTGTGGGCAAGTTGATCTTCGCGCTCTCTGCGAAATCCAACATTGTACAAATTGAAGCCCTCGCAACTCTCAAACCAGAAGAACTTACATTACGAAATACACTAGAGAAAAGCCTCAAAGAGAACAACCCAAAAGAAAAAGCTGGTTTATTGCGCTTACGCGCACGCCGCGTTACAGCGCTTGCCACAAACGCAATCGAAAAAGAGCTTATCGTCGGCCCAGAAGCTATTACAAAGTTTAAAGCCCTTGCTGATAAATTCCGTACAGCTCAAGCAGCCGCCGCTCTAGCCGCAAAAAACTTTAAGGAGGGGGAAAACCTTTTACCCGGGACGGGTGGTGAAGCATGGCGAGAACTATTCGATGCAGCACGAAAATTTGCTTTAGAAGCCCATCCAAATAAGCCGTTCCCTAATCTTGGACATGACGATGCGTGCCCGTTGTGCCAGCAACCACTGGCTGAAGGTGCGGAAAGATTGCTTCGATTTGAGTCTTTTATTCAAGCAGAGGCTGAAAAAAATGCTCAGACATGCCGCAAGGCACTCGCTGATGAATATCGCCCATTCATAGCCGCAGTTATCACGTTAAATTCTGATGAAATAACACAGTCTGAGATAGCCGAAATTGCCCCATCATTAGTAGTCGATATTAAGTCTTTCGAATCCGCATTGGCAGTTCGGCACGAAGAAATCAAAACGGCTATTGTTTCGCATAACTGGACTGGACTAAATACAGTATTAGACTCTCCGGTAAGTGAGTTAAAAGAGTTAGCAAGCAAACTGAATACCGAAGCAGAATCCTTGGAAAAAGCTTCGAATGAAGAAGCTCGCGCTGCTTTGGTGAAACAATTTGGAGAATTGGATGCGCGACTAAGACTCAGCCAAGTCAAGGAACCCGTACTTGCTGCAGTGACGAAACTTGGACACTTAGCAAAGCTTAAAAGCTGTCTTAGCGCGGTCAGAACAAATGCTATATCCAATAAAGCATCCGAACTAGCGGAAAAGGTCGTATCCAAACAACTAGCCGACGCATTGAACCATGAATTTAGAATATTGGGAGTTGGTAGTTTGAGTGTTTCCCTGCAAAGCCGTACAGATCGAGGGAAAGCACTACACAAGCTTAAACTTCATTTGCCACAAAGTCGCTCTCCTGGAGAAATATTGAGCGAAGGTGAACAACGAGCCATTGCACTCGGATCATTTCTAGCTGAAGTAGGGTTAAGCGGCAGCAAAGGGGGTGTAGTCTTCGACGATCCTGTATCTTCTCTAGACCATCGCCGACGTGAACGCGTTGCCAAACGCCTCGCAACCGAAGCGTTGCAGCGACAAGTTATTATTTTCACCCATGACATCTACTTCCTCTGTTTGTTGACCGAAGAAGCAAAGCAAGCTGGTGCTACAGTGTTTACACAAAGCCTTACTCGCCGCGCAGAAGGCTTTGGTATTGCAGATCCTGAGTTGCCATTTGAGGGAAAAAATACAAGTAAACGCGTTGGAGCGTTGAAAGCGCAGCAACAGTTAATCGCCAAACTATATAAAGAAGGCAATGAGCAGGAGCACCAACGACAGACAGTTGACGCGTATTTTCGCTTACGCATGGCATGGGAACGAGCAGTAGAAGAAGTTCTCCTGCGCGAGGTTATCCTTCGCTTCCGCAAGGGCGTAGAAACACAAAGGCTGATTGGAGTTATTGTAGACGATAATGACTATGCACAAGTCCATGCGGGGATGAGTAGATGCTCCAACTACGCCCATGACAAAGCCATGGCTGGCGGCGTTGCAGTTCCTGACCCAGAGGAACTTCTTGCTGATATTCTCGCTCTAGAGAATTGGCGTACCCAAATACACAAACGCTCAGAAGACACAGCCAAGAAGCGTAAAATGGGACCAATTGTTACTGCGGTGTAAAGACATATACCCGATGAGCCGGCTGTTCAATCTTTCCTGCATTTGCTCTCTAACAGCCGTTCACATCTTTTAACATTACATACGACAAAGGTCGTTTAGAAACTAAGGCTGGGAACGATCTGATAGCATACTCCCAGCCACGGATAGGAAACCTGCACTCAATTTCCTATGATATACCCAGCTTGAATACGTAAAAGGTATGTAGCAACCATAGCATACCAACATTTTTTGAGGCTCATTGCTGTGTTGTACAAGTGGTTTTATTCTAGTAACTAGCTTCGTCGAAGCACCTTGCATAATTGTGAGTAATACCCGTACTCCAGACCGAGTATTAAAAAATTAATCTAAAATTAATATACGGATAATATAAATATTTTTTCCATTTTATTAGCTGACAGAGACACTAGTAAGGACAAAAGTCATGCTCAAGAATACGAGAAGCTCAAAAAAAAAACGCACAGCATACTTTAACTAATGCAGATCGAGTTGATATCCTAACCTTTGGTGTCGGCCACGGAGATTGTCAGCTTATTGAGTTTTGGCTGCGGGATACGCTCACTTTCCGTCTTCTATACGATGGAGGCTTAGCTATGTCTTCAGCCCTTGTTTCTCATCTAGAAAATAAGCGTTCTGATGGCAAAAACGATCTCGATATTGTCGTATTGAGCCATGTTGACGCAGACCATAGGAGAGGGATAAATGAGCTGCTCAAAAACCTTAGTATTTCTATTGGAGAAGTATGGTTACCTTGTCTGCCTGCCTTTCGGCGATTAAAGTGGCTTTTTGCACCGCATGTACAAAGTGCAGTGACATTAGCTGAAGAGATTGAAAAGCTGGCCATCTCACGCGATATACGTGTTATCTATCCTCTCCAAGATCATATTCACCGTACAGAAACCGGTTCCGTAAGTGTCATATCTCCTGCGAGAAAGCTGATGAAAAAACTCTATAGCGCTCCTCTATCAGAGCTTCAGCCACTACTCACCCATACAACTTTGCCTCTGGAATGGTTAATCCGCTCCCAAATACAGCCCGATGATGAAAATACTATTCAGCAAGATGTAAAGCTTTTCGACAGCCAAAATGCACTATTGCCCAATCAGTTACAGTTTAATGGCCATGAATTTAAGAGCGATCAAGCCGCACTCCGCGTATTGAACAAATATAAAAAATCAATGGATGAACCCGATTTTTTCGGTCAGCATCTTGTAAATAATACTTCTCTTGTTCTGGTGATAGATATATTGCTTGAAGAGCACCATCGTCGACGTATCGTTCTTACTGGTGATCAAGAGAATTGGGTGTGGATCGCTTCAGAACATCCGATGGGGTTGGCAGCCGACGTTATGAAGGCTCCGCACCATGGAGGACAGGTATACCTGTCAGACAAAAGTGACGAAATAAGCGATGTAGAGCAATTTTGGCTATGGACTCGTCCACGTATTGTCACAGTCAGCGCCAATGGCAAGCACTCGCTACCGCACTGCCGTTTTCGCGAATCGGTGCGTATGATTGGTGCCACACTAGTTTGCCCCAACAAGCGCAATAAAGAGTTGTTTTTTTCAGACACACAGCCTGAGGGGAAAACCTCTTGTGCACAGCATTTTGATTGCAACACCACAGATCAGCATCCTGTTCAGCGGATTAGTCTTTCAGCGCGCTGTGAATCACTGAACGCTGCAGCCTGCCTGAGCGGCAACGGACACCGTAGCCCGGCGCCGATCGTGGTGATGCAGCAAAAACTAATAGAACCAGATGAATCCTTCATTCGATGGACGCAAACTGAAGTAAGAAAGCATGCGCAGTGGTTGAACAAACAGCTTATCCGAAGAAGAACCGAGCAATTGAAAAAGCTTTCACTTGCTGAACGTGCAAATAGTTGTTTCGAAAAATATAGTCTTGATGAGATTATAGGAATATTTAACGGTCATGAACGTTTTGAACTTATTAATGATCCTGGTCCTGTAGTGCTTTATGCGCAATCACATGGGCTGCTATGGGCAGAAACACCTTACCGACAGATCGATAAAAGCGTAAAAATTGTTGCACCATTGACAGGCAAAGAGTACCAAGCGGCGCTAAAGCGCATCACGAAATTTGAGCATCTAATTTTTACTTCCGATGAAAAAATTGATGATCGAACTTTGCATTTGCGCGATAAATACGATTTTTTGAAGAGTGTTAATACTGAAGCATTACTAACATTGTTTGCACGTTGGGCTGGCATCCCCGACGGGGATTTTGCAAAGTATCTTGAATCACAATTATTTCATGATTTGATCAGTCAGTATGATTTCAGAGCAGTGAAATGGAACTATGGCCGTTATAATGAACCTCATTTAATTTTGCACATTTATAAAAAGGATAGCTTCTCATTACCAAACTTCCTGCCAAGTGAATGGGGGATTAAACGGTTTTCTACGAACGATTATGAAAACGAAATAATTACTCTTGACCCAGCTAAGATGGTTCGTCTTTTTGATGATACATCCCAGTCAGTAATCCCACCAATAAGCTTCGGGTATGATAAAAATTCCTTTTGTTTACGCACGAATAACTTAATGTGTTTCTATCAGAAAACAACAACAATAAAAGAAGATGGAGAGCTCTATAAACAACTCAATTTTATGACAGATGAGAAGCACCTTGCGTGGTTTGAACTCTAGGTTATGTTAATATGAATATCTGTGATGCAGATAGTTTAAAACTATCTGCATCAATGCAATTTGGTGACGAAGTGGAACATTTACAATAACAGTCAGACAGTCTGCAACTATCCATTGTTCTTTATAAAAATTCTTATATTTGTAAATCTAAATTTTATATCTGTCAAATCAAAACCCTTATACCCCAGTTCATCTAATATGTGTTCCTGAATTTTATCCAGACAAAATCTGGGCACTTGTTTTAATACCCATTTCATTAGCGATGAGGGTTCTGTTTCGCCACTGGTAAAACTGAACGGTATATTTACTCAGTATGGAAGTCTGGGGGAAATCAAATCGTGCACCAGTTTGATACCTGATCCTCCAATCACTCTGCTTAGCTAAACACTTTTCTGGAACAGGCTTCCCTATTGCCTTTGATGCATGCTCCTACAATCACCCGGTGTCCATGTCCACTCCCCCTTATCTGAAACAGTCCTGATTAGAGTTTTCCAGTTGCTTCCGATAAATCTCAGGCGGAAGATTATTCAGGCTTTCATGTGTCCGGTTCCGGTTGTAATCCTGCATCCAGAACCAGGACATTTCTTTCACCTGACTCAATGATTCAAATAAATATGCATTTAAAAACTCACGACGGAATGAACCGTTAAATCGCTCAATAAACCCGTTCTGCTGCGGTTTTCCCGGTTGAATATAATTCAGTGCCACTCCGTTTTCTGTACAAAACTGAACCAGTTTATCCGATATAAATTCTGGTCCGTTGTCCACCCGGATATATTC
>NZ_LZEX01000033.1 GCF_001676055.1 Morganella psychrotolerans | reverse complement strand
CCGACGGGTCACATACTAATGTATGCTCCCCGGCAGCCGGAGCTTGCCGCCTGCCTGCATCTTGAATGACGTTGGGTTCACACTATCACCATGCGCATTGGCTGATGACGATGAAACGTCAGGTAACGTATTGTTATCATTTTATTTTATAAGGATTTACTATGCCAACTCCATGCTACATCTCCATCGAAGGCAAAACGCAGGGCAACATCACCGCCGGTGCGTTTACCGCTGAATCTGTCGGCAACATCTATGTCCAGGGTCATGAAGACGAAATGCTGGTGCAGCAGTTTGACCATATTGTGACTGTCCCGACTGACCCACAGTCTGGTCAGCCATCCGGTCAGCGTGCGCACCGCCCGTTCAAATTCACCGTTGCACTGAATAAAGCCGTTCCGCTGCTGTATAACGCCCTGGCGTCCGGTGAAATGCTGCCGAAAGTACAACTGAAATGGTACCGCACCTCAGTTGAAGGCAAACAAGAGCATTTCTTCACCACGTCACTGGAAGATGCGACCATCGTCAATATCGACTGCAAAATGCCGCATTGTCAGGATCCGTCTAAGTCTGATTTTACCCAACTGATTGAAGTGTCGCTCTCTTACCGCAAAATCGACTGGGAACACACCGTTGCCGGTACTTCCGGTGCAGACGACTGGCGCGCGCCTGTCGAAGCGTAAACACTCACAACCCGGTCTGCAACAGGCTGATCGGGTTGATTCTTTATCTCAGGGAATTTCGGACAGCGCTGTCCTGCGGTAGCTTTGTCCGAAATTCTCTTTCCGATATGAAGGGAAACTGCTATGCCTTCCTTTTCTGATCTCTTACAGAGCATACAGGGGCGCTCCGGGCTGGTCTTTACCTGCCGGGTCCATAATCTGCCGGAAGAGACGTTTCAGGTCACCGAATTTACCCTCAATGAAGCCCTTTCTTCTTTATTTACCTTATCTGTTTCTGTTGTCAGCCCGTTACCGGCGCTCAGTTTTACCGATCACTTAGGGCTTGC
>NZ_LZEX01000032.1 GCF_001676055.1 Morganella psychrotolerans | reverse complement strand
TGCCGGAAGAGACGTTTCAGGTCACCGAATTTACCCTCAATGAAGCCCTTTCTTCTTTATTTACCTTATCTGTTTCTGTTGTCAGCCCGTTACCGGCGCTCAGTTTTACCGATCACTTAGGGCTTGCAGCCTCACTGACCGTGGAGCGTAACGGAACAAAAATCCGCACCATTGAGGGATTGCTGGCATCAGCAGAGCAGGGGAACACCGACGGTAACAAAACCTGGTATCATTTTATTATCCGCCCGGAAATGTGGATCATGAGCCTGAATCAGGACAGCCGGATTTTCCAGAAACAATCTGTCCCGGAGATTCTGGCGACACTGCTGGATGAAGCACATGTTAAATGTGATAAAAAATTCTATCAGGATGAGCTGCATCAGAAGCGGGATTACATCACGCAAAAACGGGAATCCGCTTACGATTTCTGGTGCCGGCTGGCGTATGAAGAGGGAATAAACTTCTGGTTTGAAGAGGGTCCGAAGCTGTTTTACAGCGATAACCACCTTGGTATGACCGCCGGTATTCATCTGACCTATAATCCGCAGGCGGACACAGATATCAGTGACAGCACCGCATCGTCCTGGCGCTATACGGAGCGGCTGTGCGACGATATTCAGATCCACAAAGATTACAATCCGCAAAACCCGTCTTACCCGCTGCAACATGAGGTCACCGGTGAGGTGCATAAACAGCATGCCACCTTTGAAAGTTACGGGCGTTTTCAGCAGGATGAGCAGGGAAAACCCTTTACCCAATTGCGCTATGAGCAATCCCAGAACCAGCGCCAGACCGGCACAGCCGGTACAAATTGCGTTGCTCTGAGACCGGGAAAAATCTTCTCACTGAGCAATCACCCTGCTGACACCATGAATAAAACGTGGCAGGTGATCAGTGTCAGCCATCGCGGCGTGCAGCCGCTGGCGGATAACAGTGGCGGTGAAGGCACGACGCTTTCAAATACAGTACAGTTTATCCCGGGAACTCAGGAATGGCGTCCGTTATCCCGTTTCAGACCGCAGGCAGACGGCGACGAACTGGCAACCGTTGTCGGACCGCCGGGGGAAGAAATTTACACCAATGAACAGGGCGCGGTAAAAGTCTATTTTCACTGGGATCGCCGGGGAAA
>NZ_LZEX01000031.1 GCF_001676055.1 Morganella psychrotolerans | reverse complement strand
AAAAAGGGAGCCGGTAGCTCCCTTCTTAATACGCGATCGCGTTATGCAGCAAGAACTTTTGCTACAACACCCGCGCCGACGGTACGACCGCCTTCACGAATTGCAAAACGCAGACCTTCGTCCATTGCGATTGGGTGGATAAGCGTTACGACCATCTGGATATTGTCGCCCGGCATTACCATCTCAACGCCTTCCGGCAGTTCGATCATACCCGTTACGTCTGTTGTACGGAAATAGAACTGTGGACGGTAACCTTTGAAGAACGGAGTATGACGGCCGCCTTCATCTTTGCTCAGAATATAAACTTCTGATTCAAATTTGGTGTGTGGTTTGATTGAACCTGGTTTAGCCAGTACCTGACCACGTTCGATATCTTCACGCTTAGTACCACGCAGCAGAACACCGACGTTCTCACCTGCACGACCTTCGTCCAGCAGTTTACGGAACATTTCAACACCGGTACAGGTGGTTTTAACGGTAGGTTTGATACCGACGATTTCCAGTTCTTCACCAACTTTAACAACACCGCGCTCTACACGACCGGTAACAACTGTACCACGACCTGAGATTGAGAATACGTCTTCAATCGGCAGCAGGAATGGTTTGTCAATTGCACGCTCTGGCTGTGGGATATAAGTATCCAGGTAGTTAGCCAGTTCAACAACTTTAGCTTCCCACTCTGGTACGCCTTCCAGTGCTTTCAGCGCTGAACCGCGAACGATTGGAGTATCGTCGCCAGGGAAATCATACTGGGACAGAAGTTCACGAACTTCCATTTCAACCAGTTCCAGCAGCTCTTCATCGTCAACCATGTCGCATTTGTTCAGGAACACGATCATGTAAGGGATACCAACCTGACGACCTAACAGGATGTGCTCACGGGTCTGTGGCATAGGGCCATCAGTTGCAGCAACAACCAGGATAGCGCCATCCATCTGTGCAGCACCGGTGATCATGTTTTTAACGTAGTCGGCGTGCCCCGGGCAGTCAACGTGCGCGTAGTGACGTGCAGGAGTATCATATTCTACGTGTGAGGTAGAGATGGTGATACCACGTGCTTTTTCTTCTGGTGCGTTATCGATCTGATCGAATGCACGCGCAGAACCACCGTAGGTTTTAGCCAGAACGGTAGTGATTGCAGCTGTCAGGGTAGTTTTACCGTGGTCAACGTGGCCGATAGTACCAACGTTAACGTGCGGTTT
>NZ_LZEX01000030.1 GCF_001676055.1 Morganella psychrotolerans | reverse complement strand
TGTTGTACGGCGGTAATAATTTAGCCAGTATGGCGGCTTTTCGTTCAGGTGAAATACGTTTCATGTGTCACTCCGCGCCCTCAGGTTTATTTTTCAGAGGGGGTGACAACTATCCTGACACTGAGGGCCCTTTTGACGGAGGTAATTTAGTTTCCTATTTAGAGGCATTAGCCCAGGAAAATGGCAGTGAGCAATATGTCGAATATTTAGTGGCTAGGATACGCACAATGCTTGCTGATACGAGAATGAAACCTATAACCAATGACTCAGAGCACCGAGTTGACTTAGCCAATTGGTTAGAAACTTATATTGGAAAGGATGGAACCGGCGATGATGATAGCTGTGTTTCAATTATTGATCTTTCTTTAGTACCAACAGAAATTACTCATCTTGTGACAGCTGTTATTTCAAGGATTGTGTTTGAATCATTGCAACGTTATAGGCGGCTATATAATAAATCTTTACCTACGGTACTTGTCGCTGAAGAAGCACATACATTTATTAAACGGTATCGTGATGACTCTGAAAATCAGGATGTCGCAGCCGTTTGCTGCCAAGTGTTTGAGAAAATCGCACGAGAAGGCAGAAAGTTTGGTCTTGGTATGGTGATTTCCTCACAACGACCATCAGAGTTATCACCTACGGTTTTGTCTCAATGTAATACTTTTCTTTTGCATCGAATTAGTAACGACAAAGATCAGGAGCAAGTTCATAAAATGGTACCTGATAATTTGCGAGGATTACTCCGTGAACTACCTTCATTACCATCCCAACATGCAATACTGATGGGCTGGGCATCTGAACTTCCTGTCCTAGTTAAAATGAAAAATTTGACGAAAGAGCAGCAACCTCATTCTGATGACCCTGACTTCTGGGATGTTTGGACAAGAAAGTATGCGGATGGGAAGTTGGTCGAGAGAACTGTCGATTGGGAAGCTGTTGTAAAGGAATGGCAACAAAAGTGATCTGCAGCAGAAAATGAAAGCGGGAGAGCAGATCGGAATTGAAGGAACTTTATGCCATCAATCTACTTGGTGTTGCGTTCCATTGTCCCTCCCCCCATGACGACTGAAGTGGCTGCAAACCGGTAAGTGTCAAGGTAGTTGTCACCCTTTGTTAATTTAGGCAGCCTGTTTTTCCCGCTCAGGATTCAGGGTGACGGTCTCTTTTCTTTGCCAGTTCCGGGTATCTCCGGACCACCGTTCGGGATGG
>NZ_LZEX01000029.1 GCF_001676055.1 Morganella psychrotolerans | reverse complement strand
CCCTCAGTGTCAGGATAGTTGTCACCCCCTCTGAAAAATAAACCTGAGGGCGCGGAGTGACACATGAAACGTATTTCACCTGAACGAAAAGCCGCCATACTGGCTAAATTATTACCGCCGTACAACATGACCGTTTCCGCAGTTGCACAAACGGAAGGAATATCCGAAGCTACGCTGTATAACTGGCGTAATCAGGCTAAATCAGAAGGAAAACCCGTGCCCGGTGCAGACAAAAACAGTGAACAGTGGCCGGCGGAAGCCCGCTTTGCCGCCATCGTGGAAACCGCCACACTCAGCGAAGCGGAAGTGGCGGAATACTGCCGCAAAAAAGGACTCTATCCGGAGCAGCTGGTGCAGTGGAAACAGGGTTTTCTTCAGGTATCCTCTCCCGGAGATAAAGCCGCACTGAAGCAAAGCCAGAAGGAAAACAAACAGTTAAAGCGTGAGCTGGTCCGCAAGGAAAAAGCCCTGGCGGAGGCGGCGGCAATCCTGGTGCTGCGAAAAAAGCTCAGCGATTATTACGGGGAAACCGGCGGGGACGACTGACTCCGGCATCCGAACGCACCCTGTTTATCCGGTGGATTAATGAGGCGGTGAGCTCCGGCGCACGGCTGGCTGTTGCCTGCCGGGAAGTTCAGCTGAGTCTGCGGACCTGGCGGCGCTGGCAGATATCCCCGTCGGACGGCAGACCGGGCGCAGTGCGTCCGGTGCCGGTGAACAAGCTGAGTCCGGAAGAAGAAAAACAGATACTGACTGTCTGCCATCAACCTGAATACGCGAGTCTGCCGCCGTCCCAAATTGTCCCGAAACTGGCGGATAAAGGGATATATCTGGCGGGTGAATCCACCTTTTACCGGGTGTTGCGCCGCCACGGAGAACTTCATCACCGGGGGCGTCAGCAGCGCCCGAAAAAAGTACCGGTACCGACCACCTTTACCGCATCCGGGCCATGTCAGGTCTGGGTATGGGATATCACCTGGCTGCCGTCGGTGGTGCGCGGACGCTGGTTTTATCTCTACATGATACTCGATATCTACAGCCGGAAAATCACCGGCTACGAAGTGTATGAGACCGAAAGCGGCGAACAGGCGGCGGCGCTGATGCAGCGCACAGTCCTGCGTGAGGGGTGCTGGCGTCAGCCATTGGTACTGCACGCGGATAACGGGGCGGCGATGAAATCACAGACCTTACAGATGAAACTGCATGAGCTGAACATCACGCCATCCCACAGCAGACCGCGTGTGAGCAATGACAATGCCTATGCGGAATCCGTGTTCCGGACCCTGAAATACGTGCCGCAGTGGCCATCACAGGGCTTTAAAACCCTGACGGAAGCAAGGAAATGGGTGGGAAAAATTACCCGGTGGTACAACGACAGGCATCTGCACAGCGGCATCGGCTATGTCACGCCGTCGCAGCGGCATACCGGTGAGGATATTACCCTGCTGAAACAACGTGATGCAGTGTACAAAACAGCAAAAGCTACCCATCCCGAACGGTGGTCCGGAGATACCCGGAACTGGCAAAGAAAAGAGACCGTCACCCTGAATCCTGAGCGGGAAAAACAGGCTGCCTAAATTAACAAAGGGTGACAACTACCTTGACACTTACCG
>NZ_LZEX01000028.1 GCF_001676055.1 Morganella psychrotolerans | reverse complement strand
GAATTAAAAAAGAAAATCGCGCAACTTGAAGAGCATAATGAGATCTTAAAAAAACTGCCTACATTTCGCGATATCCCCCATCTGACTAGAAACATAGAAAGATCTATACTCTAAATTAACCGGATAGTGGTCGTACGCCTTTTGGAGACATAAATCCCGTCAAAAAACCTGACCCAGGGAAATCTGCGGACCCGATGTTGGTGGCATAGACCCCGTTTAGGAAAGTGATTAATCCGAGTTCCCCATCCGGTATTCACAATTGAGCCGAGGTTACTATGTCAAAATTAAAACCAAAATCCCAATCACTTCCTGTCATCAATCCTAATGCTGCGGGTATAGATATAGGTGGCCGTTTTCATGTTGTCGCCGTTCCTCCTGATCGCAGTGACAAATCCGTTCAAACGTTTAAAGCTTTTACTGGCGATATCCATAACATGGCACGTTGGTTAACTAAATGTAGAATAACGACCGTCGCTATGGAGTCGACCGGCGTATACTGGGTACCTGTGTATGAAATTTTGGAAGAACATGGTTTTGAGGTTGTCCTTTCCAACGCACGTGATACCCGAGCAGTACCAGGTAGGAAAACTGATGTGGGAGATGCACAATGGATCCAGCGGCTTCATGCATGTGGTTTGCTAAAAGCCAGTTTTAGACCCGATGCTACAATAGCTGAACTTCGGACATATATGCGAGTCAGAGAACGTATGTTGGATTATGCAGCAGCACATATTCAACATATGCAAAAAGCACTCACATTCATGAACGTTCAATTGCATATAGTCGTTTCTGATATCACAGGTGTAACGGGGATGAAGATTGTAAGAGCCATCGTTGCGGGCGAGCACGACCCAGCTATATTAGCAAAATTCAGAGATCCACGTTGTAAAGCGGATGAACAAACAATTTGTGCGGCCCTAAAAGGTAACTATCAGCCAGAACATCTATTTGCTCTACGTCAAGCTATTATTTTGTATGATGTGTACCAGCGACAAGTAAATGAATGTGATGTACAAATTGAAGCTGTACTCGATAGGCTTTGCATAAATTCGAGCGAACCCGATGAGCCTATCCCCAAACCAAAGCACAGAGCAAAGCAGGCAAACGCAATGACATTTGATGTGCGAGAAAAGCTTTATCGTTTAATAGGGGCTGATCTCACGCAAATTCACGGCATAGGCCCTTTTCTTGCGTTACGACTGATATCTGAGTGTGGTACAGATATGAATAAATGGCCGACTGAAAAGCATTTTACATCGTGGTTAACATTATGCCCAGGCTCAAAAATTAGTGGTGGTAAAGTCATGTCTTCTCACTCCCGAAAGAGTAATAATCGAGTTGTCGCTCATCTCAGGCTAGCAGCAACGACCGTTGGTCGTTCAGATACAGCCCTTGGTGCATTTTATCGAAGGCTCTCATCTAGGATTGGTAAAGCAAAAGCGGTAACTGCCACTGCAAGAAAGATAGCTATACTGTTTTACAATGCAATGAAATATGGCACAAAGTATAAAGATCCTGGCGCTGAATATTACGAAGAGCGGTACAAAGAAAGGGTACTAAAAAATCTCAAACGCCAAGCCGAGAGAATGGGTATGACTTTACAGGCAAAAGAAGAATGTGTTTCTTAGGAAGGCTAC
>NZ_LZEX01000027.1 GCF_001676055.1 Morganella psychrotolerans | reverse complement strand
TAATCGGGTAGCCGGAGGTATCTAGCCTCCAGCCCCCACACCACCCTGCATGCGGCTCCGCACAGGGCGGTTCATTTAGAACTCCTAACTCACTTTTTGGTTAGGATAATGAACTGCGATCCATCCATCTCTTAGTGAATATAATCCTGCTTTCTTCAGATACTCATTACTCAGCGCTTGCTGTATCCCTGGTGTTTTAGAGCTACGCCATGGGCCTTTACTTGTGATACCACAAGCAACAGCGGCTTGGATCCTGACGCCACGTTTAAGTAAGTTTTGTACCTTAGTCCGTGGTTTTCGCCACTGACGCCAGTAACACATACGAACACGACGTCGGATCCAATGGTCTAAATCGACACACCCTTGATAGGTGTTAGCTATGCCAAAGTAATTGATCCAGCCTTGCATGTATTGACGCACTTTAAACAGCTGATAACTCATACTCACGCCCCAATTTCGGTTCGTTAGCCGTCTTATCTTTTGCTTGAAAATGTGTAATGTTTTAGCATGCCACTGGATCTTGCCTCGGTTAAATGTAAACCCAAGAAACTTGCTTTGAGCGACCTTAACCACTTGGCTTTTCTGTTCATTAACGACTAGTTTTAGCTTGATGGCCAGATATTGAGTAATGCTCTTGAGTACTCGATCTCCCGCCCGAATAGACTTTACCAAAATGATAAAGTCGTCCGCGTAGCGGGCGAATTTGTGCCCTCGGCTTTCCAGCTCTTTATCCAGACTATCCAACATAATGTTAGAAAGTAATGGTGAGAGTGGGCCGCCTTGAGGCACACCTTCAAAGCTTGCTTCAAATTGGTTATTGACCATCACACCTGCTCGTAGGTACTTACCGATAAGCGCTAATAGGCGCTTATCCTGTACTTTATTCCTTAGTTGAGTCATCAATAGATCATGATTAACTCGGTCAAAGAACTTAGACAGATCAACGTCGACGGCAAATTTGCGTTTCTGTTTGATGATATCTCTTACTTGCAGTACCGCTTGTTTTGCATTTCTGTTCGGCCTAAAGCCAAAGCTGTTAGTCGAAAAGAATGGGTCAAACAGTGGTGTGAGTATTTGAGCAATAGCTTGTTGAATCACACGATCAATGACGTTAGGGATCCCCAATTTGCGTTTACCACCATCGGGTTTATCGATCTCCACGCGCCTGACCGCTGAGGGTTGGTATTCACCTTGTTCTAATTGAGATTTACACTGTTCCCAACCGCCTTGTTGCATCCAAAGCGGGAAGGCTTCGATGGTCATGCCATCGATGCCCGCCGCGCCTTTATTGGCTTTCACTTGACGCCAAGCTCGGTGTAGATTTTCAGGTTCGAGCAGTTGTTGGAATAGATCGCGGTTGAAGGCCGGTTGCATATCAATACGCTGCCGATAGTAATCGTCTGGCGACGTAGTGGGTATCGACAAGTTTGACAAGACTTCTCCTTCTTCTAAATGTTCAGGCCTTCACCATGTCCCAGCCATTACGATGGGCATTTGGCTACTATGCCGTCTGCTGACTTCTGCTTAATCACATGCCGAGTTACCCCGTCATGCGCTATCGGTTTCCATCTGGTTCGCTCTTTTCAGTCGATGACACTGAAAAGCCAAGGCACTTATAAACCAGAGCCTTACTGGTTAATAACCGATCGCGTGTTAAGCAGATCTCCCCAGATAAGAACATGAACTTTCTTTGCACTGCTGCATCATTTACGGTGGCCATTAGATCACGTGGTTTCGTCGTCTTGTGCCAACTCACCTCTAGCCTACGCCTCATATGATGTTCTTGTTCATCAGCTCGCAAATTTGCTAGCGGCTTCCTCCAGACCAAACCTCGCGATTAAGCCCTTGCCATTCGCTAGTAGTTAACGTTAAATAACAGTATGTTATTTAAACGGTGACCTTCCTACAGAGGACTTTCACCTCATTAGTTCATGCCCATGCTGGGCGTACACAA
>NZ_LZEX01000026.1 GCF_001676055.1 Morganella psychrotolerans | reverse complement strand
GTCTCTCAACTCAAAACACCTTCGGTGTTGTCAGGTTAAGCCTCTCGGTTCATTAGTACTGGTTAGCTCAATGCATCGCTGCACTTACACACCCAGCCTATCAACGTCTTAGTCTCAAACGTTCCTTCAGGACCCTTAAAGGGTCAGGGAAGACTCATCTCGAGGCAAGTTTCCCGCTTAGATGCTTTCAGCGGTTATCTTTTCCGCACTTAGCTACCGGGCAATGCAATTGGCATCACAACCCGTACACCAGTGGTGCGTCCACTCCGGTCCTCTCGTACTAGGAGCAGCCCCTCTCAATCTTCCAACGCCCACGGCAGATAGGGACCGAACTGTCTCACGACGTTCTAAACCCAGCTCGCGTACCACTTTAAATGGCGAACAGCCATACCCTTGGGACCTACTTCAGCCCCAGGATGTGATGAGCCGACATCGAGGTGCCAAACACCGCCGTCGATATGAACTCTTGGGCGGTATCAGCCTGTTATCCCCGGAGTACCTTTTATCCGTTGAGCGATGGCCCTTCCATTCAGAACCACCGGATCACTAAGACCTACTTTCGTACCTGCTCGAGCTGTCACTCTCGCAGTCAAGCTGGCTTATGCCTTTGCACTAACCGCATGATGTCCGACCATGCTTAGCCAACCTTCGTGCTCCTCCGTTACTCTTTGGGAGGAGACCGCCCCAGTCAAACTACCCACCAGACACGGTCCCCGATCCAGATTATGGACCCGGGTTAGAACATCAAATGTTAAAGGGTGGTATTTCAAGGTTGGCTCCATGCAGACTGGCGTCCACATTTCGTTGCCTCCCACCTATCCTACACATCAAGATTCAATGTTCAGTGTCAAGCTATAGTAAAGGTTCACGGGGTCTTTCCGTCTTGCCGCGGGTACACTGCATCTTCACAGCGAGTTCAATTTCACTGAGTCTCGGGTGGAGACAGCCTGGCCATCATTACGCCATTCGTGCAGGTCGGAACTTACCCGACAAGGAATTTCGCTACCTTAGGACCGTTATAGTTACGGCCGCCGTTTACCGGGGCTTCGATCAGGAGCTTCGCTTGCGCTAACCCCATCAATTAACCTTCCGGCACCGGGCAGGCGTCACACCGTATACGTCCACTTTCGTGTTTGCACAGTGCTGTGTTTTTAATAAACAGTTGCAGCCAGCTGGTATCTGCGGCTGGCTTCAGCTCCATGGGTTAACCACTTCACCTAATGCCAGCGTGCCTTCTCCCGAAGTTACGGCACCATTTTGCCTAGTTCCTTCACCCGAGTTCTCTCAAGCGCCTGAGTATTCTCTACCTGACCACCTGTGTCGGTTTGGGGTACGATTAATGATAACCTGATGCTTAGAGGCTTTTCCAGGAAGCAGGGCATCAATCACTTCACCACCGTAGTGGCTCGTCGTCACGCCTCAGTGTTTAATAACCAACCGGATTTTCCTGGTCAGTCCACCTTCACGCTTAAACCGGGACAACCGTCGCCCGGATGATTTAGCCTTCTCCGTCCCCCCTTCGCAGTTATCACCAGTACGGGAATATTAACCCGTTATCCATCGACTACGCTTTTCAGCCTCGCCTTAGGGGTCGACTCACCCTGCTCCGATTAACGTTGAACAGGAACCCTTGGTCTTCCGGCGTGCGGGTTTTTCACCCGCATTATCGTTACTTATGTCAGCATTCGCACTTCTGATACCTCCAGCAACCCTCACAGGTCACCTTCGCAGGCTTACAGAACGCTCCCCTACCCAACAATATTTACATATCGCTGCCGCGGCTTCGGTGCATAATTTAGCCCCGTTACATCTTCCGCGCAGGCCGACTCGACCAGTGAGCTATTACGCTTTCTTTAAATGATGGCTGCTTCTAAGCCAACATCCTGGCTGTCTGAGCCTTCCCACTTCGTTTCCCACTTAATTATGACTTTGGGACCTTAGCCGGCGGTCTGGGTTGTTTCCCTCTTCACGACGAACGTTAGCACCCGCCGTGTGTCTCCCGTGATAATATTCTCCGGTATTCGTAGTTTGCATCGGGTTGGTAAGTCGGGATGACCCCCTAGCCGAAACAGTGCTCTACCCCCGGAGATAAATTCACGAGGCGCTACCTAAATAGCTTTCGGGGAGAACCAGCTATCTCCCGGTTTGATTGGCCTTTCACCCCCAGCCACAAGTCATCCGCTAATTTTTCAACATTAGTCGGTTCGGTCCTCCAGTTAGTGTTACCCAACCTTCAACCTGCCCATGGCTAGATCACCGGGTTTCGGGTCTATACCCTGCAACTAAATCGCCCAGTTAAGACTCGGTTTCCCTGCGGCTCCCCTATTCGGTTAACCTTGCTACAGAATATAAGTCGCTGACCCATTATACAAAAGGTACGCAGTCACACCACAAGGGTGCTCCCACTGCTTGTACGTACACGGTTTCAGGTTCTTTTT
>NZ_LZEX01000025.1 GCF_001676055.1 Morganella psychrotolerans | reverse complement strand
CTTCTTGCGGCCCCGGTACGCGCCGCGCTGCTTGGCCAGGGCGATACCCTCGCGCTGCCGCTCACGGATCAGAGCGCGCTCGAACTCAGCGAAGGCCCCCATTACCGACAGCATCAGGTTGGTCATCGGCGAGTCCTCGCCGGTGAATACCAGCCCCTCCTTCAAGAACTCGATTCGCACGCCGCGCTGGGTCAGCTTCTGCACCAGGCGGCGCAGGTCGTCGAGGTTGCGGGCCAGGCGATCCATGCTGTGCACCACCACCGTGTCGCCCTCGCGGACGAAGCTCAGCAGCGCTTCGAGCTGGGGGCGCTGGGTGTCCTTGCCGGATGCCTTGTCGGTGAACACCTTGCTCACCTGGGTCTGTTCCAGTTGGCGTTCCGGGTTCTGGTCGAAGCTGCTGACCCGGACGTAGCCGATGCGGTGCCCCTGCACGATGTCTCCTTGGTTGAAGGCGGCTTAAGTGCACTTTCTGTTCCGTTGCGCCTCAAACCCCGTTTCTGTCAGGCTGAAATCTATAACCTTCGCGGGCATGTGTCAAAAAATGGGAAAGCAGACTCTATTCTGACGAAGCGGCGCGGCCCTTGTCGTTTTCAGAAGACGGCTGCACTGAACGTCAGAAGCCGACTGCACTATAGCAGCGGAGGGGTTGGATCCATCAGGCAACGACGGGCTGCTGCCGGCCATCAGCGGACGCAGGGAGGACTTTCCGCAACCGGCCGTTCGATGCGGCACCGATGGCCTTCGCGCAGGGGTAGTGAATCCGCCAGGATTGACTTGCGCTGCCCTACCTCTCACTAGTGAGGGGCGGCAGCGCATCAAGCGGTGAGCGCACTCCGGCACCGCCAACTTTCAGCACATGCGTGTAAATCATCGTCGTAGAGACGTCGGAATGGCCGAGCAGATCCTGCACGGTTCGAATGTCGTAACCGCTGCGGAGCAAGGCCGTCGCGAACGAGTGGCGGAGGGTGTGCGGTGTGGCGGGCTTCGTGATGCCTGCTTGTTCTACGGCACGTTTGAAGGCGCGCTGAAAGGTCTGGTCATACATGTGATGGCGACGCACGACACCGCTCCGTGGATCGGTCGAATGCGTGTGCTGCGCAAAAACCCAGAACCACGGCCAGGAATGCCCGGCGCGCGGATACTTCCGCTCAAGGGCGTCGGGAAGCGCAACGCCGCTGCGGCCCTCGGCCTGGTCCTTCAGCCACCATGCCCGTGCACGCGACAGCTGCTCGCGCAGGCTGGGTGCCAAGCTCTCGGGTAACATCAAGGCCCGATCCTTGGAGCCCTTGCCCTCCCGCACGATGATCGTGCCGTGATCGAAATCCAGATCCTTGACCCGCAGTTGCAAACCCTCACTGATCCGCATGCCCGTTCCATACAGAAGCTGGGCGAACAAACGATGCTCGCCTTCCAGAAAACCGAGGATGCGAACCACTTCATCCGGGGTCAGCACCACCGGCAAGCGCCGCGACGGCCGAGGTCTTCCGATCTCCTGAAGCCAGGGCAGATCCGTGCACAGCACCTTGCCGTAGAAGAACAGCAAGGCCGCCAATGCCTGACGATGCGTGGAGACCGAAACCTTGCGCTCGTTCGCCAGCCAGGACAGAAATGCCTCGACTTCGCTGCTGCCCAAGGTTGCCGGGTGACGCACACCGTGGAAACGGATGAAGGCACGAACCCAGTGGACATAAGCCTGTTCGGTTCGTAAGCTGTAATGCAAGTAGCGTATGCGCTCACGCAACTGGTCCAGAACCTTGACCGAACGCAGCGGTGGTAACGGCGCAGTGGCGGTTTTCATGGCTTGTTATGACTGTTTTTTTGTACAGTCTATGCCTCGGGCATCCAAGCAGCAAGCGCGTTACGCCGTGGGTCGATGTTTGATGTTATGGAGCAGCAACGATGTTACGCAGCAGGGCAGTCGCCCTAAAACAAAGTTAGATGCACTAAGCACATAATTGCTCACAGCCAAACTATCAGGTCAAGTCTGGTTTTATTATTTTTAAGCGTGCATAATAAGCCCTACACAAATTGGGAGATATATCATGAAAGGCTGGCTTTTTCTTGTTATCGCAATAGTTGGCGAAGTAATCGCAACATCCGCATTAAAATCTAGCGAGGGCTTTACTAAGCTTGCCCCTTCCGCCGTTGTCATAATCGGTTATGGCATCGCATTTTATTTTCTTTCTCTGGTTATGAAATCCATCCCTGTCGGTGTTGCTTATGCACTCTGGTCGGGACTCGGCGTCGTCATAATTACAGCCATTGCCTGGTTGCTTCATGGGCAAAAGCTTGATGCGTGGGGCTTTGTAGGTAT
Source organism: Morganella psychrotolerans (assembly GCF_001676055.1). Taxonomy (GTDB): domain Bacteria; phylum Pseudomonadota; class Gammaproteobacteria; order Enterobacterales; family Enterobacteriaceae; genus Morganella; species Morganella psychrotolerans_B. Next base: position 202 of record NZ_LZEX01000025.1, on the reverse strand, counting down.
GGGGCTCATAGTTAGTGGTGTAGTAGTTTTAAACTTGCTTTCCAAAGCAAGTGCCCACTAATAAACTCAGTCATCTAATCGGGTAGCCGGAGGTATCTAGCCTCCAGCCCCCACACCACCCTGCATGCGGCTCCGCACAGGGCGGTTCATTTAGAACTCCTAACTCACTTTTTGGTTAGGATAATGAACTGCGATCCATCCA
>NZ_LZEX01000024.1 GCF_001676055.1 Morganella psychrotolerans | reverse complement strand
AAGGAACGTTTGAGACTAAGACGTTGATAGGCTGGGTGTGTAAGTGCAGCGATGCATTGAGCTAACCAGTACTAATGAACCGAGAGGCTTAACCTGACAACACCGAAGGTGTTTTGAGTTGAGAGACTAAAGAAAATCAATTTTTCAGATAACGGGTGATGGATGAATAGATTCATACCGGTTATTAAACAGCTTGTTTTGGATGAACAGAATTTGCCTGGCGGCACTAGCGCGGTGGTCCCACCTGACCCCATGCCGAACTCAGAAGTGAAACGCCGTAGCGCCGATGGTAGTGTGGGGTCTCCCCATGTGAGAGTAGGGAACCGCCAGGTTATTATTTTAAATCCGTGCCCAAGGGCATGGATTTTTTGCTGATATGGCTCAGTTGGTAGAGCACACCCTTGGTAAGGGTGAGGTCCCCAGTTCGAATCTGGGTATCAGCACCATAGATTTTAAGTTCGGTATATACAGAATTTGCCTGGCGGCAATAGCGCGGTGGTCCCACCTGACCCCATGCCGAACTCAGCAGTGAAACGCCGTAGCGCCGATGGTAGTGTGGGGTCTCCCCATGTGAGAGTAGGGAACCGCCAGGTTATTATTTAAGCCGAGAAGCCACCCATTGGGTGGCTTTTTTGCGTTTATCTGCCGCTAAAGTTGTCAGATGTATGGCTTTACTGTGCTCCGCGTCGGTTGACTGATAAACTAGGAACATGTTTGTCCGATGAGTTTTCATTATGTCCCTTGAGCCTGCTAATTCACTTCGCCTGTTACATACTTTTGGTATTGAAGCCTGCGCGTTAAATATAGAAACAGCTGAGACTGTTTCTGAGCTGTGTCATTTATGGCAGTCGGCACAGGCGGCACATGTGCCTTTCCTGTTGTTAGGCGGCGGGAGTAATGTCCTGTTTACCACTGATTTTGCCGGCACGGTGGTGATGAATCAAGTTATGGGGAAAACTATCCGTGAAACACCAACAGCGTGGCTGGTTGATGTGGGTGCCGGTGAAAACTGGCACGATTTGATCCGTTTTTTACTGATAAACGGGATCTGCGGAATGGAAAACCTGGCATTGATCCCGGGGTGCGCCGGTACGGCCCCTATCCAGAACATTGGCGCGTATGGCATTGAATTTAAAGATGTCTGTGACTATGTCGATGTTACCTCTCTTGCTGATGGCAGAACAGAACGTCTGAGTGCAGATGCCTGCCGGTTTGGCTATCGGGACAGTATCTTTAAACATGAATATCAGAACGGTTATGCGATTACTGCCATAGGCCTGAAGCTGCCTAAGCAATGGGCTCCTGAACTGAGCTATGGCGATTTGAAGTCACTGGATCCGGCAACAGTTACACCGCAGCAGGTTTTCGATATGGTTTGCAATATGCGGACAAGTAAATTACCGGATCCGAAAATAACCGGCAATGCCGGCAGTTTCTTTAAAAATCCGGTAGTCAGCACAGAACTTGCGCAGAAAATAAAAGCGGAATATCCGTCCTGTCCGCAGTATGTGGTTGAGGATGGTATAAAACTGGCTGCAGGCTGGCTGATTGATCAGTGTCAGCTGAAAGGTCATTCAGAAGGTGGCGCATCTGTACATGTGAATCAGGCGCTGGTGCTTATCAACCGGGAGCAGGCAACAGGGGATGATATCATCCGTCTTGCCCGTTATGTCCGTCAGCAGGTTGCTGCCCGTTTTCAGATTGAATTAGAGCCGGAAGTCCGTTTTATTGGTGCAACAGGCGAAATCAACGCAACAGAGGCCATTGCATGAAAGATTACAGCATGCCGCTGACGCTCATCCGGATCCTGTCTGATGGCGAGTTCCATTCAGGTGAACAGCTTGGCGACACACTCGGCATGAGCCGGGCGGGTATCAATAAACATATCCGTACATTGCGTGAAATGGGCATTGAGATGGAGACAGTGACGGGAAAGGGCTACCGCCTCTTTGCGCCGATGAACCTGCTGCAGTCAGAGGCTATCAATGCGCTCTTACCCGGCCGGAAAATAGATGTGCTGCCTGTTATCGGTTCCACCAATCAGCATTTGCTGGATAAAATCGGGCAACTGTCATCCGGTGATGCGTGTGTGGCTGAATATCAGTACGCGGGGCGCGGGCGTCGTGGGCGTCAATGGGTATCACCGTTCGGGCGAAACCTGTATCTCTCACTGTACTGGCGTCTGGAACAGGGACCGGCGGCGGCAATCGGACTAAGTCTGGTGGTCGGTATCGTTCTTGCTGAAACACTGCACGAACTGGGTGCAACAGGCGTAAAAGTAAAATGGCCGAATGATTTATATCTTGAAGATAAAAAACTGGCCGGAATTTTAGTCGAACTTCAGGGAAAAACGGGTGATGCCGCACATGTCATCATCGGGATTGGTATTAATCTGACAATGGAAAATACCAGTACAGATCAGATTGGGCAGCAGTGGATCAATCTGGAGCAATCAGGTATCCGTATTGATCGAAATACGTTGGCCGCCGCATTTATCAATCATTTGATTGATGCGCTTCATCTGTTTGAAAAAAGTGGGCTCACACCGTTTATTGAGCGCTGGTATGCATTTGATAACTATCTTAACCGAGAAGTAAAATTAATTATTGGTGAACGGGAGGTTGTTGGTGTATCTCGCGGGATTAATGGGCAGGGTGCGTTATTATTGGATCAATTCGGCGAAGTTACTCCCTATATCGGCGGAGAAATTTCACTGCGTGGCATCAATACAAAAAACAAACCGGCGTAATGCCGGTTTGTTATCAGCAGGTAAATTTACTATTTTCGCAGCTGCACATTTGTCACCATGTGATTTGCGCCTTTCGTCATCACTAAACTGGCGCGCTCTCTGGTCGGCAAAATATTTTCGTGTAGATTGAGCCCGTTAATTTCATCCCAGATAGTTGATGCGATACCGACAGCCTCGCTCTCTTCCAATTGCGCATAATGATGGAAATAGGAGTTCGGATCGGTAAATGCGCCCTGACGAAATTTCAGAAAACGCCCGATATACCAGCTTTTCAGCAACTCTTCCGGTGCATCTACGTAAATAGAGAAATCCACAAAATCCGAAACAAACACATGGTGCAATGACTGTGGATAATCCATGCCGCTTTGCAGCACATTCAATCCTTCCAGAATGACGATATCCGGCTGCTCCACGACAAGCTGCTTATCCGGTATGATGTCATAGGTCAGATGAGAATAAACCGGCGCAAGCACTTTTGGTGTACCGGATTTTACTTCTGACACAAAGCGGACGAGATTGTGCATATCGTAAGATTCAGGAAATCCTTTTTTTCTCATAATTCCGCGCTCATTGAGCACCGAGTTAGGATGAAGGAAACCATCTGTGGTGATCAGGTCTACTTTTCTATGTTCCGGCCAGCGGCTCAGAAGTGCCTGAAGCAAGCGGGCTGTCGTGCTTTTACCGACAGAAACACTGCCGGCAATACCAATCACGTAAGGTACTTTAGCTTCGTTTCTGCCGAGAAACTGTTCAAGCACAGCCTGGCGGCGCAGATTTGAACTGATATAGAAATTCAGCAAACGGGATAATGGCAGATAAATCGCGATAACTTCATCAATTGAAATTTCATCGTGAATACCGCGCAGCTCGTCAATTTCCTGCTCAGATAGGGTCATCGGAACCGAGTTACGTAAAGTGGCCCACTGATTACGGCTGAAATGAAGATAAGGAGAGAGCGATTTTTCTTTATACATAAACCAACGTCTGCCTTTATTACGCAGGTTGGACCGGTCATAAAACCCCGTACCGGCCAAAAAATAATTCGCATCATAGCGAGAGATGGAAGTCAGGCGTAGCAATTTTTTTGAAAAAATGCATTTTTTTTGATGTCGGAGACATAAATTGCATTACGAAAGATATAAATAAAGTGCTAAAAGTAATCTGATTATTGAATTTTGTATAGTCAGTCTGTGTGATTGCCTAATCACGGGTGTTATAACCGGCGCTGCTATTTTGTACATTACCCATTGAAAAAAACAGCAAAACACGGAAGAATGCGTACTTTGTGAGCAAAAGAACAATTTCAGCAATTTTTTTTGTTGCATCCTGCTCAAAGTCTCCATAGAATGCGCAGCACTTGATGCCGGCATAGCTCAGTTGGTAGAGCAACTGACTTGTAATCAGTAGGTCCCGAGTTCGACTCTTGGTGCCGGCACCAATTAACAATTTAGATCAGGTGGGATACCCAAGCGGCCAAAGGGAGCAGACTGTAAATCTGCCGTCACAGACTTCGAAGGTTCGAATCCTTCTCCCACCACCATCTAGTGTGAATTATTATCCCGGGTGTTTTATTCATCACTCCTTCGATGTAAAATACCTGAGATTCAGTTACAGCCGATTTAAGTCAGGTAGCCGAGTTCACGCGGGCATCGTATAATGGCTATTACCTCAGCCTTCCAAGCTGATGATGCGGGTTCGATTCCCGCTGCCCGCTCCAAGATGTGCTGATATAGCTCAGTTGGTAGAGCGCACCCTTGGTAAGGGTGAGGTCGGCAGTTCGAATCTGCCTATCAGCACCACTTCCGTTGTTCTCCCTTCCCTGATTTTTATCTCTGTAAATACCCAGACAAGCAATACTGCTTGGTTGATGTGGTGTAACCACCGATTCCGTGTCTCAGAGGGACAATCTAATGTCTAAAGAAAAGTTTGAACGTACGAAACCGCACGTTAACGTTGGTACTATCGGCCACGTTGACCACGGTAAAACTACCCTGACAGCTGCAATCACTACCGTTCTGGCTAAAACCTACGGTGGTTCTGCGCGTGCATTCGATCAGATCGATA
>NZ_LZEX01000023.1 GCF_001676055.1 Morganella psychrotolerans | reverse complement strand
TAGCCGAGTACTCTATCCAGCTGAGCTATGGGTGCATACCTGAAAATATCTTTTCAAACCTGATTTTTTTATTTTAGTGTTTGCTGACACCAAAATAAAAACCCCATGATAACATCGTGGGGTTCGTTATGGTGCACCCAAGAGGATTCGAACCTCTGACCGCTCGGTTCGTAGCCGAGTACTCTATCCAGCTGAGCTATGGGTGCATAATCTGATGGCGGTGAGAGAGGGATTCGAACCCTCGATGCAGCTTTTGACCGCATACTCCCTTAGCAGGGGAGCGCCTTCAGCCTCTCGGCCATCTCACCATTTTTCAGACCACACAACAATGAATTTCGTTTCCGTCATGTCGTCGTTGTGTGGCGCACATATTACTTTCCCCCACTGAGAAGTCAAACATTTTTTCCTAACTTTTTCATATCTCACGATCGTTTGCACAATTAGCGCGCACTCTGTTGGTTTTCACAACGATACGTCTGTTTTAACGCCGGCATATTATCAGCATGCCCGGTTGTGACCGTCGCTGTACAACCCGATTATTTCAGGTGAAGAATGCACGGAAACAAATAAAGTGACAAAAAAACGGGTGATTTATGCAGGAAAAAAAAATAAGAACGGGGATAATGACGGCTGATTCGAATGACGATAGTGTAAAAAAGAAGAAGGCGCCCGTCATCGTAACGAGCGCGCCTCACAACTTAGTAGTTATTATTATTTGGTTGAGATTTTTCAGCCTGGATCCGTTGGTAAATTTCTTCACGGTGAACAGAAACTTCTTTGGGGGCGTTGACACCAATTCGTACCTGGTTACCTTTAACACCCAGTACCGTCACTGTTACCTCATCGCCTATCATGAGTGTTTCACCAACTCGACGAGTCAGAATAAGCATTCTTTGCTCCTTGAAATTTTAAAAGAGTCGGGCCACTGAATTCGCCCGCCATTATCCATCCAACACCGTGAAAGCGTATATACCCTTATTCATTCAAACTGCAGATTCGTGACTGCCCCCTGAATGACGTTGGGTATAGGAATTATTATTTGTAAACTATATGTAGTTTTATATACATTGCAATATTTAGTGTAGTTAAAAATTGCGGCCTAATTTTAGTGATACAAAGACCCTATCACCAATATCAGGAGCACCCCGAAGCGTGCTCCTGTACAGACTTATTCAGATTACAGGCGTGATGCAACCCACTCTTCAACACCCGCCATCGCAGCAGGTAAAGCAGCAGTATCTGTACCCCCGGCCTGAGCCATATCCGGACGACCGCCGCCTTTACCGCCGATTTGCTCAGCAATAAAGGCAACCAGATCGCCGGCTTTTACTTTGCCGGTCAGGTCTTTTGTTACACCTGCAATCAGGCTAACTTTATCATCACTGATAGTTGAAAGCACAATTATTCCGGAACTTAATTGATTTTTCAGATCATCAACCATCGTCCGCAGCATCTTAGGTTCAGTGTCAGGCAGTTGTTTCACCAGGAGCTTAACGCCCTTAACTGAAACTGCTTCTTTGGTCATAGATGAGCTGTCCTGGGCCGCCTGCTGTTCTTTGAGTTGCTGTAACTCTTTTTCCAGTAAACGGATTTTATCCAGTGCTGCTTTCACTTTCTCACCAACGCCCGCTCCATCACTTTTTACCAGTTGTGCCACACAGGATAAGGCATCTGACTGATTATATACCGTTTCCAATGCACCCGTACCGGTGACAGCTTCAATCCGGCGGATACCGGCCGCAGTCGCGGATTCACTGATGATACGGAACAGGCCTATATCGCCTGTACGGGTGGCATGTGTACCACCACACAATTCAGTCGAGAAGTCGCCCATACTCAGCACACGGACGCGCTCGTCGTATTTCTCACCAAAGAGTGCCATCGCACCTTTCGATTTCGCATCTTCCAGATCCATCAGCTCAGTCGTAACCGGCTCATTTTTACGGATCTCTGCATTCACCAAATCTTCAACCTGACGGATTTGTGCCGGGGTCATGGCCTCAAAGTGAGAGAAGTCAAAACGCAGGTATTTATCATTAACCAGAGAGCCTTTCTGAGACACATGCTCACCCAGAACCTGACGCAGTGCAGCATGCATCAGGTGCGTTGCGGAGTGGTTCAGGCGGATAGCATTGCGGCGCTCTTCATCAATCTTAGCGGTAATCTTGTGATTTACCGTTAGTTTTCCATGAGCGACACGCCCCAGATGACCAATTGCCTGGCCATATTTTTGCGTATCCAGCACAGTGAATTGTGCATCATTATTAGCCAGCACACCGGTATCGCCCACCTGGCCACCGGATTCGGCATAAAATGCCGTTTTATCCAGAATAACCAGGCCTTCATCTCCGGCATTAAGTTCAGTTACCGGCTGACCTTCTTTGTACAGTGCAACAATGGTTGCCGCCTGTTCGTTATGGTCATATCCGGAGAAATCACTGCGCTTATCCACTTTGATCAGACTGTTATAATCTGCACCAAACCCGCTGTTTTCACGGGCACGGCGGCGCTGCTCTTCCATCGCGACTTCAAATGCGGCTTCATCTACTTTCAAATTACGCTCACGGCAGACGTCCGCGGTTAAGTCCAGCGGGAAGCCGTAAGTGTCATACAGACGGAAAGCTGCTTCACCACTCAGGGTATCCCCTTTCAGAGAAGCTAATTCATCATCCAGTAACTGAAGACCACGCTCCAGGGTGCGGGCAAACTGCTCTTCTTCTGATTTCAGAACTTTTTCGACAATTACACGCTGGCGGGTAAGTTCTTCACCGGCGGTTCCCATCACATTAATCAGCGGGCCGACCAGTTTGTAGAAGAATGTGTCGTTCGCACCTATCATGTATCCGTGACGGACAGCACGACGGATGATACGACGTAATACATAGCCGCGTCCTTCATTCGACGGGATAACACCGTCACAAATCAGGAATGCACAGGAACGGATATGATCTGCAATCACGCGTAATGATTTACTGGTCAGGTCCGCAGCGCCGGTGACTTTTGCCACATCAGCAATCAGAGCACGGAATAAATCGATGTCATAGTTGGAGTTAACATGCTGAAGTACAGCAGTGATACGCTCCAGCCCCATACCGGTATCAACAGACGGTTTCGGCAGTGGTTCTAATGTGCCGTCAGACTGGCGGTTGAACTGCATGAAAACGATATTCCAGATCTCAATATAGCGGTCACCGTCTTCTTCAGGTGATCCCGGAGGTCCACCCCAGATATGGTCGCCATGATCAAAGAAAATTTCAGTACACGGACCACAAGGACCGGTATCACCCATCTGCCAGAAGTTATCTGATGCATATTTGGCGCCCTTGTTATCACCGATACGGATGATACGTTCTGCCGGTACGCCTATCTCTTTGTTCCAGATTTCATATGCTTCATCGTCTGTCGCATAAATGGTGACCCACAATTTTTCTTTCGGCAGGTTAAACCATTCTTTGCCGGTCAGCAGTTCCCATGCGTAATTGATAGCATCATGCTTGAAGTAATCGCCGAAGCTGAAGTTACCCAGCATCTCAAAGAAAGTGTGGTGACGTGCAGTGTAGCCGACGTTTTCGAGGTCGTTGTGTTTTCCGCCCGCACGAACACAGCGCTGTGCTGTTGTTGCACGGCTGTACGGACGTTTATCCAGACCCAGGAAAACATCTTTGAATTGGTTCATCCCTGCGTTAGTAAAAAGCAGCGTCGGATCGTTATTCGGTACCAGGGAGCTGCTCTGGACAATCTGATGTCCTTTTGTATGAAAAAAATCGAGAAACGCCTGACGGATCTCAGCGGTGCTTTTGCTCATATTTATCCCGAAATCAAGCTGAAATAAGAAGATTCATGAACTGCGAAACAGACAGTAAAGCCGCTCCGGTTCAACCTGCGGATCAATCAAGGCGGGGAGAAATTTAACGTTTTCCCTTGGACATTAAATCCCAGATAAATCCATTCACTGACCCCATTGTAAAGCGAATAAACTTTTTCTGAAAGTCTGTTCGATCAAACACAATTTATTCGGCCGGGGAAGGGGTTTTAGTCAGAAAGAGGCGTATGACTGTAAATAAAAATAAAGCCACACCCGTGGCGGGCATGGCTTCACTCATAACAGGATGATTTTATTAAAATAAATGCATGGCACGTATTATTTTATTAATCAAACTTCTTCGTTATTTGCATCTTCAGTTTCAGTTTCTTCATTAAAAGTGTCTGTCACTGAGCTTAATTCACCGGCATGATTTAGTAGTAAATCACGTAACTTTTTATCCAGTTCATCAGCATTTCAGGATGTTCCTTCAGGTAAATAGTCGCATTAGCTTTACCCTGACCAATTTTTTCACCGTTGTAGCTGTACCATGCACCGGCCTTTTCAACCATTTTATGTTTTACGCCAAGGTCAATCAGTTCACCCATGGTGTTGATCCCTTCGCCATACATAATCTGGAATTCAGCCTGCTTAAACGGTGCTGCAATTTTATTTTTTACTACTTTAACGCGGGTTTCACTGCCGACAACTTCATCACCATTTTTTACCGCACCGATACGGCGGATATCCAAACGGACAGATGCATAGAATTTCAGTGCGTTACCACCGGTTGTGGTTTCCGGGTTACCAAACATCACACCAATCTTCATACGGATCTGGTTGATAAAAATCAGCAGAGTATTTGAGTTTTTCAGATTACCGGCCAGCTTACGCATTGCCTGGCTCATCATACGGGCAGCAAGGCCCATGTGAGAATCACCAATCTCGCCTTCAATCTCAGCTTTTGGTGTCAGTGCGGCAACGGAGTCAACAATAATGACATCGACAGCGCCTGAGCGGGTTAATGCATCACAGATTTCCAGTGCCTGTTCACCTGTATCCGGCTGGGAACACAGCAGATTATCAATATCCACGCCCAGTTTTTTCGCATAGACCGGATCCAGTGCATGCTCCGCATCGATAAAGGCACAAATACGGCCCTGGCGCTGTGCAGCAGCAATAACCTGTAATGTCAGTGTGGTTTTACCGGAAGATTCAGGCCCGTAGATTTCAACAATACGCCCCAGCGGTAAACCACCCGCACCCAGTGCAACATCAAGTGCCAGAGAACCGGTTGAGATGGTTTCAACATCCATTGAGCGGTCTTCGCCCAGACGCATAATGGAACCTTTACCAAATTGCTTCTCGATTTGACCTAAGGCTGCTGCCAGTGCTTTTTGTTTGTTTTCATCAATAGCCATGTAAACTCCCGTCTCAACCCTGAGACACTGCCCCGGGTTATTAAAATGGTTTGAACGTAATCTGTTGAAACTGATTATACTGTATAGTCATACAGTATCAAGTGATTTTTTTATCAGAATGGCGATTAATCCGTCCAGGCTTTTCAGCACCGCCTGACAGCGCACCGCATTGCGATCACCCTGAAAACAGTACTGACGAGCCGCTGTTTTCAGTTTATCGTTTTCACGCCACGCCCAGCCGAACCACACGGTGCCGACCGGTTTATCCGCGCTGCCGCCGTCAGGACCGGCAATGCCACTGACGGAAACCGCAAGATCCGCGCCTGCTGTTTTCAGTGCGCCGGCCGCCATCTCACACACCACCGCCTCACTGACTGCGCCGTAAACATTCAATGTCTGTTCCGACACACCAATCATCGTGTGTTTGGCATCATTACTGTAAGTCACGAATCCCCGCTGAAAATACGCAGAGCTGCCTGAGATATCTGTAATGACCTTGGCTATCCAGCCGCCGGTACAGGACTCCGCCGTGGTGACACTCAGCCCGGCATCAGACAGATGTTTTCCCAGTTCCGTGCTGCGCTGCGCAAGTATCTGTTCGTCATTCATCAGTCGCTCCCGTTATAAGATCTGTTTTTTACGCCGGATATCCCAGAGCCATAATCCGCCGATAGCCAGCGCAAACAGGCTGCCGAATGTGGCACCAATCACCACAACAGATACCCCTGCTTTCACCGCCAGCGAATAGAGCCCCAGCATAATCAGCATGGCACCGTTTTCGCCCAGGTTCTGTACCGCGATAGCATTCCCCGCGCCGACCGTTTCTTTGCCGCGTTTTTGCAGTAATGCATTAAGCGGTACGACAAACAACCCGCCAAACACACCGAGCAGAACGAGGGTAATATTTGTCGGCACAACCGATGTCTGAAAGGTAAAGATAATGACCATTACGCCGATCAATATCCCGGCAGGCATACAGCGGCGTACTGTTTCCAGCGTGATAAACCGTGCTGCCAGCCCCGCGCCCGCCACAATCCCGACTGCCACCATCGCATTCAGTACGGTCGGCATGGTTTGTCCGGTGATCCCGAGCGCCGACGGCACCCACAGAACCAGCATCAGGCGCAGTGTTACACCAGCCCCCCCAGAATAAACTGGTGCCGGTCAGAGAAAAACGGCTCTCCTGATTTTGCCACAGCGAAACCACGGCACGGACAAACGTGCTCATCATAATGCGTAAATTCCAGCTCTGTGCCATTTTTGCCGGTGGCAGACGCGGAATATAAAGATTCGTAACCGCAGCCAGTGCATACATAACCGTACACATGATGAGCGCCATACTGATGTGATAATCAGACAGAAATCCGCCGGTGACCGATCCCAGTAAAATCGCCACAATAGTCGATGCTTCAATCAGCCCGTTCGCCTTAACCAGCTGTTCGCCGGTTGTCAGCTCGCCGAGGATCCCGTATTTAGCCGGTGAATAGGCCGCCGCGCCAATCCCGACCATTGCATAACCCAGGAACGGATCGGATCCGAGACAGATAACAATTGCACCGATGAGCTTACAACCGTTAGACATCAGCATGACCCGCCCTTTCGGGAAGCAGTCTGCTATCTGTCCGACAAATGGTGCCAGTACAATAAAGGTCAGCACGAAGACCATCTGCAGCATCGGCTGGCTCCACTCAGGGTAGTTCCGGGCGCTGAGCTGTGCGAGGATCGCAAATAAGATGGCGTTATCGGCAAACGCAGAAATAAACTGTGAGGCTAAAACGGCTTTCATGCCTTTATTCAATAGCGGGACTGATGCGGTCATAGTTCCGGCTCCTGTAATGCCAGGTGTTTGAGCGTCACAAAATCCGGTTTTCCGCTGCCGAGCACCGGCAGTTGCGCGATATAACGGATATCTCTCGGAACCGCCAGCTCAGGGAGTCCTTTAGCTTTCGCCTGCGCCAGCAACTGCGCGCGATCTAAGGCATTGTCAGTGGTAAACATCACCAGCGCTTCACCGCGTTTCATATCCGGTCTGGTGACGACTGCATGCAGTTGTCCGGGTGAGACACTCAGTGCCAGTTGTTCAACACTTTCCAGCGATATCATTTCCCCTGCCAGTTTGGCAAAACGCTTTACGCGGCCGCGGATAGTAATAAATCCGTCGGCATCAACACTGACAATATCCCCGGTATCATACCAACCGGTCTGCATCTCGCCCTGTGCATTTTCAGCCACAGGTGGTTCGATCAGCCCGGGGGCTTCCACCCGCAAATAACCTTTCATCACGTTCAGCCCGCGGACCTGCAATAATCCGCCGTGTTCAATACCGGCAACCGGCAGCAGACGCGATTCCATTCCCGGAACCAGACGGCCGACCGTACCGGAGCGGGCTGCCATCGGCGTATTAATAGACACAACCGGCGCACATTCAGTCACCCCGTACCCTTCAAGAATACGCACGCCGAATTTTTCCTGCCAGATCTGTTTTGTCGCTTCGGCTAATTTTTCAGCTCCGGCGATGACATAACGGACACGGGTAAAATCATAAGGATGAGCAAAGCGGGCGTAATTGGTCAGAAATGTCGATGTGCCGAAAAGAACAGTACAATTCTGATCATAAATCAATTCCGGTACCATCCGGTAATGCAGCGGGCTGGGATACAGAAAAATCCGGCAGCCGCATAATAACGGTGTAAACAGTCCGGCGGTCAGACCAAAGGCATGGAACAGCGGCAGTGCGGACATAAAACGGTCTTTCGGCGTAAAGTCAGCAACGGTTTTAATCTGCTCCACATTTGTCAGCAGCGAGTCATGGCTGTGAACCACCCCTTTCGGTGTTCCTTCTGAGCCGGAGGTAAAGAGGATCAATGCATCATCTTCCGGTTTCTGAGGTAATAATGCCGATTTTGGCATCACCAGCGATTTCATTACCCACAGTTTGTCTTTCAGGGTAACCGTCTGTTTTGCCTCTTCCAGATAGATCCAGTTTGCCTCTGTCAGTTGTTCCGGCAAATGCATTAACTTGCCTTTCTCCAGAAACTGACGCGATGTAATAATCGTTTTTACCCCCGCCGCTTTCATGGCATTGCGCAGCCCGGAAACGCCGGCGGTATAATTTAGTAATGCAGGTACCCGGCGGCGCATCGATGCCCCGAGAATAGCTGCCGCCATAACAGTCGCGTTCGGTAACAGGAAGCCGGTCCGCTCCCCTTCAGTTGTGCAGTGACTGATAATGCAGCTCAGCCCGAGAGATTTTTTTAATAATCCCTGATAACTGTCTTCACTGAAATTGATGTCATCAATACAACGCTGAAAACGCCCGTAGCGATTGACGGCACCCAGAAATGCCTGCGGCAGTGTCAGTGAAGGACGGCACGCCATACGTGCCTCCATCATAATATCCCGCAGACGCTCTCCCGCCAGACGGCGGCGTTCAGCAGCACGCGGAGCAACCGGCATCGGGATTTCTGTTGCCGGCAGAATATGAATGGTAATTTTCGGGAAAAAATGGGTTTTGATGACCTTACGCATCCGGCTTAAATACGTCAGTTCCGCGCCGTCTATCCGCACCGGGATTATTTTTGCGCCGGTTTTGGCGGCAACAAACGCCGCGCCATCATAGATTTTCATCAGGGAGTCCGTGATAGTCACACGGCCTTCCGGAAAAATCACAATCTGACGACCTTTTTCTATTTCGCGGATCAGATGCCGCAATGCCAGCGGGTTACGCGGATCAACCGGCACAATGTCAGCAATGGGTTTTAAACAGCGGATCAGAAATGGTGTGGCGTAATTGGTGTACATCGCGAACACCGGCCGGGTGGGTAAAAAAAGCCCCAGCAGAACACCATCAATAAAAGAAGCATGATTCGGGGTGATAACACTTCGTGGCTGATTCAGATTACTCAGGTCACCGGTGACACGAATGCGGAATAATCCGCGAAGCAGTGCGCGTAACACGTTCATCAACATACTGAATTCCCTGTGCATTTATTGTTCCGCTAATAACTCAGGCGGCGTTCTCACAATAATACCACACCGGATTGATTAACCGGCTGACAGAACTAAGTAAAATATCAATTATCCGGGAATTATCACTTATCACTGCTCACTCTCTGCTGACTATTATGCCGGGGTATGAATACGGCTGCAGATGTGTCCGATAAGCTCAGGGATGGGGCGGGTAGCATCGACAACAATATCAGCACATTCCAGGTAAAGCGGTTCGCGTTTTTGCAGAACTTCCGCCATTTCCCCGACAATGCATTTGCCTGTCAGGCTCGGGCGCTGGTGTGCCTGTGGTGTGTGTGACAAGCGTTCAGCCAGGACTTCAGCTGTCGCGCGCAGATACACAACCCAGCCGGTTGATTGCATAAAGGCCCGGTTTTCCGGTGCCATCACAATACCGCCGCCGGTAGAAACAAGGTGCTGTGGCTGGCTGACCTGTCGCAGGACATCGCTTTCCAGCTCACGGAAACGATCCCAGCCGGAGCGCTCAACCAGTTCAGCGATAGACATCTGACACTGCTGTGTCACGCGCGCATCTGTGTCAATAAAATCGTACAGTAATGCATGTGATAACGGTTTACCCAGCGTCGTTTTACCTGCTCCGCGGGCACCAATAAGATAAATAATCGGTTTTTTATCCTGATGATTCATAAGTATCCGGTTTACCCCGCCAGGTGTTCAAAATATTTTACATAAGTGTAAATTACAATGACCTATCATAGCGTACTCAGACAAAAAGCAAAAGCAGCATCCGCTTTCCCGCGGATGCTGTTGATACATTAATCAGCATCATTGGCGATACCAATACAACCTGCCGGATTATGAGCGGATAGTATGGTCGCCGGTGCCAATCCACTTGTACGTCGTCAGTGCTGTCAGTCCCATAGGCCCGCGGGCATGCAGTTTCTGAGTACTGACCGCAACCTCTGCGCCCAGACCAAACTGACCACCATCGGTGAAGCGCGTACTGGCATTCACATATACAGCCGATGAATCAATGCCTGCCACAAAGTAATCCGCCTGTGACATCGATTGTGTCAGGATCGATTCGGAATGCTGTGTGCCGTAATGACGGATATGGTCAATCGCACTGTCAATATCCGCCACCACCACCACATTCAGATCCAGTGACAGCCACTCATCCGACAACTGTGCATCTGTCACCGCAATCACTTGTGCTGCGCCGTCCTTCAGCAGCGGCAGAGATAGCGGGCAGGCATGCAGTGTGACGCCGTTTGCGGCCATTTTTTCACTCAGCAACGGTAAGAATTCAGCGGCAACTTTTTCATGCACCAGCAATGTTTCGACTGCATTACACACACCCGGGCGCTGTACTTTGGCATTTTCGATGACCGGCAGCGCTTTGTGTAAATCTGCACTCTCATCCACAAAAATATGACACACGCCAATCCCGCCGGTGATAACCGGAATGGTTGATTGCTCGCGGCACAAACGGTGCAGTCCGGCACCGCCGCGCGGGATAAGAATATCCACGTAGCGATCCATCTTCAGTAATTCAGTGACCAGTGCGCGATCAGGATCGTCAATCGCCTGAATTGCCGCAGCCGGCAGCCCGCACTCACTGAGTGCCTGCTGAATAACGCGGACTGTTGCCACATTGGTGTTATGCGTTTCTTTACCGCCGCGCAGAATAACGGCATTACCGGTTTTCAGGCACAAAGAGGCGACATCAACTGTGACATTCGGGCGGGCTTCATAAATTACCGCCACCACGCCAAGTGGCATACGGCGGCGTTCAAGACGCAGCCCGCTGTCAAGCACACCGCCGTCGATAACTTCACCGACCGGATCTGCCAGCAGGCAAACTTTGCGCACATCGGCTGCGATACTTTCCAGACGCGCCTGAGTCAGCAGCAGTCTGTCCAGCATTGCTTCTGATGTGCCCTGTTCACGCGCGTTGGCAATATCAATCTTATTGGCAGCAGGATAGGCGCACTGTTCTGCTCCAGAAGATCAGCAATGCGGGTCAGTGCCTGATTTTTTTGTTTTCCTGACAACTGAGCCAGCACCCGGGACGCAGCCTGCGCCGATTTTCCTGTTTGTTCTAACATACGGTTATATCCTTAACTGACAATCATATCGTCGCGATGAACAGCCACTGCGCCGTATTCATAGCCTAAAATTGTGTTTATTTCCTGTGAATGCCGTCCGGCAATCAGGCGCAGCGCATCACTGTTATAACGGCTGACGCCGTGAGCCAGATCCCGCCCGCTTAATGTACGGATCCGGACAACCTCGCCACGGGAGAAATTTCCGTTTACGGTTTTAATGCCTTTCGGTAACAGCGAACTGCCATTATCTTTCAGGGCCGTTTCCGCGCCGTCATCCACAATAATTTCCCCGGCCGGTGGTGCACCGAAGATCCATTGTTTGCGGGCTTCCATCGGCGCTTTTTTACCGAAAAAACGGGTGCCGACCGGGATATCATCAATGACATCACAAATCACACCGGCGCGATCGCCTGCGGCAATAATGACATCAATACCGGCACGACCTGCGACTGTCGCCGCCTGAAGTTTGGTCGCCATACCGCCGGTGCCCAGACCGGTGACGCTGTCGCCGGCCACGCCGCGTAATTCATCACTGATTTCATGTACTTCAGAGATTAGTGTGGCATCAGGGTTACTGCGCGGATCAGCGGTATATAAGCCTTCAATGTCAGTCAGCAGAAGGAGCTTATCCGCCCCGCCCAGAATCGCTGCCAGCGCAGAAAGGTTGTCATTATCACCGACTTTGATTTCAGCTGTTGCCACTGCATCGTTTTCATTGATAACCGGCACAATGCCATTATCCAGCAGTGCAGTGAGTGTATCGCGGGCATTAAGAAAACGTTCGCGGTCTTCCATATCAGCACGGGTCAGAAGCATCTGTCCGATATTTATCCCGTAAATGGAGAAAAGCCGCTCCCATAACTGGATAAGGCGGCTCTGCCCGACCGCGGCAAGCAACTGTTTGGACGCAATGGTGGCGGGGAGTTCGGGGTAACCAAGGTGTTCACGACCCGCGGCAATCGCCCCGGAGGTGACAATAATAATACGGTGCCCTTTTTCATATTGCTGAGCACACTGGCGGACTAATTCAACAATCCGTGCCTGATTTAAATGTCGTGATCCACCGGTCAGCACACTCGTGCCCAGTTTTACAACCAGCGTTTGGCTGCTATTCATTGCGTTCTACCATTATTTAGCGGGATAAGAAAAGATAATCTGTTTTAACAGGTGGCGCGCGCTATGCCAACAGGCATAACGCAAATCCGGAAATTATTCCGGCAATTTAACGGGGGGAGGCGTTTCCGGTGACGGAGTGAGTGTCAGGCCCAGCTCACAGAGAACGGCGTGCAGACGGGGATGAAACGTAATCAATGTGTTACAGACCGTATCATGTGTCTCTTTACGGGACAGTTTATTTTCCTGCCAGTGACCGCTTTTATCAAATATTCCGAGACGGTATTCAGATACAAAGCCCTGTTCCTGCGGAGTGAGCGTAAGCCACCAGCCATAAAATTCCCGTTTTTCCGGGGCGGCATCTGCGTTGACACACACGGCCAGACAGTCAAAAAAGTAGTGTCCGTCCTGACACTGTGGCTCACGGATGTACGGACCCAAAGCGGTAAAACGTCGCAGCAATTTACCGCGCGTATAATCTGAAACCAGTGCCGACATCATTAAGCCTCCTTTCAGTGAAGGCTTATTTGTAGCAAACAGACAGGAATTATCAATGGCTTTATGCAGTTCAGCACAAAATTTTGGTCAGCCAGCGCGTAGTTTCATCTAATGATTTATGGAATGTATCAAAAACCGGCGTGCTGCCAAGCTCCAGTAATTTTCCGTCGGACGATGAGCGGACGATAAGCTCTGATTCACTTTTCGGGCTGAAGACATCATCTTTCCAGCACACACTCATTATTGGCAGTGTGCAGCGGCGACCAAGAAGCCCCTGATTTTTAAGAGATAAACAACTCAGTCGGCTGCGGATAGTATCAAGATCAACACAACGCTCCGCCGCACGGCTTGCCAGCACATCCATATACATGCGCGGCACCATTTCCTGGCGTTCCGGGTTGACAAACAAATCATGTACAACCGGTCCGAGCAGTGCCGCACCTCTGAGCTGATGTGCTGACAGATACGCCAGGCGCACCGCCACATTAGCGCCGAAACGCAGACCCACAACCGCAACACGGGTGTGATCGATCCACGGCACATTGCGCAGTTGCTCCAGCACCTGCTGATGCATCAGGCTGCTTTCCTGGCTTAATGATTGTTTTGATGAATAACCGACCGACGGCATATCCAGGGTAAGCAGCGCAATGCCCTGCGGTGCCAGATAGTCACGGAAATAGCGGCAGTAATCACTTTGCAGATTGTCCAGACTACCGCACAGCATGACAGTCGGAAATGCGCTGTTTTTTGTCGGGGGAAGATGCAGGAACGCGCTGATATTACCGCCGCTTTCCATTTTGAATTCAATTTTTTTCAGTTCATAACCAGCAAACCGGGCGGAGTTTTCATACGCCTGATTTGCCAGAATGGTTGCCTGCTCTGCCAGTTCATCCCCTTTTAAATGAGGATATCCCGCAATGCTGTAAAGGTTTGCAGCACACAGCCAGGCATCACAGGCTTTTTCGCCGGACTCAAATTCCAGCGCTTTGCGCTGCCATAACATCGCCTGCTGAGACCATTCATAAGCCCAGTTTCCCCGGCGGTAGCCAATCACCGTATCCAGCAGTGAGTCGTCACTGCGGGGTGCGTCTGATGCGGCAATCCGGCTCAGAACTTCTTCTGTTTCCAGCGGCGGAACACCCCGCCAGATCCACATTAAGCGATTAATCATGCGATACCAGCCCGGATGGGTGCATCCGCTCAGCACGCTGCCTTTTACCGTCCGGACACCGGCGTCTTTAAAAGTAACCAGTGTGGAGGTTTCGCTGTGTTTAATTTTAGGCTTAAAAAGTTTCTCTGACAGGTTTTGTTGTGTCATGGCATTCGCTTACTGATCGCAGATTGGTTTAACAAAGCTGACGGTCATATCCCAGGGCTGCTCAATCCAGGTATCCTGAGGGATATCCACCACGTAATCATCAACCAGCGGCTGACCGGCCGGTTTCGCGAAAATCGTGACAAAATAGGCTTTCGGATACATATCGCGGATCATCTGAGCGGTACCGCCGGTATCCACGAGGTCATCAATGATGATAAATCCTTCGCCGTCACCGTCTGCTTTTTTCATGACTTTCATTTCGCGCTGATGATCGTGATCATAGCTCGAAATGCAGACAGTATCCACATGACGGATCCCCAGTTCACGGGCAAGCAACGCGCCCGGCACCAGGCCCCCGCGGCTGACGGCAATAATGCCTTTCCATTGTTCGACAGGCATTAAACGTTGTGCCAGTTTACGGGCATGCATTTGCAACATATCCCACGTTACGACGTATTTTTCGCTCATATCAATTTGATCCCGGCATGATGATTTACAGAAAAGAGTCTTTTTTGCGGAAAAAAGGTTGCGCAGGATTATAGTGATTTGAGTCGCTAAAGACCAGCGTAACCGACGAATTCATGATAATTCGCTGAGCAATACACGCACTTCCTGAAAGAATTTGCTATTCTCAGACATCGGATATTGCGACCGCTCAATTTAAACAGCGTAACCGGCCGCCTTCAGGTATCCTCATCCTAATAATGAAAAATGCAGTAACAGGAGATCGAACGTGTCTGAACTATCACAATTATTTCCGCAGCCGCTGTGGGATATTTTTGCTAAAATCTGTTCTATACCGCATCCGTCACACCATGAAGAGCAACTTGCTGCACATATTATTGAGTGGGCGAAAGAGAAAGAATTTCATGTGGAACGTGACAGTGTCGGCAATATTCTGATCCGCAAACCTGCCACAAAAGGACTGGAAAACCGGAAAGCCGTTGTATTACAGGCTCACCTGGATATGGTCCCGCAAAAAAATAATGATACTGATCACGATTTCGAAAAAGATCCGATTCAGCCTTATATTGACGGCGACTGGGTTACCGCGAAAGGCACCACATTAGGCGCCGATAACGGTGTGGGTATGGCTTCCGCACTGGCTGTTCTGGCCGATGATTCCGTCAAACACGGCCCGCTGGAAGTCCTGCTGACCATGACAGAAGAAACCGGAATGGACGGCGCGTTCGGTCTGCAGCCGGGCTGGTTACAGGCTGATATTCTGATTAACACCGATTCCGAAGAAGAAGGTGAAATCTATATGGGTTGTGCGGGCGGTATTGACGTCACCACGACTCTGGCACTGACCCGTGAAGCGGTTCCTGCCGGTTACAAAACCTTTACCCTGACACTCAAAGGGCTCAAAGGCGGACATTCAGGCGGAGATGTACATCTCGGTCTGGGCAATGCCAATAAATTACTGGCACGCTTTTTAGCCGGACACGGCGCAGAACTTCAGGCCCGCCTGATTGATTTTCAGGGCGGAACACTGCGCAATGCTATCCCGCGCGAAGGCTATATCACGCTGGCAATTCCTGCGGATAACAGTGCAAAACTGGACGCTCTGCGGACTAAATTTGAAGACCTGCTTAAAGATGAGCTTGCTCAGAAAGAGAAAAACCTTCAGGTTACTCTGACAGCAGCAGAGACAACACAGGGCGCACTGACAGCTGATGTACAGCGTCGTCTTATCAATATGCTGAATGTTATGCCGAATGGTGTCATCCGCATGAGCGATGTGGTGCAGGGCGTTGTTGAGACCTCACTGAACGTCGGCGTGATCAACATGGATAACGATCGTGCTCAAATCATCTGTCTGGTTCGTTCTCTGATCGAATCCGGTAAATCCAATGTGGTCAGCATGCTGACATCACTGGCTGATCTCAGCGGCGCACAGATTGTTGCCGAAGGCGGCTATCCGGGCTGGCAGCCGGATGCAAACTCTCCTGTAATGCATCTGGTCAGTGAAACATATCAGCAACTGTTTGATAAAACACCGAATGTCATGGTTATCCATGCCGGTCTTGAGTGCGGTTTATTCAAAAAACCGTATCCGGACATGGACATGGTTTCTATCGGGCCAACCATCACCGGCGCTCACTCACCGGATGAGCAGGTGCATATTAAGAGTGTCGGACAGTACTGGCAGTTACTGACCGCTATCTTAAAAGCGATCCCTGAAAAAGCGTAATTACGTCATTCAGTTAACCGGCGGTGATGCAAATCCCGCCGGTTTTTTATTGCTCTCCGAATCCCAGTACCAGCTGGCGCTCAATCTGCGGATCGCGCAGCGCCACATGCAGTCCAACCAGACGAACACCGCGCCCTTCCCGGCGGCTTTCCCATGCACGTTCTGCCGTTTTCAGTAAATCCTGTTTATCCAGCACCGGATAAACATGCTCCTGTGTCGTCTGCTGAAAATCAGAAAACTTGAGTTTGATGCCCTGGCGGGCAATGAGCAGATCGGGTGACACCTTGCTCAAACGCCGTTCCAGCTCAGGAAACAGCTCATCAACAATCGCCCGGCACGCATCCCACGATGCAATATCCTGCGCCAGTGTCCGCTCCACACCAACAGATTTGCGCTCCCGGTCCGGGCAGACAGAGCGTTCATCGATGCCGTGACAGCGCTGCCAGAGGCTCTGCCCGAATTTCCCGAACTGCTTAATCAGGCTTATCTGATCATAACGCTGAACATCCCGGCAGGTCTCCAGACCGAGATCTGCCAGGCGTTTCGCCGTCACTTTCCCCACGCCGGGAATTTTACGCAACGGTAATGCCAATACAAAACCGGCTACCTGCTCCGGCGCAATGATATACTGCCCGTCCGGCTTATTCAGGTCAGACGCGATTTTCGCCAGAAATTTTATGGGCGCAACCCCCGCAGAAGCAGTCAGACCCAGCTCACTGAAAATTGTCCGGCGGATATCTTCAGCCATCCGTGTTGCTGAGCCGCAATGCAGCGTACTGTCCGAGACATCAAGATAAGCCTCATCGAGTGAGAGAGGTTCAATCAGGGAAGTATAACGGGAAAAAATATCATGCAACTGTTCAGATGTGGTCTTATACACAGACATACGCCCCGGGATCACTTTCAGTTGCGGACACAGCATCAGCGCTTTCGCTGTTGACATAGCACTGTGTACCCCGAAGCGCCGTGCCGGATAATTGGCAGTCGCAATTACACCACGCCGGTCCGAACTGCCGCCGATAGCCAGCGGGATATCACGCAGTGCGGGGTTATCGCGCATTTCAATCGCCGCATAAAAGCAATCCATATCAATATGAATGATTTTACGCACCAGTTATCTCCTGAATAATAATAACACTGTTTAAATATACAGTAATATTATTTTAATTCAAACTATAAGATGCAGCTAACTAACCTGCGGTTTAAATGAATAAAAATATAGTTAGCCGACTTCTTATTCACACAGTCAATCACAGGGCTTAAATCTGAAAGTTTCACCGTTTTTTTTGTGATTACATCCGGTTGTCATGTTGCTCTGATAAAACAACAACGTGACAGACAAACAGGCTTACTCCTTCTGACGGATGAATTATGAAAAAACTATTTCCTGCCCTTTTTCTGAGTTGCATCACCATGACAACCTTTGCCGCACCACAAATTATTGCACACCGCGGGGCGACGGCTGACGCACCTGAAAATACACTCTATGCCATTGATAAAGCACTAAATAACCACGCAGATGCTATCTGGATAACACTTCAGTTATCAAAAGATAATCAGGTTGTGTTATACCGCCCGTCAGATCTGACAACATTGACCGATAAAGCGGGTCCGGTTTCCCGCTATACTGCGGCAGAGCTGGCCGGAGCTGATGCCGCCCGTGATTATAATCAAAAAAATAATACCAAAATTAATGCAACTATCCCGGCGCTGGATACCGTACTTAGTCGCTACCCGGATACTTTCTTCTACCTGGATATTAAATCCCCTGATGCAATACCTGCCATTTTTGCTCGGCAACTGGATGACGTACTAACGCGCCATCAGGCAAAACAACGGATCCGGGTCTATTCCACCAATCCTGACTATCTTACTGCGCTTCCTGATTCCATCCCTGTATTTGAAAGCAGGGATACCACCCGCAACGTACTCGCGGGCAGCCTGATCACACATACCTGTGATATCAGCACACAAGCACAGCCACGCTGGTATGGATTTGAATTACATCGCAAAATTGAAGTCGTTGAAACCTTTACACTCGGTGAGGCCCGCTCACCTGCCATACTTACCTGGGATAAAACAGCGGCGGATTGCTTCAGAAAAAATGGCAAAAACAGTATTATCTTATTCGGTATAAAAACACCGGCAGATTTAGCATTAGCAACCGAACTGAGTGCAGATGGTGTAATGGTAGACTCACTGCTCAATCTGAAATAAAAATAATTCTTTATCGTAATATCACCAGGTTAATTAAATAATTTTAATGAATAAGGATGGAATGTTATCAATAACTCATTCCATTCTTATTCCTCCTGCCTCCGACAATATATTTATTCAGTTATATATGCTAAATAATTCAGGATACTTGCCGGCGACAAGCAAAGATAAACGGGATATACAGATGCTCTGTACGGCAAGGCGGGGCTGAGCTCGGCCAACAATATCCAGAATGTATGTATGGTTTAATCATTTTATATTCATAATTAATATACGTTAATTATATTAATTTATTTATCCGGAAACTTTTGTTATAACTATAAGAAACATCCGGGGGATAGCATGGTGATAAAATATAAATTTGGTCAATTAATTACACCACTAATATCCCTCGTTTTTTTTTGTGGGATTAACGCTCTCTTTATTAAGCAACTACTCTTATGCTGATTGTGCTGTTTATCCGGCGCAAGCCAGAAGCAGTAATTTAATTATTCTCGGTGCCGGAATAATTAACGGGCCGGTAAAATCCATCACCACAACGACCAACTCACCCGATAAAAAAAATAATATTATTATCCGTGGTCAGTATGATCTGAGCCCCTGTGGTGATCTTGATTATTTTTTATTTGAAATAACAGAAGGCTATTCAGAGCTACAAAACAGGATGCGCTCTGAAGGGCATCATAATGACTGGGGTTATCAGCTATTATTTACCTCTGAGCTTATTAAGCCCGGAGGTAAAACCGTCACACTTATCAATGCAAACAGCCGTCTTTTATATAACCAGGAAAAGCAGATAACAAAGGCAATCGCCGAAAATGATAATGGTAAAAATACACCGGTATCACAACTGAGCACTGAATTTTTTTATGAAAACGGACTGGTAACGCGGGCGGTGACACAAGGCGATACACAGGATGAAAAAGGTGAAATCCTGTATGACTGGAACGATGACCACCAGATAAATGCCATAATCTCTCAGACTGACGGGTTACCTCAGCTCAATTATGAGTTTACGTATAATGACAACAGGCAGGTTATCGGACAGACCCAGACACAACACTCACCACTGGGTCTGGTGAAATCAATCTACCTCTGTCAGCAGCTTGATGCGTACGGAAACTGCGAAAAAGCACTCTGGCAGAGCGTATCAGAAGGTAACAAAGCGAATAGTCTGATCGTCATTAATACAGCACTGGTGACATCCGTCTACACCTACTACTGATAAGAGCTATCTTATCCGGTGAACTGACGCCCTGTGAACTTATGCCCTTGAAAACTTATCGTAAAAAGGCGCCGGAGCGCCTTTGTATACGGACAGAATATGACAAACCGGCAATCACACAATCCGGTTTTTATTCAGTTTTTCTTCACGGGCAGCTTCACGCGCCATCCGTTTTTTACGGGCATCACAGGGTTCGGGACAATCACACACTTTCTCGACACCAATGTTACTCAACCCGCCGCAACTGCCCTGAATGCTTTTGCGCTTAATGATATAGCCAAGAGACATACCCAAAAACGCAAGCAGGAACAGAATAAAGGTTGCGACAAAGACTTTGATCATATCAGCCCCCTCCTCTTAATTTTTTCTGAGATACGGCTTAAATGTTTCGCTGTAGCGCTCTTCAAAACCATTTTCCGTTTTAACAATCATAAAAACCGGAATATGTTGTTCATTTGCCACCGCCAGACCACGCTCAGGTCCCAGAACATTCAATCCGGTAGAAAAACCGTCTGCGCTCATGCAGTTATCAGCAATAACTGTAATTGATACCAGATTATGATTAATCGGTCGTGCTGTTTTCGGATCGATAGTATGAGAATAGCGAATATTATTTTCTTCAAAATAATTCCGGTAATCACCCGATGTTGCTACAGAAGCATTACCCGGCTCAATAATTTCCTGTGCGGACTGGCTCAGCCCCTGTGCAGAGGGTTTCTCAATCGCAATGCGCCATGGTGTGCCTTTGCCGTTAATACCCTGTGTCCGGACTTCTCCGCCCACATCCACCATATAATTACGGATATTCTGTGATTCCAGGTATTCCGCAACCGCATCCACACCATACCCTTTTGCAATGGATGAAAGATCCACATACAACTCAGGCACAGTTTTAATCAGATTATTGCCCTCAACCCGCAATTTATCAATGCCGGTCCACTGACGGCGGGTTTCAATATCCTCATCAGACGGTACATGGGTCAGGCGTCCTTCCGGACCAAATCCCCACAAATTGACCAGCGGCCCGACAGTGACATCCAAAGCGCCTTCCGTCAGCTTATTGATACGGATTGCTTCACTGACGACTTTCGCCGTCGCGGCAGACACAGGGAACGGGGTATTAATCTCACGGCTCAGATTAAAGCGACTGAGTTCAGAATCAGGACGATAAGTGGACATCTGGTCATTCACTTCTTCCAGCACCACATCTATCCCTTTTTGCAGTGATTCTGCCACCGCGCTATCCGGCTCTGCCACATATTTTATTGCGTAGTAAGTCCCCATCGTTTTGCCGTCCAGGGTAACTTGCTTTGTCTGCGCTTTTTCATCACCACAGGCACTCAGAAATAATACGGCGAGTATTACTGCTGACAGGGAAGCCCATTTAATATTTACCATATACAATCCAGTCTGATTTCAGATCATATGCGCCCACATGTGTGGGCGCATTCTATTACTGACATTGCGGGGATCAGCCGCCGAAGTCATCCAGCATGATGTTGGAATCTTCCACACCAAGATCTTTGAGCATCTTGATAACGGCCGCATTCATCATTGGCGGTCCGCACATGTAAAACTCACAATCTTCCGGAGCCGGATGGTTTTTCAGGTAATGCTCATACAGAACATTATGAATAAACCCGGTGTATCCATCCCAGTTATCTTCCGGCTGCGCATCTGACAACGCGACATTCCAGGTGAAGTTTTCATTCTCAGCCTGAAGCTGGTCAAAATCCTCTTCATAGAACATTTCACGTTTTGACCGCGCACCATACCAGAACGATATTTTGCGTTTGGAGTGCAGACGCTTAAGCTGATCAAAGATATGAGAACGCATTGGCGCCATACCCGCACCGCCGCCGATAAAGACCATTTCCGCATCGGTTTCTTTTGCGAAGAACTCCCCGAATGGCCCGGAAATAGTCACTTTATCACCCGCTTTCAACGACCAGATGTAAGACGACATAATGCCCGGAGGCGCATCCGGCATACGCGGAGGTGGTGTCGCAATACGCACGTTCAGCAAAATAATACCGTGCTCTTCCGGATAGTTTGCCATCGAATACGCACGGACAGTCTGCTCTTTCACATCAGATACATAGCGGAACAAATTAAACTGATCCCAGTCCCCGCGATACTCATCCGGCACATCGAATTCATCATAACGAACCACATGCGGCGGGCACTCAATCTGAATAAAGCCCCCTGCGCGGAACGGAACAATCTCACCATCAGGAATTTTCAGCTTCAGTTCTTTAATAAAAGTCGCTTTGTTATCATTGGAGATAACCTCGCACTCCCATTTCTTCACCCCGAAAATTTCTTCCGGCAGTTCGATTTTCAGATCCTGCTTCACATTGACCTGGCACGCCAGGCGGCAGCCTTCACGGGCTTCACGTTTATTAATGTGAGACATTTCGGTCGGCAGAATATCACCGCCGCCCTCTTTGATAGTAACCCGGCACTGACCACACGTACCGCCGCCACCACAGGCCGATGAGACAAAAATGCCCTGATTTGACAGCATATTCAGTAACTTATCACCGGCAGGTGCTTCAAAGCTTTTCTCTGCATCACCGTTGATTTCAACTTTAATGTCCCCTGTGTTCACCAGTTTTGATTTTGCGAACAAAATCAACGCTGTCAGCGCCAGAACAATCAGGGTAAACATTGCTACGCCTAAAATAATGATATCCATAACTGCGTTTCACCCTTATAACTGTACGCCGGAGAAGGACATAAAGCCCAGTGCCATAAGACCTGTGGTCACAAATGTGATCCCCAGCCCTTTCAGGCCGCCCGGAACATCGGAGTACTTCATCTTCTCGCGGATAGCCGCCATCAGCACAATCGCCAGCAACCAGCCGATACCGGAACCAAAGCCGTAAACAATGGACTCAGTGAAATTGTAATCGCGCTGAGCCATAAAGGAGACACCACCGAAAATGGCACAGTTCACTGTGATAAGCGGCAGGAAGATCCCCAGCGCGTTATACAGTGACGGGAAGTAGCGATCTAAAATCATCTCCAGAATCTGTACCAGTGCGGCAATCACCCCGATAAACGTGATGAAATTCAGGAAACTTAAATCTACACCATCCATCAGTGCGCCGTCGCGTAACAGCAAGTTGTACACCAGGTTATTTGCCGGAACAGAGATCCCGAGAACGACGGTAACCGCAACGCCCAAACCAAATGCTGTTTTTACATTTTTGGACACCGCAAGAAAAGTACACATCCCGAGAAAGAAGGCCAGCGCCATATTTTCAATAAACACGGCTTTCACAAAGAGACTGATATAATGTTCCATATCTTAATCCTCCTCGATTTGTGAAGGTTTCAGTGTGCGTAATCCCCAGATAAGCATACCGATAATGAAAAACGCACTTGGTGCCAGCAGGAACAACCCGTTAGGCTGATACCAGCCACCGTTCTGAATTGTTTCCAGCACTGTTACTCCAAAGAGTTTACCGGACCCCACCAGCTCACGGACAAAGCCCACCATCAGCAGGATCACACCGTAGCCCAGACCGTTACCAATACCATCCATAAAGCTTTCAATCGGCGGTGCTTTCATTGCGTACGCTTCCGCACGCCCCATCACAATACAGTTTGTAATGATAAGACCGACGAATACGGAGAGCTGTTTGGAGATCCCGTAGGCATACGCCCGCAGGATTTGGTCAACAAGGATAACCAGCGAGGCGATAATCGCCATCTGCACAATTATCCGCACACTACCCGGAATAAAGTTACGGATCATCGAGATAAACATGCTGGAGAATGCCGTTACCAGCGTCACTGCAATGGTCATTACCAGCGCGGTTTCCAGTTTTGTGGTTACCGCCAGTGCCGAACAAACCCCCAGAACCTGTAAGGCTATCGGGTTATTATCAAATAACGGTCCGAGAAGAACGCGTTTAATTTCTTTACTGTCAGCCATGATTTAACGCTCCTTCGCGTACTGTTTTCAGGAACGGGCCAAAACCGTTATCACCCAGCCAGAAATCAAACATATGCTGGATACCGTTTGAGGTCAGTGTCGCGCCGGATAAACCATCAATTCCGTACGGGCTGTCAGTGGAGCCGCTGCGGACAATTTTAATCGCCGGCACCCCTTCCTCATTAAACAGTTTTTTACCAATCCACTGTTTACGCCACTGCAGATTATCCACTTCACCGCCCAGCCCCGGCGTTTCACCGTGCTGATAGTAAGAGATCCCCTCAGAGGTAATCCCATCCACGTCAATCGCGATAAAGGCATACATCACAGACCACAGACCGGAGCCATATACCGGCAGAACAATTTTACTGGTTTCGCCTTTATCGTTCTGCACCAGATAAATCTCTGCGCTGATAGCCCGGCGGCGGATTTTCGCCAAATCTTCTTCCGGTGATAATGCGATACTGGTTTCGTCGCTGCGCAACTCGTCGTTAAGATCGTATTTACCACGGCTGTCAGTCATCTGACCGGTTTTTAAATCCACCAATTTAACTTTGACAAACTTTTTATAGACGGCATCAATTTCATCTGCCGGCATTGACGGCGTAAGTAACCCGGCGACATCCAGGATATTGCGCTGTTTATCCAACATGATTTGTGTCTGCTGCGTGGATTTCAGACCCACGGCAGACCCTGCCACGATGACTGAACACACAAGGCAAAGGACGAAGACAACGATAAACGTTCTTGCGACACTGTCCTTGTTTTTCGTTTTTTCATTAGCCACGCGCTTTTCTCCGCTTAATATTTGCCTGAACAACCAGATAATCAAATAACGGCGCGAATAAGTTAGCGAACAGAATTGCCAACATCATACCTTCCGGATAGGCCGGATTTGCCACCCTGATCAGGACACACATCACCCCGATAAGGATCCCGTATGCCCATTTACCTTTATCAGTAAATGATGCCGATACCGGGTCCGTTGCCATAAAGATCATCCCGAACGCAAAACCTCCCAGCACCAGATGCCAGTACCACGGCATAGCAAACAGCGGGTTGGTCTCTGAGCCGATCAGGTTGAATATCAGCGACATCACAATCATCCCGGCCATGACACCCGCCACAATACGCAGCGAGGCAATACGGGCAAACAGGATGACGGCACCGCCGATAAGGATCATCAGCGTTGACACTTCACCAATCGAACCGGGAATGTTGCCAATAAAAGCATCCATCCACGAAATAGGTTGATTAGTCAGCGTATTAACCAGATGGGTATTACCGCCGACCGCCCACTGTGACAGCGGGGTCGCACCGGAGAAACCATCTGCGGCTGTCCAGACTGTATCGCCGGAAATCTGAGCCGGATAAGCGAAGAACAGAAAAGCACGTCCGGCAAGCGCCGGATTCAGGAAATTACGTCCGGTTCCCCCGAAAATTTCTTTCGCGACCACCACACCAAAAGTAACCGCCAGTGCAGCCTGCCATAACGGCAGAGTCGGCGGCACAATTAATGCCAGCAGAATGGAGGTAATAAAGAAACCTTCATTAATTTCATGACCGCGGATCAGAGCAAACAGGACTTCCCAGAAGCCGCCCACTGCAAAAATCACCGCATAAACCGGCAGGAAATAGACGGCACCGAACAGCATTTTGCTGCCCCAGCCCGCATCAGACGTAAAAGAAACGCCGACAAGTTCCGCCAGGCGATAATGCCAGTCTCCCGCGATCACCTGCTGAAGTTCCGCACCGCGGTACATATCCAGCAGCACCGGAATAGCCTGGTTACCTACGTTGTACATTCCCCAGAACATGGCCGGGAAAACAGAGAGCCAGACCAGAATCATCAGGCGTTTCAGGTCAATGGTGTCGCGTACGTGTGAACGCCCGCGGGTCACTGTTCCCGGTGTATAGAAGATGGTCGCGGCAGCTTCATAAAGCACATACCATCTCTGCAATTTGCCGCCCGGTTCAAAATGCGGCTCAATCTTCTCTAAAAAATTTTTCAGACCCATAATTACCCTTCCTGCTCGATCCTGGTCAGTACGTCACGCAGCACCGGGCCGTACTCATATTTACTCTGGCAGACGTAAGTACACAGCCCCAGATCTTCCTCATCCAGCTCCAGCGCACCCAGTGCCTGCGAGCTGTCAGTATCTCCCGCCAGCAGGTCACGCAGGAAATGCGTCGCCATAATGTCGAGCGGCATCACCCGTTCATAGCTGCCGATTGGCACCATAGAGCGCTCACCGCCATGCATTGCGGTGGTGAATGAGAACAGTTTCTTCTTAAAGAAATGCCCCAGTGTGGTGCGGGTGACGGTATATTTATCCGCGCCCGGCATAATCCAGCCAAACAGCTCTTTTTCGCGGCCTTCAGCCAGAACCGATACCTGATTAACAAAACGCCCCAGATAATGATGAGCGTCATCACAGGCAACACCCCACAGGACTGAGCCTGAAATAATCCGGTTTTCACCGGCTTTCAACTGACCATCAGTCAGTTCATTCAGATCAGCACCAAGGCGGGTTCTCAGCAGACGCGGATTTTCCACCTGCGGACCACCGAGCGCCACAATACGGTCAGTATATAAAAGCCCGGTCGTGAAGAGTTTCCCGATAGCGATAACATCCTGATAATTGAGCGACCAGACAATTTTCTTCGCACTGACCGGTTCCAGGAAATGGATATGTGTTCCGGCAAGTCCCGCCGGATGCGGGCCGGTAAACCGGGTATAACTCAGTTGGTTGTTATCGGTAACTTTACTGAAATCAGCAACTGCGTGACAGATATGAACGTTGCCTTCCGTCAGACGGCTCAGAACCTGTAACCCGTCATCAAACGCGGCATGTTCCTCACTGATAATGACCAGCGGATCCGCCGCCAGCGGGTTAGTATCCATTGCGGTCACAAAGATAGCGGCCGGAACAGAACCAATTACCGGGCTGCGGCTGAACGGACGGGTCCGCAGCGCTGTCCATAACCCGGAGGAGACTAAATTCTTTTCTGCCTGTTCGCGGGTCAGCGCAGACAGCTCACGGCGATCGTAGCTGTCAAACGTGATTTGTTCGTCTCCCTGCACCTCAATGACAACAGATTGCAGTACGCGACGCTCACCACGGTTAATCGCTTTTACGTATCCGCTGGCCGGGCTGGTAAAAATGACACCGGGGTTCTTTTTGTCTTCAAAAAGTGCCTGTCCTTTTTTAACCTGCCCGCCTTCCTGAACCAGCATAGACGGACGCATCCCTACATATTCCTCACCCAGCAGCGCTACGTGGCGGATCAAAGGGCCATCTTCTATGACTTGGGCAGGTGCACCTGCTATCGGCAGGTCGAGTCCTTTTTTAATTTTAATCATAAGTTTTGCACAAGTTTTCTGTTAAACCCACATCAAAGCTGCCGGAGCAGACAATGATAACTCAACAATAAAAACAGCTTGGGCCGCACTTGTCACCCCAAGTTATTTTCTCCGATAATTGTCACAATTTTGCTTAAACCAGATCCGGTTTATTTTACCACTTCATAACACCCCTGTCTGATGAAACGAGTGACCTGGCTCAAGCAAATAAGATTAATGTCGTAAATAAAACCCATGAACTCGAAAAAACCGAGTTATCCAATCATCTTTAACGATTAATGGTTATTTTTTAATCATGCCTATTTTGATAACAAATGATTTTCTCCCGGAAAGAACCATTCACAAATTACCGACATCATGGCAATCTGTTGTTACTTTTTTCACCAACTTATCCATACCCTGAATGCAGACAATAAGACATATCATTTTCATCATGTCCGGCCTTCTGTTTTTTGTTGGCCAGTCATCAGTAAGCCGGGCTGAAACCACGTCATTATGGCTCACACCTCAGGTAAGTGATGTCCGTAATAACCCCGTATTTATACAGATATTCAAAGAAGAAAAAGAGCTGGAATTGTATCACCGCGAAAGTAACGGGCGTTTCAGATTGGTCAAACGTTATCCTGTTTGTCAGTTTTCCGGGGGACTGGGTCCGAAACAGTTAACCGGAGATTTAAAAAGTCCGGAAGGGTTTTACCGTGTAACACCCGCACAATTAAACCCGAACAGTCGGTTTTATCGAGCTATTAACCTTGGTTTTCCCAATGAATTTGACCGCGCTCATGGCTATAGCGGTGATTACCTGATGATCCACGGAGACTGCAAATCGGTAGGATGTTACGCCATGACAGATGCTTATATGGGGGAAATTTACCGGAATGTGGAGAATGCATTGCAAGGTGGTCAGACAGACCTGAATATTGCGATTTATCCGTTCAGGATGAATCAGGAGAATATGAACCGCCACCGGAATTCATCACATATGGCATTTTGGCAGCAATTACAGCCGGCATATCAATACTTTGCAGATAACCGCATTCCGGCTGTCGTCTCGGTGATCAACGGTCGCTATGTGGTAAATGCCCGCTCCGCAGCACCGTCGGCTTCCGTTGCAGAAGCATTACTGACCCGCAGCTTAGAGTAAGGAATCAATCCGTTCGCCGTAATGAAAAAGAACAGCTTCACCCTGATTAATTTTCTGCCATTGCTCATTACCGGTCAGCGGCTGTGTTGCAATAACCGATACCACATCATCCGGATTCGTGTGCTGTGAAAAATCAATCTCTACATCACTGTCTGTCAGCCGGGCTTTGCCAAATGGCGCCCGGCGGGTGATCCAGTGCAGATTTGTTGAACAATACGCCAGAACATAGCGCCCGTCAGACAACAGCATATTAAAGACACCAAACTGACGCAGCTCATCAGCCAGTAGCATAATGTCGTGAAATACTCCGCGCCAATCCTGCGGTGGCTGTGGATATTTTTCCTGCAATCGGTTGAGTAACCAGCAAAAAGCGTGCTCACTGTCCGTCTGACCCACCGGGCTGTAAAACCCTGTCGGCAGATGTTCATAACCGGTCAGTTGTCCGTTATGGGCATAAGTCCAGTTTCGTCCCCATAATTCACGGGTAAACGGATGCGTATTTTCCAGTGATACCACGCCCCGGTTTGCCTGGCGGATATGGGCAATCACCGCCTCTGACTTTATCGGGTATTCCTGAACAAAGCGGGCAACGGGAGACTGACAGCAGGCCTGCGGATCTTTAAACGTGCGGCATCCCATTCCTTCATAGAAGGTTATCCCCCATCCGTCTTTATGAGGTCCGGTCTGACCGCCACGCGGTATAAGACCGCTGAGGCTGAAATAAATATCCGTTGGTACATTCGCACTCATGCCCAGTAGTTCACACATAACTCCCTCCTCCCTGTATAATGATATTTTTATTATCCGTGAACCTATTTTTACCCCTAACCAGATAGATTAACAATAATGTAAATATTATCTGTTCAGATGATTTAGTTATATATGCCCAACATCATTCAAGATGCGACAGCAAGGAAAGGCAGATAGGGAACATAGATAAAACCGGTAACAAGGTAGAGCGAAATACAGCCAACGAATCAACTGTTTACACGAACAAAGATACAAGCAATTATACTCAGGAAAAATCTTAGTGCATTCCGGACCTTTCCTGATTAATAATTTTATTTCCTTTCTTACTTAACCATCTCTTTTTCAATCAGCATAATCAGGATATGGATCACTTTAATATGGATCTCCTGAATACGGTCAGCGTAACCAAAATGAGGAACGCGGATTTCAATATCTGCACTACCCGCCATCTTTCCGCCATCTTTGCCGGTCAGCGTAATCACTTTCATGCCTTTGGCACGCGCGGCATCAATCGCTCTGATGATATTGCCGGAATTGCCTGAAGTGGAAATCCCGAGTAATACATCACCTTCACGACCGACTGATTCAACAAACCGGGAAAAAACATATTCATAGCCGAAATCATTACTGACACATGATAAGTGACTGACATCAGAAATCGCGATCGCCGGATACCCCGGACGGTTTTCACGGTAACGCCCTGTCAGTTCTTCAGCAAAGTGCATCGCATCGCAATGTGAGCCGCCATTACCACATGACATCACTTTGCCACCGGCTTTGAATGAGTCAGCCAACATAACCGCCGCCTGCTGGATAACCTCAATATTCTTCTCATCTTTCAAAAAGTTATCAAGAGTTGCAGCGGCTTCGGTCAGTTCACCGCGGATAAGTTCCTGGTACATAGAGATAGGCTCCTGAAAATTAATCGGATTCGTCTTCATTAAGTGTAACGGATCTCCCGCAGTGAAAGAAGATGCAATCTGTGGCATCTGAGAACAACACGTATTTTGTCATTTTATTTTTGTGAGCTGAGTTGTAAATAAAATGTAAAATCATTGAAGTTCTTTCTTCGTTGCGCTAAATCTGAACACAACAGGTCAGACCTCTGATGTCGCATTGTACTGACACGGATATTCAATTACGGAGGTTAATAATGATACTACTCAGCATTATTTTATTTATCGCTGTTACCGGACTGCTGTCATTTTATCGTGTTGGCTTGGTGTACAGCGCACTGGCACTGATACTGTTCAGTATCATCATGACTATATCCGGATTATGGCCGCTTCCTGTCACACTGCTTTTGCTGCTGATTATGCTGCCTTTCGTCGTGACCCCCTTCCGGCGGGCGCTGTTCAGCAGCCGGCTGATGCTATTATTCAAAAAAGTTATGCCTGCGATGTCACAGACAGAAAAAGAAGCCATCGATGCGGGAACAACCTGGTGGGAAGGTGATCTGTTTCAGGGACAACCTGACTGGCAGAAACTGCACAATTACCCGAAACCGCAACTGACACAGGAAGAGCAGGCATTTCTGGACGGGCCGGTTGAGGAAGCCTGCCGTATGGCAAATGACTTCGATATAACTCATGAACTGGCTGATCTCCCGCCTGAGCTGTGGCAGTTCCTGCGCGAACACAAATTCTTCGCCATGATTATCCGCAAGGAATACGGCGGACTTGCTTTTTCTGCTTATGCCCAGGCACGGGTACTGCAAAAGCTGGCAGGGGTTTCCGGTATTCTGGCCATTACTGTCGGTGTGCCTAACTCGCTCGGTCCGGGTGAATTACTTCAGCACTACGGAACTGACGAGCAGAAAAAACGCTGGCTGCCGGGTCTCGCATCCGGTGAAGAAATCCCCTGTTTTGCACTGACCAGCCCTGAAGCCGGATCTGATGCCGGTGCTATCCCGGACAGCGGTATCGTCTGTATGGGAGAGTGGCAGGGAGAGCAGGTTCCGGGCATCCGCCTGAACTGGAACAAACGCTATATCACTCTCGCCCCTGTCGCCACTGTGCTGGGTCTCGCCTTTAAATTGTATGATCCTGATAAACTTATCGGGGATAAAACCTCACGGGGTATCACTTGTGCGCTGATCCCGGTGAATACCCCGGGAGTGGAAACCGGCACCCGGCATTTCCCGCTCAATATTCCGTTCCAGAACGGACCGACACGCGGCAAAGATGTGTTTGTCCCGCTTGATTATATTATCGGCGGACCAGCTATGGCGGGTCAGGGCTGGCGGATGCTGGTCGAGTGTCTGTCCGTCGGACGCGGTATCACCCTGCCGTCCAATGCTACCGGCGGATTAAAAAGTGCGGCAATGGCGAT
This sequence comes from Morganella psychrotolerans, assembly GCF_001676055.1. Classification (GTDB taxonomy): domain Bacteria; phylum Pseudomonadota; class Gammaproteobacteria; order Enterobacterales; family Enterobacteriaceae; genus Morganella; species Morganella psychrotolerans_B. The sequence goes on along the minus strand of NZ_LZEX01000023.1, from coordinate 354,509 downwards.
TGGTGCATACGCCCGTATCCGCCGCCAGTTCCGGATACCGATTGGTAAAATGGAAGGAATTGAAGAGCCTCTGGCACGCATTGCCGGTAATGCCTATCTGATGGATGCCGCTGCAACGCTTATCACCACCGGCATTATGCTGGGTGAAAAACCCGCCGTGCTTTCTGCCATTGTGAAGTATCACTGTACCCACCGGGGACAGCGCGCCATTATTGACGCAATGGATATTGCCGGCGGGAAAGGTATCTGTCTCGGTCCCTCTAACTTCCTGGCTCGCAACTATCAGGGATCACCTATCGCTATCACTGTTGAAGGTGCCAATATTCTGACCCGCAGTATGATTATTTTTGGTCAGGGCGCTATCCGCTGCCACCCGTATGTTCTGGCAGAAATAGATGCCGCTGATAATAATCAGTTAGATAAATTTGACAGCGCCCTTTTTGCCCATATCGGTCATGTGCTGACAGCGGCAACCCGCAGTTTCTGGCTGGGATTATCCCGCGGCCGTTTCAGTGCCTCACCATTTCGTGATGAAACCCGCCGCTACTATCAGCACCTTAACCGCCTCAGCGCTAATCTGGCACTGCTGTCCGATGCAGCGATGGCGACACTCGGCGGCAGCCTGAAACGACGGGAACGCATATCGGCCCGGCTCGGTGATATCCTCAGCCAGCTTTATCTCGCCTCAGCCACCTTAAAACGCTTTGATGAAGACGGACGCCCGCAGGCCGATCTTCCGCTGGTTCACTGGGCGGTACAGGATTGTCTTTATGAGGGCGAAAAGGCCATGGATGATTTACTGGCTAATTTCCCTGACAGAAAAATTGCTGCGCTGCTGCGCCTGACTGTTTTTCCGACCGGGCGCCATCACCGCGCACCCTCCGATAAACTGGACAGTAAACTTGCCCGCCTGCTACAGGAGCCTTCAGACACCCGTGACAGAATCGGTCGCGGACAATACCTGACACCGGTAAAAAATAATCCGCACGGGCTGCTCAATGAAGCACTCAGCGATATTATTGCCGCTGAACCGCTGGTTGATCGCCTGAGCCGTATGGCAGAAAAATATATTGATTTTACCCGGCTGGATAAGCTGGCTGAAAACGCACTGGCGGAAGGGAAAGTCACTCCTGAAGAAGCAGAAATTCTGTGTAAAGCCGAAGCCAGCCGTTTACGCTCAATCAATGTTGATGAATTTGCCCCTGAGATGATTGGTTTAAAATCCCATGCAAATTCTCATCGTTACCGGAAAGGTGAAAAATCTGAGGCGTAAGTAATACAATAAAAAATACCGGAGCCACGGATACGGCTCCGGTATATCAAATTTAATAACACGTTATTTATCTGTACTCTTTCCTGCTGTATTCACATCAAGACTGAGAATATCGCGCATCTGAGCATCCGTCAGGTTCACATTAAAAAACTGCCGGAAAAACTGACGGATCTCATCCTGAATACCTGCATCATCCACCGGTTTGCCGTCAATTCTGTCCTCTATCCATTTAATCATCAACGGAGTTCAATCCCCGGCGCATCCCAGCGGTAAATACCGATAGGCGCCTTATAAACCCGCTTATTTTTTACCGCAGAGAGAGAACCCGCCCCCTGCCAGCCTACGGTATTACGGTAAATATCCTCCGGAACAATGGTATCAAACTGGCTCAGAATGATAATTTCCGGATCCCAGTTAATTAACTGCTCCATAGAAACTGTCGTCCAGTTAGGTTTGACCGCCAAATCATGTGTAATATTGACGCCGCCCGCACGACTAATCATCAGGTCATTCACTGACGTTCCGCTGGCAACGACTAAATGCCTGTCCCTGACATATAACACGCTGGGAATACCGTTTTTTATTTCACGGCTGGTTGCCGGGCTGTTATTTTCAGCCTTCCGGTGAACGACGCTGTTTTGCTTATCAAAAAAACGGACCAATTCAGTTGCACGTTGTTCTTTATCCAGAATCTGCCCCAACAACAAAATACCGTTTCTGACGTCATTCAGGTCACCATATTTAATGGCAACAGCCGGAATACCGAGTTTATCCAGTTTATCTTTTTCTTCTTTCTGGTAATCCCAGAGAATCACCAGATCCGGTTTTAAATTAACCAGCACTTCGCCGTTAATCGTAAAATCTTTATTCACAAAACTGCTGTTAATCTGTTCAATTCCGGGTGCCAGTGTTTTTAATATACTATTATGGTATGCCTCTTTTGCTGACGGATGCATGCCGATAATTTTGTTATCTGAACCATCCACGGTATATACCATCGACATCCACGGAATAGGCACAACGGCTATCCGCTGTACATCATCCGGAATAACAACATTATTACCGGCAAGATCAGTAATCTCTCTTGCTCCGGCTGTACCGAAAACCAGTGATAAAATAAATACGATAATACTGTTCTTTATTACTGCTGCTTTCATCATCCTTTAATCCCCCCCTCATCATTTTTATTCTTTATATCAGCGGAACGCGCGGATATAAGGACGCGGGATCAGTTTGCGATCATATTTAAACAGATACTCAAGGAACCAGTTAGGATTACGTAACAACCCACGACCTACCGCAATTAAATCCGCATATTGATGTTCCAGTATTTCATCTGCTAATTGAGGGTCGTGAATTCCCCCGACAACAATAACCGGTTTTTTACACTGTTTTTTTATTTCCCGGGTATCATCCAACTGATAAGCTATTCCTTTATTTGTTCCGTGCATACGGCTTCCGCCGTTTGAAATATGTACAATATCGATAAGATGATTAATATGATGTAAAATATTTTGAGTAAACAAAATACTCTCTTCCTCACAATAACGCGTCCCGATACGAAGAATAATCGCTTTATCCTCCGGCCATACCGCTCTGACCGCCATCAGTAACTCTGTCAGAAAAATGGCCGGATCTGCGTATTTATCTGTCCGCTGATTTGTCCGTCTGTCAATAAACTGAGAAATTAAAAATTCATGGGAGGCCATGATTTCAAGGGCATCAAACCCCGCCAGCGCAGCCCGCTGTGCGGCACGGGTATAACAGGCAAACAACTCGATGATATCAGCCTGTGTTAATGCGTTAACATCCTGAATAATACCGTCAGATTCCAGACGGGATTTATTCCCCGCATGATTAAGCTGAATAGCGACTTTGCTGCCTTCATGTTGTAGCATACCCACAATCTGCCTGAGCATAATGGTATGGTCATCTTCGTATAATCCCAGCGCCCCGCTTCCCAGGCGTGCGTCAGCGGCTACCGCGCACTCCTCCATTATAATCAGTCCGACCTGACCGACAGCAAAAGACATATAATGTGCCAGATGAAAATAATTAGCGTAGCCGTCAGTTGCCCGTTTTATTCTGATCGGTGGATAAACCAGTTTGTTTTTAAGTATTAATTTTTCTGATACAAATGGTTGCATTAAATTCATAATAAGTCCGTATCGATCAGTTAATACACCAATACAGTTATTAAATTGTTACTAACTGTATTAAACTAGCTGTATCGGTGATATAAAATAAAAGGATAATGTCAGCGGCGATAATAGAGTGAACAGTGAAAAGACTCTATCTTTCTGTGTTTGTTTTACAGTACCCGTCACACTCTGCACGGAGATATAATCCGGGAGAAATTTTTTAGTTAATAGCTATAATTTTATTGTTATCTTTATGTAATAAATAGAACCGTTTTATTATTTATATCTTGCTATAAATAGCCACTTACAATTATTAGTAACAAATAAACTCCCCCGGAGTATATATCAATAAAAAAAAATACCCGGTAATTTTACACGGGTATTTCAGCATTATATTTATTCTGTATATGACAGAATAATAATTATTCGATAAATTCCAGCGCCATCAACTCGTCAATCGTCTGGCGGCGACGGATCAGTACCGGTTTGCCGTCAGTAAACAGGACTTCCGGTAATAACGGACGGCTGTTGTAATTTGAAGACATAGAGGCGCCGTAAGCTCCCGTATCATGGAATACCAGAAAATCATCCACCTGCACCGGCGGCAGCGCTCTGGGAACCACCATTCCGCCCTCAAGCTGAGTAAATACATCGCCTGATTCACATAACGGACCGGCAACAATGGTTTCTGTCAGTGGCTGTGTCCGTAATTCACCCTCCGCAGGCAATACCGAAATATGGTGATAACTGCCGTACATCGCAGGACGCATCAGGTCATTAAATCCGCTGTCCACCAGCACATAGTGGCGGCTTCCCATTCCTTTAACTGCCCGGACCTGTGCAAGCAAAACACCTGATTCTGCTACCAGATAGCGCCCGGGTTCAATTTCCAGCGTAATATCGCGGCCAAGATGACGGGCAATGCGCGAACGGGCAGCATCCCACAATGAAAAATAATTATTGATATCAATAACTTCATCACCATCGCGGTAAGGTGTTGATAACCCGCCGCCCGCTGAAATCGCCCGGATATCCAGGTTATGGGTGATAACTAACTCCGCCATCGCATCACACACGGTTGCCAGGTGTTCATAATCCACCCCTGAGCCGATATGCATGTGAATACCCACCAGCGTCAGCTGATAGCGGCTGATTTCTGCCAGCGCTTCCCCGAGGTCGGCAAACCAGATCCCGTGCTTACTGTTTTCCCCGCCGGTGTTAGTTTTCTGGCTGTGACCATGACCAAAACCCGGATTGATACGTAACCAGACCGGATGACCGGGACTGCGTGCGCCAATCTGGCGCAGCATATCCACTGAGCCGGTATTCACGGCAATTCCCAGCGCCAGCACACGATCAAGCGTTTCTGCTGTAATCATATCTGCGGTGAATACAATTTCATCAGGTGTGTATCCGGCCTTCAGGGCGCGTTCTATTTCTCCCGCAGAAACTGAATCCACTTTTACGCCCTGCTCACGCATCAGTCGCAGAATATGGATATTTGAATTTGCTTTCTGTGCAAAGCGGATGACATCAAAGCGGGTCAGCCGCGCAATACGGTTGATAATCACCTCACTGTCATAAAGCCACAGCGGTGTGCCGTACTGCTGTGCCAGGCTGCGCAGTGCATCCGGGGTAAAAGGTGCCTGTAGTGATTTGGTTGCGATTGTCATGGTGTTGTGCTCTTTGACAGGGATCTCATTTTTTTCCATCGTGACAAAAAAATTGCAGGATTTAAAATATCTGATTTGCTAAAGTCTATTCATTTCTGATATACATTTGGTGAATAATGGAACAATACTCCTGGCGTCATATCGATATTTTTCACGCCGTCATGACGACAAAAAGCCTGACGGATGCCGCGCAATTGCTGCATACCTCGCAGCCTACCGTCAGCCGTGAGCTTGCGCGTTTTGAACAAATTCTGGGATTTCTGGTTTTTGATCGCATCAAAGGACGCCTTCATCCGACAGAGCAGGGTCTGCGGTTGTTTGAAGAGGTAGAACGCTCCTATTACGGACTGGAGCGCATCAGCCGCGCTGCCGAAAGCATCCGCCAATTTCAGCATGCCCAACTGACCATCACCTGTCTGCCGGCTTTTGCGCAGTCTCTTTTGCCAAAAGTCTGCCGCACATTTCACGGGCAGTATCCGGATGTTAATTTTGAAATCGCTCCGCAGGAATCTCCGCTGCTGGAAGAGTGGCTGTCAGCACAGCGCTATGATTTGGGAATAACCGAACACACCCGGACACCGCCGGGCACCTTACAGGAAACATTACTGACACTCAGTGAAGTGTGTGTGTTACCGGAATCTCACCCGCTGTGCGATAAAACGGTACTGACCCCGGCTGATTTTGCACACCAGAATTTTATCAGTCTGTCGGTGACAGACAACTACCGTCAGATAATTGATGCACTGTTTAATGAGCAGCAAATTACGCGTCGGATGATTATGGAAACACACAGCGCCGCATCTGTCTGCGCGATGGTGAAAGAGGGGCTGGGGATATCCATTGTCAATCCGCTGACAGCCATGGATTGTGAGGGGATTTGTATCCGCCCGTTCAGCAGGCGCATTCCGTTCACCGTCAGCCTGATCCGCCCGCAACACCGCCCGCACTCCGCATTGACGGATATTTTTGTTACGCACCTGCGCCAGCATATGAAGATAATAAATACGCAATTACAACAAGTTACAGATTAGTTTCTTCATCCAGAAGATACGGCAGCCAGTCAGGTGAGTGACCAAACCATTCCACCAGAAAATCCAGCAGTAAACGCAGCGGTCTTGCCATCCGCTCGCGGCTGGTATAAATACCGTAAATTCCCAGAGAAGGCAGCCGGTATTCAGGAAACAGCCGCACCAGACGCCCGGATTTAAGATGCTCATACACAGAACAATAAGGCTGTAATGCAATTCCTTCGCCGTTCAGTGTCGCTTCCAGCAAAAATGTGGATTCATTCGCACTGAGCGCTCCGCCCACAGGAACGGATATAACGTCTTCATCCCGCTCAAACAGCCATAAACTGCGCCCGTAGAAATTATAGGTCAGACAGGTAAATTCACTGAGTGCCGCCGGATATTGCGGATAACCATACTTTTCCAGATACGCCGGTGCAGCACATACGACAGAATCACAACGCGAAAGTGGACGGGCTATCAAATTTGGTTCCAGGTTATTTGTAATCCGCACCGCCAGATCAATGCGCTCTTCCACCAGGCTTACCGCCTTGTTCGTAACCTGTACATCCACGGCAATTGCCGGATATCGGGCCCGGAACTGAACAATGGCTTTGGAAAGTGCCACCATTGCCAGCGACTGCGCACAGGTGATCCGGACCAGTCCGTGTACCGCATCATCTTCAGTCACAACCGGCTGGGCTATGGCTGCCGCCAGGTTAAGCAGATCCCGGCTTTGAATCAGCACATTTTCACCGGCGGAGGTCAGTGTCAGGCTGCGGGTTGTCCGGTTCAGCAGGCGCACTCCCGCCCAGTTCTCCATTTCAGCAAGATAGCGCGTGACCATCGCACGGGACATATCCAATGACTCTGCCGCTTTGCTCATACTGCGCTGTTCGGTAATAGCGATAAAAACCTGTGCCGCGGTGATCCTGTCCATAGCATTTGTCCGGTTTATGCAACAATGAAGACCGGATTATGGGGTTTTTCCGGCGGATTATGCAATCTATTATAGCGTCATCTTAACGAATCACCTGAATATAAGGCTCACACCATGACAACGAAAACCCGCACCGCTCTGGCATTAACTGCCCTGATGACCGCCTCATTTGCCACTGTCGCCGCGCCGCTGACACTGGATGTGTATAACCCCGGCGAAAAAAGTATTTTTCCCGTGTCCTCTGAAATTATCAGTGGTAAAAATGAGGTGGTTCTGATTGATGCACAATTTCAAAAAGACGATGCTCTGGCACTGGTTGATAAAATCCGCGCAACCGGCAAAACGCTGACAACGATTTATATCAGTCATTCAGATCCGGATTTTTATTTCGGACTGGATGAGTTGAAGAAAGCCTTTCCGGATGCCAAAATTGTAGCAACCCAACAAACTGTTGATCTGATTAAAGAAAGTAAAGACGGCAAACTCGCCTATTGGGGACCGGTTCTGAAAGAAAATGCCCCGCAGGCAGTTATTGTACCGGAGCCGTTAAAAGGTAACCGTATTCTGCTGGAAGGTGAAAGTATTGTGATTGAAGGGCTTGACGGCCCGGCACCGGAACGCAGCTATGTCTGGGTGCCGTCACTTTCTGCGGTGATGGGAGGCGTGCTGGTTTCTGAAAATATTCATGTCTGGCTGGCTGATACACAAACTGTGCAGTCCCGTCAGTACTGGCAGCAGTCACTGAAAGAGATGCAGGCGAAAAAACCACACACCGTGGTACCCGGTCACTATACCGGTAACAGCCATTTTTCACCGGCAACCATTCAGTTTACCGCGGATTATCTGACCCGTGCTGAAGCTGCATTGCCGGGCAGTAAAGATTCACAGGCGCTGATTGATACCATGAAAGCCGCTTACCCGGCACTGGCAGATGAATCAAGCCTGGAACTGAGTGCCAAAGTCCTGAAAGGCGAAATGCAGTGGCCGCAGTAATCTGATAAGGAATTCTCTATGTCTGTAAAAAACACGTCTGTAAAAAATACGTCTGTAAAAACGCTGCACTATATTTATGATCCGCTCTGCGGTTGGTGTTACGGAATTGCCCCGTTTATTCAGGCAGCACATGCACAAGGTGTGAAAATCGTCCTGCATGGCGGCGGTATGATCACCGGCTCGCAGCGCCGCCCCGTCGATGACGGCCTGCGTGAGATGATCCTGAGCCACAATCAGCGTATCACCCAACTGACCGGGCAACCCTTCACTGATGCTTATCACGCTCTGCTGAAAAACACAGAATGGGTGATGGATTCAGTGCCGCCGATTGCTGCCATACTCAGTGCGCAATCTCAGTCAGGCAAAGGTATTGAGATGCTGGACGCCTGCCAGAAAGCGTATTATCAGGATGGTTTACCGCTGACAAAAGAGACGCTGCGCAAACTGGCCGCTGACCTGAGTATTGATGATATACAGTTCGACCAGACAGAACAGCATATCAATGAGAGCCGTCAGTTATTTGTTCATCAACCGGCAGGCGGATTCCCGACCCTGCTGCTTGAAGAGAACGGTGTCTTTCAGCACATCCCGAACCAGGCTGTGCTGGGTGGAAAATCCCATTGGGATAAACTGATCGCACAATTAAAACCAGCTGCCTGACATAACGCTCATCACGATAATCATCCCTGCAATTAAATGCGGCCCGAACGCGATAATGTGCGTGCCGCTGTGCAGGGAGTTATCATACCGCGCACGGAAATAACGCAGCTGATACATCACCAGCGCTGATGTGCAGGCAAACAGCATCAGTATTGCCAGTTTTTCTGCCCCTACCCAGGCACCCATAGCAGAGAACAGTTTGATATCTCCGCCGCCCAGCCCGCTCTGTTTTTTTCGCCACGCGTATCCCGCAGCCACCGCCCATAACAAAATAAACCCGGCAATAACCCCGTACAGTGCATCTGAAAAGGGGATTTTCTGCATTTCTATCTGAAACAATAACCCGCCCCACAGCACCGGAAAAACCAGTTTGTCCGGCAGGTAAAAAACCACGTTATCAATATGAAGCAGCATAATCAGACACACAAACAACAGTGAATAAAATAGTACACACAGAACCTGACTGTCTGACCAGAGCGCAATCAGTCCACCTGCAAGCAAACAATGAAAAAACAGCCATCCGCCATGCAGCTTTTGCGGATACTGATAATAATGACGCAGAATATATTCCGTTCCCGTTTTTAAGGGTAAAGGCAATAATAATGCCCAGCTAATCATAATCATCTTGTTCATTTATCCCTGTTTCATCCATATCGTTTTTCTTTTTTCCATAGCATTCAGCCTGCCCGACACCGGCTGAAAATGCCCGGGATTTTCCCTGTTTTCATCTGAATTACATTTTTTTTCGGTCTGCCACGCAATAATGAGCGTTAAGATCCGTGCTATGATCCCGGTCAAAAGCTTGCAGTGAGGATCCCCCCTCTATTATCATGGGGCTATGTGTATAAACCGGCAGCCGCCGGCAGAACGTAAAGGATATTTTCATGCGTATTCCGCGCATTTATCACCCTGATCCCTTAACGCCGGGTATGGTCACAAATCTGACTGACGATGGCGCAAACCACGTTTCCCGTGTTCTCCGGATGAAAACCGGTTATTCACTGATCCTGTTTAATGGCTCCGACAAAATTTTTAATGCTGAAATTGCCGATACGGGTAAAAAAAAATGTGTCCGTCCGTATTCTGGATGAACAGGAAGATAATCGTGAATCACCACTGAATATTCATCTGGGACAAGTCATGTCCCGTGGTGAGAAAATGGAATTTACCATTCAGAAATCAGTCGAACTGGGTGTTCAGATTATTACCCCCCTGATCTCTGAACGTTGTGGTGTTAAACTCGATGGTGAACGGCTGGAGAAAAAACAGCAGCAGTGGCAGAAAATTGCTATCGCCGCCTGTGAGCAGTGCGGACGTAATGTTATCCCGGTGATCCGCCCGGTACAGTCCCTGAAGGACTGGTGTGCAGAAACCGACGACGCGCTGAAAATTAATTTACATCCGCGCGCCTCACAAAGTATCAATACGCTGCCGGCAGAAACCGCTAAAGTGCGTCTTCTGATTGGTCCTGAAGGCGGGCTGTCCGCAGAAGAAATCGCAATGACAGCCGGACATCAGTTCACCGATATTTTATTGGGTCCGCGCGTGTTACGTACAGAAACTACCGCGCTCACTGCAATCACTGCATTGCAGGTGCGTTTCGGCGATCTGGGTTAAGGAGATAAAATGATTAAGCTCGGTATTGTGATGGATCCTATAGATTCCATCAAAATCAAAAAAGACACCAGTTTCGCGATGCTGCTTGAAGCACAGCGCCGTGGTTATGAAATCCATTATATGGAGATGAATGACCTTTATCTGCATCAGGGCGTTGCCCGTGCCCGTACCCGCACACTGACGGTCAAAGAAGACCCGGCGGGCTGGTATCAGTTCGGTACAGAGCAGGATATCGCGCTGGGAACACTCAATACTATTCTGATGCGCAAAGATCCGCCTTTTGACACTGAATTTATCTACGCCACCTATATCCTGGAGCGCGCAGAAAGCGCCGGCTCTCTGATAGTCAACAAACCGCAGAGCCTGCGTGACTGTAATGAAAAACTGTTCACCGCCTGGTTCGCTGATTTAACGCCTGACACCCTGGTGACACGCAGTGAACAGCGTCTGCGTGATTTCCATAAAAAACATGGTGATGTAATTTTCAAACCGCTGGACGGCATGGGCGGCGCATCCATTTTCCGCCTGAAACAGGATGATCCGAATGTCGGCGTGATTATTGAAACCCTGACCAATCACGGTCACACATTCTGTATGGCACAAAATTTTCTGCCGGCTATCAAAGACGGTGACAAACGCATTCTGATGGTGGATGGCGAGCCGGTTCCTTACTGCCTGGCACGTATTCCGGCAAAAGGTGAAACCCGCGGTAACTTAGCGGCCGGTGGTCACGGTGAAGTGCGTCCGCTGAGTGAGAGCGATTGGGCGATAGCCCGCAGTGTTGCACCGGTTCTGAAAGAAAAAGGACTGATTTTTGTCGGACTGGATGTCATTGGCGACCGTCTGACAGAAATTAACGTCACCAGCCCGACCTGCGCCCGTGAAATTGAAGCCGCACATCCGGATGTTTCTGTTACCGGTATGCTGATGGATGCGATTGAAAAGCGTCTCGGCCGGTAACTGACACACACCGTTGCGCCATCCTTCCATTTATACCCGCAGTCCGGTATCTGATTTCCGGTCTGCGGAACTGACACAGAAAAGAAGGTTATGAACTTACAACATCATTTGCTCATTGCAATGCCCTCACTTGATGACCCTTATTTCGGGCGTTCAGTTGTCTATCTGTGTGAACACAACGAAAACGGGGCAATGGGACTTGTGATTAATAAACCGATAGAGCAGCTTTCTGTCGGTAAAATTTTGCAGAAACTGAAGATTTCTCCGGAAACCCGTGATGATAATCAGTCACTTGAAAAGCCTGTTCTTATCGGCGGACCGGTTTCTGAAGAGCACGGCTTTGTGCTTCATTCCGGCGATCAGGAATACGCGGCCAGCACCCGCCTCGCTGATGACTTGTTTCTGACCACCTCAAAAGATGTACTTGAAGCGCTGGGAACATCCCGCCAGCCCGCCCGCTATCTGATGACACTCGGATACGCAAGCTGGACAGCCGGTCAGCTGGAGCGCGAAATCATGGAAAACAGCTGGCTGGTGGCTGATGCCACTCAAAACCTGATTTTCCGTACACCGTTGCCGGATCGCTGGCGTGATGCCGCTTCCGCAATCGGCGTTAATATCTATACCATTGCACCACAGGCCGGACATGCATAATGAGTAATAATACGGTTATTTCCTTTGATTTCGGCACCAAAAGTATCGGTGTCGCCGTCGGTCAGACGATCACCGGTACCGCACGTCCGCTGACCGCACTGAAAGCCCGTGAGGGTATTCCTGACTGGGAACTGATTGGCGCTATTTTCCGCGAATGGCTGCCCGATTATGTTGTCGTCGGTCTGCCGCTGAATATGGATGGCACCCCGCAACTGGTAACTAATCAGGCGAAAAAATTTGCCAACCGCCTGCACGGGCGTTTCGGGATCCGCGCTGAACTGCATGATGAACGGCTCAGTACTGTCGAGGCCCGCGCAACTCTGTTTGCCGGCGGCGGTTACCGCGCCCTGGGAAAAGACAAAGTCGACTCAGCCTCCGCAGTCATTATCCTCGAAAGCTGGTTTGAGCAGCTTTACGGTAATTAATATTTATCCGGTGCTATCCCGCACTCCACGCCGGTATTGAATCTGCTCCGCCGGGCACCTCGCCCCGGCTCTGCCGCCATTGCAGACACTGCTCTTCTGTCATCATCCCCAGTTGTGCGCCCGTCTGCTGATGGGTTGCTATCTGGTATGATTTATCATCGCGGATCAGACTGGCTACCGCCGGGGTATTAATCAGTACATCAAACAAGGCACACCGCCCGCCGCCCTGTTTTGCAGTCAGATGCTGGCTCAGCACCGCCACCAGACTGCCCGCCAGTTGACTGCATACCCGCGCCTTCTCTGTGCCGCTGAAAACGTCAGTCAGCCGCTCAACAGCCGCGATCGCACCCCGGGTATGCAATGTGCTCAATACCAGATGTCCGGTTTCCGCCGCTGTCAGCGCCAGGCGGATAGTGGTTTCATCGCGCAGTTCTCCCAGCAAAATCACATCCGGGTCCTGACGCAGTGCGGCTTTCAGTGCCTGCTGATAATCCGCACAGTCGCGGCCGATCTCCCGCTGGCGGATAAGCGATTGCCTGCCGGTATGGCGGAATTCAACCGGATCCTCAAGGGTAATAATATGCCGCCGGCAGTGCTGGTTAAGGTGATTGATCAGTGCCGCCAGCGTGCTGGATTTTCCGCTGCCGGTGGCACCGGTGACTAAAATCAGCCCGCTGTTTGTCTTAGTGATAAGGTCAGAAAATACCGGCGGCGCACTGATATCTTCCAGTGTCGGAACGCAGGGGCTAATCAGTCGGAGTGCGGCATTCAGATGCCCGCCCGCCTGAAAAATATTCGCCCGTAAAGGTTGATCACGGATACACAACGCAAGATCTGCCTGCCCATTTGTCATCAATTTATGGTAATTTGCCTCGTCGAGGGTGGTCTTTACCCAGCAATGTAATGCATCTTCTGTCACAACCGCACAGTGCGTTTGTGAAAAAAGCTGACCATCAACCCGTAAAACCGGCACCTGATTCACACAAAGGTGCAGATCGGATGCATTATGCTTTACACTAAGGCCGATTAAATTATCCATATTCATTAGGTTATCTCCCGGATCATCATGAAACTAATTAAAGACAATCTGACAGAAATCAGAGAACGGATAACCGCCACAGCACAAAAATGCGGGCGTGATCCACAGACAATCACCTTACTTGCCGTCAGTAAAACCAAACCTGTGAGCGCGCTCGAAGAAGCGATAAATGCAGGACAATTATGCTTTGGTGAGAATTATGTGCAGGAAGGCGTTGAAAAAATTGAATATTTCGCCGGAAATACGGATCTTGAATGGCACTTTATCGGTCCGTTGCAGTCTAATAAAAGTCGCTCGGTCGCAGAGCATTTTGACTGGTGCCACACGGTTGACCGGTTAAAAATCGCACAGCGACTGAGTGACCAGCGCCCGCCGGACAAAGCGCCGCTGAATGTACTGATTCAGATAAATATCAGCGATGAAAACAGCAAATCCGGAATAACCTTAGCGGAGCTTCCGGCACTGGCTGAACAGGTTTCCGCCCTGCCAAACATCCGCCTGCGCGGATTGATGGCAATTCCGGCGCCGGAATCTGACCCGGCACGGCAATGTGCGGTCTTCCGTCAGATGGAAGCGGCATTTCATGAATTACAGGCGCAGTATCCGCAGATTGATACATTATCGATGGGTATGACGGATGATATGGACGCCGCGATCACCTGCGGATCCACAATGGTTCGCATCGGAACTGCAATTTTCGGTGCACGTAACTATTCCGTGTCGTAATCATCCTGTATCCTGACGCTGATTATTGCCGATCCGTTTTATCACGAACCCGTTATTTTGTTTTTTCCAAGGACTTCACCGATGCAAACGCTGAATTTTATTGTTACCACGTTCCTGCACGTTTACGCCACTATTTTACTGTTGCGTGTCTGGATGCAATGGGTCAGAGCGGATTTCTACAACCCGTTTGCCCAGTTTGTTGTAAAAGCAACCCAGCCGGTTGTCCGTCCGCTGCGCCGTATTCTCCCGTCAGTCGGGCCGATTGATACGGCTTCCGTGGTGGTTGCTTACATCGCAATTTTGCTGAAAACCCTCTTTCCGTGGCTTCTGATGGGAATGCAGGGACAGCTCGGCGCACTGATGCTGCTGCTGGCTCTCTTTAACCTTATCTACCTTGCCGGTATGACGGTCTTCTGGGTCATTCTGGGACGCGCATTATTAAGCTGGTTCAGCCAGGGACGCAACCCGGTGGATTATGTTCTGATGCAACTGACAGAGCCGCTGATGGCACCATTCCGCCGTATTATCCCGCCGATGGGCGGCATTGATTTCTCCGCAATGATTGTTATTTTTATTCTTTATGCACTGAACTATCTCTACAGCGATATCGTTCAGTGGGTACTTCTCTGATCAGGTTGTGATATGAGCCGGAAAATTGTTTTAGCGACCGGAAATGCCGGAAAAGTGCGCGAAATGGCGTCATTACTGGCGGCTGTCGGTATGGATGTCGTTGCGCAGACTGAACTGGGAGTGGGCTCTGTTGAAGAAACCGGGCTGACCTTTGTTGAAAATGCCATTATCAAAGCCCGTTATGCCGCAAAAGTAACAGGTTTGCCGGCGATCGCCGACGATTCCGGCATTTCGGTGGATTATCTCGGCGGTGCGCCGGGAATTTACTCTGCCCGCTATGCCGGACAAGATGGCAATGACGGTGCCAATATGGCGAAATTGCTGAATGCCCTTGACGGTGTTCCTGCAGAGCAACGTCAGGCGCAGTTTAACTGTGTGCTGGTATATATGCGCCATGAATCTGACCCGACACCTATTATTTGTCACGGACGCTGGCACGGGATGATCGCGGAACAGGCTCAGGGCGACGGCGGTTTTGGTTATGACCCGGTTTTCTGGTTACCGGAACTGAACAAAACAGCAGCACAATTACGCCCGGAAGAGAAACAGGCAATATCTCACCGCGGACATGCGCTGACACTGCTTCTGGAAGCTCTGCGCAATGGATAAGCTCCCTCCGCTCAGTCTGTATATCCATATTCCGTGGTGTGTTCAGAAGTGTCCGTACTGCGATTTCAACTCTCACGCGCTCAAAGGCGAGGTGCCGCATGATGATTATGTGGCACACCTGCTGGCAGATTTAGATGCTGACCTGCCTCTGGTACCGGAGCGGGAGATCCGCACTATTTTTATCGGCGGCGGCACACCCAGCCTGCTGAGCGCAGAAGCAATGCAAAACCTGATGGACGGCGTACGTGCGCGGATCCCTGTTGCCGCAGATGCAGAAGTGACGATGGAAGCCAATCCGGGCACGGTGGAAGCGGATCGCTTCAGTGGCTATCAGCGTGCCGGTATCAACCGGATTTCGATTGGCGTACAGAGCTTCGGCGATGACAAACTTATCCGCCTCGGTCGTATTCATGATGCCGGTGAAGCCAAACGGGCGGCACGGCTGGCAGAAACACTCGGGCTTCGCAGCTTTAACCTCGATCTGATGCACGGTCTGCCGGATCAGACTCTGGATGAAGCCCTGAACGACCTGCGCCAGGCAATTGAATTATCCCCGCCGCACCTGTCCTGGTATCAGCTGACGATTGAACCGAACACCGGCTTCGGCTCGCGCCCGCCGGTTCTGCCGGATGACGATCTGCTGTGGGATATTTTCTCTCAGGGACATCAGTTACTGACACAGGCAGGCTATGTGCAGTATGAAACCTCCGCTTATGCCAAGCCGGGCTTTCAGTGTCAGCACAATCTCAATTACTGGCGTTTCGGGGATTATCTGGGTATCGGCTGCGGCGCACACGGTAAGGTTTCATTTGACGACGGACGTATTCTGCGGACAGTGAAAACCAAGCACCCGCGCGGTTATATGGGCGGGCGCTATATGGATAAACAGCATGACGTGGAGCAGGACGATCGTCCGTTTGAGTTCTTTATGAACCGCTTCCGGCTGCTGGAAACAATGCCGCGCAGTGATTTTACAGACTACACCGGTCTGCCGGAATCCGTGATCCGCCCGCAGCTTGATGCAGCGCTGGCGGCAGGTGAGATCCTGGAAACGGATACCCACTGGCAAATCACCGAACACGGGAAGTTATTCCTCAATACCTTACTTGAGCGTTTTTTATAACCGCTTATAAAAAAGAAAGCCCGGTAGCTATTCACATAACCACCGGGCTTTTTATACCACAGCTTTATGTCACTATACCCAACGTCATTCAGGATGCAGGAAGGCGGCAAGGGAAGACAGACGGGGAGCATACACAAGTATGTGACCCGGCTGGCTGAGTGCGGCCAACGCACCTGCAGTTTGAATGAATAAGGGTATTACAGTGCGCCTGCCACTTCCTGCACCTGACGGTTCAGACTGTCCAGCCCGCCACCGGAGAGATACCAGAGGTCCGGCTGTAACACGATAATTTTTCCGTCTTTATACGCGTTGGTTTTTTTCACGCCATCAGTCTCAAATGCCGCTTTATCCCACGCCTGTGCCCCAATTGCCGCGCTGCGGTCAATCACAAGGATCACATCCGGATTCAGTTCTGCCACCACGTCCGGCGTCAGCAGCACTCGTTTACCTTTTTCAGCATTTTCATCAACCGGGATTTCTACGCCTGCGGCTTTAACAACCTGATAGACAACCGGTTGTTTATTCGGGAATAATTTTCCGTCATTGTGCAGCATGACCAGCACTTTTTTACCGGATTTTGCCGCTTTTTCCTGCGCCTGAACAACAGTTTTGTTCAGTGCTGCCAGCGCTTCAGCGGTTTTATTATCAATATCATAAAGCTGACCGATCAACGCAATATTCGCTTGCGCCGATTTCAGATAATCATCACCACCGGTTCCCAGGTTTACTGTTGGTGCGATTTTACTCAGCTCATCAAACGATTTGCCCTGACGCCCGGTTATCACAATCAGATCCGGCTTCAGTTCTGCAATTTTAGCAAGATCCGGCGTTTTCATTCCGCCCGCATCAACCACGTTACTGTTTACCTGCCCTTTCAGATACTCAGGCAGATTACTCAGCGGCAGCCCGGCAACATTGTCCGCCAGACCAAGCTGTTTCATGGTGTCATACACACCAAAATCGAACAGCACCACACGCGCAGGTTTGCGTACAACCTCTGTTTTTCCTGACTGATGTTCAATGGTCAGCAGAGGCGTTTTGCCCGCAACGGCGGTAATGTGATTAGGCGTATACTGCGGTGAAGTCTCTGCCTGTGCGGATGCACAAACAAAACTCAGAAAAGGGATTAATACTAACGGAATGATTTTTTTCATGTTCCTGCCTGATTAAATGCGTTTAATGTCGCAATTCATTCTAGGGAGAAGAACAAACAAGTCAATCAAATAAGAATCATTATCATAACAATTATCATTAATTTGATACTGATCGGCTAAAAAAAGAGTTACCGGTGCATAACACACCGGTAACCTTATTTTATTTAAGGGAATTAATCAGTTGAATACGTTGCTGCTCCAGGGTGGTCACTTTTCCGCACACCTGTCGGCTGAACTGTTTAAACTCATCTTCCTGTTCATGCACTGCCTGCTGTAAGGATTTCTGTAATCCGTCCAGTCCGGAAAGTGCCGCACCAGCCCCCTGTTTTCCTCCACTCAGACCTGCCAGTAACTGTTTGCGGGCGATTTCGTTAATCGCATCCTGCAACATACCGCCCATGCGCTGCTGGATCTCCGCACGTCCTTCCAGCTCAACTTCTTTTATTGCCAGATGATGAAATGCATACCCATCCGGGCGGGTTTCAATTATCCGGTTGATCTGTTTATTCAGGTCATTTTCCAGCTGTGGCAGATGGCTGCGCAACCGGCTGTCAGAGCCCATTTCTTTAATTAATACTTTATCCAGTGCCTGGCCCGATTTTGCTATCCGGGTGACCGCCTGCTGTTTTATCCACGGCACATCCTGACGCACGCCTGCCTGATAACGCTTTGCATCACGGCTTTGTGTACTGCTCAGTGTCAGCGGTTTTCCGTCACGGGTAATTTGCCCGTCAGGGGTGATTTTCATCTCCCCGCTCTTTCCGGTGACCTGAACATAAGACGGCGTGATAACCAAATCATCTTTCGGGGTAACACTGCACTGATAACCTTCCGCTGAAGCCAGTGAAGCAGCCCCCAGGCTCAGAATAGCGATCCATTTGCGTAACATAAATACTCCTGATTCTCAGACGGCGGACGCTGAACCCGGCTGGGTTCAGAAAATGGAACGCCCGATTTTTGCAGATAACATCTCTAAGGCAGCGCAACCTGCCAAAGAGTTCCCTGAGCCATCAAGTTCCGGTGACCAGACCACCACAGAAAACTCATTCGGCACCACACACACTATCCCGCCACCAACCCCGGATTTTCCCGGCATCCCGATGCGGAAGGCAAATTCACCTGATCCGTCATACATGCCGCAGGTCAGCATCAGCGCGTTAATCTGGCGAGACTGAAGCGGCGTAATGATAGCGTCACTCACACCCGGTGCATGACCGCCATTCGCCAGATACGCAAAACAGGTCGCCAGTTCAGCACAGTTCATCGACAGTGCGCAATAGTGAAAATAATTTTCCAGCACGGTCAGTACATTATTTTCAAAATTACCGAACGACTTCATCAGAAACGCAATTGCCGCATTGCGGCTGCCATGCTCCAGCTCTGAACGGGCAACCCGCAGGTCATAAGAGATATCATCATTGCCGGTCAGTTTGCGGACAAAGTCCAGCATCCGCTGGCGCGGTGCACTCAATCGTGACTGAAGCATATCAGCGACAATAATGGCGCCTGCATTAATAAACGGATTACGCGGGATCCCTTTTTCCATCTCAAGCAGAACCAGCGAATTAAACGGCAGACCGGATGGTTCTTTGCCGACACGTGTCCAGATTTCGGATTCGTTATAGCGCGTCATTGCCAGAGTCAGACTAAGCACTTTAGAAATGGATTGTATGGAAAACCGCTGATAAGCATCACCGGCAGTAAACATCTCACCGCCCACAGTACAGACCGCGATTCCCAACTGGAGAGGTGATACCTCTGCCAGTGCAGGAATATAATCCGCCACTTTTCCCGTGCCGATAAGAGGACGGACACGGTGTAAAATATCATCCAGTAATTCATGGCTAAAGTGTGTGGTCACGGTTGTTACTCCAGAAGCACGGCGCCCCGTAAAGCCGGATGCCAAAGAGAGATAAGGGCACCAAATTAGGTGCCCTTATAATAATTAGCGTGGTAAATAATTAATCTCAATCCCACCAGATATCGAACAATTCAGACATCTGAATGTTCTGCATACCTTTGTTTTTCAGCCAGTCACCGACCATTTTGCGGTGTTCATCGGTACATTCACCAATTTTTTCCAGACAAGCCAGACCTTCCCAGCTCATATAACCGCTTGCGTCCAGTGCCAGACCATTCGGCTCAATCACTTCAGCGATCAGTGCATCAACAGTGCTGTCGACAACATTGATATCTGTTCCTTCCGGGAAATCCCACTTAAAAGAGAAACCCAGTTCGCGGAACTCACCGATGTGCATTTTTTTCCGTAAACGACGACTGCGTTGTATTGCCATTATTTCATCCTCTCAAACATCAGATCCCAGACACCATGCCCTAAGCGATGGCCGCGTTTTTCAAACTTGGTAACCGGCCGGGTATCCGGGCGCGGTACATAATCCTGTGTTGCCGAGATATTGCCATAGCCCGGCGCCTGAGTCATTACCTCAAGCATGTGTTTTGCATACGGCTGCCAGTCGGTCGCCATATGAAAAATACCACCCTGAGCCAGTTTTCCGCGCAGTTTTTCCGCAAACGGCAACTGAACAATACGTCGTTTATTATGACGGGACTTATGCCATGGATCAGGGAAAAACAGCTGCACCATATGCAGGCTGTTGTCCGGGATCATTTTATCCAGGACTTCGATGGCATCATGGCACATAACGCGCAGGTTGGTTACACCGGCGTCCTGAGCATCAGCCAGACACGCCCCCACACCCGGCCTGTGAACTTCAATACCCAGATAGTTTTTTTCCGGATTTTGTCTCGCCATTTCGACCAGCGATGTTCCCATGCCAAAGCCGATTTCAAGGGTGACCGGCGCATCGCGCCCGAACAGTACAGTGAAATCCAGCAGTTCCGGTGTGAAATCCACCCCCACGGAAGGCCATAATTGAGTCATTGCATCTTCCTGACGTTTAGTCAGACGCCCCTGACGGCGCACAAAGCTGCGGACCCGGCGCATAGCTCTGCCGTCTTCATCAAATTCAGGCGAAATTACATTGTTCATCATAAGGTTTGCTGTCAGTGTTCCGGCAAAAATACATCATAACGTGTCCGGCAGGGAGATATTTCCCGTACGGCAGACACGCGAAAAGTGCGCCAAGTTTAGCAAGAGACAGCACACTTCGCACCGGTTAATCATGCCTTTTGCACAATTTCCGGTAAAAGTTGGTTTACAGTCGCAAAACAGTGTGCTGGAATCCCAGCAATTAAAATTATTCAATAATTATATTCAAATGGATGCACTGCAATTTTCGCAATCAGTTCTGACGTGGTATCACCGCTACGGCAGAAAAACACTGCCCTGGCAGCAGGAAAAAAGTCCTTATCATGTCTGGCTCTCTGAGGTGATGCTGCAACAGACCCAGGTTGCAACGGTTATCCCGTATTTTAACCGCTTTATTGCCCGCTTTCCGGCGATAACAGATTTAGCCGCAGCACCTACTGATGAAGTACTGCACCTGTGGACCGGTCTGGGTTATTATGCCCGCGCCCGCAACTTACATAAAGCAGCGCAAACTATCGCCACTGAGTTTGGCGGGCAGTTTCCGGTCACATTTGAGGATGTTGTTGCCCTCCCGGGTGTCGGACGCTCAACAGCGGGTGCAATTTTATCATTATCACAAAACCAGCATTTCCCGATTCTGGACGGCAATGTCAAGCGGGTGCTGGCGCGTTGCTATGCCGTTGACGGCTGGCCGGGCAAAAAAGACGTCGAGAACCGGCTGTGGGATATTTCAACCCGTGTCACACCGGCAGACGGTGTGCAGTATTTTAATCAGGCGATGATGGATTTGGGCGCAATGGTCTGCACCCGCAGCAAGCCAAAATGTGATTTATGTCCGCTGCAAAGTGGCTGTATCGCCTATGCACAGCATAATCCGACCGCCTGGCCGGGCAAAAAACCGAAAAAATCCATTCCGGAAAAAACAGCTTATTTTCTTATCATGCAACAAGATAATGAGATTTGGCTGGAAAAACGCCCTGCGAAAGGGATCTGGGGCGGGTTATACAGTTTTCCGCAGTTTGAAACCGAAGATGCCCTGCATGAATGGCTGGCGCAGCAGCATATCCGCCATGCTCCGCTGCAGCAACTGATTGCATTTCGCCATACATTCAGTCATTTTCATCTGGATATTGTTCCCGTTGCCACAAGCATCACTGATCGCACAGCAATCCGGGACGGCAGCGACGGGATTTGGTATAACAGCCGAAATCCACCGGCAATCGGCCTTGCCGCACCGGTGGAAAACCTGCTAAAGCAAATCGGGTAAATACCCAATTTTTAAGGACATTACATGAGCCGAACTATTTTTTGCACCTTTCTTCAGCGCGATGCCGATGGTCAGGACTTTCAGCTTTATCCGGGAGAATTAGGCAAACGTATTTTCAATGAGATCTCCAAAGAAGCCTGGCAACAGTGGATGTCAAAACAGACCATGCTTATCAATGAGAAAAAACTCAGCACCATGAATCCTGATGATCGCAAACTGCTTGAACAGGAAATGGTCAATTTCCTGTTTGAAGGTCATGATATTCATATTGAAGGCTACACACCGCCTGAAAAATAATCCTGATATCAGAGCCCCCGCCGGCTCTGATATTGTTTCTGAACCCGGACTTCATCGTATTTATACCCATGAAAAAAATTGTTACGCTGATGATTATTGCACCGCTGCTGGCTTCCTGCACCGGTTCGCAAGACCAGACGGATTACCGTCCGGAGTATGTTAAAGATACAAACGGATTTGATATTTTGATGGGGCAGTTCGCCCATAACATAGAAAATATCTGGGGAATGAAAGAGGTTCTGATTGCCGGGCCAAAAGATTACGTCAAATATACCGACCAATATCAAACCCGCTCCCACATTAACTTTGATGCGGGTACAGTAACCATTGAAACTATTGCCGGGACAGAGGCAGAAGCACATCTTCGCCGGGCGATTATCAGCACATTACTGATGGGCGAAGACCCGGGATCGGTTGACCTTTATTCCGATGCCAATGACGTCACTATCAGTAAAGAACCATTCCTGTTTGGTCAGGTACTGGACAATGAAGGTCAGCCGGTCCGCTGGGAATGGCGTGCCACCAAATTTGCCGATTACCTTGTCACCAACAAATTACAGCGCCGCCAGTCCGGTTCGCAGATGATAAGCTACATCACACTGAAACTGGTACCAAACCATCTGGATCAACGCGCGCACAAATACCTGCCGTTTATCCGTCAGGCATCCGCTAAATATGGTGTGGAAGAATCACTGATTCTCGCCATTATGCAGACTGAATCCAGTTTTAACCCATATGCCGTCAGCCGTTCTGATGCGCTGGGTCTGATGCAGATCATGCCGAATACCGCCGGACGTGATGTGTTTAAATCACAAGGTCGTTCCGGTGTACCGAACAGAAACTATCTGTTTGATCCGGCAAGTAATATCGATACCGGGACTGCCTATCTGGCTATCCTGCAAAATACGTATCTTGGCGAGATAAGCAACCCGACCTCACGACGTTATGCCGTTATCACCGCCTACAACGGCGGCGCGGGCAGTGTATTACGTGTATTCCACAGTGATAAAAAACAGGCTGCCCGCATCATCAGCGGCATGGAACCGGGCAAAGTGTATGAAACACTGACAACAAAACACCCGTCCGGTGAGTCCCGTAACTATCTGCGCAAAGTAAACGATCTGCAGAAAGGTTATCGCCGTTAATTATTTCTGCGGACGGGAATTTCCTGTCCGCAGAGAAAACAGGTGTATTTGATTAAAAATTAAATAAATCGCAGAAAAAACCGTCACTTGACACAGTTTTAGTGAAATAGGATTGACGCCCGGAACAGAATCAGGTTTAATACGTCCCGTTGCCCGGATAGCTCAGTCGGTAGAGCAGGGGATTGAAAATCCCCGTGTCCGTGGTTCGATTCCGCGTCCGGGCACCAATTAATTCAGAACCGGCTTGTCAGTTAAACATGATGTTATCCTGACAGGTGCGAAAAAGAGCAGATAAGCACGATATAAGTTATTACCTGTGTTTATTTAAAAGCTCCGAAGAAAACAGACTTGTTCGAGCAAGTCTGTTTTTTTATGCGTGTGATATTTACAGATCTTCTCCGTTAAAGTCAAACTTAGTCTGTTCATTCCTCCTTTAAGGGCTACATCAGCTCTGTTTCCAATATATTCCGTAGTCCGTCAACACTTTCATCAATATATTCCATCGTAGACGCCAGGCTGACGTGCCCCAGCAGGCGCTTCACCACGTACAGATTACGCTCCGGTGATTTCATCATATGAGTGGCAACGGTGTGTCTGAACCGGTGTGGTGTGACGGTAAACCGGCACTCACGGGATAAACGCCGGAAGAACGCTCTCAGCGGTCTCTCATCCATTACCTCCGGATACTTACGTTTACGTCTTGGGTCGAACCAACCCACATTAAACAGCTGATGCTCCGGCTCCATGCCCTCTTCTTCTGCCCGTTTCAGCAGATATTCCAGTGACGGATACAGCGCCGTAACAACCGGCACCCGGTGCTCATTGTGATTTTTCGACCCGTCCGCACTCAGATCGATCCAACGCTCTTCCAGATTTACATCACACAGACGAATATGTAATAACTGACTCATCCGGATAGCCACTGTTTTAAAACTGCCGCCGCCCTGCCGGGCGAGAGTGGTGAGGTGTTTGGTGAGTTTTGACATGGGGGATATCCCTGAACATTGACAGGTCTTTTAAATAAGACCTGTGTGTTTAAGGATTCTGAACACAGAGTAACGAGGGATCTCCGGGTAAATATTTTTCAGAAACAGAAAATTTATGTTTTTTTATAACCAGACCATAATAAGTCAAATAACATTTGAAATAGCCATTCAACAAAATTCGGGTGACCTCCGAATAATATTCCATTCATTTTTCTGTCTCAATATCCCGTCATTTACTCAGATGTCATGACAGACTGCGATGCAACCAGTGTGGTACCACAGGTGGTTTTCATTCCCTCCAGGGCGATTTTTTTACCCTGAAAGGCCATCAGTGAAGAACCTGAAACAATCTGAAAGACCCCTTAGCATTTCGGACAGGAGACTGAATCCCCTTCAGTCGCCACCGGGCGATCGTTGATGTTGTAATTATCAAGGGCGGAAATGACCACGCCGCCGTGGTCAGTCATATCACCGAGACAAATAACCTGTTCCCCATGGCACAGGCGAGCATACGCTCAATGACCAGTTTGGTTCATTCGGGAACAGCAGAGCCGTGTTTGATGAGTCGCTGGTTCCGGCCGTCATCAATCTGAAAGAAAAGTTTTGCAGGTCGGGGAATATACATGCACCGGGTTATAACGGGAGACAGTTACTGAAAACAGCCATTGACTTACAGCGTCTTAGCTCCGCCGTAGGCGGCTATTATTCAGTGCGGATAAACCTAATAGCCAATATAACTCATACCGAGACTAAGGGGAAATACATCTATCTGATTCTGAATTAACATTTATTTGGAAAACTCTTATATGTATTATTGAGCATACACGTATTTTTGATATTAAATATATTCAGGGTGAGAGAATACGATGCCACTTTTTAAATCTAACAGAATTACCACTATCAGCGGCCCTGCTGTTCCGTCATTTCCTGACGGAAACTCAAAATTAAAAATAGTAAAAATATATGGTGAAGAGGAATTGTCAAAAATTTACTCTTATCAAATAGAGTTAATAACAGCAAAGGTACTCAGCCCTGAAGATGCGGCCAATATTAATTTGCTGACTTCTGTCGGGCGCGAGCTAACCGTCAGTATTCAACTGGAAGGAATAAACGTCATTACATCTGATTCAGAGTATTCCGGTGATAATATTGGCAGAGGAATACGTGAGATCAGTGGCATTGTTACGGCGGCTAAATTAACTGAGCAGTTTAATACATATTGTCTTTACCGTTTCACCATTGAGCCCTGGCTCATGCTGGCAACCAAACGTTCTGATTACAAAATATTTCAGAATAAAAGTGTTATCGATATTGTTAATGAAGTCCTTAACAGTAATTACAGTTACTCTCATGAAATACGGATTAAAAAAGCATATCCGTTAATTAATTATGAAGTTCAGTATGGTGAAACTGATTTTGATTTTATTCAGAGGCTGATGGAACGATATGGAATTTACTGGTTCTTTGAGCATGAGGATAAGGTTCACCGGATGATTATCGTTGATGATATTAATATCCATATCCCGGTAAAGAGTAAAGCCTATCATTGCCTGCCTTATGAACGCTCTGAAAACAGAAAAGAACGTGAGTTCGTGTCTTATTTTGAGGCTCAGGAGCGCCTTCAGTCGGGGATCTGGAGAACTGATGATTTTGATTTCACGAAACCAAAGGCCGATTTAAAGTCAGCCAAATCCATTAAGCACGAAAAAGAATCAGAGAAATTATCTGTATATGAGTGGCCGGGGAATTATACCGACCCGGCACAAGGTGCTGCTTATTCACAAACCCGGATGGAAGCGCTATTTGCACAGCGTAATCCGTCTTATGGCCGGGGGTATATCCGTAATATTGTCTGCGGTACTGTATTTGAATTAAAAAAGCACCCTATGTATACTGCAAATGGTCAGTATCTGGTTATCCGCTCACATATTGATATTGAAGAAACCGGTGAGGAAAGTCATTACGGTGAAACTCGTGTTCTCTCCGACTTTAATACACAACCGGTAACAATTGCCTACCGTCCTCAGCGGATAACTCAGGCCCCCAAAACAACCGGACCGCAAACGGCGATTGTGGCCGGACCGCCGGGACAGGAAATCTGGACTGATCAGTACGGACGGATAAAGCTTAAATTTCACTGGGATCACTCTGCGGTGTGCGACCATAACTCATCCTGCTGGATACGGGTCTCATATCCCTGGGCGGGCGGTAATTTTGGCGGGATTAATATTCCGCGTATCGGGCAGGAAGTCATTGTTGATTTTGAAAACGGCGACCCTAATTACCCCATTGTGACCGGGCGCGTTTATAACGCGGGCACTATGCCGCCCTGGAGATTACCGATGAATGCCACACAAAGCGGCATGATTTCCCGCTCAATCGGCGGTCTGCTGAGTAATGCCAACGCACTTCGCTTTGAAGATAAAGCCGGAATGGAGGAAGTCTGGTTACAGGCCGAGCGGGATATGCTCAGTGAAATAAAAAATAATGAAGTTCATAAAGTCGGTGCGAACCGGGACCGCTCCGTCGGCGGTAATGAATCAACCGATATTCAGGGAACCCGGGATGAGTCTGTGCAGGGTGATGAAACGATTAAGATTATGTCTAACCGGAGTCGTTCAGTGGAACAGAATGACACACTGGATATCGGTCAGGACCAGCAAACCACGGTGAAAGGTAACCAGAAGTATGAGGTTCAGCAGGATCATGACCGGAAAGTCGGCGGGAATGACACACTGAATGTTGATGGTGACCAGAAAAGTTCGTTTGGTCAAAATCAGGATATTCAGGTAAAACAGGATTTAAAAGAGTCTGTTGACGGGGATCATACGGAACAGGTCGGAAAAAAATACAGCCTCACTGCCACTGATAAAATTGAACTGACTGTCGGCTCATCATCCCTGGTCATGGAAAGCAGCGGAAAAATCACCCTGAACGGTTCCGATATTACATTCAGCAGTTCTGGTCCGGTAAAAGTAAGTGCATCCGGAAATATCGATATCAGTTCTTCCGGAAATATTGATATCAGCAGTTCCGGCGCTGTGCAGATAAACGGAAATACTATTGATCTTAATTGATTCCTCCGGAATACAGCAAAATATGGATGTTATCATGGGCTTTATAAATTACAGCATTTTCCCGGCAATCAGTTTCAAAGGTACTGATAATCACAAATCAGAATTTCATATTGTTACTGCACGGATAACATATGATATTAAAATAATGACATCTGACGGAAAAAGTATCTTAACTGTTGCACCGGAGCAGGACCCATTAAATTATTCGGATGTCCATTTTGATGATGATATAAAAAAAAGTATCCGGTATGAAAGTGACTTGTCGCCTTATAAACCCAAAACTGACGTTATCATTAATGCCACTGCATTTTCACCGGGTAATCGTGCAACAGCTGCTTTTGATGTCGGTGTTCAACTGGGTAAATATATAAAACCACTACGCATTCATGGTCCCCGGTGCTGGATACACGATTCGTTCGGATGGGAGTTATCTCCGGCGGAGCCGGTAAAATCACTGGATATCCGTTATGAGTATGCCACCGGAGGCACTCTTAATATCCATGATAAAATATTTGCTTCTCCGGCTAATCCATCGGGTATGGGCTGGTATCCGAAAGAATACCTGAAACAATGTGGCGAAATCACTCTGCCCGGCCCGCAAATAGAATCATCGGAATCACCGGTTAAACATATCAGCCAGGTTATAAGGCCGGAAGGATTTGGTTTTTTCGGTCGCAGCTGGCGGGATCGAATTAAATATGCAGGTACTTATGATGATAATTGGTTGGAAAAGCAACATCCCTTTCCGCCGGTTGATTTTAAATTTAATTACTGGTGCGGAGCTCATCCGTCATTACAAATACCTCATATCGAAGTCGGGAATAAATTACCAGTTAAACTATTCGGTCTTATACCGTCATCCGAAATAGCAGTGCAAAAAATTTTATTTTATATCCCCACTGAAACACTGTTTATTTTCATTGTTTCAGAACTGGGTATATCAGTAACTAAAGATATGCAGCTGGATACTATTGTTATTGATATGACAATCCGGAAAGTATTTTGTACCTACCGTATAACAGTTCCTGAATCAGTGAAAGCCGCAGAGATTCAGCTCAGATATATTTCTGAAGATAACATGAAAAGTCTGAGTAAAACACCGGGTAAGCCATGTCCGGATAAGACAGAATTTATTCCGGTACCACCCAGTTTGGTTAAAAAAGGAATTTATTATGGCTAAAAAGCTCGGTGCACGAAAAGACAGTAAATGGATTATTGTCAGTACCTCCCCGGATGTGTGTAAAACACCGCCATTGAATATTCCTGTGCCTTATCAGGTGACGTCTGACCTCGGTGATGCTCAGGGCACCATTGATACTGTCAGGCTGAATAATAATCCGGCATTTGTGTTTGATAAAAGCAAAGCCCCGAAAACACGGGGGGATGAAGCTGGTACCGGCGGGGGAATCAAAAGCGGTACAGTTGGTGCGGACTGCTGGCCGAAAGAAAAAAGTGATACCGTCAGTATTAATAAGAAAAAAACAATCCGCGAAGGCGATAAATTCCATATGAACGGGAGTTTTAACGGTGGCTGAAGGAAATACAGAAGGGATTTTGATAAATGAACCCAAACCGGCTGCTGCCGGTAGTAATACAAACCCGCCGATAAGCAGGGATGAGCTGAACACCAGAATAGAAAACATTAAAACACCGGAAGATGAGCAGAAGATTATTGACGATGCGCGCAAAGCACAGCTGATAGACGGAAAACCTAATCCGGAAACCCAGCCGGAGACCAATATTTTTTCGTTTTTAAACAGAAGCGGAGATTATATATTTTATCAGGATCCTGAATATGGCCATAGTGTTTTTGATAAAGCTGGTGAAATTCCCGGGCTCGGGCTCGGTGCTGATTTATTGAACGCCCGCCTTTATTATAATGAAGGCAATACTGATATAGCTAGTGATTATATCGAATCAGCAATTACACATGTTGGTGATCTGATATCATTTATTGAACCTTCACCTGCTACGCTTATAACTGCCACCGCTCGTGGATTACTTCGTATTGACGCAGGAAATAAATTACTTCAGCAAACTAATAGAAATTCGCTGAAATCTAAAGGTAAAAATAGTCAAAAAAAAGAAGACGGTATCGCAATTAAAGACGGAAAGAAAAAAAAGACAAATAATAAAGAATGTCCGGCAGTCGGGCATCCGGTAAACCCTGTATTAGGTATTAAATTTCTTTCCGGAAAATTAGAGCAAGATTTTATCCTGCCATCTTATTTTCCGTTTATCTGGCAGCGCCGCTATTTTTCTGATATTGCTGAAGATGGCTGGTTCGGACAGGGCTGGACCGTGCCTTTTTCTCAGTGCCTGATAAAAAGAGATGACGGGCTGTATTTTATTAATGAACAGGGGATCTCAGTCGAAGTGCCCCGGCTGAGACCCGGCCAGTGTAAATTCGACAACTGTTCACAGTTATATTTTTCGCGTGAAACCAATAACCGCTACCGGATTGCATTCACAGGCGGGCAGGCAGATCTGATATTTTCGCCGCTGGATATCAGCGAACATGATCCGCAGGGGCTCAGTTCATCCCGCTTTCCGCTGACGGGTCTGGTAGATAAATACGGTAATCACATCCGTATAATTTATAATCAGGCTGGCCTACCGTCAGCAATACGTACTGCAACCGGTCAATGGCTGACACTGACTTTCATTACACTGACTCAGCCCGGCGGAGAGACGCTTCAGCGGTTACAGCGGGTTTCTTTACGTAATGATAAAAAAACAATATACCCGCTGGTGACGTATTGTTATTCAGCTGAAGGTGACCTTTATGCAGTACGTGACAACAGCGGAAAAACGCAGCGTCAGTTTGAATATAAAAATCATATTCTGATACAGCATGGTGTGCCGGGCGGCGTGGTATCCTGTTACCGTTATACTGAATATTCTCCTGCCGGAAAAGTACTGAGTTATTATACGAATCTCGGACAAACCTGGTCCTTCGGATATCATACAGGCAGCACTGTTGTTACCGATCCCCTGAACAGGAAAACCTGCTATCAGTTTAATACGGATAATGAACCGACAGCATTTACCGATGCTAAAAATGGTACAACACATTATGGCCTGAATAAAAACGGACTGGTAACTAGCATTATATTGCCGGATAAAACCGAAATCCGCTGTACATATGATTCACTCGGTAATATGACATCGGTTACTAACCCTGCCGGAAAAAAAATATATATTCACTATGATAATAAACATAATCCTGTATCTGTCATTAATGAGACCGGAAAGATAACCCGCTATACCTATGATACTCATGGCGGACTGATAAGTATTACTAACCCATTAAACCAGACCACAGAATATATCCGTGATAAGCACGGGCTCATCACGGAAGTGAAAGATCCCTGCGGAAATGTATATATTTTTATCTATAATTCTGCAGGATTATTGACTAAAATCAGGGATTGTTCAGGAGCGGAGACCCGATATATTCGAAATCATACCGGAAATATAACGGAAACGGTAATGCCGGATGGTGCGATCACCCAGTTCTCTTATGCTATGAATGGTATGATATCTGCCGTATCCCATCCGGACGGTACCTCTGATTATTACCATTACAATTCTCAGCGGCAACTGGTGAGCTTTCGTAATACTGCCGGTGAACAAACCGTACTGCAACTCGCACCTGACGGATTACCACTGACGAAAACGGATCCGGCCGGCGGCATATTTTCTTGCGAATATGATTCTGCCCGTCGTCTGACAAAACTGAAAAATGAGAATGGTGCTTGTTACACCTTTATTTATGATGATAATGATAATCTTATTCATGAACAAAAATTTGACGGAATTGTTATCCGCTATCAATACAACGCCACAAATAAACTGACAAAAAAATATGAATCCGGTAACAGCACTGAAGAAAACACCGGCATACTGACCGTATGCCGGCGTAATAAAAACGGGCAGATCACTGAAAAAATAATCAGGACTGACGATAAAAAAAGTCAAATCCGGAATTATTATCACTATGATGATGCCGGTCTGCTTCTGAGTGCCGGCAATAATGATAGTAAAAATGATTATATCTATGACGCAGCCGGACAGTGTATTACTGAAATTAGTGAGGTTCTCGGACAAAAACGAACATTACACTACAAGTATGACAATAACGGCAACTGTATCAATATGGTATTACCGGACAAAAGCCTCCTCGATTATCTCTATTACGGTTCAGGTCATCTGATGCAGATAAACTGCGGAGCTCAGGTATTATGTGAAATTGAACGGGACATCATGCACCGGGAAATCAGCCGGACACAAGGTGATCTGACCAGTTTTTTCACCTATAATAAAACAGGAAAAGTCCTCAGTCAGAAGGTAATGCCTGCTTCTGCTATGACCTTATCCCCTCTGATTTCACGACGTTATGACTATGGGGAACACGGATATTTAAACCGGGTTCTGGAGCTCAGCGGAGCTAAAACAGATTATCATTATGATGTATCGGGGAGGCTAACTGCCGGCGGCCATGAACGCTTTAATTATGATGCAGCCGGTAATCTTGTCAGTCCTGAGAATATCAGAGGTGAAACGGCCGTCCACGACAATCATCTTAGAACGTTCGGTAATTACTCATATCAATATGATATATATGGAAATTTAAAGAGAAAATCAGGAAAGAATACATCCCTTACGCTGCAATACTCACAGGAACACCGTATCCTCAGGGCTGAAAAAATCAGCGCCGGCATATCGCAGAATACAGAGTACGGCTATGATGTTTTCGGCCGCCGGATTTATAAGAAATCGGGCGGAAAAACAACAATATTCTTATGGGATAAGCACAACTTACTAGGCGAAAGCAGCGGCGAATCCACGACGACTTATCTGTATCTGCCGCAGACGTTTATACCGGTAGCCCGGTGGGAAAAAAGACAAAACGGGCAAAAGGAAGCACTGTACTATTACCATACCGACCAGATAGGCACACCGCGGGAGATGACTGCCAGTAACGGGGAATGTCTCTGGCAGGGTTCATTTTATGCCTGGGGAAATACCGCTAAACAAAGCGGAGAACTATCTCAGCCACTGCGCTTTCAGGGGCAGTATTATGATGAGGAAACCGGGTTACATTACAACCGGCACCGTTATTATGATCCTGACACTGGCCGGTTTATTACTCAGGATCCGATAGGCCTCTATGGCGGATATAACGCCTATTTATATGCACCAAACCCCACAGGATGGGTTGACCCGCTGGGACTTGTCAATACCAGAAGCTCAGGAAAACTTGATCTGGGACGCAGTATCAGGTTAACTAATTTGGCGCCAAACGAACATCTTCTCGAAATTTCTCGTACACGCAATCCGGAGGGAGCAGATCATATCAGCGATGCGCAAGCAGAAGGACACCCAAACCGTTTGACACTTGATAGAACGAGGTCAGCCGATAATCGAAGACAAAGTCTTGCAGGGTATGACTGTTACACCTATACAAGCACTGGCGAGCGCTCCAGGGGAATGCCCGGTAAGGGTATAGATAGAGATGAATATCCTCTGGCAATGACACAAGAAGGAGGTGCGGGAGCAAGTGTGAGGAACATAACCAGTAGCGGCAACCGTGGTATAGGTAGCAGCATAGGCTCGGCTCTGAAATCGATTCCTAATGGTGACAGGGTTACATTCCGGGTTGTTGATTTTTTACCATAAAGTGTATTAGTCTCGATGAGATCTGACAGTTCAACTTGAAAAGTTGAGAGTTACCCGTTTTGATATGGGTGTCGAATCCTTATACAAAACACAAAAAGGTAACTCTCATGATCCATACTAACAATCCAATCATTAAACACAAAGCCGGTTTACTTAATTTAGCGGAAGAGCTGGGCAATGTATCAAGAGCCTGTAAAGTGATGGGCGTGTCCCGGGATACATTTTACCGATATCGGGAGCTTGCAGAGCACGGTGGCGTTGATGCGTTAATTAATCGAAGCCGACGCAGCCCTAATCTCAAAAATAGAACGGACATCGCTACCGAACCAGTAATGAACTCGAGGAAAAAGTTGCAAGAGACGGTATTGCTCTCAATGATGCCCAAATTGCTGCGCTGGAAAAGAAAGCCCATGATGATGAGGCATGTAGCGAGATTGAAACATCTCACCCAGGTTATTTAGGCTCTCAAGATACGTTTTATGTGGGCAATTTAAAAGGCGTTGGACGAATTTATCAACAGACTTTTGTTGATACTTACTCAAAAGTTGCACACTGCAAATTATATGTGAGTAAAACGCCAATTACCGCGGCTGACTTGCTGAACGACCGTGTTTTACCGTTTTATGAATCTCATTATTTACCGATGTTAAGAATATTAACTGACCGTGGAACTGAGTTTTGCGGGCGGGTAGATCAGCACGATTATCAGTTATATCTTGCGATTAATGATATTGACCATACGAAAACCAAAGCGATGTCACCGCAAACTAACGGTATCTGTGAACGTTTTCACAAAACGATATTACAGGAGTTTTATCAAATTACATTCCGTAAGAAGCTGTATGGCGACCTTGAAACATTACAATCTGATCTTGATGACTGGTTGCATTATTATAATAATGCCCGAACTCACCAGGGAAAAATGTGTTGCGGGCGAACCCCAATAGACACTTTATTGGATGGAAAACGTATTTGGGCTGAAAAGAATTTAACCCAGATATAATCTGACAGACACCTGTATAAATAACTGGTAACTGTCAGATCAAGTCTGAGCTAGTACATCAGACGCCGAGCAGTTTCACGGTAGCATCCACATCTATCTCATCTTCCGAAAAGATCAGTGTTGTTCCCTGGAAAGTGGTGATCGCCAGTTTTTTCAGTGAGCGCATTTCATCCGGTGCGCTGGTCAGTTTAGGTCTGATACTGCTCATCAGAACCCCTACTGACAGTACGGTTTTCTCTTTATCAATCGTGGAATCAACCGGCACTTCTTCGCTGTAAATCAGATAGGATTTGATCGACGTAAGTTTAATGCGTTCGCCCGCAATATAGATATATTTGCTTTCCGGTATCACTTTTACAGAATAGGCGGATAAGCCTTTGTTATTGGTTGTAGGCTCAAAAGTGACTGCCGCATCTTTTTTTTATCAGCTCAGGGTTGGCGACCTTAACCTCATGAAAATAACGGTTATCACCATTTTCATCTTTGATAAACCCAAAACCTTTATCTTCAAACCACGTTGTGATTGTTCCGTTCATCGCCATTACCCCTGCTTAATCATTTATATGCTCAGTTTTTGCAGCGCGCAGTATAAAGCACAATGCCTGTGCAAACCATGTCTTTGGTTTATGACCGCTGTCGCCAGCCGGCTTAAAATTCGCTATCATCCACTCCCGCTATTTATCCGGATAACCTGATGTCTGCAATTATTGATACCTTTATTGCCCCGCCGTGCCATGACGAGATCGGGATAATTCTGCAAGACGATCATCTGGTACTTATCAATAAACCCGCCGGGCTGCTCAGTCTCTCAGGAAAAAATCCGCAAAATCTGGATTCCGTGCATCACCGGCTGGTAAAACTATTTCCGGGCTGCACCCTGGTTCACCGTCTGGATTTCGGTACTTCCGGGCTGATGGTGATTGCCCGTAATAAAGCGATAAACGCCGCCCTCTGCCAACAATTCAGCCTGCGCACAGTGACTAAGGTTTACAGCGCACTGCTCTGCGGACACCTGAGCGACAATGAAGGCGTGATAGATGCCGCAATTGCCAAAGATCCGGCGCGGTTTCCGCTGATGTCCATCTGTGCAATCAGCGGCAAGCCCGCCCGCTCGCACTACCGGGTCACTGAACGTTGTTATCATAAGTCAGAAGACGGAACATTACTGCCGGTGACGCGGGTACAGTTAACCCCGGAAACCGGGCGCACCCATCAACTGCGCATTCACTGTCAGTTACTGGGATATCCGATTTTGGGCTGTGACCTTTATGGCGGGCTCCTGCTGCCCGGGACAGAAAAAACACCCCGGCTGATGCTGCACGCCAGCGAACTGAATTTTGTTCATCCCGTCAGCGGAGAGCAGATTAACACCCGGAGTACCAGCCCGTTCTGACCTGTAATTATACGGTCATGAAGACACGCCAATTACCACATCAAATCATCAGGTACTTTAAAATCAGCATACGGATCGTCTTCATCTTCCGCTTCCTGACTAAGGGCATTATTTAATACAATACTGTCTGCATCCCGCTGCATAATTTTATCAGCGACACTTGCGGGGATAATTGCGTATTCACTCACGTCACTGTTATCAATAACCAAGCGGGCAATGGCGAGACGACCGCTGATCAGTTGCCCCTGAGTAATTTTATCCACAACCACTTTTTTAATCACATTACTGTCTGTGAAATTAAAACTGATATCGCCTCTTGAAATAGTGATTCTGTTCATTTCAATAAGCTGTTTTACCTGTGCTTTATATTCTTTAGATAATGCGGCTTGTTTCTGCTGGTCGCTCAGCTGTTTATCGCGCTCAGATTGTGCTTTTTTATTTTCTTCCACCGCTTCTCTTGCTTCACGTGCCTGAACCCGTGATTTTTTAGCGGTTCTCTGAACTTTAGCCACTTTTTTGCTGGTTACCAGCCCGGCTTTCAGCATCTGCTCTTGTAAGGTGAGTTTTGTCATATTCGTTTCTTTTTCGTTTTCGTTTCTGAACTGATTGAATAATAGGTGGGATTATACCTGTAATTTTCAGCGCTGTATCACGCTGCCGAACCTGACAAAGCCATGGTTTTACCGGTATATCAGCGTAAATCCTGCGGTAGTCTGAATTTTACCTTCACGAATTTCAGGTGCAACCTGATAATACCGCCCGCTGACAGAGAAATGGTAAACACCTCTGATTATCTCCCCGCCGTTCACCACGTCCCACTGAGTATCATCATCAATATAAACCGGCGCATCCGTACCGAGTGGTTTTATATTATTATCAATTAATACCTGTACGCCGACGCCTTTTGCTGCCCCCTGTCCGGTCAGGTTATTGAGTAAAACCCCCTGACGCCGCAGTGCACCTGATGCTTCATTTCCGGCGATAGCTTCAAAAACAGATGCGCGGATATTATGGATAACATTTGTACCCGCGCAATCAATATACACATCCACACTCTGCGCACCATTATCGCCATAGGCAGTACTGCCTGTTCCGGAAAACTGAGCAGAGCTGACTTTGCCGAGACTGAGAAGTTGCTCACGGTTGGAAAACCGGTAACGACAGGACTCTTTCATATATTTAACAGAAACATTACTGACTTTTTTCAGCGGAATAGTCCAGCGCCCGTCCAACTCAATAGCCCCGCTGCGGTTATATATTGAAATAGCAACAGGATAAGGTGAGTTAACATTCACCGGCAGATAAGCAAGCCCGTTATTGTCATCAGGCTGTTCATTGGTTCTGACCAGCGTCACTTTAACGCCCAGTGCAAACTGAGCTGTCGAGGTACAGCTGATATCAATATCTGATGCACCGGTTGTGCTTATCTTACTGTAGCGGGTGATAACCGGATTAACATAAGTCCCTGAAAATGCGCCGCCAATATCCAGCCGGTAACCCACTCCCGGAATATTTGACTGAATAATGGCATAGCCGTCTTTCTCACCCAGTACAGTGCCAATTCCTTCCGCAGTCACTGATGCGCGGTACGTTTCACCTTTTGTACATTTGAACCGGGGTGATGAAGACCCCATGTGGAAATGCGGGATATATTCAGTTTCAATCAATCGTCCGCTGGTATCACGTATAGGTTCACCAAATCCGTAACTGCCTGAATTAAATACACCGATAGTGGCACGAATATTTGTCGCTCCCCGCCAGACCGGGGCGACGTGCCCTTTAATATCAGTAATGGTGCTGAAAGCCGATACCTGCATGCTGGTCATCATCAGTAACAGGGAAAACAAACAGTTAATTCTCATGATTAATCACCCCGCAGGTTACTGTGATGACTGACACTTTATCATTCATAAGGTATTTCTGATTAATTGCATTCAGATCGACCTCACACTGATCGCCATCAGCCGAATTGGTATCCACCAGAATTTTTGTCAGTTTCTCATTCAGATTCAGGAAGATTTTTCCGCCCTGTCCGACAAACGTAAGTGGCGTATTATCATTACTATAGACGGTGGCGCCAAGAGACAAGGCATGTCCCTGTTCATCCGTGGCTTTCAGAACGACCGGCGCACCAATTCGTGTATCCAGTGTCACAAATACCGCACTGCCGGAACGTGGAATAACCATGCGCTTTGATTCTTCAATGGTGTAATTCTGTCCCAGATCTTTGGTTTCAACACCGATTAAATTTTTGCGGTAAGGCACTAAATTCGGCTGGATAGCATAACCGGCACTGTTAGTTGTTGTATCTGAACCAATAACCTGCGCATTTTCAACACCTTCTGCCTTAATAACAGCGAATGAACTCCCCAGCGTATTGGAGAACAAAAGTCCCCCGCTGTGACCTACTATTGCTCCGGAAGCACTCAGACTCAATGTTTTGGCGTCAGGATAATGACTGTAATCTGAAGAAAAATCCGCAAATGATGTTTTATAACGCGCTCCGGCAGTGGCATACCGGTTTTCTTCACCGTCATATCTGTCCTGCCCCGCAGATAATGAATAATCTAAATTCTCATTCAGACGTCCGCTGACACCGGCACCAATATTGCGGGTGCTGTCTGAAGAGAGGTAATTACTGGTCAGATAGGTGCTGTCACCGACAGAAAGCGGAATACTCAGTGAAAGTGAAAAAAGGGTATCTTTATTATATTGATTATCTGTTTTTTGTAATGATGCAATAACACCGGCATCAAAAACCGTTGCTGAATAAGAGAGAGTATATTGTTTACTGCTTGCGCTGCTGTTCCAGTAATCTGCCGTTGAACCACTCATACTGATGCTGCCGGTGTTATACGGCAGGCGCTGACTCATTGATAACGTGTATTGAGTTTTCAGTTTATACGAATTATTTTGCTGCTGGTCATCATATTGATAATGCGCATCATTTATCTGCATCGCGTTATAAACGCTGATGTAGTTCTTAGAATCAAACTGTATAGAAGACAGGTTTATATAGGTTTCTGTTGCCGCAAATGATTTACTGTAACTGAGTTTATAGGCGCTCCCTTCAAGGGTTTTATCCATATCTTTCAGTTGGGCTTTTGCATGAATAACTTCGCCGTTAAATGCACCGACGGGGGTATTTATCGTCATACCTGCCGCGCCGGATAAATAATCATTACTGACCACAGTTCCCAGAGAAGCCGATATCCGGTTATTAATACCGTAGCGCAGCGACGCATCTGTCACCGGATCACCAAATACACTATTACGGTAGCGTAATTTCCCCACACCAATATCAAAGTCTAATTTTCCCGGACGGGTAAATGCCAGCCCGCTCTGAACCGGGATGTTCATTTTTTGTATGTCACCACCGGCACCGATAATATCAACGCGCAGATCGCCTGAATAATAAAGCGGCAGCAGATCGCTTATCTCAAAAGGTCCGGCAGGAACAACCGTGCTGTAAATCTCTGTGCCGGAGTCCGCAAGATATACTTTTACCTGCGACTGTGTTTTGGCTATCCCCTGAATAACCGGCGCAAACCCGGTTTCACGACTGGATAACATACTGTTATCATTGCGCAATCTGACACCACGCAATGAACTGCCATTAGAAAATACAGAGCCGGAATAAAAATCACCGAGTGTCAGCTTTCCTCTGACACTATCAATATCCCGTTCGAGCCAAGTCATTACCGCTGAGTATTTATCATCATTAATCTGACTGTCATGGCGCAGCCGCCATTTATAAAAATTAATACCTGAATTTAATGTTAATGAATCGGCAGTATTTTCATAACCTTCAGCACGGGTGGTATAACGGTTATAAAAATAATTGCTGAATATGACGGAATTACCTTCATCCCAATTATTCGGGTTACTTTCCGGCGGAACAGGTTTAAGTAAGTCGCGTTGCGGAACAGAAACAGAAAGTTGCTGTTTATTGAAAATAAATTCGAAAGATGATTCAGGTATCAGGTCGGATAAATAAGAGCAGGTATTTTCATCCTGTGTTTCATATTTCTTATGATATAGCTGAACAAATGAATCGGTTAACCCCATGGAATCAACCAATTCAGGTGTTAAACAAAGCTGTAATTTTTCATCTTTACTCTCCAGTTTAACAAGAAACTGGCCGATATGTTGTTCATTAATATAAACATCCGTACTGTATGTTCCCGGCACCTGATCATTATCAGTTGCCAGAACACGTAAATCAACATCGTCACTAACTGCGTAATTTTTAATAAATGCAGGGTTAAATTCATAATCATCGTCGTCATTATCGTCAGCAAATACCATGCTGCAAGGCAGCATGACTGAGAATAAAATAACCGACAGATAAATAAACCCGTTCATTCAATTAACCAGATAACCTTAATTTACTATTTTAACCGAATCTGAACTGCCGCCTGAATCATTAATGTAACTAAATTTAATTTCCGCAGACTGACCCGGAACGGAATTTAACCGGCTAATCTTTGCCTTAGTTATTCCGCCAAAAGGGGACATCATGGCTAAGCCCGGCTGAACGTCATATTCCTGCCCGCCGGCAATAACCATAGCCTTATCAAGGGTAATATAGAAGGCACTGTTATTTTTTGCCGATAACCAAATATCTGAACCTTGTTTTGTTATTGTCCAGTCAATCTTATCAACCGCTGTATTATAATCACCGGCAATAGCTGAAGGCCGGTAAAAGAATTTAAATTTAGATAAAACAGATATTTGCAGACTATTTTCAATATTTTTGCTTTTTGGTGGGACATCAAGAACATTCAGTGTGAAAACACTTTCACGATCCGTTGCAAGTGGCTCACCGGTATACAGAATACGGACAGTCTGGACATTACCGGGTTTAATTTTAAATAGTGGCGGCAGCACAACAAACGGAGTGTCTTCAATATCTGCCTTTGTGACTTCTTTATCTGTTCTTTTTTCTGAAAATCCTGTTGTCAGCCATACCTGACTCAATGCTGTTTTTTCACCACTGTTTTCAACATTAATGGATATTTCCTTATCATCTGAAGGATATACAAACCGGGTACCGGTTATCACAATACTGGCTGTCGCCGGAATAGCCACCAACGACAGAAAGACAGCTATCATCTTTTTAATCATACGTGTTTTATATACTCTGAAAATGATGAGTTAAAGACAAAAAAACAGAAAATGGAAACAGGGTAATTAGAACAAATTCACCGGCCTATTTCCATTATATTTTATAAATAAATATTATTTATAAATAATTTCGAAATCGACGTTAGATTCAACTAAACCGGGCTCAGAAATACCCAGAGCGTAATACTTAGCAATATAGTTTAACTGAACATTACCTTCCGATAATTTGGTAAAGCCAACATTCTGATTATCTTTATCCATACCCAGTTTAATAAGCTGATCATTCTGATTGTACAAGGCGATATTGACGTTTTTCGCGGTTGTTGTCCCCACACCGGCGGTATTCAGCGTTCTCGTTGCTAAGTCAATGTTCGGACCGATAAAACTTAAACCAACATCTGTTATTGTTTCGGCTGCAGCACATTTTGATAATTGAATGGTAAAAGGTGTTGTGCCTGTTGTATCGCCGGCAGTTTGTAATGCATTAGAGCTGACTTTCGGTAATGTAACCGTTTTACTTTTATCAGAACCTTCAACTACACAGCTTTGTTTTACCACTTCACCTTTAAACGTAATTTTGCCATCACCCGCTACAGCGCCGGAAGAAATAGCAGCAAAAACAATAGCGGTAATTACATTAATTTTTTTCATGGAATATATTCTCGTCGTCGTAATAATGAATTTAGTTATATTTGGATGTATTTAGATGTAAGTAACTTAACTTGGAAATACTCTAACATATGCAGACACATCTTTAGAATTGATCTGGCGCAAGTTTTTAATTAGTAAAATTTTAATCTGAAAAACACACACCAATCAGGCTTAAAACCCTGACTGAATCGCTTCAATTGGTTTTAATAACTGGTTTAAGCTAATCAAAGCGCTACAAAACAAATTTAGATTCTGAACGGCGAGAAAGTCTAATGTTCACACAAAAGGATAAAAAATTAACATATTGATTTTTAACAAATTAAATCAATTTCTTATATGTTGCATGAATAAATAATGCGTTAATTCTTATTAAAAAATGCGTTAATCTGACAATATACACTATTAGTAACTAATATTTAACACATGTAATTAATTGGTTGTGAATATTAAATTTATAACACTATATAAAATATAGAATTTATTATTTCCACTAAAAATAGAATTCAATAATATCTATTACAGGCATCACCTTATTTTATTATTATTAATTCCTGCTTAATATTATCTAATCTATGTCATTATTACCGGGTAGTCTTAATATGCATATTAACCACGAAAAGATGCATAGAAATGGTATTTTTAAACGGAGTAAAAACGAAAAAGGTAAGCTGCATGCACCCTGCCATGGTTTAACTCATGAACATACAGTGATTCAAACCAAAAAATGAGATATTGGTCACTTTTTAATGTAACGTGATGAAACAGAAATTTCTGTTAATCTTTTGATACACAATAATTTTACAATTGTGCCTTTCTCTGCTTTATTTCTACTGTCAATCGTATAATCTGCCTGCCCGCAATGTGTGGCTCTGTATCAAAATCCTGTAAGGATAAAACCGCCTATGTCTGTCGTTACACTAATTCTCGTTTTTTTGCTGGCGGTTATTGCCAGTGTTTTTATCTCCCGACTGCTGGGTGATAAAATTCCGTTACCTTTTATTCAGATTGCAATTGGTGCCGGGTTATCATTGTTCGGCTTTGATGTGGCGTTTGATCCGCACCTGTTCCTGTTCCTGTTTATTCCGCCGCTGCTGTTTCTGGATGGCTGGCGTATTCCGAAAGAAGCCCTGTTCAGCGATATCAAACCCATTTTCTCCCTGGCTATCGGACTGGTGTTTGTCACCGTCGTCGGCATGGGATTATTTATTCACTGGCTGATCCCGGCCATTTCCCTGGCGGTTTCGTTTGCACTGGCGGCGATCCTCTCACCGACAGACCCGGTATCCGTCGCGGCAATGACCGTTAATGCCCCGCTTCCTTCCCGTATGGCGCACATTCTTGAAGGGGAATCCCTGTTTAATGATGCCAGCGGGCTGGTCTGTTTCAGTTTTGCCGTTGCCGCTGCACTGACCGGAACATTTTCCCTGCCGCAAGCCACCGGACAATTTGTTATTGTTGCACTCGGCGGTATTATTGCCGGGCTGCTGATTGCCCTGATTGTCGGCAAAGTGAATCAATTCCTGGTAAAAAGAACGGGGGAAGACCCTGCTATCCAGATAATGATCAGCCTGATGATCCCCTTTGTTTCTTATCTGGCCGCAGAGCACCTGGGAGTCTCCGGGATCCTCGCGGCGGTCGCAGCCGGTATTGCCATGCACTATGAGCGGATTGTCGGACGTATGCAGTCTGCCACCCGTATGCAGAGCAAAGCCGTCTGGGATACAGTACAGGTCGCACTGAACGGGATGATTTTTATTCTGCTGGGTGAACAGTTACCGGCAATGTGGCGCTCAATTCCTGAAGTAGCGGCAGATGCCGGTGCCGCAGAGCCGTGGATGCTGCTGGCGTATGTGGTGATTATTACTGTCGGGCTGGCGCTGCTGCGTTTTTCCTGGGTATGGATCTCCATGACCCTGACCGTTTTCCATCAGCGCCGTAAAGGTAACGAGCAGACAATGCCGCACCTGCGCCTGATGGCAATTATGGCAACCGCCGGTGTCCGTGGTGCTATTACACTTGCCGGTATTCTGACGCTGCCGCTGCTGCTTAATGACGGCACGCCGTTCCCGCACCGTGACCTTGCCATCTTCCTCGCAATGGGTGTGATTTTGTTCTCGCTGGTGATAGCCGCCGTCGCCCTGCCGATTCTGACAAAAGGGCTGAGCACAGACTTACCGCATAATAATGATGAGCTCAATGCCCGCTTTACCCTGAATGAAGCGGCCATGAATAACCTGCGGCTGCAGATGGCAGAGCCGCTGGAAGATATAGATGAAATGACACTGCGCACTGAAGTAGGGACTCACTTACTGGAGATCTACGGTCGCCACCTGGACAGTGACGGTGATGAAAAAACCGCTAATTTTGACTGGCACAATGTTATCCGCATGGAGCGGCGCATGTCTCTGACCGCCCTGCGCGCAGAGCGGGAAGCACTGAAACAGCTGCGTAAAAGTAAAAATATCAATGAGCATACCTATGTTCATCTGATACAGGAGCTGGATCTGAAAGAAGAAGCGCTGAAACTCGCACTGCATTAAACAATATCAGGCCGCGCTATTTGTGCGCGGCTGATGTTTTCAAACAGAGGCCGGTTTTTCAGTGCGGTGATCATAATGGAACGTAAACTGGAAAATAATCGCCAGCACAACCGTATAAGAAGAGAAAATCAGCCAGATGGACTGCCAGTCTTTCACACCATCAACTGTAAACATATCGACAACCATACCGCTGATAATCGCCCCCGCGTAAGCCCCCACACCGTTGACCATCATCATAAACAGTCCCTGTGCACTGGCGCGGATTTTTGAGCTGACGGTCTGTTCAATAAAAATAGAACCGGACACATTGAAGAAATCAAACGCG
This sequence comes from Morganella psychrotolerans, assembly GCF_001676055.1. Taxonomy (GTDB): domain Bacteria; phylum Pseudomonadota; class Gammaproteobacteria; order Enterobacterales; family Enterobacteriaceae; genus Morganella; species Morganella psychrotolerans_B. The sequence goes on along the minus strand of NZ_LZEX01000023.1, from coordinate 310,382 downwards.
CAGCCATACACAATCATGGACAGCACAAGGAAGAAGAAACCGATTGATACCGGTTCACCAAAAGCAAACAGTCCGAAGCGCAATGTCCAGGCGACCATACTGATCATCATGACTTTTTTAATACCGTAGCGCTTAAGAAAGAATGGAATGGCAAGGATAAAAACGACTTCCGCCATCTGAGAGACTGAAAGCAGAATGGACGGATACTGCACCACCAGCGAGTCCTGATATTGCGGAACACGCGCAAAATCATGCAGGAACGGACTGCCGAATGTATTAGTGATTTGCAGTACCGCCCCCAGCAGCATGGCAAACAGAAAAAAGACTGCCATTGTCGGTTGTTTAAACAGAACAAAAGCGTCCAGTCCGTAACGCTGTGCCCAGGTTGTATTACCGGTCTGTTTCACCACAGGTATTGCCGGCAGAGTCAGTGAATAAACCGCCAGCAGCAGCGATGCCCCTGCCGCGATATAAAGCTGAGTATTACTCAGTTCAAACTTCATCAGACTGACCGCCCACATCGCCGCGATAAAACCGATGGTGCCGAACACACGGATAGCCGGAAAATGTGACACTGAATCCAGATTATATTTTTGCAGGCTGGCATAACTGACGGAATTTGACAGCGCAATCGTCGGCATAAATGCCATCGCATTAATCAGCATCACCCAGAACAACACGTGTACATCGGTGACGGTTGCGGCATAAAAAAGCGCCCCTGCACAGATCAGGTGGCATAAACCATAGAGCCGGTTTGCCGGAATAAATTTATCCGCAATAATGCCCACCAGCCCGGGCATAATAATCGCCGCCAACCCTTTGGTGCTGTAAATCCAGCCCACATCTGCACCGGTAAAATTCAACGTTTTTATCATGTATGCGCCGAGGGTGATAAGCCAGGCGCCCCAGATAAAATACTGGAGGAACATCATCGCTTTCAGTCTGATTCTGATATCCATGGGTATCTCCGCTGAGATAAAGAGGGAAAAGGCCGCCGACGTCCCATGATGTCAACACGGCCGGTGAACACCATTCAGAAACGGGAAATAATCTCTGTGACCAGTTTCAGGAATGTCCCTTTTACCCGTTCTGCGGTTTCAATCACTTCATCATGGCTCAGCGGCTGATCCAGAATGCCGCACGCCATGTTAGTCAGGCAGGAAATACCCAGGGTTTCGATACCGGCATGGCGCGCAACCAGCGCTTCCGGCACGGTTGACATTCCGACCGCATCTGCGCCCAGCGTGCGGATCATGCGGATTTCAGCCGGTGTTTCATAGACCGGACCCGTCCACCAGGCGTAAACCCCTTCGCGCAGTGTCACACCCTGCTCAGCGGCAACGTCTTTCGCAATCCCGCGCAGATTTTTGCTGTATACCTGACTGACATCCAGGAAACGCACACCCAGATCCGGGTTATTCGGCCCGATCAGCGGGTTATTTGCCGTCAGGTTGAGATGATCCGTAATCAGCATCAGGTCGCCCGGCTGAAAACCGGTATTTATGGCACCACAGGCATTGGTGATAATCAGTTTTTCGACGCCCAGTGCTTTCATCAGGCGGACCGGGAAAGTCACCTGATCAAGTGATACGCCTTCGTAATAATGGAAGCGCCCTTTCATCGCCACCACATTCTGACCACCCAGTGTGCCGATAACCAGCTCATTAGCATGACCGACAGCGGAAGAACTGGCAAAATGCGGAATGTCGTTATACGGGATACGCACTGCATTTTCGAGAGTATCGGCAAACGGTCCCAGACCGGAGCCTAAAATGATCCCGATAGTCGGTTTGATAGTTATCTGTGCTTCTACGAACGCCTTGCTCTCTGCAATATCGGCTGTGAGATGCATTATTTATCTCCTGAATTAGTCCGGTATGTAACTGTTGGTGGAATATATGACGCGATTGTAGATCAGATGTAAACACGGAAATACGATCTTCTTCTCAATATGAGAAAAAGATTTCACTTACAATGATAAAACTGGTGTGATCTGTAAAAGAAGGAGATTCGGGCTTATGGCGCTATCCGGTATACTCAGTGAGTTTCGGTCATCCAAAAATTCCAAAACCCGCAAACTGAAAGCACTCTGGCAAATTATCCTCAATGACGGGCCTGTCCGTGCTGACACGCTGTCAGAAAAAGCCAATATGAACGCGGCAACCTGCGCCCGGCTGCTCGATGAACTTATCAGGCTCGGTCTTATCTCTGCCGATGAACTCGGGCAATCTACCGGCGGGCGCAAACCTATCCTCTACAGTGCTAACCCGGACAAAGGCCGCCTCGCCGGTATTGAAATCAGTAATATTTACTCCACCATTGTGCTGCAAAATTTCAGGCTGGATGTGCTGGCGACCTGTAAAATCAAGGCAACCGGACAGGAAACGCCGCAGGTATTGCTGGATAAGTTGCTCACGCGGTTGCAGACTCTGCTGGAAGAACACAATCTCACCACCGCTGATTTGGCCGGTATCGGTATTGCCGCAGACTATACACTGCCTGCGGGCAGTGACCGGCAGGCGGTAAATGAATATCTGATCCCGCACCTGAAAGAAATGGCAGAAACCCGGACCGGATGTCCGGTCACTATCGGCAGTGGTGTCAATTTTGCCGCACTTGCAGAATACCGCCTGCGCCACAAACAGAGCCGGCGTCTGTTTTTCACCACCTGTGATGCGGAGATCCGCAGCAGTACCATTCTCAGTGAACCTATCCGTTTTATGCCGTCCGGTACGGAAAATGCGTTTGGTCATATGACGCTCGATCTCCGCGGGCGTGCCTGTGAATGCGGCGCCTTTGGTTGTCTTAACCAATACGGCTCAATGGAAGCTATCCGCAACACAGTGGTTCAGCATCTGCGGCGCGGTAAACCATCAGTCATTACCACATTGGTCAGTGATGAACGGGAAATTGATTATCATGTAATTTTTAAGGCGATTGAGCTGGCTGATCCGCTCTGTACTGAAGCACTGGAAGAAGCGGCTTACTATTACGGGCAGGCGATAGCAATATCATTCTCTCTTTTCAGCCCGATGTCGTGGTCTGCGGCGGAACACTCACGCCAAAACACACGTTTTTTGCCACGGTTCAGAAAACGGTGGCGCAAAAACTCGCCGGATTTCCGCAAATCGATACACAGATAGTCGCCGCATTTGATTCCTATGAAGTGGTTTCTCAGGGCGCCGGAGCCATGGTACTGGAAAGCCTGCTCAGCGATAATCCCTGATTTATTACGCCGATAGCCATCATAATCAGCGTATTACCATCACGACCTGCGCAGTGTCTCCCCCATTGCGCTATCTTTTTCTGAATCTCAGGCAGATACAGCATCCGGGATTGATAAGCCATCTGATGTCCGTATACTTCTTTTAGCCTTGTTAAAAAATAATAAAAATTTCGTTGCTGCTGTTAAGGAAAAACTATGTTCAAAAAAATTGCGCTCTCCCTGCTGCTGATTACCGGCAGTTTTATGCTGACCGCCTGTGGCAGTGAATCACCGGAAGCTGTGGCACAGCAGTTTTACAGTGCCGTTGAGAAAAAAGATGCTGATAAAGCCTATGATCTGCTCGCCATCCCTGAAAAAGATAAAAAGAAAAATGAGATGGAAATCAAAGGCAAAGTACAGATGATTGTCGGGGATATGGCCGGACGCATCGCCAAAAGCGGTGGCATAAAAAGCACAGAAGTAAAATCTGTTGATATTGATGAAGCCAAAAATCGCGCCACGGTTATCCTGACTGTCCGTTTCAATGACGGCAAACAGAAAGATGAGCGCTTCCTGCTGACTCAGGAAAATGGCGACTGGAAAGTTATTCTGCGCTGATGATCCTCCGCCTGTGCACCGGGAGCCTGCTCCCGGTACTGTTTTTTATCTCATTGCCACTCAGTGCATCCCCTTTGCCGCCCGGCATTCAGAGCGGCGACCTTATCTTCCGTGATGGTGGTGAAGCCATCAGCGACATTGTCAGAACAGTGGATAACAGCGGGTTCAGCCATGTCGGTATGCTTGATATTGCCCCGGACGGTGTTGTTTATGTTATTCATGCCACGCCGCAGGAGCACCCGGACGGAATAGCCGGTGTTAACCGCGACACCCTGGATTTTTTTATCCTTCATGCCAAAAACAGGCAGGTCAGTTATTACGCCGTACTGGCAGATGACGCTCACCACCGGCTCGCCCGTGACAATGCCCTGTCACAAACCGGCATTCCTTTCAGTATCAATCCGCAGGAAGGCCTTTATTGTACCCAACTGGTGGCACAGTCCTGGCAGTCTGCCGGGCTGACAATTATTAACGGCAAAACCCGTCTGAGTTTACCGATGGTCGAAGAACCGCTAATCTTACCGGAAAATCTTACCCGCTCGCCGCTGCTGCGCCATATTCCGTAAGCCGCCACCGGCGGGCAGAAAAATCGTAATACGGGGAATAATATGGAGTTAATTTTTCTGGGCACCGGTGCCGGTGTTCCGTCAAACAACCGCAACGTCAGCAGCCTGGTACTGGATCTTAAATCATTACAGCGCGGTTTATGGATGTTTGACTGCGGCGAAGGCACGCAACACCAAATACTGAAAAGCCCGGTAAAAATCCCGAAACTGGAAAAAATCTTTATCACCCATCTGCACGGCGACCATATTTTTGGTCTGCCGGGACTCTTATGCAGCCGCTCTATGGGAGGATGTGAAGAGCCACTCACACTTTTTGGCCCGGCGGGACTGGCGCAGTTTGTGGAAACGACTCTGAGTTTGAGCGGTTCATATCTGACCTTCCCGCTGGAGATTATTGAGATAGCGGAAGAAGGCGTAATTTATGATGACGGACAATTGAAAGTCAGCGCTTACTCACTTGAGCACCCGGTTGTCAGCTATGGTTTTCGCATCGAAGAATTTGATAAACCGGGCGCGCTGGATGCTCAGCGCCTGAAAGATGATGGTGTTCCGTCAGGCCCGTGGATGCAGACCCTGAAACAGGGTAATGATGTAACCCTGGATGATGGCCGGGTTATTCATGGCGCGGATTATCTCGGCACACCACAGCGCGGGCGGCACCTGGTGATTTTCGGAGACACCGCGCCGTGTGAAAACGCCCTGAAACTGGCACAAAACGCCGATGTGATTGTTCTGGAAGCGACTCTGGACAGCTCAATGACAGAAAAAGCCAACAGCCGTGGTCACTCCTCCACAGTGCAGACTGCCACGCTTGCCCGCGATGCCGGGGTTAAAACGCTGATCGCCACTCACTTCAGCGGGCGCTATAGCGCAGAAGATTGTGAGCGTTTACTTCGCGAGTGTCAGGCGATCTTCCCGGAAACCATTTTCGCATACGACCATATGGTATACACAATTTAAGCCCTGATATAGCGGGGCGTTATCACTGTTATGCTTATTTTGATATAGTGGCTTTAATACATCACCGCCGGAGATTTTATCATGCTGCCCGCCCACGATTACGCTAATGACCTGATTTTGTTCGCGCTTATTGTGGATTGCGGCTCGTTCAGTAAAGCCGCCGAAATGGCAGGTGTTACCGGCTCCGTGCTCAGTAAACGGGTCGGACGGCTGGAAAAAGCCCTCGGCGCACGCCTGCTTTACCGCACCACCCGCAGCCTGTCAGTGACAGAAAATGGTCAGGTGCTGTATCAGCATGCGAAATCCCTCACCGGTCAGGTTCACAGCGCGTTGCAGGCGGTCAGTGCAAACAGTGATGAGCTGACCGGATTGATACGTATGTCAGTACCCACTATCTCCGGAGAACTGGTTCTCAGTGACAGCGTGGCAGAATTTTGTGAACAATACCCGAATGTGAAAGTGGAAATGCATCTGGAGAACCGGTTTGTTGACCTGGTGAATGAAGGTATTGATCTTGCTATCCGCACCGGGATGATGAGTGATTCCAGCCTGATAGCCCGCCCGCTTATCGATTCTCACTGGGTGATCCTCGCCTCGCCCCGCTATCTCGAAAAACACCCCGCACCACAAAACCCGGAAGATCTGCTGACACATAACTGCCTGACTTACACCTATCAGCAAAGCGGCACATCAAACTGGCTGATGAGACGTCCGGATACCGGGGAGATTTATGAGCTTCAGGTGAGCGGCAATATTGCGTTTAACAATGCCCGCGCCATCCGTAAAGCCCTGCTGGGCGGGCACGGTATTGCAATGGTGCCGCGCTGTATGGTGCATGAAGATTTAGACGCCGGATTATTAACTGAAGTGCTGCCCGGCTACAGCGGAAAGAAACTCGGTGTTTACGCGGTGTATCCTTATACCCGGCACCTGCCGATGAAAATTCGTCTGTTGATTGATCATATTCAGCAATCTTATCAGGCTATACGTCCCTATTTCGGCTGATACCCTTATTCATTCAAACCGCAGGTTTATTGACTGCATCCTGAATGACATTGGGGATACTTATGTATTCACTGCAATCTATTAGTCGTTTTTTGGAATTTCTCTATCGCCCTGAACCACCTAATTAATGTGACCTCATCCTTTCATCATACAAATAAAATCCATACCTTGTTGATAATAAACAATTTAAATTTACAGGAATATATTCACTGATTCCTGTTTTTCACTATTTTTATCTGTTTTGTAATTGTTAAAAAAATGCAGCATAGATAATTCACTTTGGTTGTGATTAAAATAATTGCGTAAAGAAAATTTAACGAACCCTGCAATCAATATACCCGACGGACCTGCAGTTTGAATGAATAAGGGTATATACCCAACGTCATTCAAGATGCAGGAAGGCGGCAAGTGAAGATAAACGGGGAGCATACATCAGTATGTGACCCGGTTAGCTGAGCGTAGCCAACACACCTGCAGTTTGAATGAATAAGGGTATACCACAATAATAATATCTGAGGGCTTTATGGCTATCTTTTTCAGTCTTGCACCTATCGTGTTGTTAATCTGGATGATGACAAAACGGCACAGTATCCCTTCCTATATCGCATTGCCGTTCACCGCGACAGTGGTGCTCTGCATTCAGCTGTTCTGGTTTAAAACCGATTTTACACTGCTCGGTGCCAATATTATTACTGCGTTTATATCTGTTCTGACCCCGATAACCATTATCGCCGGGGCCATTATGCTCAATAAACTGATGCAGATAAGTGGCGCGGAAAATGTTGTCCGCAACTGGCTGGAGAACATCAGCCCGAATCCCGTCGCACAACTGATGATTATCGGCTGGGCATTTGCGTTTACGATTGAAGGTGCCAGCGGATTCGGCACACCGGCGGCAATTGCCGCGCCGATCCTGGTGGGTCTGGGCTTTCCGGCAATGCGGGTCGCATTACTGACACTGGTAATGAACTCCGTTCCGGTTTCATTCGGTGCGGTCGGTACGCCGACCTGGTTTGGTTTTGCCAATCTCGGTTTGTCAGAAGAGAGTGTGTATCAGATAAGCCATTATTCTGCCCTTATTCACTTTGTGGCGGCATTTTTTATTCCGCTGCTGGCGCTGCGCTTTATTGTCAGCTGGCAGGAGATCCGCCGCAATATCGTGTTTATTCTTCTCAGCGTGCTCTCCTGTACTGTGCCGTATCTGCTGCTGGCGCAGGTTAATTATGAATTCCCGGCACTGCTGGGCGGTGCGATTGGTCTGGGGATTTCTGTGATGATTGCCCGTGCAGGAGTCGGACTGACTAAAACAGAGCAAAAATCAGAAAAAAAAGTCATTCCGTTTGGTCAGGTTATCAAAGCGATGGCGCCGACATTACTGTTGATCGCCATCCTGATTGTCACCCGCATCCACCAGCTCGGGATCAAAGGGCTGCTCAACAGCACCAATGTTATCTGGGAAGGTACGCTTGGTTTCCTGGGACATATCACGCTGAGTGATGCATTGATTGTCCGCCTGAGTAATGTCTTCGGCACCCCGGCGGCGGCAGATTATAAAACCCTGTATGTCCCGGCACTGATCCCGTTCTTCCTTGTCGTGATCATCGGCATTTTTCTGTTCAGACTGACGCGCTCACAGGTAAAACCATGTTTGTGCAGACCGCACAGCAGACAAACAAGCCATTTATTGCCCTGTTTGGTGCACTGATTATGGTCAATCTGATGATGCAGGGCGGCGAAAATGCACCGGTTTATATTATCGGGCGCTCCCTTGCAGGTGCCACTGGTGAAAACTGGCTCTGGTTTGCCTCCTATCTGGGCGCACTCGGCTCGTTCTTCTCCGGCTCCAATACCGTATCAAACCTGACCTTCGGCGGTATTCAGCAATCTATTGCGCAGACCACCGGGCTGAATGTGAATTTAACCCTGGCGCTGCAATCTGTCGGCGGGGCAATGGGCAACATGGTGTGCCTCAATAATATTATCGCCGTCTGCACTATCCTCGGGATCAGTAATGCCGAAGGGTCGATTATCAAAAAGACTGTGGTTCCGATGTTTATTTACGGGCTGATAGCTGCCGTGATGGCATTTATCCTGACGTTATAAAGATACCCTTATTCATTCAAACTGCAGGTTCGTTGGCCGCACTCAGCCCTCCGGGTCACATACTAATGTATGCTCCCCATAGGTCGGAGCTTGCCGCCTGCCTGCATCTTGAATGACGTTGGGTATACACGGTACTGATTTTGTTACAGACATATATAGGTATTAAAGATGATTATTTCTGCTTCAACGGATTACCGGGCGGCTGCCAAAGCCAAACTGCCACCCTTTCTGTTTCATTATATTGATGGCGGGGCTTACGCAGAGCATACCCTGAAACGCAATACGTCAGATCTTGCCGATATCGCTCTGCGCCAGCGTGTGCTGCGTGATATGTCTTCTCTCAGCCTTGAAACAGAGCTGTTTGGTGAGAAACTGGCGATGCCGGTCGCCCTTGCACCCGTCGGGCTGACCGGGATGTATGCGCGACGTGGCGAGGTACAGGCAGCAAAAGCGGCAGCCAATAAAGGCATTCCGTTTACCCTTTCCACGGTTTCTGTTTGTCCGATTGAAGAAGTCGCACCAGCGATTGACCGCCCGATGTGGTTCCAGCTCTATGTCCTGCGTGATCGCGGCTTTATGAAAAATGCACTGGAACGCGCGAAAGCCGCCGGGGTAAAAACCCTGGTGTTCACTGTCGATATGCCGGTGCCGGGTGCGCGTTACCGCGATGCACATTCCGGGATGAGCGGTCCGAATGCCGCCATGCGCCGGGTATTACAGGCCATGACACACCCGCGCTGGGCGCTGGATGTCGGGTTGCTGGGTAAACCGCATGATCTGGGCAATATTTCTGCCTATCGCGGCGAACCGACCAAACTGGAAGATTATATCGGCTGGCTGGGTGCGAACTTCGACCCGTCCATTTCCTGGAAAGATCTGGAGTGGATCCGCGAATTCTGGGAAGGTCCGATGATCATCAAAGGCATTCTGGATGCAGAAGATGCAAAAGACGCAGTCCGGTTTGGCGCAGACGGTATTATTGTTTCAAACCACGGCGGACGCCAGCTCGACGGTGTGCTGTCCACCGCCCGCGCCCTGCCGGCTATTGCTGACGCCGTAAAATCGGATATTACTATTCTGAGTGATTCAGGCGTTCGCAACGGGCTGGATGTAGTGCGGATGATCGCCCTGGGGGCAGATTCGGTTCTGCTCGGTCGTGCATTTGTTTATGCACTGGCGGCTCACGGGCAGGCCGGTGTTGAAAACCTGCTGGATCTGATTGATAAAGAAATGCGCGTGGCAATGACCCTGACAGGCGCAAAAACCATCCGCGACATTTCCCGCGACTCACTGGTTAATCTGCCGGGCTGATTTACTCTTTTCTATCTTTGCATCTTTACTGAAGCCACTCTCCTGAGTGGCTTTTTTGTTTTATGTTGTTTTGATTCTCATTACCACTCTTTAATCAGATCACTGTCACATAAAACAACATATAACAAAATAATTACATAATAAGAAAAAAGCCGTTAATACGAGTAAATATTAAAATATCAGCAAATATAACCATAAAAATAAACAAATAAAGGTATTAAATCTAATCAAGGCTCAGTAAATGATCGCTTTATAAACAACATGCCTTATTTTGATGTGTTGCTTTGCTTTGTTATGCCATGCAATATCAACAAAAAACAACAATAAGTCGTTACTTACCCTGAACCCCTGAGGTCCGATTATGAAAAAGATTGTAATACTGGGCAGTAGTGGCGGGAATCTGTACAACCTCGGTGGTGCAGATCCTGAAAAACTTCTGAGCGAGATTTACACACAATGCCATTCCGCTGATATCTGTATTGCTGCCGTTCAGTTTATTGCGGCACAAGCATCAATGGATGTCGCCAAACCCACAACCGCAGCCGCGGTTTATACCCTGACAGAAGAAGATGCCGTTCCTGCTGTTACCTTTTCCGGCACACTGGCGCAAGTCAATGATGCCGTGCGTGACAGTGATGCGCGGATTGCACAACAGATAGAACAAGGTGACATCGACGGCATTATTGTGATGAGCGGTGACCCGCACAATGCTAACCGGCTGGCACTTGCGGCAGCAGCGGAAAAGAAAGTCCCGGTTGTCGGCACCGGCGGCACATCCATGGCGCATATTGCGGCAAGTGGCGCCAATGTGATTGCGACCTCCGGCACTACCGGTACCACCAGCAGAACCCGCGCCATCTCATTTGCCTCTTCCCTGTGCAAACACTGGGGCATTAAATTCCGCCCGATTTTAGGTGCGGCTAATACACCGGGCGGTCCTTCTGATAAAAGTTTGCTCAAACGGATGAATATCCGCGGCATTATGATCCCCGCACTGCCCGGCTTTATCGCCATGGCAATTGTGCTGGCGCTGAGCCACATTCCGGGACTCGAAAGCCTGGATGCTATCTTCCAGCTGCTGCTTAAAGGTCTGCCGGTGATTGTTGCCGTGATCGCCGCCAAGCAGGTTTCTGAGCTAGATGAAGTCTCTATTGTCGCCGGTGTGGTTGCCGGGGTGCTCTCTGTTGAAGGCGGGCTGATCGGCGGGATCGCCGGCGGGATCATGGCCGGTGTGTTTGTCCGCTATCTGTTTACATTGTGCCTGAACTGGAAATTCCCGATGACCACCGTCAACATTGTGGCAGGCGGAATTTCAGGGCTGGCAGCCGGTCTGATTATGTATTACTTCCTCAGCCCGCTGGCGCTGATGGGCGGTAACTACATCAAACTGGCACTGGAAAGCACACTGGCATTCAGTCCGGTACTGGCGGGTTTACTGGCAGGATTAGTTATCTGGCCGGCGATCCTCGGCGGTGTTTATCACGCGGTGATCCTCCCGCTGGTATTACTGGAGATGGAGAAATCGGGCGTCAGCTTCCTGGGTGCTGTTGATATGGTCGGGCTGGTGATGGTCGCAGCAGGAATTAACCTTGCTAATGTCATCGCACCGCGCGAGCGCAGTGAAGCAGCGGTTGCCGCACCGGGACTGCTGATTAATATGGGATTCGGCACCTTTGTGGAATCCGCTTATCCCTTCATGTTCGCCAATAAGATTGTGTTCGGCGGAGCCATTCTTTCTGCCGGTATCGGCGGCATGATGCTCGGTATGTTTGATGTTAAAGGCGTGGCGTATGTTCCGGCATTTGCCTCCCCGTTCTTATCCAACAATGCGGTATACATGGCGCTGACCATGACCGTTATTCTGATTTTAACCTGTACCATCACTGTCATTGCCAACCGTTTCAGTGCAGTGACATCCGCGAAAGCGGCGGGCTGATTCAAAGACTACACAGTAATAAATAAGTGTGAAAAATATCACACGCCAACACCAGGGCTTTATTAAAACGGCACCTCCGGGTGCCGGTAACTAAAAAAATAATGAAACAAAAAATGTAAGAGGTTTATATGTTTATAGGTGATATGAATAAAAAACGTGAACAGGCAATGGTAAAAGTAAGAAATGCTATTGCGCTGCACAACGGGCAGACACTGCTCAGTACTGGTATCACCGGTGATGACGCGCGACTGGCGAAAGCAGTGTGTGATGCCGGGGTGAAAATGCTTGAACCGAACCATCCGGCACTGGCGCTGGCGCGCGGACATCGTGGTGTTAATAACATGCACGCCGCAGAGCAGATCCGCCATGAGATCTCCACCACGCAGATGGCAGAAGCGGTGAACGGTATTCGCAATGTCATTCCTGATGATGTGTTTATCACTGTCGGGATCGCCGGAGGCTTTACTGAAACTATCCCGGTGCCGGTCACAGAAGACGATATTTTACAGATTGCCCGCGCAGGGGCTGACGGGCTGCACACACATAAATCCACCTTTGAAGACCTGGCGGATATTGTCAATCTGGCGCACCGTTTTGGTCTGACCGTTGATGCCTATATTGGTCATCCGGATGATTTACACACCTTTGGTATCCCGGCTGAAACCCCGGAAGATGTCGCAAGAGTCGCGAAAAAAATGGAAGCCATCGGCGTGGATATGATTGGTCTGATGACCGGTATGAGCTACGAAGGTGTAGGTGCCGGTGAAATCCCGGAACAAATCAAAGCCCGCCTGAAAGCACTTGTTGGTGCGGTGAGTGTGCCGACACTGGCGGAAGGCGGAATTAATGTCGCCAATGCCAAAGCATTTAAAGAAACCGGCGTACATATTTTAGTGGTCGGTACCGCGATTGATAATGTGGTGTGTCAGGCGGCAGCGCAGGTCACTCAATCCTTTATTCATCACAACTGATTGATTATCCAATGCGGGAGCCTGCTCCCGCTGAGGTTTTTTATGACAACACTGGCTATCGATCTCGACGGCACATTACTTCACCCTGATAATTATATCTCTGAGGCAAACCGGCAGGCTTTACTGGCGCTCCCGGCTGAAACCAATATTGTTATCTGTTCTGCCCGCCCGCTTCAGCCTATTCTTTCTCTGCTTGATGATGCAGACCTGCGCACTGCTATCCGGGCTGTCGGAGCATTTAACGGCGCGGTTATTTATGATTGCCACACACACTCGGTACTGAGCAAAACCACACTTTGTCCGGCGGTGTTATCTCAGTTACAGCCTGTCCTGCAATCCATTCCCTGCGGCTGGCATGCCTTTACCACAGATGCCCTGCTCTGTCTGCCCGGCGAACGCGCCGACTATACAACACACGAAGCCGCCCTGTTTGGTTTGCCGATCAACACAGTGACAGCAGATGAATTATTCAGCCGCACTGATATTCTCAAAATTACCTTGTGTGGTGATGCAGAGGAACTGGCTCTGCGGGTACAGACTCTGCGCCCGGAACTGCCGTCAGCACTGCGGTCATTTTTTACCGATCAGCACTATTTTGAGCTGGTACCGTTATCTGTCAGCAAAGGCGCCGTTGTGCATGAACTGACAGCAAAAGGCATTATCCCGCACGCAACGGTAATGGCTGTCGGTGACCAGGAAAACGATCTCTCTTTGTTTGACGCCGCCGATATCCGGGTGGCGATGGGTAATGCCGTTCCCGCGCTGAAGCAACATGCAGACTTTATCACCGGCACCTGCCGGGATGACGGTGTTGCCGCCGCACTCCGCCATTTTATCTCAGCATTCCGCAACGGCGGATAATGCGCTAATATTGTTACTGTTTAAGGGTGCGATGAGAACAGCCATGAATCCGGTTAAAAGAAAGCAATATATTCTCAGTCAGCTGAGTCTGAAGGGGGAAATCAGTGTTCAGGATCTTGCTGATGATCTGAATGTCACCTCGGAAACTATCCGCCGCGACCTCTCTATTCTGGAAAAAGAGGGAGAAATCATTAAAATCCACGGCGGTGCGATGAAGAAAAAAAGTGTCAGCGAAGGCAGCTTTGAACAGCGCCTTGAACTCAACCGTGACGAAAAAATGATCCTCGCGCGTTATGCCGCCGGGCTTATCTCTGAGCACGACACTCTTTATATTGATTCCTGCTCCACGACGCTGCTTTTTTCAGGCCAGCTGCCGGTGGTTGCCTTCACCGTCTTTACCAACTCGGCCCTGATCGCTGACAAAATTGCCTCACAAAATGCGCTGGCGAAAGTCTATGTACTGGGCGGCGAATACAGCCATGAATTCCGCGCCAATCTCGGTGCAAAAACCCTGAATGAAATCGACCATATTTATGCTGATTTTGCCTTTGTCGGCGCAGGCGGGATAAGCGGAGACGGGATCCTGGTTAAAAGTGTGGAAGAAGGTATGATCGCCCAGAAAATGCTGGAAAAAAGTAAGCAGAAAATTATTCTGGCGGACTCCAGCAAATTTGGTCAGCAAGGTATTTTAAAAATCGCGGAAATTGCCGGTATCGATAAAATAATTTGTGATGATAAATGGCAAAAAGCACACGAATTCCGGGATATTTACCCCGAAAAGGTCGTGATCGTGACGTAAGGGGCTAGCCCCTTACGGCTGTAATGGCTCACTGTGATGCCCGGTCATGCGTCCGTCCTTCATGACTACGTTAATGTTGCCGTCATAAAATTCGGCAAGAAACACCTCTTCGGGATTGTCGACGCCAAGCTTTTTCAGCCCGCTCTCCAGCCAGGCTTCATCATATCCAATCTGCTCCAGCTCATTTTTACGCGGCACACCATCCTTCATAATAATAACGGAAGGCATTTGTTTTTTGTCACAAATTACCGTCAATTGACCATCCGGCTCTATCTGCGCATAATAAACGTCACTGAATGAATAAATCCCCTGAGAATGCATCCTTGACGCAGTATTCAGGATATCAATTTTATTTCTTTTTTCATGGATGTTATCCATGAAAAATAACCCGTTTTTTATAATGGGTATCGGGTTGCCTATCGCAACAGAACGAAAGAAATTAATATGCTTGCTAACCCAATTGACCGCACTGATAAAACTAACGCCAATCAGTAATAAAATTATATATTGTGTTAATGGAATGCTGTCACTGTATATCACACCGCCGATAATACCACCAAGTACAAAGTTACCAATAAAATCAACCGGTGTCATTTGTGATAACTGTGTTTTTCCGGAAATATTCATGTGTGTAATCACGATAACAAAACCAATGATAAATTTAACAATAACAAACAGATAATATGTCATAGATTTTCCTTAATCACTGCGCAACCCGATATAATCATAAAACCAATAGCAGCACTTATTTCTATTATATACGGTATAATTTATCAGGATTATTAATTAAATAAGAAAAATCATATACAAGCGGAATTTAGTTTTCTATGCTAACCAATACAATGATATCGTATCATTATATTGGTTAGCAGATACATTGATTTGGTTTTATACTGATATATCACAGATATCGATCTGTCTTGGTTATTTTACTCAACGTTTTCCGAAGAGGGTTAATCATGAAAAAAACATTATTAAGTTCACTGATCCTGGCGGGTGTGTTTATTTTTGCAACCGGCTGCGATGACAGCAGCAAAACCGATCCTGCTGCACAAAAGGCGCAGGAAGGTGCTGCACAGATTAAGGATGCAGCGGAACAGAAAGCAGGCGAACTGAAACAAGACGCCAAAGAGAAAACGGATGCGGTCATCGATGATGCCAAAGAGAAAGCCGCTGATATTCGCAATGAGGCGGATAAAAAAGCCGATGAACTGAAGAAAGAAGCGGACAGTATCCTCAGTGACGCCAAAGACAAAGGTGAAGACGCTAAAAAAGCCGCTGAAGAAAAAGCAGCAGAGCTGAAAAAAGAGGCAGTTGATGCAACAGAGGCCGCAGAGAAAAAAGCGGATGAACTGAAAGCACAAGCCACAGAGAAAAAAGACGAGTTGAAACAAGACCTGTCTGACAAACTTGGTGATGCACAAAAAGCCCTGAACCAGTAATAATCCGTAAAATAAAGACGAGCCGGAAATAAATAATGTTTCCGGCTTTTTTATTGCTTTATATCATCAGCTTCCCTCAATACCGTCACTGTAATTCAGATAAAATTTTTTCATCATCTTCCCTGAAAAAGCCGGATAACTTGCCGCAGAGTGACATTTTTGGCACTATTACCCTCTTTTTTTTATCATTAAGGGGAAATTCATCCAACATATCACGCCCGTTTTATCCGTTTTTATACATTTTCATATCCGTCATTTCTGATATTCCCGCACACCTTTGTGCCGGGGTTTTTAATTTATCGCTACGCTGACGCGTACCGTTTTCAGAAGGAAAGTCCGACGCTTTAGTGCAGTGCATTCCCCATTTTACTGCCGGCGTTATCTGCAACTGATAAAAGGAATAATTCATGAGTCATCAGGACACAGAACAACCTAAAAAAAATATCAAGATTAATCCGCCCGTTTTTTTCACATCCGCGCTTATTATTTTTCTGATCGTCGGCTTTGCCGCGTTATTTCCTCAGGTGGCAGAAACCCATCTGAAAGCACTACAGACAAATCTGTTTAAAAATGCGAGCTGGTTCTATATCCTGGCTGTCGCCCTTATTTTAATGAGTGTCACTTACCTGGGATTATCCCGTTTCGGGGATATTAAACTCGGTCCTGACCATGCCCGGCCGGGATACAGTTATATCTCCTGGTTTGCCATGCTGTTCTCCGCCGGTATGGGGATCGGGCTGATGTTTTTCGGTGTGGCAGAGCCTGTGATGCATTACCTGTCGCCGCCGGTCGGTACACCGGAAACCGTTCAGGCCGCCAAAGAGGCTATGCGCCTGACCTTCTTCCACTGGGGGCTGCACGCCTGGGCGATTTACGCCATCGTGGCACTGATCCTGGCATTCTTCAGTTACCGCCACGGGCTGCCGCTGACACTACGCTCCGCACTTTATCCTATGATTGGTGACCGGATTTACGGCCCGATGGGTCATGCGGTCGATATTTTTGCGGTAGTCGGTACCGTGTTCGGTGTCGCGACGTCACTCGGCTTCGGGGTTTTACAGGTCAATGCCGGGCTGAACCATCTTTTCGGACTGCCTCAGACGCAGACCGTGCAGGTGATCCTGATTATTGTTATTACGGCGCTGGCAACTCTTTCGGTGGTTTCCGGGCTGGATAAAGGGATCCGGATACTCTCCGAGCTTAATTTAGGGCTGGCAGTTCTGCTGCTGGCAATGGTCGGTATTTTAGGCCCGACTGTATTGCTGCTGAAATCCTTTGTGGAAAACACCGGGGGATATCTCTCCGAGATTGTCAGCAATACCTTTAATCTCTTCGCTTATGAACCTAAGTCAGATGGTTGGCTGGGCGGCTGGACCCTTCTCTACTGGGGCTGGTGGTTGTCCTGGTCACCGTTTGTCGGCATGTTTATTGCCCGAATCTCCCGCGGGCGCACCATCCGCGAATTTGTCACCGGGGTATTATTTGTACCGGCCGGTTTTACCCTGCTGTGGATGACATTCTTTGGCAATACCGCGATTGATCTGATTAAAAACCAGGGCGCCACTAAACTTGCCACTGTGGTGAAAGAGGATGTTTCTCTGGCACTGTTCCAGTTTCTGGAGTATTTCCCGTTCTCTACCGTGCTCTCTTTCTTTGCCATGCTGATGGTGATCGTTTTCTTTGTCACCTCGGCGGATTCCGGCGCTATGGTTGTTGATACCCTCGCATCCGGTGGCGATTCAAATACCCCTGTCTGGCAGCGGATTTTCTGGGCCGGACTGATGGGTGTGGTCGCGATTACCCTGCTGCTGGCGGGCGGATTATCAGCCCTGCAGACAGTGACGATTGCCAGCGCCCTGCCGTTTGCCGCTATTTTGTTAATCTCCATTTACGGGCTTATCAAAGCACTGCGGATAGATGTTCATAAGCGTGACAGCCAGCAGTTAGCGACCATTGCACCAACCGCAAGCCGGACACCGATCCCGTGGCAGCGCCGTTTGCGTAATATCGGCTATTTCCCGAAACGTTCGCTCGTCAAACGCTTTATCGATGAAGTGGTGTCAGAATCCATGTCATCCGTTGCCGCAGAACTGGATAAACAGGGAACACCAAGCCACATTGATAACAGCCACGATAACCGGCTGACCTTTGAAGTGGATCTGGGCGATGATATGAACTTCCTCTATGAGGCTCGTCTGCGTTATTACAATCAGCCCTCTTTTGCCTTATCCGGTCTGAGTGATGAAGAAAAAGATGACGAGCACCGTTACTACCGTGCCGAAATTCATCTCAAAGAAGGCGGGCAGGATTACGATATTATGGGGTGGAACAAGGAGCAGATTATTCACGATATCCTTGACCAATATGAAAAGCATATCCATTTCCTGCACTTAATCGGCAAGAAATAAACAAAACTGACGCGCCGCGGCTCTCAAAGGGCCGCGGCGCAGGTATTTTACGGCTGTCCGTTTTCATTGCGCTGCGGCAATGCAATCAGATCGTCCAGCAATGCATAAAGCTGCTGTACTTTTTCCGGCGTAAACTGCTGCTCCAGTGCCTGATAGCCGATTTCCACCTCTGCCTGCACCCGGTGATAGAGTGCAATTCCCTCTTCCGTCAGGGAAAGATAGAGTTTGCGCTGATCACTGAGCGGTTTCATCCGGTGAATAATACCGGCCTTTTCCATCCGCGTCAGAATACCGGTCAGACTCGGGCGTAAAATACAGCTTTTCTGCGCCAGTATATGAAAATCCAGAGACGGCGTTTTTGCCAGTATGCGGATAATCCGCCACTGCTGCTCCGTCAGCTGATGGGCTTTCAGTGTCGGGCGGAAGTAGCCGAGAGCCACTTCACGTGCCTGCAAAAGGGCGATAAGTAATGATTCATGCATGATAGTAAATGTCTCCGCGATGCATCCACATAATAAACACCGGCGTTATCAAAAAAAAGGCGCAATTTTACCGGGAAACTGCGTAATAGCCTATCCTCTGTTAGAATAAAAAGTATATCGGTCGTAAAGACTCAAAGGATACCCCCTTTTATTAACGCTATATTAACAATAAATCAATGGTCTTCTGCTGATATCCCTGTGCCCTCATCATCTTTTTGAGAAAATGCAACGGAGCTCCCTATGTTCACCTCATCGTTAACCGATCCTTCTTTCCCCCTGCTGCGCAACGCAGGCTATATTAATGGTCAGTGGATTGACGCACAAAATAACGCCACATTTGATGTCACCAACCCTGCCACAGGTGTATCAATTGCCCGGGTCAGTGACCTGGGTGCCGCTGAAACCCGTATGGCTGTTGATGCGGCAGAAAAAGCACTGCCCGGCTGGCGCTGCCTGACCGGTAAAGAACGTGCACGCATTTTACGCAACTGGTTTGATTTAATTATTGAAAACCGGGAAGAACTGGCGCAGATCCTGAGCCTTGAGCAGGGAAAACCCCTGACAGAATCCCGTGGTGAAATCACCTACGGCGCCAGTTTTATCGAATGGTTTGCCGAGGAAGGTAAACGCATTTACGGCGAGACAATACCGGCTACTCAGGCCGGTCAGCGGATAGTCACTATCAGGCAGCCGATAGGTGTGGTCGGGGCTGTCACACCGTGGAATTTTCCCAATGCGATGATCACCCGCAAAGTGGGACCGGCACTGGCGGCAGGCTGTACCATCGTGCTGAAACCGGCGGCAGAAACGCCGCTGTCAGCTCTTGCGCTCGCCGCACTTGGTGAACAGGCCGGTATTCCGGCGGGCGTGTTTAATATTGTCACAGGCCTTGATGCCGCAGCTATCGGCGGCGAACTGACAGCAAACCCGGTGGTGCGAAAAATTTCGTTTACCGGCTCAACGCGCGTCGGCAAACTGCTGATGGCACAGAGTGCGGAAACCGTTAAAAAACTCTCTCTTGAACTTGGCGGAAATGCACCGTTTATTGTCTTTGATGATGCGGATTTGGATGCTGCGGTTACAGGTGCGATGGCTGCAAAATTTCGTAACAGCGGGCAAACCTGCGTCTGCGCTAACCGGTTCTATGTTCAGGATACGGTTTATGATGCATTTGCCGCAAAATTTGCCGCTGCAGTAAAAACGCTGCATATTGCTCCCGCAACAGATGAAAAGGCGCAACAGGGACCGCTGATTAACGATGCGGCTGTTCGCAAAGTACGTGAGCATATCCTGGATGCGGTCAGCAAGGGTGCTAGTGTGCTGACCGGCGGAAAATCTGCACCACAGGGTGGATTATTTTTTGAACCGACCGTGCTGGCAAATGTAACAGCAGATATGATAGTCACCCGCGAAGAAACATTCGGTCCGCTGGCACCTCTTGTGCGGTTCACTGATGAAGCCGAAGTAATACAGGCGGCGAATAACAGCGAGTTTGGGCTTGCCGCGTATTTTTATTCGCGGGATATCGGGCGTGTGTACCGGGTGGCTGAAGCGCTGGAAGCCGGGATGGTCGGCATCAATGAAGGTATTCTGTCCACTGAGGTCGCTCCGTTCGGGGGAATAAAACAGTCCGGTCTGGGCCGTGAAGGCTCCCGTCACGGTATCGACGACTATCTGGAGATAAAATATCTCTGCTTCGGCGGGATCAACTAAATCCTGATATAACCGGCGCGGCTGCCTGAATATGCAGCCGCATTTTCTGACTCTCCCTTGTTTTTCTGCCCGGCTATCATTAGACTGCGTATCATTCGCAATATAGCAACAATTGTGTCACATTTTATTTTGCTCTTCAGGAGTTGGCATGTCTTTTGATAATTCCCGGTGTCTTCAGTTCCGCGACGCGATGGCGAATCTCTCCGCCGCCGTCAATATTGTCACCACAGACGGCGAAGCCGGACGCGCCGGTCTGACAGCAACCGCTGTCTGTTCCGTCACCGATAACCCACCGACCCTGCTGGTGTGTATCAACCGGAGCAGCGCACTCAGTGAGGTTTTTAAAACCAACGGCCGCCTCTGTGTGAATGTACTCACGCATACCCATCAGGCACTCGCCTGTGATTTCGCCGGAATGACCGGGCTGAGTATGGATGCCCGCTTTTCAGGTGATAACTGGCAATCCGGTCAGCTGGGACAGCCCTGTCTGAATAACTCACTTGCCAGCCTGGAAGGTACGGTGACACAGGTTCAGGAAATCGGCACACATAACGTTTTTATGGTTGAGATTGAAAATGTTGATGTGTGTGACCGGGGACACGGACTGATTTATTTTAAACGCGACTTCCGTGTGATCGAAACCAGCGAAACCCTCTCTTCTGCCGTTGCCTGACCCTCCCTTATCAAGATCCGTATTCGTTAACACTTTTTGTGTTAACGAATCGCTATACAACAGAAAAATGATTGTTACATTCAACCATATTTAATTTCGTAATGTTATCTCCCGCAGAATAATTTACCATCAATCTGGTCAATAACCCGTCAACAAAACCATCTCAATGTAATTATTGATGTCAATCTAATGAATTTTATTTCAATTGTGATATTAATTATTGCAGTAAGTGTGATCTGCCTTTGAGATGCACAGGCCGCAATATATTAGCCTAACGCCTTTGGCAAATACCCTGACAAATACGCAAACACTCAACTTTACACAACAGTTTATCTTTAGCGTTGCCTCCACAATGCCGGAAAAAATTTAGTGTAATGAATAATTATTAATAAGAGGCATTTAACCATGAGTAAACCCGCGCAGGTTGGATTGTTTAACCAACCTAAGCCATTCTTCATGATTTTTATCGTGGAGCTGTGGGAACGCTTCGGCTATTACGGTGTGCAAGGCATCCTGGCCGTCTACTTTGTTCAAAAACTGGGATTCAGTCAGGAACAGGCATTTATCACCTTCGGGGCATTTGCCGCGCTGGTATACGGCCTGATCTCTATCGGGGGTTACGTCGGGGATCATGTCCTCGGTACCAAACGAACCATCATTTTAGGGGCCATCGTGATGGCTGTCGGTTATTTTATGACCGGCCTCTCTATCATGAACCCGGATCTGATTTTCTATGCACTGGGGACAATCGCTGTCGGTAACGGCTTATTTAAAGCCAACCCGGCCAGCCTGCTGTCAAAATGCTACGCGCCGAAAGATCCGCGTCTGGACGGGGCATTTACCCTGTTTTATATGTCGATCAACATCGGTTCCCTGATTTCCCTGTCTCTGGCACCGGTTATCGCTGACAAGTACAGCTATACCGTCACTTATAATATCTGCGGTATCGGCCTGCTGGTCGCCCTGGCAGTCTTCCTGTTCTGCCAGAAGATGGTTAGCAATATCGGTTCTGAGCCGGATCATAAACCAATGAAATTCGGCAGTCTGCTGGTTGTGTTAGCCGGTAGTGTGGCGACCGTTTTCCTGTGTGCATGGTTACTGCATAACGTGGTGGTAGCCAACTATGTGCTGCTCGGCGTAACCGCTGTGGTTATCTTCTTCTTCTTCCGCGAAACCTTCAAACTGAAAGGTATTGAGCGTAACAAGATGTATGTCGCGTTTGTTCTGATGCTGGAAGCGGTTATCTTCTACGTCCTGTATGCACAGATGCCGACCTCACTGAACTTCTTCGCTATCTATAACGTACATCACACCATTATGGGTATTGATGTACACCCGGTCAGCTTCCAGGCACTGAACCCGTTCTGGATCATCGTCCTCAGCCCGGTTCTGGCCTATTTCTACAGTAAAATGGGTGCCCGCGGTAAAGATATCTCTATGCCGGGTAAATTCACCATCGGTATGTTCTGCTGCTCAGCCGGCTTCCTGACCGCTGCCGCATCCGGTATGTGGTTTGCCGATGCCACCGGTATGACATCACCGTGGTTTATCGTGCTGGTTTATTTCTTCCAGGCAGTCGGTGAGCTGATGATCAGTGCGCTGGGTCTGGCCATGATTGCAGCGTTCGTTCCGCAATATCTGATGGGCTTTATCCTCGGGATGTGGTTCCTGACACAAGCGATGGCAACACTGTTAGGTGGTTATGTTGCGACATTTACCGCAGCACCGCAGGGTGTAACGGATCCATTGCAAACCCTGGGTGTCTATACCGATGTATTCGGTAAAATAGGGATCGCCACTTTTGTTGTTGCTCTTATAATGTGGGCAATTGTACCGAAACTGAACAAAATCATGAAAGACGACAGCGTAACCAAAAATCTTGCCTGATAACAGCAGGCGCTGGCGTTGCAGCGCTTGTCTGAGGTAATATTTGCGTTACACATTGTTTACAAAACCCGGTGGATATACCGGGTTTTTTTATTGCCTGGCTTCACATTTCACTAAAAATCATTTTTCAAATAATCATTTTTTGTCTATACGTTAATTAACTAAAAATTAACAAACGTATTATTGGAGATAATAATGATACCCCCACACCAAACCCTGCGAACCTCTTTAATCCTGCTCTCCCTGCTTCTCTCTCCACAACTTTTTGCGGCATCTGAGCCGGCTGTGGAAGCCCGAAACGGGATGGTTGTCTCTTCCCAGCATCTCGCATCTCAGGTCGGAGCTGATATTCTGAAAGCCGGTGGCAATGCCATTGATGCCGCTGTTGCCGTCGGCTATGCACAGGCGGTGGTGAATCCCTGCTGCGGAAATATCGGCGGTGGTGGTTTTATGACGCTTCACACGGCTGACGGAAAAAATATTTTTATTAATTTCCGCGAAACAGCGCCTGCGTCGGCTTCTGCTGATATGTATCTGGATAAAGACGGTAATCTGATTAAAGGTGCCAGCTTATACGGCTACCTTGCCGCCGGTGTGCCGGGAACCGTAAAAGGGCTGGATTATGCCCTGGAAAAATACGGCACAATGAACCGGGAGCAGGTTATGGCACCGGCAATCAAACTGGCGCGTGACGGGTTTATCCTGACCCGCGCGGATACCGATGTGCTGGATACCACCACAGAACGCTTTAAACAGGATGCAGAAGTCGCACGGATTTTCCTGAAACCGGACGGCAGCGCCTTTCAGCCTGGCGATCGGCTGATCCAGACCGATCTCGCCAATACGCTGGAACAGATCGCCAAAAAAGGCCCGCCTGCGTTCTATGAGGGTGATATTCCTCAGCGCGTGGAAAAAGCATCACAGGCAGGCGGCGGTAAACTGACAGCGAAAGATTTCGCTGATTACCGGATAACCGAAGTCGCGCCGGTCACCTGTACCTATCGCGGCTATGAGTTTATTTCCGCACCACCGCCAAGCTCCGGCGGAGTGACTATCTGCCAGACACTTAATATTCTTGAAGGCTATGATTTACAGGCGATGGGCTTTAACTCCGCTGACTATATTCATACGCTGACAGAAGCAATGCGTCATGCCTATATGGATCGCAATACCTTCCTGGGTGACCCGGCGTTTGTGGATAATCCGACCGAAAAATTACTCAGCAAAACCTATGCCGCCGAACTGCGCAAAGAGATAGTCCCGGGCAAAGCAACGCCTTCCGCACAGGTGCAGCCGGGCAGCGGTCCGCATGAAAAACCGGAAACCACGCACTATTCTGTTGTCGATAATAAAGGCAATGCGGTTTCCACAACGTATACTATTAACGGGCGCTTTGGTGCGTGGTGATCCCGCCGGGAACCGGGTTCTTCCTCAATGATGAAATGGATGATTTCACAACAAAGATTGGTGAGAAAAATATGTATGGCCTGGTGCAGGGGGAACGCAACGCTATCGCCCCCGGCAAGCGTCCGCTGTCATCTATGAGCCCGACTATCGTGACAAAAGACGGAAACGTCTTCCTGGTTCTCGGCTCACCGGGTGGATCACGGATTATCTCTATCACCCTGCAGACAGCTCTGAATATTATTGACCACGGCATGTCACCACAGGAAGCGGTAAATGCGCCGCGTATTCATCACCAGTGGCTGCCGGATGAAGTCTATTATGAGCAGCGTGGTGTATCAAAAGATTCGCTGAATCTGCTGGCTAAAATGGGCTACAAAATGGTGGAGCAGACTCCGTGGGGAGCGGCAGAGCTGATTATGGTGGGATTACCGGGGGCCGCCGGTGTCAGTGCAGATTCGTCCGGTAATGACTCCGCTGTCTCCGGCAAAGTCCGTGAAGGGTATCTCTATGGTGCCAATGATGTCCGCCGTCCGGCAGGTGAAGCGACAGGCGTTGAGTAATTCCTGTCCCCGGAAGCCATAAACAATAATGCCCTGTCCGTCACGGACAGGGCATTATTACTGAAAAGATCTGAAAACTACGATCAGATATTCACACCATGCTGTTTGGCTAATGCATCCAGGCCACCGGCAAAGCCCTGACCAACGGCTTTAAATTTCCACTCTGCGCCATGGCGGTATAATTCACCGAAGACCATTGCTGTTTCTGTTGATGCATCTTCAGACAGATCAAAGCGGGCAATCTCAGCACCGTTATCATTATTACAGATACGGATAAAGCTGTTGCTGACCATACCAAAATTCTGTTTACGGCCTTCCGCATCATAAATAGTCACGGAGAAAACCAGTTTTTTCACTTCAGCAGGGACGGTGTTCAGGCTGATTTTAACCTGCTCATCATCGCCATCGCCTTCACCGGTGCGGTTATCGCCCTGGTGTTCTACCGCGCCGCACGGGCTGGTTTTGTTGTTAAAGAAGATGAAATGACCATCGGATAATACTTTTCCGTCTTCGCCCACCATGAATACAGACGCATCGAGGTCGAAATCCTGACCATCAGTTACGCGTGCATCCCAACCTAACCCAACCATTGCCACGCTCATTGTCGGGGCTTCTTTCGTCAGCGATACGTTACCGCCTTTAGTAAGAGAAACTGCCATATTTTAACTCCTGCTACCAATTATATACCCTTATTCATTCAACCTGCAGGTTCGTTGGCTGCATCCTGAATGACGTTGGGTATCAGAAAGGCCGGTTCCCGGCCCGCTGAAAGAAAATAAAAAACGATTATCAGGATGCGTTGATACCGTATTCGGCACACACAGATGCCAGACCACCGGCATATCCCTGACCCACTGCACGGAACTTCCACTCGCTGTTATGACGATACAGTTCACCGAACAGCATAGCCGTTTCTGTTGACGCATCTTCAGTCAGATCATAACGGGCAACTTCGGTATTGGTATCATCATTGACCAGGCGGATAAATGCGCCGGATACCTGACCAAAACTCTGACGGCGCGCCGTCGCATCATGGATAGTGACGACAAAGACGATTTTATCAATCTCCGCCGGGATCATATCCAGTTTGATGATAAGTGATTCATCATCACCATCACCCTGTCCGGTGCGGTTGTCACCGGTGTGTGATACAGAGCCGTCCGTTGAACGCAGATTGTTGTAGAAAATAAAATCTGCATCACCACGCACCTTGCCGGTTGCTGTTAACAGGAAAGCAGAAGCATCAAGGTCAAAATCCTGACCATCCGTGGAACGGACATCCCAGCCTAAGCCGATCAGAACATTTTTCATTGAAGGCGCGGTTTTACTCAGCGACACATTGCCGCCTTTGGAAAGAGAAACGCTCATTTCACTTACTCCTTAGTTAAATCAGTGACGGGAGGCGGATAACTTATTTATCCGCGTTTTCCGTTTTGTCCGGGAAAACCAGGCTGGCGATAATACCGATAGCCAGAACCCCGATAACCACAAGTAAACTGCTGGTTGCTGAAATATGTAATCCATGACCCCACAGACTGTCTGTTGCATTCAGACCCAGTTTCAGCGCGATGAAGAACAGCAACGCAATGACGGCTTTCTCCAGGTGAACCAGATACTGTTTCAGTGCTTCCAGAACAAAATACAGGGTACGTAAACCCAGAATCGCAAACATCATGGCACTGTAAACAATCAGCGGTTCACGGCTGACGGCGATAATCGCCGGTACAGAGTCAAATGCAAACATCACATCGGATAACTCAACGACCGCCACACACAGCATCAGCGGGGTTGCGTACAGTGCCGCTTTCGTACCGCGACCGATAGTAACGTCTTTGTTTTCCGGTTTCGCCAGCTCTGCATCCACTTCTTTTTGTGTCAGAAGGAACGCGTGCCCTGCCAGTTTTGGCCAGATAGGAAACAGCTTTTTCACGGCCCTGTACGCAATGTGCTGAGAATAATCTTCAATCTCATCTTTCTCTTCACGACTGCGCAGCATCATTACTGCAGTCCAGGCAACAATCACCGCAAAAATAACTTCCACATACGGTCCGAGGCTCAGTAAACCGGTACCGATCGCCACGAAAATCCCGCGGAATACGATAGCGCCGATGATCCCCCAGTAGAGTACACGGTGACGGAAACGATCCGGCACGGAGAACCAGGAGAAAATCGCCATCATCACAAACAGGTTGTCGACCGACAGCACTTTCTCAAGCGCGTAACCGGTGACGAACAGGCTTGCCACTTCCGCGCCGTGGTGAATATAAAGAAACCCGGCGAACCCCATTGCAACCGCGACCCAGAAAACAGACCAGATAGCGGCATTTTTCAGCGAAACCGGTTTATCACCGCGATGCATAAACAAATCAATAAAAATCGCACCAATAGCGAGGACAACGAAAACAGTGACCGTTTCCATCGGAAAACCGATATGTGTTGATTCCATAGTTAACCCTTAGGTAAAAATTAAAGACCAAACTCAGCGGGTTCAAAACCCAGAGCGGTCGCTATCTCTCTTACAGCTTTCTGTTCATCCTGGTCAAAATCACCGTCACTCTTCGCAACTGCAATACCGACACGCACTGCTAACTGTGCGGCTTCAGGCTGACTTTTCAAGGCCAGTATGTATTTCATTGTTTCACCTTTACCGATTTCCATGTCGAAATCGAAGCTGGTAACAAGCTTGTTGAAAAATTCAATGACTTCTGCGGTTTCAAATACTTTCAGTTCTTCAGATGATTTCAGAAAACCGATCATTTTCTGTTTTTCTTCTGCGCTGACACCATCACTGGAAACAGCGATACGGGCACAAACAGCAACCGTACCTTCCATAAACTTACGGTTTTTAAAACGACCGACCTGTTTTGTCAGCTCTTCACGACCTGTGTTAAACGCATTTTTTACCCGGTTCAGTATACTCATCACTTCATCCTCTCTGAATTATTTAGAGCCTGCTTTCCAGCGGAATCCCCAGCCGAAAGCTTCATCCATATCACTCTGATTTTTAAAGAAACGGTTCAGACGTTCAACCTTTATTGACCCGTTTTCATTTACCAGACGCGCAATCGCACACATAGTACGGCGGTTATCGCCCTCTGTCAGCCTGGTTTCAATCGGCGGTTGTCCCGGAACATGAACGGTGACAACACCATCCGTTTTATCCCAGCTCGGCACGCCCTGATATATAAACGCGTAGATAAGGATCTGGCGGATATGTTTCCATTCGCCGCCGTTAATATGCAGCCATTCACCGTCTGAAACCTCACCGGTGCGATCGTCACCCTGTAACTGAATATAAGGCTCGCGACGATAATCACCAAACGCGTTACCCAGTGCCTGAATGACCAGTTTCTGACCATTCTGCAACTCAGCGAACGCCCCGAGATCCAAATCAATACCTTTATTACCGCCCCCGAACACATTGCTCAGGAACCCGCCGGAAGCCCCGGTATTATCACCGCGGTGCCAGTTCAGGTTAATGCGGATTTCACCAAAATTGTCGCGCTTGGTCAGACTGATTGACGGTTTCTCTTTTGTCAGTGAAACCTTGCTCAGGCTGATTTTACTTTCTGCCGGTTTGACAACCGGTGCAGGTGCCGGCGGCGCTGACGGGGCAGATTCTGCGGCGACATCCACACCGAAGTGCTCTGCCAGCGGCTGCAATCCGCCGTTAAAACCCTGCGCAACAAAACGGAATTTCCATTCATTGTTACGCCGGTACAGTTCACCCAGGATCAGCGCTGCTTCCGGGCGTCCTGCTGTTTCCACCGTGCCGTTAAGTAAAATCTCCCGGTCAGATTCAACCTGAACCGCCAGACTGCGTAGCCCGGCAACGGTTTTTCCGCCGTCACAGGTAACAACAAACGCTATTTTCTGCACTTCCTGACGCAAACGGCTGAGATCTACCGTAAAAATGGTGTTATTACCATTTTGCTGCCAACTGATGGTTTTATCATCATTCTGTGGCTGCCCGTAAAACACCATATCCGGATCGCCCTGCACTTTGCCGTCCGCATATAACCGGAAAGCTGATGCATCTGCCGCCGCACCGGACAATACATTAACCTGCAATGTTTTTACCGGAACGGGAGCATTTCCCCCGGGTGTCATATTCATCAGCGCACCACCGTACTGATAATGTCAGATGACATTTCGTCGATTGTCCGGCCGCGGCAGGCATCACCGTGTGCCGTGAAATTCCACTCGCCACCGCTGCGGCGCAGAGAGGCAATAACAATACCGGTGTGAGAACCCTGCTCATTCAGCTGATAACGCACCAATTCTTTACCGCTCTGATCCAGCACACGGCAGAATGCATTTTCCACATCATTAAATGACTGTCCGCGGAAACTGTTTACCGTAAATGCCAGATACTCGACTTTTGCCGGCAGACGAGTCAAATCCACGCGGATTACTTCGTCATCACCATCACCTTCGCCGGTCAGGTTATCACCTTCATGTATAACGGATTTACAATCAGATTTCAGTTTACGAAACCAGATGGTGTCAAGAATTTTGCCGTGACCGTCCAGCAAAATACAGCTGGCATCCAAATCAATCGAGTCACTGCCGCCCCCGAATAAGGAGCCGAGAAAACTTTTTTTCTTTTGTACCGGATCCCAGCCAAGACCAAAATGCAGCTGATTTAATGCAGCTGATGCTTTACTGAGAGAAACGGTTTGATTCTTATTTAATGAAACCATATTTTCATTCCTTAAACGGGAGAAAAATAACTGGTGATAACAGATGTATTCCTTTCATGAAAAAAATCATATCATGATGAAGTTCTTTGACAAGCCCTATTTTCCAAAAAAAGCACAAATGAAATTTAATTACTTAATAAACAATAGATTGAAAAATAATTTAATATTGATTCTATCTGTTTTTAACTGTGATCAATGTCAACTTTTGTCAACCATCACAGAACCTGATACGCAATCATAATATGATTGACAAGTTGCTTTATTCTAAATAAACTTATTTCTAATTTACCGGATAACGGGAAACAGGAATAAACAATAATGGCTCATACTATCTGGCTTATGGAAGGGCTCTCTTCACAGCGGGACCTTATTCAGAACATCAGGCTATTTTCACGAAAGTCACAGGTTAACCTCACGATATTTGCCTCCCACCGGCAACCACGTCATGAGATCCTGGCTCTTGCCGATTATGCCCTGACAGAGCCGAAAAATGATGATGAGCGCCTGGACTTTATTCTGTCCGTGGTAAAAAAGCATCATATACAGGCTATCCATACCGGACGGCATACCGCCTGGTTTGAAACTCACCGCGACGCTATCACGGCAAGCGGTGCAAGCCTGACAACCGGGGCTGTGTCCCTGTCCGATCTCAGCGTTGCGGAAGATAAAACCTGTTTTGCTGATGCGATGAATACGCTCGGACTGCCGGTTGTGCCCTCCATGCGCATTAATAGTGCAGCAGAACTGCGCACCGCACTGGAAAATACACCTTTTCCGGGAGCCCCGCTGTGCATTAAACCCGTACAGGGTATTTATGGCGCAGGTTTCTGGCAGTTTGATGACAATGCATCTCCGATGGCAATGTTTCATAACCCTGAACGGCGGATAACCACACCACAGCAATATCTTTACGCACTGGAAAGCGCCGGTAAATTTTCGCCGCAGGTGTTGATGCCGTATCTGCCCGGACCTGAATATTCCGTGGATATTCTCGCTGAAAACGGGCAGGTTCTCGCGGCGGTCGCCCGCCGCAAAGAGGGGGCACTGCAATACCTGGAGCATGATGGTGCGGCGTTTGAACTGGGCTGTGCCTGTGCACAGGCAATGAATGCTGACGGACTGGTCAATGTTCAGACCCGCAATGATAGTCACGGGCAGCCTTTGTTACTCGAAATCAATATGCGTCCGTCAGGCGGTATAGGTTATACCGCACTCAGCGGGTTGAATCTGCCCGGCTTATTCGCATTTCGCCGTCTCGGGCTGATGAGTGCTTCTGATGTGCAGGAACAAAACCGCACGGCATTCCGCCCTGCGGTGATCCGCGCCCTGACTGAGGCCATCAGTTATCCGCTTTCACTGAACAATGAAACAGACTGAGGTAAATATGTCCGGTTTATCACATCCCGGTCTTTACCGGTTTCAACTCTCCACCGGCACGCTGGACATTACCAGCGAGGCCACCCCACAAACACTGGATGCCCTGTTTGATATTGCAGAGCGGCGTAATCCGAAACGCGCTTTTCTGTTTGTCAGCAAGGTGCTCGGACGTCATATCCCTGTTGAGCCGGCGATCATGCGGGGGATTTACCG
This sequence comes from Morganella psychrotolerans, assembly GCF_001676055.1. Taxonomy (GTDB): domain Bacteria; phylum Pseudomonadota; class Gammaproteobacteria; order Enterobacterales; family Enterobacteriaceae; genus Morganella; species Morganella psychrotolerans_B. Next base: position 279,182 of record NZ_LZEX01000023.1, on the reverse strand, counting down.
GCAACTGAGCCATCAGTTCCCGCAGGATCTGCCACAGCCGCTGTTGGTGATTGGTATGGCAGAAACCGCAGTCGGGCTGGGCGCAGGTGTATTTGATGAAATACGCCGCCACTATCCTGACTCCCTGTATCTCTCATCCACCCGCCATCCGGCGGACGGGGAACTGCTGTGTGAATTTAAAGAAAATCACAGCCATGCGACTGATCATCTTCTGTATTTCCCGGCAGATCCGCAACTTAAGCAGCGGCTGCAACAGGCACGGACACTGGTTTTGGTTGATGATGAAGCGACAACCGGAAATACCTTTATCAACCTGTTGACCGCGCTGAGTGAAACCGGACAGCTGCCTGATTTACAACAGATAGTAACTGTCACGCTGACAGACTGGCGTGATAAACCTCAGACATCCTGCAATAATCTGCCGCTGACAAATGTCTCACTGATAAACGGAAGCTGGCACTGGGAAGCGGATAAAACCGCACCGCTGCCCGCTATGCCGGATGTCAATGTGACGGCCGGCGGCAATGTGGCTATCCGTCGCCCGCAATCCCGGATAAGACTCGGCATGGCAGAGCCCCGCGCGGACTTTGGCAAACATATTACTGCCGCCCCCGGTGAACGGGTGCTGGTGCTTGGCTCCGGGGAATTTGTCTGGGAGCCGTTTTTGCTGGCGGAGCGCCTGGAAGCGCTGGGTGCAGACGTTAAATTCAGCGCCCTGACCCGCTCTCCGATAGCGCCGGGTGGTGCAATCGAATCCGTTATTTCATTTACAGATAACTACGGGCTGGGAATACCTAATTACCTCTACAATGTCGCGCACCAGTCATTTGATCGCATTCTGCTCTGTACTGAAACCGATCCCGCAGGTGTGGATCCGCAATTGCTTCGCGCACTTGCCCGCGTAGCTCCCCTGACGGAGGTAATTTATGATGACTGACCCGGTTATCCTCTCCGATCTGGATGACACGCTGTTTCAGACCCGGAGAAAAATGACGGAAGAACAAAAAGTTACCCCATTCCGGGCAGGCGCACTTGACCCCGGCCTGGAGCCGCGCAGCTTTATGACAGAAGAACAGTCCATGCTGGTTGACTGGCTGCTGGCGCACGCGGATCTGATCCCCGTGACCGCCCGGGGTACAGAAGAGTTCAGCCGCGTGACGATCCCCTTCCGCTCTTATGCTGTAACCACACACGGTGCGGTGATCCTCACACCGGACGGCTCGCCGGATCCGCACTGGCAGGCACTCATACTCAGCGCGCTGGCACCTTACCGCGAACGTTTGCTCTCATTACAGCAGTTCTGCACACAACTAATGGCAGAGCGCGGCATTGATGCATGGGCGCGGATCAATTATGAATACGGCGGTGAACCTGTCTATCTGGTGATGAAGCACACGGACAGCAACCGCCTGGATGAACTGTATGATATTGGTGATGAAGCAGAGCAGCGTTTCGGAACGGACGGATTTTATATCCACCGCAACGGCAACAATATTGCCTGGCTGCCTGATGCCATCGAAAAAGGGCGTGCAGTCAGTTGGTTATTAGACACACTGCGGGCAGAGCGCGGAACATTTCCGGTTATCGGACTCGGTGACAGTCTGAGCGACTACCGCTTTATGCAGCACTGCACCTGGTTTGGTCTGCCGCGCCGCAGTCAGTTTGCGGATGCTATTGCCCGCCGGATATTCAGTGAGGTATCTGATGTATAATTTCCCTGAATTCTCAGGTAGTTATTTACCGGACGATGTCCGGTTTCTGCTCAAACCCGTCAGCCTTGATATGACGCCGGTTGAATTAAAAGAACAGCTTATTCAGTCAGGTAAAAAGCATTACTCCGATATGCTCAGTCAGGAGCCGGAGCCGACCACCTGGCATCTTGATCTGTTTAACCGCGCGCTGGAGAAAGGCGCCCCCCGCCTGGCGCGGGATGTTGCATTTCTCACGCAAGCCCTGAGCAACCATTTTGCGGAGCAGCCCATTGTCCTGGTGAGCCTTGTCCGCGCAGGTGTGCCATTAGGTGTGATGCTGCATCAGGCGCTGCGTGATGCGGGCAAAATCTCACATCATTACGGGATAAGCATCATCCGCGACCGGGGAATTGATACGGCTGCGCTGGAATGGATTGAGCATAACCACGGAACTGCCGGTATTGTGTTTGTCGATGGCTGGACAGGTAAAGGCGCTATTACCGGTGAATTAATCCGCTCACTGCATAACCGCCCGGGCTATCCGGCAGATCCCCGCCTGGTTGTGCTGGCTGATCCCGCAGGCTGTGCCTGGCTTTCAGCCGCAGACGATGACTGGCTGATCCCGTCCGGCATTATGGGCGCGCCGGTTTCCGGGCTTATCTCCCGCTCTGTCTGGTCAGATAACGGACCGCACGGCTGCGTACATTGTGAACATTTACAACAATATGAGTGCAGCCGCTGCTGACAGATACGGTTGCTGCATTGCGCCGTAAACTCACCGGCACGCCGGTGGTGACATTACCGGATCCGCACGAAAAATCCGTGTTGCGGGCAAAAAGTAAAACCGTCATCAACACACTGGCTGCGCGTTATGACGTGAGCGATCTCAACCGGCTGAAACCCGGTATTGCCGAAGCGACCCGGGCGGTACTGCGCCGTGTACCGGAACATGTTTTAGTACGTGACTGTAATGAACCGGATGTGGAATTACTGGTTTATCTGGCGCGTCAGAAAAATATTACTATTACGCAGGCGGGTGATGCCCTGGGGCAATACCGCGCCGTTACTATTATCAAAAAGGTATCACCATGACACAGCGTCTCTCTCCCTGGAATTTAGGGGCGTCACTCTATATGCCTGCGACACGCACAGATATTGCTGACGTGATTATAAACAATAAAATCAGCGGATTGCGCTCCCTGATAATCTGCCTGGAAGATGCCGTCAGCGAAGCAGATATCCCGCAGGCACTGCGAAATCTGCATGATATTTTAACGGCACTGACTGCAGAAAAGCAGCGCACCGGCAATCAGAACTGGCCGCTGGTGTTTATCCGCCCGCGTCACCCTGAAATGGGGCTGTGGCTGCGCGATAACTGTGACCTCAGTGCAATCGACGGGCTGGTCCTGCCGAAATTTACACAGGCAACATTGCCGGTCTGGTGGCAGGTGGTAAAAAACAGCCCGCTGTGCATGATGCCGACCCTGGAAACAGAAGAAGTTTATGATGTTGTGCAGATGCGCGAGCTGGCGCAGGTACTGCAATCACATCCCTGCCATGAGCGGATTATCGCGCTGCGTATCGGCGGTAACGACCTGATGAATGTCATTTCACTGCGCCGCTCCCGGCACCTGACGCTGTATGACGGGCCTATGGGGTATGTCATTAAAATGCTGGTCGCTGTGTTTGCTTCACGTGACTTTGCCATGACCGCGCCGGTGTGTGAGCACATTGATGATCACGACGTTATGACCCGGGAACTGGCGCTGGATATCGCCCACGGGCTGGTCGGTAAAACAGCCATTCACCCGAATCAGGTCGCGGTAATTGAACAGGCGCTGCGGGTTTCAGCCGATGAACACGCAGATGCCCTGCGCATCCTGAACTCCACTCAGGCAGTATTTAAATCACAAGGTGCCATGTGCGAACCGGCAACACACCGCCGCTGGGCATCTGCGATCCTGGCACGGGCACGGGTTTACGGCATTTCACAACGCAAAACAGACGGTATGCCGTTTAAAACACAAAATGGCTGAGCATCACCAATGAAACTGCTGTTTTAATGAACATGGGTATGTATTTCTGATATAAATATCTTATTCTATTGTATTTGGGCATCTTGAAATATCTTTACAAACTGATTAAATAGTCATAAAGACCGGATGACAAGGATCCTGCCGGACAGTACTTTCCGTATCCGGCATAACGTTATTTTTTTGATTTTGTTCTTATACAGGTGCCTTCAGACTATGCAATTAAGCACACGACAAGTCCGCTTATTCACACTGGCAACACTGCTCGGTACAGGAAAACCTGTTTCATCGGATGCCATTCTGACAACACTGCGCTGCTCAGAAGCAACACTGACCCGTACATTCAAAGAGTTACGTGATACCTATAATGCAGAGATCCGCTATCGTAAAGCCTCACATACTTATCAGATGACGGATGCCGGAGAACTGAGCCGCAAAGCATTGCGGAAAATGGAAGAAGGTCTGGAAAATAACAGCGGGCAGAAACCGACACATTACAGCGGGAAAGTCTCTCTGGATAAAGAGAAGAAAAAAGCCATTTCGCTGTCACTGACCGGTACAATGATCAGAAAAATCAACCATCTCGCTCTGCTTTCAGGAAAAACCCGCAGTGATGCGGTTGAAATGCTGGTGACGCTTCATATCGATGAATTAATTGAATCGGTTATCAGAAGAAACGAGATCGGGGAAGAAAACAAAAAATAAGGTACAAAAAAACCGTCCGGTACGATACCGGACGGCTTAATTATTCACGCAGAAAATATTACAGAACGTTAACGCAGTTCAGTTCAGTAAATGCTTTTTCCAGACGTTCAATCATGGTCTGCTGAGCGGCACGTAACCAGGCACGCGGATCATAATATTTTTTATTTGGTTTATCAGCACCTTCAGGGTTACCTAACTGACCCTGCAAATAAGCTTCGTTTTTCTGGTAATAGTGCAGGATCCCTTCCCAGGTCGCCCACTGAGTATCGGTATCGATATTCATTTTCACCACACCATAACCGACCGCTTCTTTGATCTCTTCTGCTGTAGAGCCGGAACCGCCATGGAAAACGAAATCCAGGCTGTTGTGCGGCAGGTTATATTTTTCAGAAACATAGTCCTGAGAATTGCGCAGAATTTTTGGCGTTAACTGCACGTTACCCGGCTTGTAAACACCGTGAACGTTACCGAATGACGCTGCGATAGTAAAACGCGGGCTGATTGCATTGAGTTTTTCGTATGCGTATGCCACATCTTCCGGCTGAGTATACAGCGCAGAGTTATCCAGATGGGAGTTATCCACGCCATCTTCTTCACCGCCGGTACAACCCAGTTCGATTTCCAGTGTCATACCAATTTTTGCCATACGCACCAGGTACTTGCTGCAAATCTCAATATTTTCTTCCAGGGACTCTTCTGACAGGTCAATCATGTGAGAAGAGAACAGGGATTTCCCGGTTGCAGCGAAGTGTTTTTCACCGGCATCCAGTAATCCGTCTAACCATGGCAGTAATTTTTTCGCGCAGTGGTCAGTATGCAGAATAACCGGCACACCGTAATATTCAGCCATCTGATGCACATGATGCGCACCGGAAATAGCACCCAGAACCGCAGCCTGCTGGCCTTCGCCTTTAAAACCTTTCCCGGCGATAAATGCAGCACCACCGTTGGAGAACTGAACAATGACAGGAGAACGGACTTTGGCTGCCGCTTCTAATACGGCGTTGATCGAGTCTGTACCGACGCAGTTTACCGCTGGCAGCGCAAATTTGTTTTCTTTGGCAACAGCAAAGATTTTCTGAACATCATCGCCAGTGACGACACCGGGTTTTACAAAATCAAAAACTTTAGACATGTCAAATTTCCTGTATTGGTCTGTCGGAAGTTGTCACGGGCAACCGGAGTTGCCCGTTATTTTCATCTGATTATGACTGTTTAGCACGTTCTTCGAGCATTACAACGGCAGGCAGTTTTTTGCCTTCGACGAATTCCAGGAATGCGCCGCCGCCGGTAGAGATATACGAAATTTTGTCGCCGATACCGAATAAATCGATGGCCGCTAATGTGTCACCGCCGCCTGCGATAGAGAATGCGTCACTGTCTGCGATAGCGTTGGCAACGATTTCAGTTCCCTTACGAAAATTAGGGAACTCAAACACACCGACCGGGCCATTCCACAGAATGGTTTTCGCACTTTTCAGGATCTCAGCCAGATGTGCCGCAGATTCATCACCGATATCCAGCACTTGCTCATCATCTTTGATGTCATTAGCGGATTTCAGGACAGCGTCTGCGGTTTCGGAGAATTCCGTTGCCACGCGGACATCTGTCGGGACAGGAATGTCGCAGGTGAGCAGTAATTTTTTGGCTTCAGGGATAAGGTCATCTTCATACAGTGAACGACCGACATTGTGGCCTTCTGCTGCAATAAAGGTATTGGCGATACCGCCGCCGACAATGATTTGATCCGCAATTTTGGACAGAGAGTCCAGAACGGTCAGTTTTGTGGACACTTTAGAGCCGCCGACAATCGCGACCATCGGACGTGCAGGATTGCTCAGTGCTTTGCCCAGAGCATCTAATTCAGCCCATAACAGCGGGCCTGCGCAGGCAACGTCTGCAAATTTTGCCACACCGTGGGTGGATGCCTGAGCGCGGTGTGCTGTGCCGAATGCATCCATCACAAAAATATCACACAGTGATGCATATTGTTTAGACAGGGTTTCGTCGTCTTTTTTCTCGCCTTTATTAAAGCGGACGTTTTCCAGAACCACCAGTTCACCGGCATTCAGTTCCAGACCATTCAGATAATCTTTTTCCAGGCGCACCGGGCAGTTCAGTTTATCTGCCAGATAATCAACAACCGGTTTCAGTGAGAACTCTTCGTTGTATTCCCCTTCAACCGGACGACCCAGATGTGAGGTCACCATGACTTTAGCACCCTGTTTCAGGGCAGCTTCGATTGTCGGGAGCGAGGCACGGATACGTGCATCAGAGGTAACTTTGCCATTTTTGACAGGAACGTTCAGGTCAGCACGAATAAAAACACGTTTACCCGCCAGATCCAGATCGGTCATCTTAATTACGGACATGGTGAATCCTCTTGTTGATTCTCTTATCAGTTAAATTGTCTACAATTTTCTGCCGGGGCACCAGCCTCAGTGAAAACCAGTCTCAGCCATTGCCAGAGTGGTATCCAGCATGCGGTTTGCAAAACCCCATTCGTTATCACACCAGACCAGCATCTTAATCAGGTGCTGTCCGCTGACCCGCGTTTGTGTGCCGTCAACGATTGCACTGTGCGGGTCATGGTTAAAATCTGTAGAGACTAACGGTAATTCTGTGTAGTCCACTATACCACGAAATGAGGTCATCGCTGCGTTTTGCAAAAGCCGGTTCACCTCTTGCGCGGTCACATTATTCTTCACGGTGATACTCAAATCAATCGCCGTTACGTTAATTGTAGGCACCCTGACTGAAATCGCCTCAAAATGATCTTCAAATTTCGGGAAAATCCGCCGGATCCCTGCTGCCAGCTTGGTATCCACCGGAATGATGGAGTGCCCTGCCGCCCGGGTGCGCCGTAAATCACTGTGATACGCATCAATCACCGGCTGGTCATTCATTGCCGCATGAATGGTTGTCACTGTGCCTGACTCAATCCCGAACCCTTCATCCAGCAATTTAATCACCGGGATGATACAGTTAGTGGTGCAGGATGCATTCGAAACGATTCTGTCCTGCGCGGTCAGTGTGTCGTGATTCACGCCGTACACAATGGTGGCATCCAAATCATTACCACCGGGATGCGAGAACAGGACTTTTTTTGCTCCGTTGGCGATATGTGCTTCACCGTCTTCGCGGGAGCCATACACACCGCTGCAATCTAACACCACATCCACACCCAGCTCAGCCCAGGGAAGCTGATGAATATCCGCTTCATGCAGGATACGGATGTTATCATCCCCGACTGTGAGTAAATCATCTGCCAGAATCTGTACTGATTTAAAAAAGCGTCCGTGACTTGTGTCGTACTTGAGTAAATGAGCGATACCTTTGGTATCCGCCAGCTCATTAATGGCAACCACGGTAATCTGCGTATTACGCCCGGTTTCATACAACGCCCGCAGCACACTCCGCCCGATTCGCCCAAACCCGTTGATTGCAATTTTTATTGTCATAGTATCCTCAGAAATAGCCAAATTATCAGCGCACTAAGAATAACGGACTCACCGGTTTTTGTACGGGGCATTTATCATAGAAACCGTAAACTTTTTTTGTTCATCAGCAGAGAAATATATAGTCACAAAAAACTGAAACGGTTCAGCTTACTAACACCACATTATGCTAATTGGAAAAAAATCGCAAGACCGTCCGGCGGGCAAAAACGAAAAAAGCGCATTCGGTCAAAAAAACCGAAATGCGCTTTCAAAAAAACAATCAGCTGATTATTTCAGCAGGGCTTTTGCCTGAGAAACAACGTTTTCGACAGTGAAACCAAATTCACTGAACAGCTGACCGGCAGGTGCAGATTCACCGAATGAATGCATACCAACAACGGCACCCTGAAGACCGGTGTATTTGAACCAGTAATCAGCGATACCTGCTTCAACAGCAACACGCGCACTCACGGCTGACGGCAGGACAGATTCACGGTAAGCCGCATCCTGTTTGTCAAAGGCATCCGTTGACGGCATGGATACCACGCGCGCTTTACGGCCTTCGGCTGTCAGTTGATCATACGCGCTCACCGCCAGTTCCACTTCAGAACCGGTTGCGATCAGAATGATGTCCGGCTGACCGGCGCAATCTTTCAGGATATAAGCACCCTTTTCGATATCAGCCAGTTGCTGTGCTGTACGTGGCTGCTGAGCCAGGTTCTGACGGGAGAAAATCAGCGAGGTCGGACCGTTTTTACGCTCAATCGCATATTTCCAGGCAACCGCAGATTCCACCTGGTCACACGGACGCCATGTGCTCATATTTGGTGTCACACGCAGGCTGGCGATTTGCTCAACCGGCTGGTGTGTCGGGCCGTCTTCGCCCAGACCGATAGAGTCATGGGTATAAACGAAGATGCTGCGGATTTTCATCAGTGCCGCCATACGCACCGCGTTGCGGGCATATTCAACGAACATCAGGAAGGTCGCACCGTAAGGAATGAAGCCGCCGTGCAGGGCGATCCCGTTCATAATCGCAGACATACCGAACTCACGCACACCGTAGTGAATGTAGTTACCGGCTTTATCTTCATTGATTGGCGCAGAGCCGGACCACATGGTCAGGTTACTTGGCGCCAGGTCAGCCGAGCCGCCCATAAATTCAGGCAGGACTTTACCGAATGCTTCCAGCGCGTTTTGTGACGCTTTACGGCTGGCAATATTTGCCGGGTTATCCTGGAGATTCTGAATAAAGGCTTTTGCATCCGCTTTCCACTGTGCAGGCAGTTCGCCTTCAACACGGCGGCGGTATTCACGCGCCAGTTCAGGGAAGGCTTTTTCATACTGAGCAAATTTTACATCCCACTCAGATTCAACTGCTTTACCGGCCTTTTTCGCATCCCACTCGTTATAAATATCCTGCGGGATTTCAAATGGCGCATACGGCCAGTTCAGTGCCGCGCGGGTTGCCGCGATTTCAGCATCCCCTAACGGAGAGCCGTGCGCATCTGCTGTACCGGCTTTCTTCGGCGAACCGAAACCGATAACGGTTTTGCACATCAGCAGAGACGGTTTGTCGGTAACGGATTTTGCTTCTTCAATTGCGGCTTTGATTTGGTCAGGATTATGACCATCAATGCCGCTGATGACATGCCAGCCGTAAGCATCAAAGCGTTTAGCGGTATCGTCAGTAAACCAGCCCTGAACATTACCGTCGATGGAAATCCCGTTGTCGTCATAGAATGCAACCAGTTTACCCAGTTTCAGGGTACCGGCGAGTGAGCAGACTTCGTGAGAGATCCCTTCCATCATACAACCGTCGCCCATAAAGGCGTAGGTGTGATGGTCAACGATATCATGGCCCGGACGGTTGAATTGTGCGCCCAGAGTTTGTTCTGCGATAGCAAAACCAACGGCGTTCGCAATACCCTGTCCTAATGGACCAGTGGTGGTTTCCACGCCCGGCGTGTAACCGTATTCAGGGTGACCCGGGGTTTTTGAATGCAGCTGACGGAATGCTTTTAAGTCATCCATCGACAGGTGGTAGCCGGTGAGGTGCAACAGGCTGTAAATCAGCATCGAGCCATGACCGTTTGACAGCACAAAGCGGTCACGATCACTCCAGAGCGGATTGGACGGGTTGTGTTTCAGATAGTCGCGCCACAGAACTTCTGCGATATCAGCCATGCCCATTGGTGCGCCGGGATGTCCGGAATTTGCTTTCTGCACCGCGTCCATGCTCAGGAAACGAATCGCATTAGCAAGAGTTTTACGAGAGGTCATTGTCTACTCCAGGTTCGGATAAAAAGCAGATATATACCCTTATTCATTCAAACTGCAGGGTCTGGGCTGCATCCTGAATGATGTCAGGCATAGGCTATTTTCGCAGTACCACGCCCGGATGACAATCCGTTCACCGGTCAGGGTAAAGCGTCGGCGCTAAAAAAAAGCAAAAGATAAGACGTCGGGCGAGGTTTGTCAGGCAAAATATACAGCGGATGAATAATTTGTCATGAAACTTCGCGCCCGCGGCATTTTTGCTGACAAAATCCTTTTAGCTACTGATATTGCGCAACAGCGGAAGTGACCTATTAGACCCGATTACCCCAACGAATAGCAAGCAGAAATACCGCTTTCTGTGCGCTTGTACGACAGGAACAGAACGGAAAAATAACAGGATTGATGGTGCTCCGGAGTGATAAAAACAGAAAAGCCCTGACATATTGATTTTTTGAATAAAAACCACAAAACCTGAAATTACACTGCTGAAAGTCGAAGTTCTGATTATTTTTTATTGCACTGAAATTCAGAAAGTGATGATCTTCAGTTAAATTTAACTGAAGTGTAGAAGTGTAAGACAAACAATATCTAAGCAAGGAATCTAATTGTGGCTAACAACATTTACATGACGATAAAAGGAAAGTCTCAGGGAGGTATTTCTGACGGATGCTCTTCCTACAAATCACTGGGTAATAAATATCAGGCATCACACACTAATGAGATACTGGTCATAGCGGTTTCTTTTGATATATCAAGAGCGCAGAACCTTACTCACGGACCGGTTTCAATAACGAAATATGTGGATAAATCCACGCCGCTGTTACTTACTGCGGTAACGAATAATGAGATAATGGATTGTGAGCTTGATTATTACCGGACATCTGATGCAGGTGCTCAGGAAAAATACATGACTATTCTTTTACGGAAAGCGAGTATTATTAATTTTTCACAGACTCACGCCAATTCACTGACACAAAATGATGCTTTACCCAGTGAAACGCTGACACTTCGATATGAAAGCATCACCTGCAATCATATCATGGCATCAACCTCAGGTTACAGCATAGCCAGCGTGGTATAATCTGACTGGCTGGTGTTTTTTCATACCAGCCGGTAATTAATTTATTTTTTTATATTTGGAGAGTAATACACTGATAACAACAACATAAAAAAACAAACTACTATACCTGATTAAATCTTTATTACCCTTTTCTATAAACAAACTTCCGATATAAAATTTCTCACCATGAGCAAATATTATAAGGTAAGAGCTACCTATAATCAGTATTGATATCAGATATAACAACTCCAAGAAGAACGGTCTCTTTGGCGTGAAGAATGCCTTTGCTTTTCGTATTAGTAAGAAAATGATTATGGAGGTTATATAAAATAATATTAGTTTAAACCAGCCAAATGGAACTATTGATAAAGTATTAAAATCTGTCATTTATTATTTTCTTTTTGGATTAAATCATATGTTGAATAAATTGTCATGCCATCAAAGAAACTTTCTGTAATAAATGTGCTTGTATTCATTAGTTTCCATGATGCAATAAAATCCATATCATAGTAATTAAATAACTTAAAAGCTCCTGGTTTTAATGCGGGATTAAAAAGTGTTCCGGCAGATAATGTCAGGTCAACAAAGTTATAAACCATATCAGCTTCGTGATTACTGTATCCTAACGCTTGTGCAGAATATCTGTAGCCATCTCTTAAATATCCGCTTGTGCTTTCCCGGAACAAAAGATAGTAACCATTTTCATACATGTTATTCATGCCCTGAGCAACCAGTCCCACACTCAATGAGTTACATAGCAGACCTACACTGGCTGAACAGGCACCATAACCGGCTATAACCTGCATACTGCCACCAACAAAACCTACCTGTTTTAACAGAAGGGTGGTAAATCCATTTTTTTCATCATTGACCGCTTCAACATAAGCATATTGTACAGCTTCGCGTGTCATAATAGCGAATCGCTGTTTTTCAAGAAGCGTTCTCATATCCTCGATATTATCCAGCCCGGCAGATAAACTTAAGCAATTATTTTTTACATCCCACTCGTTTTTGACAATGAAATTGCCAATGTCGCGTAGAAACTGCAGCCGCACTCCCGGATTGTGTATATTCACAAAGGCTATTTCCTCAGCCAGTTTCCGGAGCTCATTTGCTGTATTATGCAGAGCACTTTGATACCCGTCGCTGAATGAAAAATCTAATTCTGAATGGCTCATTCATCACCTTAACTAATGTTGATGATATATAAATGTATTATATGTTTTTTTGTCATTATACCTACAGATAATATTCGCTTAACCAGAATTAATAGTAAAGAAAATTAATAAGTAAATGTGGTTAGATTCCCAATTTAAATAGCTATCAGCCTATTAATCAATGTACCGGGAATTATTGGATAACACAGTTGAAAGAAGCAGGTCATGGAAGAAAGCAAAGACAGGATACGACTGTAGCTTCACTCTGTTTTGATTAGCAGGGATCTGCCCGGAAAATAAAAATCATCCCACGGCAAGTCTGTTTCCGGCACAAAATCAGGTGGCAAAGGTGGTGAAGTCGCTCATTCAGAGCATAGCAATTGAAGAAACGGATGAGATACAGAAGCGCTTGCAGAAAAGATTGAGTAAAAAACAAAAAGCAAAACGCCATGCTAAAAAATAGCATGGCGTCTTAATGTGGCGGAACGGACGGGACTCGAACCCGCGACCCCCTGCGTGACAGGCAGGTATTCTAACCAACTGAACTACCGCTCCGGATTGTTCCTTTCGGGAACGTCGCGGATAATACGATCCCCGGTTTCATTCGTCAATGTTAATTTGCGTAAAACCATGCGGTTGCACAGTTTTTAGACTGTGGATGTGATTTTATGCAGATACAACAGATGACACTATAAAAAATGCCGTCAGCATTTACGGTAATGTGCTCTTTTCGAGATCCAGCAAATACGTTATTGCCTCCGCACGGGTCGATAAACACATTTCCTGCGCCGGATTGAGACTGATACAGACCTGCGGACGTGATGCCAGACCAAATATAAGGCATGCGTTATGAGCTGATAACTGCACACATCGGGTATTAGCCGGTTTTCCGTCCGGCATACCCGGAATGGGTGACGAAATTGAAGGCGCGATACAACAAGCCCCGCAACCACTGCGACATTCCATATATTCCGCCTTTTACTGTTAACTACCCGAATTACGCTGAGTCACTCGGCCTTATCAGTGGGCGTTTCTTCATCGTCAGCAGGTTTACGCCAGATACAGGGGTTCGCCCCTTTTTTCTCAACCAAATCAAGGCGTCCCTCATGAGCCACAACTTCTTCATCCGTGGCGTACACCACCCGCAGCCCTGTCTGAGGACGGGTAATACGCTGAATAACCTGCTCATTTTTCTGACCTGCGTTCTCACCTTCGGTCTGAAATGCCAGTGATGTCTGCCCGCCGGTCATTGCCAGATAGACATCTGACAAAATTTCGGCATCGAGCAGTGCGCCGTGCAAGAGGCGCTTGGTGTTATCTATCAGATAGCGGTCACACAGCGCATCAAGGTTATTACGCTTGCCGGGGAACAGTTTCCTGGCAAGTGTTAAGCTGTCCGTGATGGTACAAAATTCGGCTGTCGGCGGGATCCCCCGGTTCAGCTTACGGAATTCATAGTCCATAAAGCCGATATCGAAGGGCGCATTATGAATAACCAGCTCTGCTCCGCGGATAAATTCAATAAATTCATCAGCAATATCAGCAAAAACCGGTTTATCCATCAGGAATTCATCACTGATCCCGTGGACGCCGAATGCTTCAGGGTCAACCAGTCTGTCGGGCTTGATATACAGATGAAAGTTACGACCGGTCAGGCGCCGGTTGATCACTTCAACCGCACCAATTTCAATTATATTGTGCCCCTCAAAGTGGGCACCCAGTTTGTTCATACCGGTTGTTTCGGTATCGAGAACAATTTGTCGTGTAATATCAGTGCTCATAATGCTGTTTTATGTCAGACTCAGATAATTGCCAATCGATCAAAGGATGAGTCTACCAGAGATGAGTGACAAGGTAGAAATTTTCACCGACGGCTCCTGCCTCGGTAACCCCGGGCCCGGCGGATACGGCGCGTTACTGCGCTATAAAGGCCATGAAAAACCCCTCAGCGGCGGTTTTTTCCTTACCACCAATAACCGTATGGAGTTACTGGCGGCTATTGTTGCGCTGGAAAGCCTCACACGCCCGTGTGATATTGTTCTGACCACCGACAGCCAGTATGTGCGCCAGGGAATAACACAATGGATCCATAACTGGAAACGACGCGGCTGGCGTAAAGCGGATAAATCCCCGGTCGTAAATGTTGATTTGTGGCAGCGCTCGATAAGGCGATTGCGACTCACTCTATTGACTGGCAGTGGGTCAAAGGCCACGCGGGTCATCCGGAGAATGAGCGCTGTGATGAGCTTGCCCGCGCGGCAGCAGAGTCCCCGACACAGGCAGATACCGGCTATCAGCCCGCAACAGAATAGCGCAGCTGCTTTAATCAGCGGCGCTTCAGACAATCCGGCGGCGTCTGCTGCCGGGTTGCGCCCACCACATTATTAAGACCCGGTTTGAGTACCCGCCGCTTCTGTGGCGTAAAGGTCAGCGGAACAGTACGCTTGCGGGCGACAATGACACTGATGCAGCCCAGAAGACGACCATGCCGGTTACCGAAACTGTCCGGATCACACCAGGGAACCGGAGTGAACAGGCGGTGGTGCATAACTTCATAATTAAGCAGACTCAACCAGTCCAGCATCCGAAATTGTGAAAACATCCGGCTGGACTGCGGGTGCTGATTGGAATACAGCGGGATCAGTTTACGCAACCCGAGCAAACTTAACGGATTGAATCCGCTGAGAATTAACCAGCCATCCTCGATCAGAACACGGTCTGCCTCACGCAGAAGCCAGTGCGGATCACTGCTGTAACCCAGGTTGTTCGCCAGCACACAGACATCCACGGATTTATCCAGAAACGGTAATTGCGCTGCCTCCCCGAATACCTGTAAGGTGTTACCCTGTGGTGCAACATTCACCTGATGCGGGATCATGCAGTCGCTGCTGTCAATTTCACAGCTCAACGCCCCGATTTTTATCAGATGAAAACCAAACATTTTCGGCCACCAGGGCGCTAACTGTGCCTCCAGTGACTGGCGGAACTGACGCCCGCGGGGGATATCGCACCATGAGCCCGGCATCGTCAGTTTATTTGTCGCTCGCGCAGAAAACATGGCGTTATCCTTGATTTACACTCAATTAAAGGTGAGGTATGTATGGAGCTTATCAGAATTTCCGCGTTATCGGATAACTACATTTGGCTGTTACGCGATAATGCGCACACCTGCGTAATTGTCGATCCCGGCGTGAGCGCCCCCGTCGTGGCGGCACTGCAAGAACACGGATTAATACCCGCCGCCATCCTGCTGACTCACCACCATGCCGATCATACCGGCGGAGTAGCGGATCTTTTATCACGCTATCCGGATCTGCCGGTATACGGCCCGGAAGAAACACAGGATAAAGGGGCAAATCATTGCGTAAAAGACAATGATATTATCACCTGCGGCGAATTCGTTTTTCAGGTTATCGCCGTTCCGGGACACACGCTTGGTCACGTAGCTTATTATTGCGCACCCTATCTGTTTTGCGGCGACACCCTGTTTTCAGGTGGCTGCGGGCGCATTTTTGAAGGAACCGCTGCGCAAATGTATCATTCGGTTACCCGCCTCGCCTCTTTGCCGGATGAAACCCTGGTCTGTTGCGCGCATGAATATACACAATCCAATATCGCCTTTGCCCGCACCATCTGGCCCGAAAATAATATAATTCAGGCATATCAGACGCATATTGCAAAATTACGACAGAATAATGACGCTACCGTGCCTGTCACACTGGAAATAGAAAGGAAAATTAATATTTTTCTTAACTGTGATGATCTTGATCTGCAACATAATTTATCTGCAGGTAAACATACTATGACGCCTGAGCAGACTTTTGCCGCAATACGTGTAAAAAAGGATAAATTTTAGCCGGAAACGTTGTCAGGGCGGAGCAACCCCCGTATGATTGCTGAACTTAAAGACTAAATATAATGGTACTGACTCCGCCAACATGAAAATTAAAGCCACCCTACTTGCCGCTGCTATTTTGTTAGCGGGGTGTCAGAGTACACCACCCAAAACAGTTCAGAAATCTTATCAACCTTCAGGTAACGGTTTTTTACTGTCTGCTCAGCAGATGGAAATGGCGAAAGCGTCATCCGTTAATCCGGACGACGATATCTGGGGCTATATCCGTGATGAAATGACAATGAACATCCCGGACAATGACCGTGTCCGTGCTGAAGAACGGTCTTACCTGTCTAAAAAGAGCTATCTCCACGATGTGACACTCCGCGCAGAACCTTACATGTACTGGATCATCGGTAAAATCGATGAACGGAATATGCCGATGGAACTTGTTCTGCTGCCCATAGTGGAGAGTGCTTTTAACCCCCATGCCACCTCATCAGCGCAGGCTGCCGGTTTATGGCAGATTATCCCGAGTACCGGTAAAGCGAACGGGCTGAGTCAGAACCAGTGGGTCGATGACCGCCGGGATGTCGCCGCATCAACCAGAGCGGCGCTCGATCTGCTGGAGCGCCTCAACGGTATGTTCGGCGGAGACTGGGCACTGACACTTGCCGCTTATAACAGCGGTGAAGGCCGTGTTCTGCGCGCAATGGAAGCTAATGCCGCAGCCGGCAAGCCGACCGATTACTGGTCACTGTCATTACCGAAAGAAACGATGGATTATGTGCCACGTATCTTTGCGCTGAGCAATGTTATCCGCAACAGCGATCGTAACGGCGTGAATTTACCGGCGCCGAATTCAGAACGTGCTCTGGCACGGGTCAATATCGGGCAGCAAATCTCGCTTGATATGGCAGCACAGCTGCTGGATATGCCGGTCGCAAAGCTGAAAGACTATAACCCGAGCCTGAAGCGCGGTGTGACTTCACCGGCAGGCCCGCACTATCTGATGCTGCCGAAAACAAAAGTTGATCAGCTGATGAGTGCACTGTCTGATGATGCGGTTCTGAGTGATATCCGCATGGCAGTTGCCAAAAATAACCAGCGAAGCAATCAGTTAAGCACGCCGGCAGGTCGCGTGAAAGCAAGCGAATACAAAGTGAAGAGCGGGGATTCTCTCTATGCTATCGCCTCACGTCATAAAATGACGGTCACTGAACTGACAAAACTGAACGGACTGAAAACCACCAGTGCTATCAAGCCGGGCCGGACATTGCAGGTAAAAGGCAGCCCGGTGGTTAAACCCTCAAAAGCGGCAACTAAAAATGCCATGCGTCTGGCAAAATACAAAGTGCGCCAGGGTGATTCTTACTACGGTATTGCACAGCGTCATGGTGTCAGCCTGAAAGAGCTGATGTCCTGGAACAGTAAAGTAAAAATGAAAGATTTACATCCGGGTGTTGAATTAACGGTTTATTTAGCCGGAAAACGCAGCTGAATTAAACACAACCGATTTGCCGGGTAAAAATAAAACCGCCGCTGATATGTCAGCGGCGGTTTTTTTTTAACATTGTAATGATTACGGCTATTTTCGTTTCAGCTACACCCAGAACAACCAGGCAAATGCTGAAATAACAATGATACAGGCGACATTCAGTACTGCCCCGACGCGCACCATTTCTGACTGTTTGATAAACCCGGTACCAAAGACGATAGCATTCGGCGGCGTTGCCACCGGCAACATAAAGGCACAGGATGCACCGATACCGATAATCATTGTCAGTGCCATAACCGGCATTCCCAGCCCGTCAGCCACACCGGCAAAGATAGGCACCAGCAGAGCGGCACTCGCGGTATTACTGGTAAACTCAGTCAGTACAATAATAAATGTTGTCACCGCGATAATAATCACCAGCCAGCTGCTGTTACCAAATGTGGTTTTCATCCAGTCAGCCATCACTTCACTGGCACCTGAATCTTTCAGGATCATACTCAGTGTCAGACCCCCGCCGAACAGGAACAGAACCCCCCACTCAGTGTTGTTCTGAATTTGTGACCAGCTCGCCACACCGGTAATACCAATCAGTGTCGCTGCACTCAGGGCAATAATGGTGTCAAAATCTTTGAGATTGCCGAACAACTCACTCAGCGGAACACTGGTTATCCAGCAGATAACGGTCAGACCAAAAATACCGAGCGTCAGTAAGCGCTTTGGTGTCCACTTAACCTGTTCAACTTCAATATCAAAATGCGCACCCAGCTTAGGACGTAACATCAGATACATAATACCGAACATGATAGGCATCAGAATCAACACCATCGGGATGCCGTATTTCATCCAGGTAAAGAAATCCATGTTCAGCTGGTTTGCGGCAATGATATTCGGCGGGCTGCCGACCATTGTCCCGAGCCCCCCGATGCTGGCGCTGTAAGCCACACCAAGCAGCACAAACACAAAGGTATTGCGGTCATTGCGGATATCCAGGTTACTCAGAATACCGAGCACCAGCGGTAACATCATTGCTGCAGTTGCGGTATTACTGATCCACATGGAAAGTGCGGCGGTCACGCTGAACAGTAAGATAACCGCAGCCCATAAGCGCCCTTTGGCGATCACCAGCAGGCGGTTGGCGATCAGGCGGTCTAACCCCTGAATATGCAATGCGGTTGCCAGCGCAAAACCACCGAAAAACAGGAAAATTGTCGGGCTGGCGAAGGATTGCAGTGCTTTCCCTGTTCCCAGTAACCCGAGAAAGACCGCCAGAATAGGAATAAGCAGTGCCGTCAGCGTGACATGTATTGCTTCTGTCAGCCATAAGATAGCGACAAAGACCATTAAAGCCAGACCCGCGTTTTCTTTATCGCTGTATGGCAGATATTTCAGCAGCAACACCAGCAGCACGATATCCAGAGCCACGATGATAAGTCCTTTTTTATTAAAAGAACTCATCCCGGTGGATTGGGTGAGCGTTTCTGAAGCGTCCATGATAATTCCCTCAGTTTGATATAAAGCATTCACGAAACCGATCACCATATACCCTTATTCATTCAAACTGCAGGTTCGTTGGCTGTGGTCAGCCAGCCGGGTCACATACTGATGTATGCTCCCCGGCAATCGGAGCTTGCCGCCTGCCTGCAACTTGAATGACGTTGGGTATAGAATTTAGCAACCGGTTATTTTGCGCGAATGCTAAAAATGTTAATCAATTTATCTTCATGTGAAATATAAAAACTATTAATGACAAAAGACATCACAAAACGTTGGTTTTGGGATCTGCAACTACAGAACAAGTAAAAAAACTTGTGATAGTTGGATAAATGACCAGTTTTATTCATTGAGAAAACGGATGAAGACAGAGGGGATATTCGTAAGACACCATCAGAGCGGAAACAAAAAAGGCGTGTCCGACGGACACACCTTTTTAACACTCACCGGCTGAATTCACAAAATAAATTCAGCTGATAAATTACTGACCTTTGATTTCTTTACGGCCGTTGAACGGTGCACGTTCACCCAGCGCTTCTTCAATACGGATCAGCTGGTTGTATTTTGCAACACGGTCAGAGCGGCTCATTGAACCGGTTTTGATTTGACCCGCTGCGGTACCGACTGCTAAGTCAGCAATGGTCGCATCTTCAGTTTCACCGGAACGATGAGAGATTACCGCAGTGTAACCGGCATCTTTTGCCATTTTAATTGCAGCCAGCGTTTCAGTCAGAGAACCGATCTGGTTGAATTTAATCAAAATGGAGTTAACAACACCTTTTTCGATACCTTCTTTCAGGATCTTGGTGTTGGTTACAAACAGGTCATCACCGACCAGCTGGATTTTATCGCCCAGAACTTTAGTCTGATACGCGAAACCATCCCAGTCAGATTCATCCAGACCATCTTCAATAGAGACAATCGGAT
Source organism: Morganella psychrotolerans (assembly GCF_001676055.1). Classification (GTDB taxonomy): domain Bacteria; phylum Pseudomonadota; class Gammaproteobacteria; order Enterobacterales; family Enterobacteriaceae; genus Morganella; species Morganella psychrotolerans_B. The sequence goes on along the minus strand of NZ_LZEX01000023.1, from coordinate 259,065 downwards.
ACTCTTTGGTCAGGTCTTCCAGGTAATGGGTAAATTCGGCAGAGGTAAAGGTACGGCCTTCGCCTTTCAGTTCATACATCCCGGTTTCTTTGTTATAGAACTCAGATGCTGCACAGTCCATCGCCAGGGTAACATCTTTACCCAGCTCATAACCGGCTGCTTTAACCGCGTCTTTGATATCAGACAGTGCTTCTGCGTTTGAACCCAGGTTTGGTGCATAACCACCTTCATCACCCACTGCGGTATTCATGCCTTTCGCTTTCAGCACTTTCGCCAGGTGATGGAAAATTTCAGAACCCATGCGAACCGCTTCTTTCAGAGAAGGTGCGCCGACAGGCTGGATCATGAATTCCTGGATATCAACGTTGTTATCTGCGTGCTCACCACCATTGATGATATTCATCATCGGCAGCGGCATAGAATATTTGCCCGGCGTGCCGTTCAGTTCTGCGATGTGTGCGTACAGAGGTAAACCTTTTGATGCTGCTGCGGCTTTGGCATTTGCCAGAGAGACAGCCAGAATCGCGTTTGCACCAAAGTTGGATTTGTTTTCAGTACCATCCAGGTCAATCATTACCTGGTCAACTTTAGCCTGATCTTTTGCATCCTGACCCAGCAGCGCTTGTGCAATCGGACCATTAACTGCGGCAACCGCTTTCAGAACCCCTTTACCCAGGAAACGTGACTTATCACCATCGCGCAGTTCCAGTGCTTCACGGGAACCGGTAGATGCACCTGACGGAGCAGCAGCCATACCGACAAAACCGCCTTCCAGATGGACTTCAGCTTCTACAGTCGGGTTACCACGGGAGTCGATGATTTCACGGCCGATCACTTTAATGATTTTGGACATTAGGTTTTCCTCAGTACACGTTAAATTTTTGATAAGTAACCGGCACTTATCACCGGTCACTTATCTCATATCTTATTTCAGCAGACCTTTCTGGTTATCAGAGGCCGCTTTGACAAAACCTGCAAACAGCGGATGACCATCACGCGGGGTTGATGTGAACTCAGGGTGGAACTGACAAGCCACAAACCACGGATGATTAGGGTTTTCAATAATTTCCACCAGTTTATTGTCAACTGAACGGCCTGCAACCAGCAAACCTGCATCTTCAAGACGCTTCAGCAACATGTTGTTCACTTCATAGCGATGGCGGTGACGCTCAGTAATCGCATCTTTACCATACAGCTGGCGAACCAGTGAATTGTTCGTCAGATGGCATAACTGACCGCCGACACGCATCGTACCACCGAGATCACTCTCTTCGCTGCGGACTTCAAGATTGCCTTCTTCATCGCGCCATTCAGTGATAAGCGCAATAACCGGATATTTACAATCCACATCAAACTCTGTGGAGTTGGCACCTTCCATATTGGCCAGGTTGCGGGCGATATCAATTAACGCCACCTGCATCCCTAAGCAAATGCCCAGATACGGGATTTTGTTCTCGCGGGCATAGCGGGCAGTCATTATCTTGCCTTCCACACCACGGGAACCGAATCCGCCCGGTACCAGGATTGCATCCAGTCCCTGTAATACTTCAACGCCACGGGTTTCAACATCCTGAGAATCGATCAGTTTGATGTTAACCGTGACACGGTTTTTCAGACCCCCGTGTTTCAGCGCTTCGATTACAGATTTATAGGCATCCGGTAACTCAACATATTTACCGACCATCCCGATGGTTACTTCACCTGACGGATTGGCTTCTTCGTAAATCACCTGCTCCCATTCAGAGAGATCTGCCTCAGGTGCATTTATGCTGAATCGTTTACAGATATAATCATCTAATCCCTGGGATTTCAAGAGGCCGGGGATTTTATAAATGGAATCGACGTCTTTCAGACTGATCACGGCCTTTTCAGGAACATTACAGAAAAGGGCGATTTTTGCTTTTTCGTTAGCAGGGATCACTCTGTCAGAGCGGCAAATCAGCACATCCGGCTGAATTCCGATAGATAATAATTCTTTTACAGAATGCTGGGTCGGCTTGGTTTTTACTTCACCGGCAGCGGCCAGATACGGTACTAATGTCAAATGCATGTATAACGTGTGCTCACGGCCAACCTGTGCTGCCATCTGACGGATAGCTTCAAGGAATGGCAGTGATTCGATATCACCGACGGTTCCGCCGATTTCCACCAGCACGACATCATGGCCTTCACCACCACGGATGATGCGTTCTTTGATTTCATTGGTGATGTGAGGAATAACCTGAATAGTGGCACCTAAGTAGTCGCCACGGCGCTCTTTGCGCAAAACTTCGGAGTAAACACGCCCGGTCGTAAAGTTATTACGGCGGGTCATTTTAGTGCGGATGAAACGCTCGTAGTGACCTAAGTCGAGGTCAGTTTCAGCGCCGTCATTGGTGACGAAGACTTCCCCGTGCTGGGTCGGGCTCATTGTTCCCGGATCGACGTTGATGTACGGATCCAGTTTCATCATGGTGACATTGAGTCCACGGGCTTCGAGTATAGCTGCCAGAGAGGCTGCGGCAATGCCTTTACCCAGAGAGGATACGACCCCGCCGGTCACAAAAATATAATTAGTTTTCATGCTGAACCTGAAAGTTTAGGTGTAATAGATGATGGAGATAACCGGACGGGAAAATAGTATACCCTAACCTTATTTTGCCGACAAATAATCTCGTCGCCTCATTTAGGTCATCTGTTACCTTCCGCCCTGTTAAAACCGGCTTTTATCACTAAAAAATCAATCGGTTACATAAAATAAAAAACTTTTCATTCTCTTGGTAAATCATTAGCTGAAAGCATTAAGCTCAACCTCACGGGATTTAACATCCTGCCAACTTTTCTCCATATCTGCAAGTGTTGCTGACTCCATTGTCAGCCCCTGCTCTGCAATCTGCGTTTCCACCTGACGAAAACGGGCTTCAAACTTGCGGCACGCCTTGTGCAGCACCATCTCCGGCTTGTGTCCCAGATGGCGGGAAAAATTCACCACAGCAAACAACAGGTCGCCCAGCTCTTCCGCCACCCGCTCGTCACTGACCTGCGGCTGGTTCACTTCTTCCATCACCTCGTCCAGCTCTTCGTAAACTTTCCCGAGAACCGGCGCCAGTGTGTCCCAGTCAAACCCGACTGTCGCGCAGCGCTTCTGGATTTTATACGCCCGCATCAGTGCAGGCAGATTGACGGGGATATCATCCAGCAATGAATATTGTGCTTTTTCTGCCCGCTCTTTGCTTTTTCGCTGCTCCCAGCCGGAAATCGCGGCGTCCGCACTGATCCCCTGCTCTTTAGCAAAAATATGCGGGTGGCGGCGGGTTAATTTGTCACTGACCGCATTCACAATATCACTGAAATCAAAACGCCCTTCTTCCTGTGCTATCTGCGCGTAAAACACCACCTGGAACAATAAATCACCCAGCTCGCCTTTCAGATCATCAAAATCAGCGCGTGCAATCGCATCCAGCACCTCATAAGTCTCTTCCAGCGTATAGGGCGCGATAGTGTCATAGGTTTGCGCTTTATCCCACGGACAGCCGCTTTGCGGGTCACGCAGTTGTGACATGATGGTCAGCAGACGCTCAATTGGTGCAGACATAGAATTTATTCCTGAAGACTTTATTTCTGAAGATGTGTTGTCAGTAAAAAGCACAGAGGCTGAATACGATACCCAACGTCATTCAAATTGCAGGCAGGCGGCAAGGAAAATCAGACGGGGAGCATAGATAAACTATGTGACCCGGCTGGTTTCATGCCGCCCAGACCCTGCGGTTTGAATGAATAAGGGTATATAAGTAAACAGCCTCTGCGGGATCACTGTGTATGCCGTTTTGCCTCAATCACATCCGGCAACTGACTCAGTTTTACCAGCACGCGGCTGAGCGTCTGGATGTTGTAAATTTCCACATCCATATCAATGGTCGCTATCTGCTGTTTTACATCACTGTGACTGCGCACACCCAGAACATTGACTTTTTCATTGGCAAGGATGGTGGTGATATCCCGCAACAGGCCGCTGCGATCATTCGCCACCACGCGGACAACCAGTGAGTAACCACTGGAGTAGCTCGCGCTCCAGACCGCTTCCACCAGCCGCTCCGGTGCCTGTTCCTGTAACTCCAGCAACTGCTCACAGTCGGCACGGTGGATGGAGATCCCGCGCCCTTTGGTGATAAACCCGGTAATATTATCGCCGGGTATCGGCTGGCAGCAACGTGCAATATGGTGCATCAGATTGCCGACACCCTCGACCACAATGCGCCCGCTGTTCTGGTGCGCCGGAGCCGGTTTGGCAGGCGGGGCTTTTTCCAGTGTTTTCAGTGCTTCGCGATCGGCTTCTTCGGCTGTCGGTTTATTCAGTTTGCTTTGCAGGAAATTAGATAACTGATTAATCCTGATATCACCCACACCAATACCTGCGAGGACTTCATCAATAGAATGAACGTTATAACGGGCGATCAGCAGTTTTTCAGCTTCTTTCAGACTGAGATCCTGCGCCGCCAGTTCGTTATCCAGCATCTGACGTCCGGCAATAATATTTTTATCGCGATCCTGCTTGCGGAACCAGTTGTGGATCTTAGCTCGTCCGCGGCTGGTGGTGACATAGCCCAGGTTCGGATTCAGCCAGTCACGGCTCGGGTTCGGCTGTTTCTGGGTGATCACTTCAATCTGGTCGCCCATCTGTAACAGATAGCTGAACGGCACAATACGACCGCCGATTTTCGCCCCGATACAGCGGTGACCCACATCACTGTGGATATGATAGGCAAAATCCAGCGGCGTGGAGCCGGCCGGTAAATCCACCACATCACCTTTAGGGGTAAATACGTAAACCCGATCATCAAAGACCTGGCTGCGCACTTCATCCAGCATTTCGCCGGAATCCGACATTTCTTCCTGCCACGCGATAAGTTTGCGCAGCCAGGCAATCCGGTTCTCGTAACTGCCGGTTTTACCCGCGACTGCCGTACCTTCTTTGTACTTCCAGTGCGCGGCAACCCCCAGCTCTGCATCTTCATGCATCTGACGGGTGCGGATCTGAATTTCCAGGGTTTTGCCCTGCGGACCTAATACAACAGTATGAATTGACTGATAACCGTTTGGTTTCGGGTTTGCCACATAGTCATCAAACTCATCCGGCAGATGGCGGAAATGTGTATGGACAATACCCAGCGCCGCGTAGCAATCCTGAAGACGCTCGACAACAATCCGCACCGCGCGGACATCAAAAAGCTCATCAAATGTGAGTGCTTTTTTCTGCATCTTGCGCCAGATACTGTAAATATGTTTCGGACGCCCGTAGATTTCAGCCTGAATATCTTCTTTTTTCATGTCATTACGCAAAGAGGTGACAAAGTTGTCGATATACTCTTCGCGATCAAGACGCCGCTCATGCAGCAGGCTGGCAATGCGTTTATAATCATCGGAATGCAGGTAGCGGAAGCAATAATCTTCCAGCTCCCACTTCAGTTGCCCGATCCCGAGGCGGTTTGCCAGCGGCGCATAAATGTTAAAACACTCTTTGGCCGCCAGGATGCGTTCATCTTCACAGGCGTCTTTGACCTCCCGCAGATGGGCGATGCGCTCAGCCAGTTTGATGACCACGCAGCGGAAATCTTCCACCATCGACAGCAGCATACGGCGGATATTATCCACCTGCACAGAGCTGGTTTCGTCGTTATGGGTCGCTTTCAGCTGACGGATAGCATCCATATCCATCACGCCTTTGACCAGCAGCCAGATAGCAGGACCAAAGGTCTCGCTTATCTTTTCCTCATTGAGGATGCCCGCCTCAGCCAGCGGAAAAAGCAGAGCTGCGCGTAAACTGTCCAAATCCATACTGAGGGTGGATAAAATTTCCACCATCTCAATACCGCGCCCCAACAACAGCGCCGCATTCTGATGCCCATCAACCTGCTGATGACAGTAATGCCAGACTTGTTCCAGTTTTTCACCCGTTGCCGGACCATGCAGCCCGAGACTGTTAATCCAGTGAACCGGATCAAATTCACCGGCGGGTGTTAAATGCGCACTTCTTACCGCAACCATAAATTCTCCCTACTGACTGACCGGTGGTGTTTTTGTGAACAGCACCATCGACTCCAGATGGCCGGTTTGCGGAAACATGTCCAGCATACAGACAGCATTCCGGTAATACCCGGCATCATGCAGAACCTGACTATCCCGCGCAAGTGTGGTGGGATTACAGGAAACATAAACAATACGCTCAGGGCAAAGCGCAACAATATGCGGCATCATCTCTGCCGCACCGGCGCGTGCCGGATCTAATAAAATCTTACTGAACCCTTGAGCCGCCCACGGCTCACGGGTCATATCCTGCGATAAATCGGCGTGATAAAATGTGGCGTTCGCCAGATTATTACAACGCGCATTCTCCTTAGCGGTACGGACCAGCGCTTCCACGCCCTCCACACCCACAACATCTGCGGCACGTTGTGCAACCGGCAAGGTAAAGTTGCCCATGCCACAGAAGAGATCTAACACGCGATCGTGTTTTGTCAGCTCCAACCAGTTCAGTGCCTGAGCTACCATTATCTCATTCAGTTCACCGTTTACCTGGATAAAATCCTGCGGGCTGAACTGTAATTTTAACCCGGCTACCGAATAATATGCAGTGTGCTGCGCACAAACAGCAACAGGCGGCTCATCATGACTGCCCTGTAAATACAGTGCCACACTATGTGTTGCACAAAATGCAGTCAGGACGGACATGTCCGCCTCATTCAGCGGTGCCAGATGACGCAGCACCAGCAGTGGCCCGTCCTGCGTATCCACAAGCTCCGCATGACCCAGTTCCGGTGCAGCTGACAGGGACGACAGACAGGCACTCAGCGGTGATAATAACGCATCCAGACGCGGCACCAGCACCGGGCAGTGTTTCACCGCCACCAGCGATTTACTCTGTGCCTGACGGAATCCCATGGTCAGTTGCTGTGTTTTCGGGGAATACATCAGTGCCAGCCGCGCCCGGCGGCGGTAGCCGTATTCTTCACCGGCAAGTACTGTGACCGGTCCGCATTCAGTTCCGGTTTCACGGGTAAGCAAATAGGCAAGATACGCCGCTTTGGTGTCACGCTGCATGGCAACAGGAATATGCTGCTGCTGACATCCGCCGCACTGACCGGCGTAGCGGCACAGCGGCTTACGGCGTGCCGGGTTATCTGACAGACGCTTAACCACCACACCTTTGGCGTAATGGCGTTTTTCGTCAGTCAGTCTGACCTGAGCGGATTCTTCCGGCATCAAATCAGGGATAAAAACCGTCTTTCCCTGAAGGCGGGCAATACCCTGCCCTTGGGCATCGAGAGAGTCAGCAGTTACCGTAACAGTCCGTGACTGCCGCGGGGTCTGACGGGGCTGAGAATAAAATTGCGCCATAGTGATAGAAACTTAGTCTGTGAGGCCGGTGATTTTCCCATAAAGTGACGCATTGACCAATGGATTATTCGGCTGCATCACACTTTGCGGATCACATAAATCATATCATAAGGCCGGATAGCGCCTTAGCATTATTTGTTAAAAGCATAAACGATATTTATCTATATATGTCTATATACATCTATGTTTTTAATTTTGTTATTTATAACGCCCGATACAATAATGATAAATTAAATAATACACAACATTAACGCCCGATTAATAATAAATTTACGTGAACTTACCGTCCTGTTTTTTATCATAAAAAAAGCCGCTATTAAGAATAATAACGACTCTTTTTATGGGTTTTAAAATGTGTACTGATACCCTTATTCATTCAAACTGCAGGTTCGTTGGCTGCACTCAACCAGCCGGGTCACATACTAATGTATGCTCCCCGTCTGTTTTCCCTTGCCGCCTGCCTGCATCTTGAATGACGTTGGGTATATATGACACTGGATTTATTTTACTGAATCCGGCCACAGCCCGCCGAAATGCATTAATTCCCCGTTGGTAAGAAAACGGGTAACAGCCTCATCAGCCGGGGTCATTTTAGCGGCCAGGCGTTCACTGAGTAATGTCAGGCGCTGCGCTTCGTTCAGCAGACCGTGCTGCTCCAGTGCCCGCTTTGCGGCATTCAGCAATGTTTCAACGACTGTTGATACTGTCAGATCCGCAAACGGGTCACGGGCAATAGCTTTAAACAGGGCATCGGGCTGCACGCCATAGTTAAACGAGATGGTATCATCCAGTACCAGCCCCAGGATCCACGCGCAAAATGCGCCCAGCAGCACCGGATCAGGTACGGCATCAAAGGCTTTAAATTCAATTCGCCCGTGTTCATTCTCATTTCGCGCCGGATAAATAAAATCATGCGGATACACCGCCGCGTTTGTCAGAAATCCTTTGCATGACGGGCGATGACAACTGCGCAGCGCCGTCCGCCGTGACAATCCGCCCCACAGCTGTCCGTTCTCTATCGGGCCGTTCAGAGATAACGCGACCAGATAAGGTGCAAAAAAGGTTAGTTTTTCAACAGCCTGTACAACACGGGCATCACTCATTTCCGGCACGGAGATATTAACGTCCGGTCCGCAGGTCTGCATTACCAAATCCGCATGATGAAAAGCGGAATGTTCTTCACGAAATGCCTTTTCCCAGTCATTGAGCGGCGGGGTAAACTGATAGCGCGGTGATACCGGGTGATAAGCGCTGATCGCCAATCCCAGCCCGCAGAGACGCAGGCGCTCACTCAGTTGCGCCTCGATAGTCTGTAATGCTGTCAGCGCATCCGTAACCGATGCCGCAGGCGGCGTGCGAATTTCAATGCCTTTAATCACCTGCCCGGTAAGCTTTCCTGTCGTTGAAAAGCGCTCATCGCCTTCAACATACCAGTAACCGGCCTTAATACCTGCGTCGCCTTTATGCAGAGATTCATCATCCAGTCCCGGGCGGTTATCCAGCGCCGGTGCCAGTTCTGATAAGGTAATATTGTCAAAGGATTTAATACCCGCGGCACGTTTATCCCGGTACTGTGTCAGCCAATATTCAAACTCAATCCCGACCCGATACTCTTTTTGCATAAGCGATGTAATCCCGGTTAATACCTTTATTGTATTTTATTGTATCTATTGCATCTGAACGCTATTCAGACAGCGATAATATGATGCACAGATAATAACTAATCACTTTATATTAATTAACATTTCAACAGCAATTTATGCTGTTGTTACTTTATAAAATAACAACTATTCCGCACTGAATACAGTGCATCTATTTCAACAACACCTGTTGATTAATCGTAGCAACAATACCAGAAATAATGAACAGGAATTGTTATGTCATTAATCAGCAGGTTACTGACAAACGGAAAAGCGCCGGTATTCTTCATAAGCATAATGGTCGGTCATTCCGCTGATATAATCCTGAATCAGCCGGGCGCGGTAATAAAATTCCGATATGCTCCGTTCATCTTCCGGTTTATCTGCCAGCGCTTCCACGGCTTCACTGTATGCCGCTCTCTGTTTGCGGGACAGTTTATGCAACAGTCTGGTTTCAATAAAATAGCGTTTATGGAAGTTTTCACGGACGAGTTCTGCAAAGTCGGGACCGGACATCATTAACAGCGGCCGGTAAAAATCCAGAAGACCATTAATAATTTTAAATCCCTGTAATTCCAGTTCTTCCACTTCGTGATGCGTAAATACATACTTAAAGGCAACACGTTTCAGGGTTTTCAGCAGGCGGTGTTCTTCACTTTTATCTTCCAGCAGCGCCTGATTATAGGTGCCGTCAAACAGCGCCGGGAGATTATCAATAAACCGCTGCGCCGCACAGGGCACCAGTTTATTGGTGATATACACCCGCAAATACATAAAAAACTGATCCTGAGCGCTGCGGTGATGATCGCGCGCAAGCGAGGTATATGCACGCTCCACGGTTTCGCTGAACAGGGCTGAATCAGGATCTCCCTCCAGTGCCCGCCACTCCAGGCGCAGATAATCAACCAGGGAGTCCGGCGTCAGAATGCCTTTTTCCACAGCATCATCCAGATCCGCAATGCAATAAGAGATATCATCCGCCGCTTCCATAATATAACAGAGCGGAAAGCGGCAGAATTCGCCGAGTTGCAGTTCTTCACGCAGCCGCAGGATCAGGGCGTTTTCAGACCAGTAATAACCCGGTTTTTTCGTCAGATAGCTGAATTCATCCGGTACAGATGACTGCTGATACGCAGGCCGGGTATATTTCAGCACACTACCGAGCTGAGCAAAGGTCAGGTTAAGTTTCAGCAGATGATGCGCCATTCTGATCCCCTGCGCATTGCCCTCAAACTGACACAAATCCCGGCGCAATATGCGCCGCAGTTCATCTGCCTGCGGATTTCCGGTCAGTTTCAGTACCGCAATCTGACAATTGTCTTCTGCTTCATTTTCACTGTGCGGTTCACCCAGCAGCGTACTGAACCATTTTTGAATAGCGGCCTCGCCAAAGTGCCCGAACGGCGGGTTGCCGATGTCATGCATCAGGCAGGCCATTTCGACGACACTCTCAAAGGCATCAGGGCGCTCATCCAGACCATACTCCGCAAGCTTTCCCGCCTGTTTTAACTGACGGAGGATCGTTTTGGCGATATAGCGCCCCACCTGCTGAACTTCAAGCGAATGCGTCAGGCGGCTGCGGACAGCCGAGTTGCGTTCAAGCGGGAATACCTGGGTTTTTTGTTGCAGCCGGCGGATAGCGGCAGAATTGATAATACGCCCGCGATCACTTTCAAATGCCTGATTAACAATATGTTCTTCAGCACATATTTCAGATTGCGGTCCGAACTGGCGGTGAAAATTCAGCTTCTTTTTAAAATCAATTACCGGCACATTGCCTCCGTCTTTCTATTCAGCCCGCGGCGTGACATTCTGACGGACGGGAAAAGACACATTCCGCCGGGATTCAGTGATAAACTGTTGCTGATTCGCTATTCTGCAGTTCAATTTCTATTCAGGGAGTATGACATAATGAAAGTCGGTATCATAGGTGCGATGGAGCAGGAAGTAACCCTGCTGCGTAATCAGATTACCAACATGCAAACCCTCAGTCACGGCGGTTGTGAAATCTATACCGGACAAATTAACGGCACAGATGTGGCGCTGCTCAAATCCGGCATCGGTAAAGTGGCCGCCGCTATCGGCACCACCCTGCTGCTGGAGCTGTGCAAACCTGATGTGGTCATTAATACCGGCTCTGCGGGCGGTCTGGCAACACATCTGAATGTCGGTGATATCGTCATCTCCACTGAAGTGCGTTATCACGATGCGGATGTCACCGCATTCGGTTATGAACCGGGTCAGATGGCACAATGCCCGCCGGCATTTATTGCCGATGCCGGTCTTATCGCGCTGACAGAAAAATGCATTAAAACGACGGGGCTGAATGCTGTCCGTGGCCTGATCTGCAGCGGTGATGCCTTTATTAACGGTGCAGAGCCGCTGGCACGTATCCGTGCAAACTTCCCGTCCGTGGTTGCGGTTGAAATGGAATCCACCGCGATTGGTCATGTCTGCTATCAGTACAATGTGCCGTTTGTGGTTGTTCGCGCAATCTCTGATGTGGCGGATAAAGCATCTCACCTCAGTTTTGACGAATTCCTGCCTCTGGCAGCAAAGCAGTCTTCCCTGATGGTGACAGAGATCCTCGCCAATATTGATACACTGAGATGATCCCGGTTTCCTGTTTTGTCCGCCGTCTGTGCCTTCCGCTGTTGCTGCTCGCAGCCTGCGGAGCACAGGCCGCCGCACAGAGGGTGATTGCACTGTCGCCCTCTCTGGCTGAAATGGCGTATGCCGCGGGCATGGGTGATAACCTGGTCGGCGTCAGCGCCAATGCGGATTACCCGCCGCAGGCGAAAGATATTGAGCAGGTGTCCAACTGGCAGGGGCTTAATCTTGAGCGCATCATCGCGCTCAAACCCGATCTCATTATGGCCTGGCGCGGTGGTAACCCGCAGCGTCCGCTGAGCCAGCTGGAGCATCTGGGAATAAAAGTTGAGTATTTCGATCCGAAAAACTTAGATGATATCGCAGGCGACCTTGATCGTCTGGCACCCTACAGCGTGCAACCGGCACTGGCTGAAAAAGCCGCAGAAGATATGCGCCGGGGTGTTGAATCACTGAAAACGCGCTATCAGGACAAACAGGAAAAACCGATTTTTCTCCAGTTTGGTCAGAACCCGATTTTTACCGCCTCCGGCGCGACATTACAAAGTGAAGTGGTTTCCCTGTGCCGGGGCAAAAATATCTTTGCTGACAGCCCGGTGCCCTGGCCGCAGGTCAACCGGGAACAGGTACTGACGCGCAAACCGGAAATGATTCTGATATCCGGTGATGAACGGGAAGTCGGCAACGTCCGGCGCTTCTGGTCTCCGCAACTGGATGTGCCCATCATCACAATAAATGCTGATTGGTTCCAGCGTGGCACGCCCCGCCTGTTACAGGCCGCAGAAGTGTTATGTGAGAAGATTAATAATACTGCCGGATAACATCATGGTATAGAAGGCGAATTTATCAGGATTAACGCCACCTGCGGTACGGGTGGCTTATCAATAGAAATGACTCAGGACTTTGTTTCAGTTTCAGAGCTATGCCGAATGGTCGGTTGACGATCATAAAGTGGATTTTCGTGATTATTATTTCTGATACTATCACTATTTTCACGCTTCCATGCCGGCCATCCGTCAACAATTTCTTTGGATTCTCTTATATGGTTTAAAAATGCTTCTTTTTCGTCATCATTCATTTTATTTTCTCCATCATATCAACTAATTGTGATGCTGCATAACGTTCTCTTTCAATATAAGATGAAGGAAGCATTACCGTTTTAAGTTTAGCATTTTCACGATTAAAATCTATTTTTTTTTCCTTCATGATCTTTTCTTTTTATTATGTTTCCGATACCAATATTCATTGAGAACAACTTGAAAAATGATTTTGGTCCTACACCAACGAATGGTTCAAAAATCACTTTATTATGTTTTTTATCTTTATCTGCATCTATAAGAGAAATTGAATCATTATGAAATTCCAATGCTTTACTTTTCGGATATGGCTCAATATATAAAACTCTTTTAATACCCGATGCAATAATATGCTTTGCACAATTATGACATGGGAATGTAGTACAATAAAGAGTAGCATTTTTTGTTGATATATTATTTCTTGCACAAGATAACACTGCCTCCATTTCAGCATGAACAACTCTGCCGTACTCTGTGATATCTTTTATTTTTGACTTTCTTAATCTTATTTTTATTTCCTTCAGTTGTTCTGAAGTAAGTTCAATATTGGAATCATTCTCAAGATCATCAATAATGCTATCAATAATATTAGTCTGTTCATTTTTATTTGAATCAAACCCCCTTATATAGTCCCGTCCATCCTGATAGTCTTCTATTTTTTTATTGTCAATATTATATTCGGGCCAGTACAAACCACCACCATAAGCGGGTACATCATTTGCTCCCGTGGATAGGATCTGATTATCATTTGTCACCACAGCGCCGACTTGCCGCGATAAATCAGCCGAACGTAGCGACGCTGAGAATGCCATAAACATCGCATATTCATCAAAAGTTGGTGTAATGTATGGATGACCAAATATCAAATCAATTATACGTTTTGTATCATTTGAAAGTTTAGATGGACTTCCATCATAATTTATAAAAAAGTCGGATAAATGGTAAGTATCACGTGTTTTCTGTCCATATTTATGGGATTCATCACTATCCCTGTCTATTAGTTCCTCTGCTTCTTCTTCTGTCATATTTTTTTTAGTTAACTCCGATAATCTTAACGATTCAGATGAATAAACACCTATCAGAAAAAAACCATCAGAATATATTTTCCGTAACTCATGAACTTCATCAGGTGTTTTTAATGATGAAATGATAAATGCAACCCGTCCTAACGGATTGTCTTTTTTTGCTTTCTTTTTATTGATATTTCTGTAAAAACTAATATTTGCAGCAACTGCTTTAGCCATAAATGCATTATCTTTTGTTTTTTCTCTTAATGTATTTCCTTTTTCTATTAAGTAATTAACTCTGTCACATCTTTTAGGGGGAGCATCAAATTCACTACTCAGAACCGATATTACATGCTCTGATATTTTTATCATTTTTATATTATAACTAAAGAAATTAAATTGATCTTTAAGATTGTCAATTACCTGATTTAAATCAACACCTACAGCCCCGACCAAACCAATGACTATTTCTGAATCCTGATATCCATTGTAATTATATTCCATATGGCACCCTATCAAAAAAGAATAAATACTAGTGTGTATAAAAATAATTTCAGTGACCAATATCTATATTTCAATGACGACAAATTATTTAAATTGAACTCCAAATAATATATTAGCTAATTATTTTTACTTAGATAATTTTTTATTTTCACAACAAACCCAAGAAGATTCTGATATCAGTCGGTGCCGGAGAAAGCGACAATGTCAGAGGATTCTGGTCTCCGCAACCGGATAATTTATAATCTGAATAATTCCGGATTGGTTCGGGGCATATCTGCCTGTGATTAAAGGCCGCGGAGGAATTGAGTGAAAAAAGAAACGGACTGCAACGATGATTAAATACCTTAAAGGCGATTTACTGAGATCGGATGCCCGGGGTCTGGTTAACGCGGTTAACTGCCAGGGTGTAATGGGGAAAGGAATAGCCTATCAATTCAAACTGGATTATCCGATAAATGCACGGGCCTATGAGGCGTTGTGTAAAAGCAATAAGATCGGTATCGGACAGTTATCCGTTACCGAAGAGCACGGCCGGAATATTATTAATTTTCCGACCCGTGACAAATGGGACTCTCCCTCCGGCTATGAATTTATCGAAAATGGCCTGCGGGAACTGAAAGCACTGATTAAAAAACAGGGACTGAAATCGGTGGCAATGCCCGCACTCGGCTGTGGCAGCGGCGGGCTGGACTGGCGTCAGGTGGATAACCTGATCCAGACTCACCTGGGTGAATTAACCGATGTTGATATCATGGTGTATCCGCCGGCGAAATATATTGATGACCGTATCAGCCCGCGCCATGTATTAGTCTGGTGGATTGATAACTGCCTGCTGATCCCATCCCGCTATAATCTGTATGTTGCAATTTATATTCTGCAGCGGCTCAGCGGGGTGAATCTGTTTAATTTCAGCGGCACCATCAGCACCCTGCATTCAGATGATGTGGATGCCTACGTCAATGAATTACGTGACTGGATTGCTAATCATGGTATTGATTTTAATACATTGATTGATGTTCAGATCAAACTGAACCGGGAGAATCCGGAGAATCCGCTGCCGGCGTTTGATCATTACCTGAACCGGGTGATGGGCTCACTTAATCCACTGACATACAGTGATCAGTCACTGATGCTGGCGATGGTGATTGACGGGTTATTACAGGGCAAGCCGATTAAAGAAATCACCACTATTCTGCGCGAACGTTATCAGGCGCGTGATATTGATTTTGTTCTTTATCAGGCAAAAAATGGCGGGTTGCTGAAAGATAATATTTTAGGAGAAGTGATCCTGACCCGCTGATTACCCTCTGCCCTCTGTAAGTACAGCATAAAAAAATCCGGATGCATTCTCATCCGGATTTTTTTTATCGATGATTCAATTAATTATATACCCAACGTCATTCAGGATGCAGCCAACGAACCTGCAGGTTGAATGAATAAGAGTATATCAGCCACCGAGAGAGAAGAAGACTACCCTGCCCACCGCTTCCCCGGCAAAAACACAGACTGTTGCCAGTGACATTATCAGCGTGGCATTGGTTATCTCAGCCTGTTTCTGACACAGCAGACGCCCGGCAAAAAATAATCCCAGACCAATCAGTACAACACGGATAATATTCAGGCTCAGCAATCCTTCCGGCATCGCCCGTGGTGTCATACCCATATAGATTGGCTCGCCGATATTACCCAGCAGCGACAGTGCGCCCAGCAGCATCAGCAGAAGCCCTGCCACACCTGCCGCCAGTGCAATTTTTACGACACGGCGGATCAGTTCATCTTCACGGGCATAGCCCAGTGCTGTTACCAGCAGCAGTGCAGAGATTATCCCGCCTGTCAGCAGCATCGTCCCGGCAAAACCGGCAAATGTGAACAAACCACTCCACAGCGTGAACAGGGTATCGGCGTAAAGGGCAGACATCGCATACATATACACCAGCCCTGCTGCGGCACTTAACAGCAGCAGCAAACCATTCACTTTCTGTTTTAACAGCAGCAGTGCAACACTGAGGAACAACAACCCCATATAGACAGCGGTTGCCAGAACCTCACGGCTCATCCACGATGAAGAAACGTGCATCAGGGTGTAAAACATGTGCAGCGGATTTCCCATGTGGAACAGGGAGCCGAGCAACCCGGCGCAGCCCAGCAGGAAGCTCGCGATCAGTGGCGCACGCACCCATTTCATCGCAATTTGAGGATCTTTGCTGCCGAACAGACGGAAATAGCAGAGCAATGTGATCACCAGACAGCCGACTGACGCCTGCATAAATAAGGTGAATATAACAAGAGGCAGTTCATGCATGATAATTCTCCTTATCCTTTCATCCCGACCACAAGGTTCGGTTTGGTAATGGATGAGCTTGGCAGCCCGGCGATATCCGCGTTCGTACCGTGTTTTTTACGCAGTTCACTGATAAGACCGAACTCAATTGCACGCATCGGACAGGAATCCACACACATCGGATTACCGCCCTGCTCACGCAGATCCAGGCAGGTATCGCACTTGGTCATCATCCCGATAGCGGGGTCAAACTGCGGCGCTTCATACGGACACGCCCAGGTGCAATAACGGCAGCCCACACATTTATCATGATCCACCAGCACCACACCATCCTCTTCCCGCTTATGCATTGCCGTGGTCGGGCAATGGCTGACACACTGCGGGTCGTCACAATGGTTACAGGCGATGGAGAGATGCCAGCGGCGCGGGCGTGGATACTCACCAACCTCAATGTCATAAACCCGGCGGAAATTACGCCCGACCTCGAGATCGTTCTTATCCTTACACGCCACAACACAGGTTTTACAACCGATGCAGGCAGCGACATTAATATAAAATCCTACTTGTTTGTCCATATCTGTCTGTGCCCCTTATCCGATGATCCGCTGCGGCAGTCGCGCATCTTCTGTCAACTGTTCGCCATGCCATTTTTCGATATTACACAGCATCGTGTTCCATCCGGATGTTCCAAGCCCGGTCGGCACCTGAATAGTCAGTGTGTTATCCGCCCCCGCCATATCAATGCCGGTGGTTTCATCCACATTGGTCCAGCTGCCGTGCGGCAGAGCGATCACGCCGGGTTTCATGGTCTGGGTGACCAGCGCCGGGCGCAGAATTTTACCCTGCGGGCTGGTGACCATAACGGTTTCACCCTGCTTAATATCCAGGCGTTTTGCATCGGAAGCGTTAATATAGACAGGGCTCGGCCACTGCTCGCGCAGCCACGGCACGTTATCCAGCGTACTGTGTGAGCGCCGCAGATAGTGCGGGTTATAGACCTGGAACGGATAATCACCTTTCTCTTTTTTGGCGAAATCACTGAAACTGGCTTCATAGCCGCTGGCGGACGGAATATACTCAGGAATAGGCGGTAATTCAGTCCAGCCGCACTCTTTTGCTTTCTCAACCAGGGTTTCACAGTAGATTTCAAACTTACCGCTCGGTGTCGGACGCGGGTTTGCTGCCGGGTCGCGGATAAAGTCTTCATAGGCAATATAACTGTAGTTATCATCCGCCGTACGCTCTACCTGATACTTCCCTTTGGTCAGGAATTCATTGAGCGTGATGCGCCCTTCCTGCGGCGTACCGGTTACCTGCCATTCATCAATATCAGCCTGAGTGACCGTAAACAGCGGTGCTTTGCTAACACCGTCTTCCGTGATGATAGTGGCACCATTCAGTTTATTGAAAAACTGCTGTTTTTCAGAGATTGGGAAGATCTCATCCACATTCACACCCAGGCGTTTACCCAGCTCTTTTGCTATCCACTGATCACTTTTCGCCTCATACAGTGGCGGAGTGACATTCACCGCGGCAATAATAACTTCGCGGTTACTCGGATTAAGAATGGTTCCCTCGCGCTCCCACTCTGTCGTCACCGGCAGGATCAGATCAGAATATTTCGCACAGGTATGCGGGACATACGCGGCGGTCGCGATAAACTCAACCCCCTGACGATAGGCTTCGATTCCCTGCATGATATTGGCGCGGGTCTGCAATGTGGCGTTAAACGGATGAAAAATCATCTGAATATTGGCATCCACATCACCTGTACCGCGCTGGCGGAATTTTTTCTCCAGCAATGCGCGGTTCAGTTCGTTGTGATTGATTTTCAGGCTGACCGGGTTTTTCACCGCAGGCAACCCGTTTGCACCGGCGACCACCAGCCGTGTTCCGTTATTACCTGCCGCAAAGTGACAACTCACCCCGGTCATACGCCCCGGACGCCCCATATGCCCGGTCATAAATCCGAGCGTTGAAAACGCCTGAACCCATCCTTCACCGTTATGAATACGGGCAGGCGCCCAGCCGGTTAACAGCGCCACCCGCTGTGTGCCGCCGATTTGGCGTGCCAGCGAGCGGATATCAGACGCCGGAATTCCGGTAATGTCCGATGCCCATTCCGGGGTTTTCGGTTCACCGCTGTAGGTTCCCAGCAGGTAATCTTTGAAGTTTTTCTGACGATCCGCACCCGCAGGCATATTGGTTTCATCAAAGCCCACTGTGCAGCGGCGCAGGAAATCCCAGTCAATCAGCGGGTTCGCCGGGCTGTCCATTTCCAGCAGTGCGGACATAATGCCCAGCGCCAGCGCGTGGTCGGTTCCCGGATTGATCGGATACCAGTCTGCATCCATCAGTTCTGCCGTTGCCGTGTAGCTCGGATCAATACTGATAAAACGCGCACCGGCTTTTTTCGCCTGATAATAGTTATACGTCGGGCTGCCCGGACTGCTCCAGGCCGGGTTCGCACCCCACATCACAATCAGCTGTGAGTTGCGCATATCAAAGCGGTCATTGGTGCCGAAGGTGTAAAATCCTTCCAGCAGACCCAGGTGTGCCGGGGTTTCAAACCAGGCGCCCCAGGAGGTGGTTCCCCAGTCACCGGTAAAACCGCCTGCTTTGGCGAACACGCTCTGGAAATCCGTACCGTTCCCGCCGGTCACCCAGAGAGATTCGTTGCCGTGCTGCCCGGTGATCCGTTTGGTTTCAGAAGCGACGATATCCAGCGCCTCATCCCAACTGATGCGCACCCACTGGTCGCGCCCGCGCAAGGTTTTATCCCCGCCGCCCGGTGCCCAACCTTTGCGTTTCATCGGGTATTTCAGGCGATCTGCACCGAAAACCTGTTTACGCTGTGAGCGCCCGCGCAGACATCCGCGCTGCTGCGGGAAGTCCGGCGAGTCGGCAACCACATCATCGGTTTTTTGTCTGACTACCACGCCATCAACAACCAGCGCTTTGTTTACACAGCGCCCGCCGCAGTTATGCCAGCAGGCGACCGGTTTCCACTGCCCTTTGGCAGCAGTCCCGGCGTCGGGCGTTGTTTTTTCCGGTGCCGGTGTCGCAGCATGAAGTTGTCTGCTTAACGGCAGTGCAGCCATAGCTGATGCCGCTGTCGTCCATTTTACAAATGAACGGCGGGTTAAGCCTGTTTTTTGTCTGTCTGACATTGCTCATACCTCATCATCAGGTTTTAAAATTATTATTATAAATTTATTAATTCATTGATTTTTTTATGGTCGTTACGGGTAAAAACTTCAAGAAGAATACTGAACTGACGGTAAAACACC
The DNA here is from genome assembly GCF_001676055.1 of Morganella psychrotolerans. GTDB lineage: Bacteria > Pseudomonadota > Gammaproteobacteria > Enterobacterales > Enterobacteriaceae > Morganella > Morganella psychrotolerans_B. Next base: position 239,283 of record NZ_LZEX01000023.1, on the reverse strand, counting down.
GTCTCTGCGTGATTATTCAGTTCACGGCAAAACGGCGTCATAAAGGCCAGTAAATGCGTCTGCATAAATTCAGCTGACGCCTGCAACGGCGCGGTAATATCCCCAATCTGTTCACGATCAAGCGCCTGTGACGCTTTCACACTCAAATTCCACAGAAAATCAAGCTCGTAGCCGATATGGTCGGCGGCTTCATACTCTGTTTCCGGCAGATGAAATCCGTGCTGCTGATAAAAGGTTTTGACACTCAGAGTGCTTTCCTGGAACAACAATTTATCCCGCGAGACATACACTGACTCCCAGGGCGCGGCAGGCGGGGATTCCGGCCCGATAAACAACCGGGTGAAATCCCAGTGCAGGGTTTCAAAATCGGATGCACCGCTTTTAAGCATACGGGTGTTCAAATCATCCTGCATTGCATCCAGCGCGGTCTGCATGGCTGGCAGGCTCTCATCGGCGGGGAACAGAGACAGCCCCTCATCGCGCAGATAAACAAGCAGCTCTGCTGTCGGCTCTTCTGTCAGCAGGCGGCGTAATACGTCATAAGCAAACTGACGCGCATACAGATAATCAAGTTCCCGGCTGTCACTGCTCACATACACCTCCGTGTATATCATCAGGCGAAAATTCAGCGGGTGTGGTGAATTCCACCCGCACTTCTTTAATTAACGGATTGCCCTGCCCGTCGTCTTCCGCAATATGAGAAGTAAGGGCAACAGGTAGATCGGGGAAAGAGGTCAGATGCATAATCGATTCAGGATTGAATTGTAAAAAATCATGCAGAATATCTTCATGAAACGGCAGACCAGCCTCACGCAGGATAGCGGCGACACATGAACAATCGTCACCGAACACCTTGGCGCTTTTGAAAAAATAGTCACGGGAAGAAAAAAGATAATGCGGACCCGCATTACAGAAAGCATTGTTCTGATACACCTGCCCGGTGTGTTTGTTTTCCAGCGAGCAATAATGCACGCCGGTGGAAAGGTTATTTTCCAGAGCAAATTTCAGCACCCGCAGACAGGCAAGTTCACTGTCGGCAACCGCCAGCCCGCCCGCGTACCAGTAGTTGTAATAGACTTCATAGGGCGGATTTTTCAGGGCAAAGCCCCGTGCCTGATATTCAGGACTATTGGTCAGCGGAAAGCAGAACTCCAGCAGATTAATACCGTCGATACCGATAGCGTCCAGTTTCAGCAGCAGTTCGTTCATCTGTTCTTCACTGCCCGGGATAACCGGCATCTCCACCATCACATCGGGGAAAATCTCCCGCGCCAGTGCGATACGGCTGAGTACTTTTTCCCGTTTTTCCGGCGGATCGTCAATTTTGATACTGAAACGCACTCTTTCAGACCCGCTGCCGCCAGTGCCAACGCAGTATTGCGATCCAACGGATCCCCTGCGGTATAAAGTCTGGTATGAACGCCCGGCAGTTTTTCCTGTACTGTCTCAAAGAAACGGATACTTTCCTGACGGAACAGCAGCGGCTCGCCGCCGGTCAGTGCAATATGGCTCAGCGGATAGCCCTCTTGCGCAATCGCATTCACTTCACCAATGGCATCGCGCATTTCATGCTGAAAACCATCGTAATTTTCCTGGTTCGGATTGAAACAAAAATAGCAGTCGCGGTGGCATTTCAGCGATAAAAACGTGGTATAGCTGCCCTCGCCCGTGCGACATTGCACACAGGCACCGGACAGCCATTTGCTGTGAATACTTTTGCCGTTATTCGAAAACGTTGCCCCCAGCGCTTTTACTTCACTACGCAATGTATCAATCTGCACCTGACGCCGGTATGGCGCTTCAAATGTCAGTCCATACTGCGCAATCGCCTGCTGCGTCTGTTTTTCAATATCGAGATAGCGCTGCGCGTAGCGCTGCAATGTGCTGTTGCGGTAAGTGCTCAGGTGCTGCTCTGTCAGCGGATAAATCATGGCTGTTCCTTTACGTATATTGCCGGGGACAGTCGGCAGGGGTCACGATTTGATGGTTAACAGCCGGTGATGTGATTCACGCCGGGTTATTCTCATATTTACGGAGGAATAGGTGTAATATTTTTACATCTTTAGTGTAGAGGAATGAAATATAAGGTCATTGAGCAGGATCAAAAAATGTTTTCACCTTTATTATCCTGTAACTTATTATCGATATAAATATAGATATATAACGATTATAAAGAGAACGTAATATCATTAATATGACAACAAATCACAAATGAAATTAAATTCCTTTAAAATCAAACGATAAAAGATATCTTCCGGTTTTTACATAATGCAGGGATGCTGAATAAAGTAACTAACATTTTATTTAATGCTTCATTTCACTCTAAAATCATAAAGATTTTAAATAATATTATTTTGTTTCATTTTGTTAATTTACCCGTATTAATAACCATAAACTGCCATACCAGAACTGTTATTAATAATATTAAAATATCTTATTTTAGCCGGAGATTCTTTATTTCCCCGCATACCGGAATAATATAGCACGCGTACACCTGTTAACTCTGCGCTATATCCATCCTGTAGTGTTATCCACTTTTTACCCGATAAAAAAACGGACGCCTGCGCGTCCGTTCTTGATAGCTGCCGGTAATTCAATCAGATACTGAATGAAGAACCACAGCCGCAGGTTGTTTTGGCATTCGGATTGGTGACGATAAACCGCGAGCCTTCCAGCCCTTCAGTATAATCCACACAACCGCCGACCAGATATTGCAGACTCATCGGGTCAACCACCAGCGCCACACCTTCTTTCTCGATAGTCATGTCGCCGTCATTCATGGCATCATCAAAGGTGAAACCATACTGAAACCCGCTGCACCCGCCGCCGGTGATATAAACACGCAGGCGCAGGTTCGGATTTTCTTCATCCGAAATCAGAATTTTTACTTTTTTAGCTGCCGCATCCGTAAATTGCAGGGGCAGTGCTGAATCATCGCTCATTTATTACTCCAGACTGGCCGCGACCAGTAAACACACTCAGAAAGCTGTCAGCTCCCGGACATTATTATCAATTATCTACCACCTCACGGAATCGTTCAAGTTTCGCCACACATAAAGCATAGTAACCATATTATTAATAAGGATATATATCCTTATTCATTCAAACCGCAGGTTCGTTGGCCGCGTTCAGCCCGCCGGCCTGCATCTTGAATGACATTGGATATAGTCCTCACAAGAATAATGTGACAAGTTGGATTCAGCCGCGCTCTCCATTACACTGTGATCAACTTTCTGCTCACTGACTGACGGGAGTCCTGAATGAGCCGCTCTGAAACCTTATATACCGAAGCACAGCACTTTATCCCCGGCGGAGTAAATTCCCCGGTCCGCGCGTTTAACGGCGTCGGCGGCACTCCGCTGTTTATTGAACGCGCCAACGGTGCGTATATCTATGATGTTGACGGCAAAGCCTACATTGACTATGTCGGCTCCTGGGGGCCGATGGTGCTGGGCCATAACCACCCTGCTATCCGCACCGCGGTTATCAAAGCGGTTGAAAAAGGGCTGAGTTTCGGCGCCCCGACGGCTGATGAAGTGGAAATGGCTAAATTTGTCACCGAACTGGTGCCGTCCATGGACATGGTGCGCATGGTGAACTCCGGAACGGAAGCGACCATGAGCGCTATCCGCCTGGCGCGTGGTTACACCGCCCGCGATAAAATTATCAAGTTTGAGGGCTGCTATCACGGACACGCAGACTGCCTGTTAGTCAAAGCTGGTTCCGGCGCACTGACTATCGGGCAGCCAAACTCACCGGGTGTGCCGGCGGATTTCGCCAAACACACGCTGACCTGCACCTATAATGACCTGGGTTCTGTCCGCGAAGCCTTTGAAAAACATCCTCACGATGTTGCCTGTATTATTGTCGAGCCGGTGGCCGGTAATATGAACTGCATTCCGCCGGCCGCTGATTTCCTGCCGGGGCTGCGTGCATTGTGTGATGAATTCGGCGCACTGCTGATTATCGATGAAGTGATGACCGGCTTTCGTGTCGCTCTCGGCGGCGCGCAGGCATATTATGATGTTGAGCCGGATCTGACCTGCCTGGGTAAAATTATCGGCGGCGGAATGCCGGTCGGTGCATTCGGCGGGCGTGGTGAGATCATGGAAAAACTCGCGCCGACAGGCCCGGTTTACCAGGCGGGCACGCTCTCCGGTAATCCGATTGCCATGGCAGCCGGTCTTGCCTGCTTACAGGAAATTTCACAGCCGGGTGTGCATCAGCGCCTGACTGAACTGACAGAGATGCTGGCTGAAGGTCTGACTGCGAAAGCAGAACAGGCGGGCATTCCGCTGGTGGTCAATCATGTCGGCGGGATGTTCGGTATCTTCTTTACTGATTCACCGACTGTCACCTGCTATCAGGATGTGATGAATTGTGATGTGGAGCGCTTCAAAAAGTTCTTTCATCTGATGCTGGAAAAAGGCATTTATCTCGCTCCATCCGCCTTTGAAGCCGGGTTTATGTCTGTCGCACACAGTGATGAAGATATCCGCAAAACCATTGATGCAGCCGCTTACGCGTTTTCGGAACTGTAACTGACTGCTGATGAACCGTGCCCGGATCCGGGCGCGTTTTTTTTTACTTGCATTCTGTGTTTCTCTGCCTAAAATTCACCTTGTTAGCCCTCCCTTTTTCCGTATTACCGCGGCTGCTGAACCCGGTAATTCAATTTCGTAAAGAGAGAAAAAGATGGATAACACCCGAAACCGCGCCTGGCGCAAATTTAAGAATCGTATAAATAAATCCCGTGATCAGAAACACCACAGCGGTCTGTATGATTTTTCCCCCGAAAAACGCTGGAAAATGTTGTACACCCGCGGCGATAAACTGATCAGAGCCACTCAGTTAGGCATAGATTATCCACGGGTCAGTCAGGCGATGCTGACACGCAACGCCCGTTATGAGGAAAGTGACCAGTGAATATCCTGTTTATCTGCAGCCGCAACCAATGGCGCAGCCCGACGGCCGAACACCACTGGCGGAACCATCCGCAGTGGTCTGTCCGCTCAGCGGGTACCAGCCGTAATGCAAAACGCCGGGTCACCCCGGCGTTACTTCAGTGGGCAGATGTGATTTTTGTCATGGAGCAGAAACACAAAAATCGCCTGAAAGCCGAATACTCCCGCCTTCTCGATCATAAAACCCTGCACATCCTTGAAATCCCTGATGATTACCAGTACAACGACCCGGCGCTGATTGCACTGCTCGACGACCTGGTGCCGCCGTATCTCAGCGATAGTTAAATCCACAGGTTTTTTACAACGTATCTGTCACAGCTCAATCTGCCCCGGCGCAGATAAAAAATACGCCCCGGAAAAAGGGACGTATAGATTGCGGGCAATGTAATAAAGCTATATTACTGCGCAATATTATGTTTTTAAAAATGCGCGAACCGTCACCATTGCCAGTTGTGTCAGCGCACAATAAAACGGGCTGTGTCCGTGAGCATTAAGACGTTCAGCGTACTGAGGCAGCCAGGTGAGCAGATGCTGACTCAGCAGCGTATTTACTGCCGGTGCCCGCATTTCAGACGCTAATACTGCCGCCTGAAATAAAATCAGCCCGATGTGATCTGCCGGTTCCGGATACGCCGTGCTCAGTTTCAATCGCTCCTGCTTTAAAAACGCATTCAGCGCCAGGGTGGAATCCCCCTGTAACAACCCTTCCGCATCCCGGTAAACCGAGCCCCACGGCGGCGCCGGCAGAGCTCCCGGACCGGCAAACAAATCCTGCCAGGCCGATTTCAGTGTTCCTGCATCACAACCGGCTGAACGGCTTAACTGTGTACGGAGTGCTTCATCCACCTCACAGGGCCATTGCTGCGCAAACCCGGGCAGGGTGAACAGCCGCATAGCAACGCGGTTGCTGTCATCATCCGGGGAGAACAGATAACAAATACCCAGCACGTTAAATGCCGCCGCATAATGGGAGATTTTACTCATCAGGCGCTCCCGTCAGGCGTGAATATAATAGAAAACATAACGCAGCATAAATTCGGCAATAATGGTCAGCAGACACCCGGTAAGAAACAAACCGCCCGCTGCCTGATACTCCGTATCCCGCCTTTTCGGTCCCACCGCACGAACCAGTGCGATACCACACAAAAGCAGCCCGGCAACCGCCATAATCCAGGTGCTTACCCGCAACCCGGCAATGCTGTAATAAGCCGTGATTGGCGAAAGCGGAAAAGTAACCGATTTTTGCGATAACTGTGTGGCGGTCAGCCAGTGTTCATAAAATGGCTGATATAACAGGCGCGCGGTCAGGCTTACCGCCATGACACTCCACAGCAGCCACAAGCGGGACACTGACAGATAATCTGCCGGGATAATAATCCCTGCTTTCTGACCAAAACGCTGTGACAGCATCATCAGCAACACATACAGCGCTGCACCGAGGCTCAGCATGGTGGCGAAAAACATCAGATAAGTATTGGCATCATTCCACGTCAGAATCGAGGTATAGCGGTAAATCGACGCCATACAATAAATGTCAGCCAAACCAATCACCATTGCCGCGCCAAACAACAGAAAAGAGAGTTTGCCTGACTTCCATAGCCAGAGAAATGTCACGCCTAAACTGCCGACAAATGCCGCCGTCACTACCACTTCACGACTGAGCCAGGCGGTGAATACATTATTAATGGCATTCGGGGCATTCAACGGCACGCCCAGATGCGTGATTGATGCCACTGATCCTATCCCCGCGATAATGCAGATAATAAAAATCGTCAGCATCATCATACGTTTAAAACTGTCTGCCGTAAGGCGGCGGGAGAGCGGTGCGGCAAACACCCCGCTCACAACGCACAACCCCACCGCCGCATTCATCATGTAAGTGAAAATTAAAAGCGACCACTCATTCATTTTCTTTTCTCTCACTGTTTATGTCATCAAAATGTGCCCCGTGATGCGCATTGATCACCAGGTTCGGCTGTGTAATGGACGGATCAGGCAGACCGGTTACATAATCCAGATTGCCGTATTTCGCCCGCAACTCATCAATCGGTCCGAACTGAATAGCGCCCAGCGGACAGGTGCTGACACATACCGGCTGCTCACCTTTTTGTTGTAAATCAATGCAAAAATCGCATTTCGACATCTGTTTGGTTTCCGGGTTCATCTGCGGCGCGCCATACGGACAAGACCACGCACAGGCACCACAGCCGACACATTTGTCTGTATTGACCATCACGATGCCGTCGCCGTCGCGCTTGTGCATTGCAGTGGTCGGGCAGTTGCGGACACAAATCGGATCTTTGCAGTGGTTACAGGAAATGGAGAGCGTATAAGCAAACACATTGTTGATCAGCGCACCATTATTGTTACGGCTGTAACCGCCGCCGGTCATTTCATACACGCGGCGGAAGCGGCGCCCGACATCTAAATTGTTTTTATCTTTACAGGCAACCTGGCAGGCTTTGCAGCCGGAGCAGCGGGCTGAATCAATATAAAACCCTAATTGTTTTTCACTGACTGCCGGATAAATAATGAATTTACTCATGCTTTTTCCACCTCAACTAATAGTGTCTGGTGCGCATTACCGTGCGCCAGCGCCGTACTGCGTGACGAGGTCAGCACATTGGCGCAGCCGCCCTGATCAACACCGTTACTGTCCGGCAGCCACCAGGCTCCCGCCTGGAGTGCAACCACACCCGGCATAATTCGTTGGGTAATTTTTACCGGGATCATCGTTATGCCGCGCCCGTTATAGATCTTCACTTTGTCACCGTCATTAATACGGCGATCTTGTGCGTCAAACGGGTTGATCCACAGTTCCTGGCGCTGAACTTCCTGTAACCACGGATTGGCAAACTGCGTGGAGTTAGCGCGGTTCCGCCCTTTCCAGGTGATTAATTGCAGCGGATAGGTTGTGGTGAGTCTGTCTTCCGGACCTTCAACCGCAGGCACATAATGGGAGAGCGCCGGGATTTCCGGGTTATCCATGTCATACAGACGTTTGGAGAAAATCTCGATTTTGCCGGACGGCGTCGGGAACGGATTGTTTTCGATATCCTGAATATTTTTTTCAAACGCCACATTTTGCGTATGCGGACGGTGCGTTAATAAATGACGACGTTTGACCAGCAGTTCATCAAAGGTGGGAATATTATCTTCCGGACGCTTAGCTGCCGCATCATTTACCAGGAATTCAATCCAGTCACGATCCGTGCGGTGACCGGCGGTAAACTCGTCATATACACCCAGTTTTTCCGCCACTTCACACAGCCAGTCATAGTCTGTGCGGCGCTCAAAATCAGGTTCAATCGCTTTTTCCGAGAGGATCAGGTAATCGCCGTAACTCCAGGTGCCGCCGATATTCCAGCGCTCCAGAAAACTGGTCTCCGGCAGCAGCAGATCGGCGTATTTCGCACTCGGCGTCAGATAGAGATCACTGCACACGATAAATTCAACCTTCGATTCATCCTCCAGCACTTTTGCAGCATGCAGAATGTCTGTGTTCTGATTTGTCATGTAGTTACCCGCCATCGAGAAGATCATTTTGATCTCTGTGCCGAGTTTCTCTGCATTCTTCAGGCCGTTTGCCGGTGTGACCAGATTTTTGTCTTCACACGCCTGCACCCAGTTGGTGATATTGATTTTTTCTTTAACCGGATTATCAAACAGCGCCGGTCCGGCAATGGTTTTACGCAGATCCGGATTCAGTGCCATGCCGTAACCCGCCGCCCAGCCGCCGCGCACACCCACGTTTCCGGTGATCGTTGCCAGCAAAGTGGCACCCCGGGCGCTGCGCTCGCCGCAGATATGCCGTTGTGGTCCCCAGCCCTGCATCAGCACCGCCGGTTTGGTTGAGGCATATTCACGCGCCAGTTGGCGGATAGTGTCCGCCGGAACTTTGGTTATTTTCTCCGCCCATTCAGGCGTTTTGGCGATACCGTCTTTTTTACCGGTCAGATACGCCACCAGCGATTCATTATCAGCAACGCCTTCCGGCATCTGATCTTCACTGAATCCCAGAGTATATTTATTGATAAATGCCTGATCGTGCAGATTTTCTGTCACGATGACATACATCATCGCATCCATCATGGCGTTATCGGTGGTCGGCAGGATAGGTATCCATTGATCCGCCAGGGAAGAGGCGGTATCGGAATAGCGCGGGTCAACGACAATAAATTTTGTGCCGTTCTTTTTCATCTTCTGAAAATAGTGGTTGCTGTGCCCGAAAATCGTTTCGTTCGGGTTATGCCCCCACAAAATCACCAGCGGCGTATTTTCAAGGGTATCCAGTGTGCTGCCACTGGCAGACGTACCATAAGTGTACGGCGTTGCCGCCATGGTATTGCCGTTACTGACTGAGTGGTAATTTTCCAGGAACCCGCCGGTCAGGTTAAACAGGCGGCGCAGCATATTTGCACCGGAGAAAATCCCGCCGGTCACACCCGTACTCAGGCTGACAAAGCGCGATGCGGAGCCATATTTTTCACTGATCCGCTGCCATTGCTGTGCGATTAATGATGTCGCTTCTTCCCAGCTTATCCGCTCAAAGCGCCCTTCCCCCCGTTTACCGACACGTTTCATCGGGTATTTCAGGCGATCAGGATGATAGATAAATTTCCGGTAACCGCGCCCGCGCACACAGGCCCGCATGATCGGCATCTCTTCATTTAAATCAGCATCCGGACGCGTCGTGATACGGATGGCCTGACCATCTTTAATATGCGCGCGGATATCGCACTTGCCGCCGCAGTCAAAACTGCTGCATGTGGGAACAACCCGCACGCCGTCATCCACCGGATGCACAGGAATGTGTGCCGGATCAGGTGAAACGGAAGCAATACTTTCTGATGCCAGAAATGGCACCGCAGATAATACAGAACTGACCTGTATAAAGCGCCGGCGGCTTATTTCACCGATAGCGCCGGAACCTTCATTATCATGGCCGGATTGATGACTCATAGTGGATTTACCCCGGGTGAGAAACAGAGAGCGACATTTATACCCTTATTCATTCAAACCGCAGGTTCGTTGGCCGCACTCAGCCAGCCGGGTCACATACTTATGTATGCTCCCCGCCTATCTTCCCTTGCCGCCTGCCTGCAACTTGAATGACGTTGGGTATAAAAACAATAAATAATAAATAATATTTAATTTTAAATGACCGGAAATAACGCCGCGCCCCCGGCAACACATTAATAACCGGAAGTAATCAGAATCTGAATAAACAAAATGGCGGCAGCAGAATGGTAATGGATTAATATATTGCTGCCATACGCAAACCGGACAAGAACATTTGAATTTCAGCCTCTTTTCCGTCACTGTTAATTTAATGCGTTATAGTTGTTGCTCAATACGCCTGAATGTATATGTGATTACAAAATGTTATCGTAAAACACCTGTTTTGCGGCACAGGGATCTGATATAACAGCCGGCGTCCTGCCGATAGCAGCAGGCAGGCCATCATCTTCAGTCAGAAAGCGGGGAGCACATCACTTATGAGAAATATTCCGTTGAAAAGCGTGGATAATATTGCGCGGGATGTTATTGCCCTCGGAACAGATTATCTGCCGGATACCCTGCTGGAGTACCATTCTCACCGGCGTGCGCAGTTTCTCTACCCGGCAACGGGATTGATTGAAGTCAGTACGGCAGGCGGTGAATGGGTTATTCCGCCCTCATGTGGCGTGTGGATCCCTCCGCTGATCGCCCACGAAACCCGCATGCTGAATGTCAGCACCCGCAGCCTGTATATTGAACCGGCGGCAAAGCCGCGTCATTCGGCGGATTGCGAAGTTCTGAGTGTCTCTCCGCTGTTACGTCAGTTACTGCTTGAAGCCGCTGATGTGCCCGCCGAATATGATATTCAGGGGCGCGACGGGATGCTGATGCAGTTGATCTTGTGTGAACTGAGCCGCGCCCGGCCCCTGCCGTTTTTTGTGCCGGTTCCGCGGGATGAGAAGCTCGGCCTGATGTGCCGTGAGTTTATGCGCAATCCGGTGATAACCTCCCAGCCCGGCGCCTGGGCGGAAAAACTGCATAAAAGTGAGCGCTCATTCAGCCGGTTTTTCCGCACACAAACCGGGATGTCATTCTCAGAATGGCGTCAGCAGGCGTGTCTGCTTAATTCTCTTTCTCATATATTATCGGGGAAATCGATTACAGAAATTGCTTATGATCTTGGCTATAATAGCGCGGGGGCTTTTTCTATTATGTTTAAGAAACAAATGGGTCAGTCACCTTCCCATTTTAAAGTGGATGACGTGGATATCCGGCATTTTTAATTTGTATTTTCCGGCATTTAAACTTATTATGACGGCGAAATTAAAGTTGATTTAATTCATCCCCTCTGTGAGCAGAAATTTATATTAATTGATCTGCGTCAATTATAAAGAAATCACTACTACTTTGTGATTATTCAAATCGTGCTGATTCCTCCGATTAATTTTAATTAAACATTAAAGTTCACTTTCATTGATTTCAGGCAATATAAATTCAACCTTTGCTGATATTCTCCTCATGATTTTTTACAAATATATAAAAAAAGAGGATGCGATGAATTTCAGCCGCAGACAGTTCTTTAAGATTTGTGCGGGCGGGCTGGCCGGAACTACAGCCGCCGCGTTAGGCTTTATGCCGTCAGTAGCAATGTCTAATGTACGGGAATACAAATTACTCCGCTCGAAAGAGACCCGGAACACCTGTACTTATTGTTCAGTCGGGTGCGGGTTGCTGATGTACAGCATGGGCGATGGTGCCATGAATGCTAAATCAGCGATTTTCCACGTCGAGGGTGATCCTGATCATCCGGTTAACCGCGGGGCATTATGCCCGAAAGGTGCCGGTTTGCTGGATTATATCCACAGTAACAGCCGTCTGCGCTACCCTGAATACCGTGCTCCGGGCTCGGATAAGTGGCAGCGTATCAGCTGGGATGATGCCTTTGAACGCATCGCCCGTCTGATGAAAGCTGACCGTGATGCCAACTTCATTGAAAAAAACAACGAAGGCACCACAGTTAACCGCTGGCTGACAACGGGGATGCTTTGCGCTTCCGCTGCCAGTAATGAAACCGGCATGTTAACCCAGAAATTTACCCGCTCCCTCGGGATGCTGGCAGTTGATAACCAAGCGCGTGTCTGACACGGACCAACGGTAGCAAGTCTTGCTCCAACATTTGGTCGCGGTGCGATGACCAACCACTGGGTTGATATCAAAAATGCCAATGTCGTTGTGGTCATGGGCGGGAATGCGGCAGAAGCGCATCCTGTCGGATTCCGCTGGGCGATGGAAGCCAAAAATAATAACGATGCTACGCTGATCGTGGTTGACCCGCGCTTTACGCGGACAGCCTCAGTTGCGGATCATTATATTCCTATCCGTTCGGGTACTGATATTACCTTCCTTTCCGGGGTTATTCTGTATCTGACACAGAACGGGAAATTCCATGACGAGTATGTGCGCCATTATACCAATGCCGCTTTACTGGTTCGTGAGGATTTCACTTTTGATGACGGTTTATTCAGTGGTTATGATGCTGAAAAACGCCGCTATGACAAAGCAACCTGGAACTACCAGTTTGATGAAAATGGTCATGCGCTGCGCGACGATACACTTGAAAACCCGCGCTGTGTCTGGAACCTGATGAAAGAACACGTATCCCGCTATACGCCGGATATGGTTGAGAAAATCTGCGGTACACCAAAAGCAGATTTCCTTAAAGTGTGCGAAATTCTGGCCTCTACCAGTCCGGCAAACCGCGCAGCCACGTTCCTGTATGCCTTAGGCTGGACTCAGCACACCGTTGGTGCGCAGAACATCCGTACTATGGCAATGATCCAGTTACTGCTCGGAAATATGGGTGTGGCAGGCGGTGGCGTTAATGCCCTGCGTGGTCACTCAAATATTCAGGGTCTGACTGATCTCGGTCTGCTGTCCACCAGCCTGCCGGGTTATCTGACGCTGCCGTCAGAGAAACAGACGGATATCACCAGCTACCTGAAAGCAAATACGCCGAAAGCGACACTGCCGAACCAGGTGAACTACTGGAGCAACTATCCTAAGTTCTTTGTCAGTCTGATGAAATCCTTCTATGGTGATGCGGCTACGCCGGAAAACCAGTGGGGCTATGACTGGCTGCCGAAATGGGATCAGGCGTATGACGTGCTGAAGTATTTCGACATGATGAATAAGAATGAGATAACCGGCTACATCTGTCAGGGCTTCAACCCGGTTGCCTCCTTCCCGGACAAAAACAAAGTCGTTGGTTGCCTGAGTAAACTGAAATACCTGATAACAGTCGATCCTCTGGTCACAGAAACCTCGAATTTCTGGCAGAACCACGGTGAGATGAATGATGTGGACACCGCATCAATTCAGACAGAAGTATTCCGCCTGCCATCCACCTGTTTTGCTGAGGAAGATGGTTCCATTGCCAACTCCGGACGCTGGTTACAGTGGCACTGGAAAGCAGCGGATGCCCCGGGCGAAGCGCGCAACGATGGTCAGATCCTTGCCGGTATTCTTTATAAGATCCGTGAATTATATGAAGAAGAAGGCGGTAAAGGTGTTGATCAGCTGATGAAGATGTCGTGGGATTACAAACGTAAATTCCACCCGGAATCTGATGAAGTTGCCCGTGAAAATAACGGTGTTGCACTGGAAGATCTTTTTGATGCCGACGGTAATCTGCTGGCGAAAAAAGGTGCGCTTCTCAGTACCTTTGCACACCTGCGTGATGATGGTACCACCGCATCTTCCTGCTGGATCTACACCGGCAGCTGGACGGAAAAAGGTAACCAGATGGCGAACCGGGATAACAGTGATCCTTCCGGTATCGGCAACACGCTGGGCTGGGCATGGGCATGGCCGCTGAACCGCCGCGTTATCTATAACCGCGCGTCTGCGGATCCGCAGGGTAAACCGTGGGATAAAAACCGCATACTTATCGAGTGGAACGGCAAGAAATGGGTCGGTAATGATATCCCGGACTTCAACACCTCGGCACCGGAAGTCGGTACAGGGCCGTTTATCATGCAACCGGAAGGCTTAGGCCGCCTGTTTGCTATCGATAAAATGGCGGAAGGTCCGTTCCCTGAGCACTATGAGCCGTTTGAAACACCGCTCGGGACGAACCCGCTTCACCCGAATGTGATTTCTAACCCGGCCGCCCGTATCTTTGAAGATGACAAGAAACGCCTGGGCAGTCATACCGAGTTCCCGTATGTGGGGACAACGTACCGCCTGACTGAGCATTTCCACACCTGGACCAAGCACGCGCGGCTTAATGCTATCGCGCAGCCGGAACAGTTTGTCGAAATCAGTGAAACACTGGGTGAAGCCAAAGGGATCAGCAGTGGCGATAAAGTGAAAGTCAGCAGCAAACGTGGCTTTATCCGCGCCGTAGCTGTCGTCACACCGCGCCTGCAAACCCTGATGGTGGACGGAAAACCAATCGAAACAGTCGGGATCCCGATTCACTGGGGCTTTGAAGGTGCGACACAAAAAAGGCTTTATCGCCAATACACTGACGCCGGGAGTCGGTGACGCCAACTCGCAAACGCCTGAATTTAAAGCGTTCTTAGTTAACATCGAGAAGGCGTAAGGAGGAATTATGTCCATGCAATCTCAAGACATTATCAAACGTTCTGCGACTAACAGCATAACGCCACCTCCGCAGGCGCGTGACGACAAACTTGAAGTCGCGAAGCTTATCGACGTCACCACCTGTATCGGCTGTAAAGCCTGTCAGGTGGCGTGTTCCGAGTGGAATGATATCCGTGATGACGTCGGATTCTGTACCGGGGTTTATGATAACCCGACAGATCTGAGCGCTAAATCCTGGACGGTTATGCGGTTCAGCGAAACCAAAGAAAACGGCAAGCTGGAGTGGCTTATCCGCAAGGACGGCTGCATGCACTGTACAGACCCGGGCTGCCTGAAAGCCTGTCCGTCTGCCGGGGCAATCATTCAGTATGCCAATGGTATCGTTGATTTTCAGTCAGAACACTGTATCGGTTGCGGTTACTGTATTGCGGGCTGCCCGTTCAATATTCCGCGCCTCAACCCGAAAGACAACCGAGTGTACAAATGTACGCTCTGTGTTGACCGGGTCACAGTGGGTCAGGAACCGGCATGTGTCAAAACCTGCCCGACCGGCGCAATTCATTTCGGCACCAAAGCAGACATGCTGGAAGTGGCTGATGAACGCGTACAGAAACTGAAAAAACGCGGGTTTGCCAATGCGGGTGTGTATAACCCGGAAGGCGTCGGCGGCACACACGTCATGTATGTATTGCAACATGCGGATAACCCGGAGCTCTATCACGGATTGCCGAAAGATCCGCAGATAGATACCCCGATCGACCTCTGGAAAGGCGTATTGAAACCGCTGTCTGCCATCGGATTTATCGCCACGTTTGCCGGGCTTATCTTCCACTATGTGGGGATCGGACCGAATAAAGAAGTAAGCGATGAAGAAGAAGAGGAGGAAAACCATCATGAGTAAGAAAAAAAGCAAAATGATCCTGCGCACAAAGTTTGTTGATCGTGCCTGTCACTGGACCGTGGTTATCTGCTTTTTTATGGTTTCCTTATCCGGTATTGCCTTGTTCTTTCCGACACTGCAATGGCTGACAGAAACATTCGGGACACCGCAGATGGGGCGTATTCTGCACCCGTTCTTTGGTGTGCTGATTTTCTTCGTGCTGATGTTTATGTTTTTCCGCTTCGTCAAACACAATATTCCTGACCGCCAGGATATCTCGTGGGTTAAGAATATTGTGGAAGTGCTGAAAGGCAATGAACACAATGTGGCACGGGTCGGTAAATACAACGCCGGACAAAAAATGATGTTCTGGAGCATTATGAGCATGATTTTTGTGCTGCTTGCCACCGGTATTGTCATCTGGCGTCCGTACTTCGCGCATTACTTCCCGATGTGGATGATCCGCTGGAGCCTGCTTATTCATGCGGCTGCCGCTATCATTCTGATCCACGCCATCCTTATCCATATGTATATGGCATTCTGGGTGAAAGGATCGATTAAAGGCATGATCGAAGGCAAAGTCAGCCGCCGCTGGGCGAAGAAACATCACCCGCGCTGGTATGAAGAAGTGGAAGCCAAAGAAGCCGCTGAAGACGCAAAACAACAGAAGTAAGCTGTTGAAAATCAGTTGCTGAACAAAAAAACGCATCCGGTCGGATGCGTTTTTTTATATCAGTTTGTTTCCGATACTTTCTTCTCAGATGCAAAAGCGTCATATAACACGATACCTGAGATATCGATTTCATTTTGCAGGCGGTGCAAATCATAATTTGCCTGTAAACGTAGCCAGAAAGCCGGATTACTGCCTAACGCTGCCGCTATGCGGATAGCCAAAGAGGGTGTAAGCGCTGTTTTTCCGGATAAAAAACGGGAAACCGTTGCCGGTGTCACACCAATATTTTTAGCAAACTGACGGACTCCCACACCAAGATCAGTAAGGATATTGGATACAATAACACCGGGATGGGAAACGATAGCTTGTTTCATCAATGGATTAGCCTTCATTATGTCAACGTCCATCAGCTATAAGATAAACGGTATTATTTTCCCGCTTAGCGACCGCAATCACTAACAGAACAACACAGTCATCAATAACTTCATAAATCAGACGATAACCGGACGCTTTGAGTTTAATTTTATAACGGTTATTGCATCCGCTCAGTCGTGCTGACGGGATATGCGGATTTTCCAGACGTTCCGCCAGTTTTTTCTTAAACTGCATCTGAACAGGATGACCAAGCTTGCGCCATTCCTTCAGTGCTTTTTTTTCAAATTCAAGCTTATAGGTCATCCAGAGATACACTCACTATCTCAGGTGATTTCATACGTTCATCCGCCAGCTGATTAAGCAAAGCATCTTCTGCCAGTTCCACATACCAGGCAAATAACTCTGGCGGAACACAATAAAATGCAGGTTCATTACGATTAAGAATGGCAACCGGGTTACCTTCACCTTCCTGCACCGTTCCCATCGGATTACGTTTTAAATCAGTAATACTTGCAGCCGTATTACTGAGTATCTGATACGTCATTTTGCGCCTCCGCACTATTATCCTCCGTACATGTATAGCACTTAAAAAAATGCGATTAAAGATGCCATCTAATGATTTTACAACTAATTATTTACCTATTACTTAAACATACCACAAAAACACAAAACCCGCCTGGCGGCGGGTTTTCAATGCAAATAAAAGAGCATAATGATTACTGATCAAACATCTCTTTTAACCAGCCCGGTGCTTCTTCACCGGACTGAGGTTCCTGCTGTACAGGTGCCGCCTGCTGTCCGCATAATGCCTGAGCATCTGTGGTCCAGACCGGCAGAGTGCGGGCGACACCCACGCCGTCACAGACAAAATTACCGTCTGCGTTAACCGACATATCGGTAATATCTTCCGGCGGATTCAGGTTCAGTGCCAGCGGCGGCTGATTGTCCAGATAACGGGCATAGAGCACCAGCGCACCGGAGCCGCCGTACAAACCGGACGGACTGTTATCATCCAGTCCCATCCAGGACACAGTGACTTCTTTCCCGTCGATGCCGACAAACCAGCTGTCGCGCATTTCGTTGGTGGTCCCGGTTTTCCCGGCCAGATTATATTTACCGAATTTCGGCCCTAACCGGCGGGCTGCCGTACCGCGCACCACAACCTGCTGCATACCATATAAGGTCAGATAAGCCGCCTGTGGTGCAACCGCACGCTGTGCCTGCGGGAAGCTCTGGTAAATCACCGTACCGTCTTCTGCAATAACAGAACGCAGTGCCGATAATGTTGCCCGGTTACCACCGCTGCCGATAGTCTGGAACAGTTGCGAAACCTGCAACGGCGTCAGATTAACCGCACCCAACAGCATTGCCGGGATCTTCTGTATATTTTTCGCCGGTGCGCCGAGGCGGATAAAGGTATCTGCTACCGCATCCAGCCCGACCGCCATACCAAGGTTAACTGTCGGCACGTTAATAGAGCGGGCAAGCCCGTCCACCAACATCACGCGGCCACTGAAGGTTTTACTGTCGTTACGCGGTGACCAGGTACCGCCGCCGCCCGGAACCTGAATAGTCAGCGGATTATCATCCAGCCAGGTATTCAGACGGTAAGTATCCGGATTGCCCAACGCCGTCAGATACGTCACCGGTTTTGCCAGCGAGCCGATAGAACGCTCTGCCGCCATTGCGCGGTTAAACCCGGCAAACTGCGGCTGAGAGCCGCCGACCATGGCGCGGACTTCCCCGCTTATCCGGTCAACGATAACCATCGCCCCTTCCAGACCTGGTTTTTTCCGCTCAGCACGGATAGCTTTAATTCCCTCTTCCACGGCATTTTCAGCTGCATCCTGTGACACAGGATCCAACGTGGTGAAAATTTTCACGCCGGAGAGATCATCCACTTTATCACCCAGCTTCTCACGCAGTTCCTGGCGGACCAGTTGCATAAAGGCCGGTTGCGGTGTGATAACCCCGCTTTTTTCTTTCACACCGAGCGGACGGGCGCTCAGGACATCATACATATCCTGATCAATAACATTGCCCTGTGTCTGCAACAGTTTAAGCACCACATTACGGCGCTCAAGGGCATTTTGCGGATTACGCCACGGGTTGTAATACGACGCGCCTTTAACCATCCCCACCAGCAATGCAACCTGGTCAAGACTCAGTTCATCCACCGGACGCCCGAAATAATACAGGCTTGCCAGCGGGAAACCGCGGATTTGCTCATCACCGCTCTGCCCCAGATACACTTCATTCAGGTACAGTTCGAGGATGCGATCTTTGTCATAGCGGTAATCCATAATGAGCGCCATATAGGCTTCATTGGCTTTACGTACCAGTGTCCGCTCATTTGATAAGAACAGATTTTTTACCAATTGCTGTGTCAGCGTACTGCCGCCCTGTACCGCACGTCCGGCAGTCAGGTTTGCCAGCAGCGCACGTCCGATGGAGGTAATGCTGATCCCGTCATGCTCATAGAAATTGCGGTCTTCAGTAACCAACAATGCTTTTACCAGTACATCAGGAAAACCACTGCGGGCAAGGAACAGCCGCTGCTCACCATTTGCGGATTGCAGCATGGTAATCAGTTTCGGATCAAGGCGGAAGAAACCGAATTCACGGCCGTTATCCACGTTTTCGATTTTTTCCAGCCCGCTGCCGCCAAAGACCAGGCGGGCGTTAATCTGCCCTTCTTTACTGTCAGGGAAGTCAAACGGACGGCGGTGCAGCTGGATCGTATTGCCGTTAACGGTAAATTCGCCGGCGCTGGTAATTTTGCTCACCTGACGGTACTGCATGCCTTCCAGCAGTTTCACCATCTCTTTCTGGCTGTAATCCATGCCCGGCTCAAGATTCACGGTACGCCCGTAAACCGCCGCAGGCAGATCCCAGACTTTGCCATCCAGCCGATCACTGATTTTACCGGCCAGATACACGCCGTAAATGCCCAGCAGAACCGCCATAACAACACCAATTTTGACAAGGAACCAAATCCAGCGCCAGCGGCGCTTAGGCGGCTTGTTTTTGCGCCCTTTTTTACTCATGCGGGCTGCTTCCTCATCATCATAATCGTCATCATCTTCAGATTCGTCATCAGTAAATTCATCGTCATACTCATAATCGTCGTCATAATCCGCTTCCCGGCGACGGCGGTCTGAGCGCCTTTTCTTACCGGCAGCGGCTTTTTTGCCACTGCGGCCGGTGCGTTCACGATCAAAATCAGACATGCTCTCTCCCGTCAGTCTGTCTGCCGCCTTCCGTTGTTTCAGCGGGACAGGCGATAATATATATACCCAACGTCATTCAGGATGCAGGCAGGCTTCATGCTGCCAACAAACCTGCAGTCTGAATGAAAAGGGTATCAGTTGCTATTGTCGCCGATTCCGGAAACATACACAGCAAAAATCGCGTTAAAAAAACCAATCTTTGCATTTACATAAACTTTTTTACACGCTTTGTCGGCTGCGCGTTCGCCGGATCATCCGGCCAGAAATGCTTGGGATAACGCCCTTTCATCTCTTTTTGTACCTCCCTGTAGCTCCCTGCCCAAAAGGCTTTCAGGTCTGCGGTGACCTGAATCGGACGGTGTGCGGGCGACAGCAGACTGACGGTGACCGGCAGACGTCCCTGCGCCACAGACGGTGTTTCATCCACACCATACATCTCCTGAATACGTACTGCCATAACCGGTGGTTTATCCAATGTATATTCTACCGGGATCCGCGAACCGGTGGGAACATCAAAATGGCGGGGAAACTGTGTATCCAGCCACTGCTGCTGTGACCAGTCAAGACGCTGGCGCAATGCGCCATACAGATCAATTCCCGCAAGCTGCTGCTGATTGCGCACATTATTCAGGTAAGGAGAGAGCCAGACCGCAAGTGTTTCCCGCAGCGTTTCATCATCCCCTGCCGGCAGCGTTTTCTCCGGGAACCAGATTTTCGCTAACTGTAAGCGGATGAGCAACTGCTGACTTTCATCACGCCACGTCAGCACGGATAATCCCTGCTCACCTATCCAACCCAGTAATGCCTCACGGACAATGTCAGCAGAAGGCGCGGCAAGCTGTCTGCGCTCTATTATCAGCTGACCACAGGTCACCGCCCGCCACGCCTGCCATGTTCCGCGGCTCTCATCACGGGTCAGCCGGTTCTCTGTTTTCAGCAGGTGCGGGGCGAGATCCTGCAATTGTGACAGCTCAAACGGCACTGCGCGCAGGATACGCGCATTGGCATATTGTTCATTTTGCAAAATCAGCGGAGCTACCAGCCCGTTTTCATTGCCGAGCGGACTGCTTTCATCTGTAACCGCCCCCACGCCGTTTGCCAGCTGAAAAATACCAAAGCGCCCGCGATTACCGGCAATGCGATCAGGAAATCCCTGTAATAAGGTGCGGCACAGCCAGTCATTATCCGGCGGTTGTGCCGGTTTTCTGACCGGCAGCCCTGCGGCACTCAGTAATTGCTGCGCCCGCTTGTCCCACCGGGCAGACGGGTGAGTCAGATCATGTAACAGGTTTCCGTTCCCCTCACGCGGCGGTTCTTCCAGTACGGCAATCAATCTTGCCGCCCAATAAATCTGCTGCGGGGACTCATTCAGCGTGTATAACCACAGTGCGGCCAGCCGGGGCTCCGTGCCGGATCCCGCCATCGCTTCGCCTTTTGCCGTCAGCCCGCCCTGCGGCAGAAGGCAGCCCATATCAGTCAGCAACTGTTGTGCAACGCGTACCGCAACCGCAGGTGGTGTATCAAGCCAGGACAGCTGAGAAACATCACGGCAGCCCCACTGCGCCAGGTTCAGCATTAATCCGGATAAATCCGTGTGACAGATTTCCGGCTCACTGTGTGCCGCCGCCCGCTCTGCCTCGGCCTGCCCGCACAAATGCAGGCAGATACCGGGACTCAGCGCCCGGCACGTCCGGCGCGCTGTGTCATGGCAGCACGGCTTATCCGGCTGCGCACCAGGCGGGTCAGCCCGCTGCGCGGATCAAACTGAGTCACTTTTTCCTGACAACTGTCCACCACCAGGGTGACACCTTCTATTGTCAGACTGGTTTCCGCAATATTGGTTGCCAGCACAATTTTACGCATTCCCTCAGGCGGCGGTTCAATTGCCTGCTGCTGCTCATCAAGGGAAAGCGCCCCGTACAGCGGGCAGATAAGGGTATCCGCATCTGTTTTTCCGGCAAGTTGCTCCTGTAAACGACAGATTTCTGCCTGACCCGGCAAAAAAACCAGCACAGACCCGGAGTTCTGCTGATACAGCTGCAACACATGACGGGCAACTTCGCTGATAAACGGCTGATGCGGATTGAGTGGCTGCCAGCGCCGTTCAACCGGGAATGCCCGGCCTTCGGCGGTGATCACTTCAGCATCCGGCAGCAGCGATAATAATTGTTCATTATTTAATGTGGCGGACATAATCAGCAGACGTAAATCAGGGCGCAGTGAAGATTGCACATCTAATAATAGTGCAAGCGCGAGATCGGCCTGCAAACTGCGCTCGTGAAATTCATCTAAAATAATTATATCTACGTCAGATAATTCCGGATCTTGCTGTAACATCCGGACTAAAATGCCTTCTGTTACAACTTCTATTTGTGTCGTTTTACTGACCCGGGTTTCGCCGCGCATCCGGTAACCTACCGTCTCACCCACCTTTTCCCCGCGCTGTGATGCCAGCCGGTGCGCCACGCTGCGGGCCGCGATACGGCGGGGTTCCAGCATAATAATCCGCCCGGTAACGGATGCATCATCAAGCATAAGCAAGGGTAATACAGTGGACTTACCACTGCCGGTCGGTGCCTGTAATAATACCTGTGGCGCATGCCTGAGTGCGGCACTCAGCGCAGGGTAAATGTTACAAACGGGGGAATATGTCACAAAAACCTCATCATCTTCTGCTTAACTTTCGGCGCACAACATTGTAGCATTGCCGCCCCCTGAAAAGTGCAGTCACATTGACAGGAGTTGCTATGGAGTTTCATCCCCCGTTACAGGCGGGGACGCTGATTCAGCGTTATAAGCGTTTTCTTGCTGATATTATCACGCAGGACGGCAGCACTATCACTATTCATTGTGCCAATACCGGTGCAATGACGGGCTGTGCAACGCCTGGTGATACAGTCTGGTATTCGGAGTCTGCCAATACGAAGCGCAAATACCCACATAGCTGGGAACTGACACAGACACAGGACGGACATCTTATTTGTGTTAATACCCTGCGAGCGAATCAGTTAGTGAGTGACGCGCTGATGCAGTCGCAAATCCCGGAACTTACCGGATATGAAACTCAGGCACAGGAAGTAAGATACGGCGGCGAAAACAGCCGGGTCGATTTTTTACTGACGGATCCGCATAAAGCGCCCTGCTACATCGAGGTAAAATCCGTCACATTGCTGGAAAACGAACAAGGTTATTTTCCCGATACCGTAACTTTACGTGGACAAAAACACTTACGTGAGTTACAAGCAATTGCTGAAGCGGGAAACCGTGCAGTTCTCTTTTTTGCTGTACTGCACTCAGGGATTGAGTCAGTATCAGGAGCTGCACATATTGATAAAAAATATTCATCACTATTACAGCAGGCAGCACTATCCGGAATGGAAATTATCTGCTACAAGATGCGCATAACACCGGATGGTATTAGTGTTGATGAAAAAATACCCTTTTCATTCACAGGGTGAATATCAGTTTTTTTTTATAATAAGTAGGATGTTTTGTTAGCTGTGGGCGAATAAACACGCTGTTCTTCACACCTTACAAAACTAATGAGAGCAAGGGTTGCATTACCCGTAATCATCTGCTATCTATAGCGACCTATTTTTTCCCCTCTAAGGGATATTGTCAGAGATGCGTGTGTAGGAGAAGCATTATGCAGGAAGGGCAAAAACGTAAAACCTCGTCCCTGAGCATTCTTGCCATTGCCGGCGTTGAGCCGTATCACGAAAAAGCAGGCGAAGAATACATGAATGCCGCTCAGCTGGCCCACTTCAAGTTGATACTTGAAGCATGGCGCAACCAACTGAGAGACGAAGTCGGCCGTACTGTTACCCACATGCAGGATGAAGCAGCAAACTTCCCGGACCCGGTCGACCGGGCGGCTCAGGAAGAAGAATTCAGCCTGGAACTTCGTAACCGTGATCGCGAACGAAAACTGATCAAAAAAATCGAAAAAACCCTCAAAAAGGTTGAGGACGACGATTTTGGTTTTTGTGAGTCCTGCGGGGTCGAGATCGGGATCCGCCGCTTAGAAGCGCGCCCGACCGCAGATTTGTGTATCGACTGTAAAACATTAGCTGAAATCCGCGAAAAGCAGATGGCAGGCTGATACATTTACCTCAGACGGCGCTTTTACAGCGCCGTCCGTTTTTATTCTGTCTTCTGCACAAATATATACTCTGAAAAATGCGGCGTGCCCGTCTCCTCCGGCGCCTCTTTCCGGCTCTCCGGCCGTTGTACCGGGGCTGTCTTACGTTCCGCCGTCACAATAAACACCGGCTCAGTGAATCACCTATACCCGGTATATATTCATTTACCATTGATGCCAGGCCCTGCCGCGCGTAAACTCTCCGGGCAAACGGCCTGTATTCCCCGTGACAATATGATTGCAAACAGGGAATAATTTAGCTTTACCTTTGGTAAAGCATTCTCAAAAATACAAGTGTACGATATTATTAGTCGCTTATTTTTTAGATCATTTAATTGTTATACAGAGGTGTACCATTTTAAATCGAGTCGCAAAGTTCTGTCGCAGTCTGATTTCACGAGAAAATAAACCAGATCGCACAGAGGCTGCCATTGAGAGGCCGGCCCCGAATGCTGACCATACGCCACAGAATCCGGCCACCCGCAGAGCTAAGCCCGCGCGTCCTGCCGTGAAGCGTAAAAAACCGGCACAAATGGATAATAATAGCGGAACAATCCGGGCGACCGTCATTCCCCGTAACAGTCACGCTATTTCCCGTCAGAACATCAGTGAGAATGCACTTAAGGTTCTATACCGCCTGAATAAATCAGGTTTTGACGCTCACCTTGTCGGCGGGGGGGTCCGTGATCTGCTGCTGGATCGCAAACCAAAAGACTTTGATATTGCCACTAACGCAACGCCGGACGAAGTAAGAAAATTATTCCGTAACTGCCGCCTGGTGGGTCGTCGTTTCCGCCTTGCACATATTATGTTCGGACAGGATATTATTGAAGTCGCCACTTTCCGTGGTCCGCATGATAATGCGGAAGAACCCGCCGGAACCGATGAAAAAACCCGTTCTCAGCAGGGTAAGAACGGAATGCTGCTGCGCGATAATATTTTCGGTACTATCGAAGAAGATGCAGTGCGCCGTGATTTCACCATCAACAGCCTGTATTACAGCGTGTCTGATTTCTCAGTACGCGATTATGTCGGCGGGTTGTCAGATCTACAGCAGCGGATTATCCGCCTGATTGGTGATCCTGAAACCCGTTACCGTGAAGACCCGGTGCGGATGTTACGTGCTATCCGCTTTGCCGGTAAGCTGGACATGACCATTGAGCCGCAAACCGCCGCACCAATCCGCACACTGAGCACACTGCTGCGCGATATCCCGCCTGCCCGTCTGTTTGAAGAGGTGCTGAAGCTGTTACAGGCCGGTGACGGATATAAAACATTCAATCTGCTGCGTGAATACGATCTGCTGGATATGTTGTTCCCGCTGGTTGCCGGACCATTAAAAGAGAGTAATAACACGCCGCTGGCGCGTATTATCGACCAGGTACTGAAAAATACCGATTACCGCATCCATCATGATCAGCGGGTCAATCCGGCATTCTTGTTTGCGGTAATGTTGTGGTATCCGCTGTGCGAACATGCGGAGAAACTCGCTCAGGAAAGTGGCCTGGCTTACTATGAAGCCTTTGCTATCGCCATTAATGACATTCTTGATGAACAGTGCCGCGCAATTGCTATTCCTAAACGACTGACAACCGCAATGCGGGATATCTGGCAGTTACAGCTTCGTCTGCCGCGCCGTCAGGGTAAACGGGCTAACCGGCTGATCGAAAACCAGAAATTCCGTGCAGCATTTGATTTACTGGAATTACGCGCAAAAGTGGAAGGTCGTCACGAATTGCAGGAACTGACACTCTGGTGGGCTGATTTCCAGCTGGCGAATGCCCCGCAACAGCGCACAATGGTGTCAGACCTGGGCAGTGATACACTCAAACGCCGTCCGCGCCGCCGTCACCCGCGTAACCGTCAGAATAATGAGAACAGTGCATCGTGATCCCGGTCTATATTGCCATCGGCAGTAATCTGGACTCACCGTTGGATCAGGTCAACCGGGCGATTGCGGCATTAGGTGATATACCGCAAAGCCGCCTGGTATGCCACTCTGCATTCTACCGCACCGCCCCTATGGGGCCTGCCGGTCAGCCTGATTATCTCAATCTGGCTGTCCTGCTGGAAACCGCGCTGACCCCGCATGAACTGCTTGATGCCACCCAGGCTATCGAACTGTCACAAGGCCGTGTGCGCAAAGATGAACGCTGGGGTCCGCGCACGTTAGACTTAGATATTATGCTGTTTGGTGATAAAGTCATTCATGATGAACGGCTGACAGTACCGCATTATGGTTTGAAAGAACGTGAGTTTATGTTGTATCCGCTGGCAGAGATAGCGCCCGGGCTTATCCTGCCGGATGGCGAATCACTTGCAGCCGTTATCGCCCGTACCCCGGAAAACGGGCTCACGCTCTGGTCGTGAGAAGCACCCGGACTCTGTACTTTTGGCTTACCGGACAGACAAGGAGACACTGATGCGGATTATTGAAACAGCGCTTATCCTGCGCAACGAGTTAGCCCGCCTGCGCACCGGCAGCAAACGTGTTGCGTTTATTCCGACAATGGGAAACCTGCACGATGGTCATCTGGCGCTGATTAAAGAAGCCCGCGCACAGGCTGATATTGTGGTGGTCTCCGTCTTTGTTAATCCGCTGCAATTTGCGCGGGAAGAAGATTTACAACGCTATCCGCGGACATTGCAGGCGGATTGTGAAAAACTGAGTAAAGCACAGGTTGATTTGGTCTATGCCCCTGCCGTCAGTGATGTTTATCCTCACGGGCTGACACATCAGACACAGGTTGTTGTGCCGCCGCTGGTTCACCAGTGTGATGAGCCGCATCAGCGCACACGTCTGAGAGGCATCGCCACCGTGATGTGCAAATTATTCAACCTTGTCCGTCCGGACATTGTTTTCTTCGGCACAAACGACCATCCCCGCTATCTGACCATCCGCCGCCTGATCCGCGACCTGAACTATGATATTGCCCTGGCAACTATTCCGACGGCCCGCGAAAAAACCGGACTGGCGCTCAGTTCCTGCAATACACTGCTTGATGCGGATGAGAAAAAAACAGCACCGCGTCTTTATCTGACACTGCAAACACTCGCAGATATGATCCGCGAACGCCCGAGTGCCATCAGCGAAAGCCTGGATAATGCCCGCGAAGATTTAAATACTGCGGGTTTCCGCGATATCAGCCTGGAAATCTGTGATGCAGATGATCTACAGGATGTGCGTGTAAACAGTGAGAAAGCCGTTATTCTGGCCTCTGTCTGGCTGGGAAGCATCCGCCTGATTGATTGCCTGCATGTTAATCTGCCGCCTGCTGACTGAAATACCCCTCAATCTGCCGGACAGTATCGCTGTCCGGCGTATGACTGTACTGCAATAACAAAATCCATGCCTCCAGCCAGTCGTAGCGGGCTTTTATCTGCTCATTAAGCACCCGGTAATACTGCGTCCTTGCATTGAGCATTTCCGGCTGGCTGCCTTGTCCTGCTGCAATACTTTTTTGTGTCGCCTGAATCTGCTGTTGTGCCGCCGCTACGGCCTGGTCATACGCCAGCAGTTTTACCCTGCCGCCCCGGCAAATCTGATACTGACGTGATAACTCACGCAGCAATGTCTGCACCACCGCATCCCGCTCATGCTGAGCCGTCTGATACTGTGCAGATACACGACGCATGCCCGCCATATCTTTACCACCATTGAACAGCGGAACAGAGAGATGAACACCGGCGCTGAGTGACTCATAACGCTGATTCACCATATTATTGCTGTCAGATTTATTATCAGACCAGGATGCAAAGATCTGCGCGGTGGGCATGAAAGCGCCACGCTGTACTTCTGCCGCCTGTTTTGCCAGGCTCACGTCGTACTGTGCCGCCAGGATCTGCGGGTTTTCTGCCAGCGCCCGCTGCTCCCATGCCGGGTATTCTGCCGGTAGCAGCGCCGGAGGTTGAAAATTTCCCGTATTCAGCCGGGCAATATCATCTGCCCGCAATTGCGGCTGACCGATAATATCCGCCAGTGTGCGGCGGGCATGTTCAATTTCCGGCTCGGTATCCGCCACCTGCGCCTGCACCAGTAATAACTGTGTCCGCTGAGCCTGAATATCCGTCAGCATGCCTTCTCCCGACTGATAAAGCCGCTGCGCTGCTGCCAGCTGAGCATGATGTAATACTTCCTGTTTCCGGTTCAGTGCCTGTTTATCCTGAACATACGCAAGTGCCAGATACGCCTTTGTCACCCTGACCATCAGCTCAGATAGCTGCTGCTGCCTGCGGCTGTCCGCCGCCGGACGGCTGATAAGGGACGCTTTATACTGACTGTAGGCCGCATAATCAAACAGCGGCTGTGTCACCACCACATTCAGCGAATGGCTGCGGTAAGTCTGCTGCTCCGCAACCGGCTCCCGTTTTGTCAGGCGGTTTTGCGGCGTATTCTGATAACTCAGCCAGGCTGTCGGCAGGAGGTGTGCCAGCCCGGCATCTGCCTGAGCCAAATCCGCCTCATGGGTTTTCAGTGCCGCCTGAAAATGCGGATCTGACTTCAGCGCCAGCAACCAGAGATCAGACAGTGTGATTGCCTGTGCCGCTCCGGTCAGCAGCCACAACACTGCCGCACAGAGTGCGCCTGAAAAATGTGCGCCTGAAAAATAGTGCATGCTGTTACTCCTCTGACAGTGCGGAATGCAGGCGATCAGTTACCGGCCTGAACAGATAACTGAGCAGAGAGCGTTCACCGGTTTTAATGAAAATCTCTGCCGTCATGCCGGGCTTTATCGCAGGGATCCCGGCCGCTTGTGCCACCGTTGCCTGAATCTGATAGTACGGCTCACGGGTATCGGGATCCGTCAGGCGATCCGCTGAAATAAATGTCAGCTCACCTTGCAGCTTCGGCGTCCGGTTTTGGTTGAATGCCGTAAAAATAAGATCCACCGGCTGACCGGATGCCACTTTGTCTCTCCACTGTGGAGATAATTTTCCGTCAATGATTAATATCTGCTCCTGCGGGACAACCGACATCAGTTTCTCACCCGTGCGCACCACGCCGCCTTGTGTGAAAACAGAGATATCCATCACCGTTCCGCTCACCGGCGCGGTTATCTGATGTTTATCCGTCAGATCCGTTTCAATAATCCGCTGCTTTTCCAAATCGCTGTACTGCACCGTCAGGCGCGCCAGTGTTTCACGTGCTTGCTGGTGAAAATTTGCCTGCCGCTGAGCTATCCGCTGTATCAGAGACGCCTTTTGCTCTTCTGCCTGGCTGATGTGCAGACGGTTTTCATTAATCTGACTGAGACACGCTGCTTTTTCACGGGCTACCTCCAGATAACGGTGATGTGCCAGATAGCCCTCCTCCGCCAGTGATTTCAGGTTTGCCGTCTGTGTGGTCAGGCTGGTCAGTTGCTGCTGCTTGTTACGGGCAATATCGCTGAGTGTGCCGAGCCGCCGGGTCAGCCCGCTGATGGTCACCTGCCAGCCCTGAATTTCACTCTCCAGCTCAAGACGGCGGTCTGTCAGTAATGCATTTTGCGCCTGTAATTGCGCTTCTCTGTAAGGCGCAGGCGCGTAGTATTTATCCGTTGCATTCAGTGTAAACCCGCTCTGTCCGCTGAGTTCGGCTTCCAGCCGGCGGATAGTGACCTGCGTGCTGTCAAGTTGCTCCGCCAGTGACTCTTTGCGCGCCTGTGACTGCACAGGGCTGAGGCTGACCAACACCTGACCTTCATCCACCTGCTGCCCGTTTTCTGCTTTTATGGCTGAGATAACCCCGTCCACCGGTGCCTGAACCTGCTTTGTGCTGCCTGATACAATCACCGTTCCTGATGCAGCAACACCTCTGTCCAGTGGTGCAAACCCTGCCCACAACAAGAAACCACAGAAACCGGCGATAATCATCACGCTGCCCGCCCGCCGGTACTTCTGTGTGTCCACCGGCACAGTCACCGCATCTGAGTTTATTTTTTTGTGTTTATTTATCATGATGTTCTGCCCGTTCTGCCGGTGAATGACTCAGTTGCGTAATAACCTGAGCCGTTGGTCCGGACAACTTTGCATGCCCGTCAATCAGGAGTAACAGTTTGTCTGTAACGGACAACAGCTGTTTATGGTGAGTGATCAGAATGACGGTTTTTTTCTGTTCTTTCAGCGTATTAATCGCACTGACCAGTGCGAGGATCCCCGCGTCATCCAGATTAGAGCTTGGTTCATCTAAAATAATCAGCGCCGGTGAGCCATACAGTGCGCGGGCAAGTGCAATGCGCTGGCGTTGTCCGCCGGAAAGTCCTTCTCCGTTGGCTCCGGTGAGCGTTTCATATCCCTGCGGCAGTTGCAGGATCAATTCATGGATTTGCGCCATTTTTGCGGCATAAATAATATTATCTGCATCCGCATGAGGATCGAACCTGGCAATATTGTCGGCGATTGTACCGGTAAAAAGCGAAATTTCCTGCGGAAGATAGCCGATGTACTGACCAATCTCCGTTTTGTCCTGCTGACTGATATCCGCGCCATCCAGCCGGACAGCACCCCGCATTGCAGGCCACAGCCCGGCAAGCAGTTTTGCCAGGGTCGATTTACCGGCACCGCTCGGGCCAATCACCCCCAGCACTTCTCCCGCCGCCAGACTGAAATGCAGATTATGCAACAGCGGCACATTGCTGTGAGGATACCCCGCCTGCATTACGGATACGGACAAATTTCCCTTTGGTACCGGCAGTGCAATCTTCACCGGCGGCAACGGATGTGCTGCCAGCAGGGTTTTCAGGCGCTGATAGGCCAGCCTGCTCTCTTTCGCGCTTTTCCATACACCGATAACCTGTTCGATCGGTGCAAGTGCGCGTCCCATCAGAATAGAACCGGCAATCATCATGCCCGGCGTAATGGTATTATCCAGCGCCAGCCAGCCCCCCAGCCCGAGCATCAGGGATTGCAGTGCTATGCGCGTGGTTTTGGTCAGCGACATCATTTTAGCGGCAACATCACTTGCCTGAGTCTGCGCCTCAAGACAGCAAAGGTGGTTATTGAGCCAGCGCTGACGCAGGTGTTGCTGCATTCCCATCGCATCAGCGGGCTGTGTGTGCTCAAAATGGCTGCTCTGCATCAGTTGCGCGGTGGTGGAAAACTGATTCGCCGCCGTCAGCGGTGGCCCGGAAAAGCGTTCGTTGATAATGGCAAGAAACAGCAGAAGCAATGCCCCGCATAATGCAAATAATCCCAGCCACGGGTTAAACAGCGCAATAATCAGCAGATAAACCGGGAACCAGGGTAAATCAAAGAAGGCAAAAATACCGTTGCCGGTAATAAAACGGCGCAGCAGCATCAGATCGGTCAGCGCCGCTGATGGTATGATACCCGGGGTACGGTTCAGTTTTGCCTGAAATGCAGCCGTGTAAATACGGGTATTCAGTGCCATATCAAACTGGTTACTCATACGGATAACCAACAGATTACGCAGGAAATCCAGCC
Organism: Morganella psychrotolerans; assembly: GCF_001676055.1. Taxonomy (GTDB): domain Bacteria; phylum Pseudomonadota; class Gammaproteobacteria; order Enterobacterales; family Enterobacteriaceae; genus Morganella; species Morganella psychrotolerans_B. The sequence continues at coordinate 207,992 of NZ_LZEX01000023.1, read as the reverse complement.
CGCCCATCAGGATAAACAGCCCGATCATAATGAGTGTCAGCATCAGTAATGTCATATCATTACCGGAAGGTAAAACGCGATCGTAGACCTGCAACATATACACGGACGGCACCAGCATAAGCAGATTAATCAGTGCGGTGAATAATGCGAGAGTGGTAAAGAGTTTTTTGCGTGTGGCGATAAATGCGGTGATTTCGTTTCTGGTTTTCCCGGAAAACATAAACAGGTGCTCCGCCTGAGTCATCGCTCAGGAATCTTGTTATGAGAAGGATGCTGCGGACACGCCGGGTGGCGGGTTACTTTTTCACAAGCTGTGCGCCACCGTCATGCCAGATTTCAGCCCGGTAATGACCGGGAGACTCCGCACAAAAAAAGTAGCGGGCTGTACCGTCTGCAGTGACAAACGCAATACCGTCCGGCTCAGGACGCCAGGCGGTAACAGGCTGGTTTGCCGCGCCCGCCATGAAATGCAGCACAAAACCGTTTGCCGATGTATCCGGGATATCAGTCAGTATGACCGTCTGAGTGTGTTGCCCGCCGGTAAATTGCCATTCACCTTTTAACGCGCCCGCTGAGGGCAGAACCTGACTATCCGCCATGCTGTATCCCGGAAGAAAAAGAAGAGAAAATAGTGATAATATTAAGTATATGACAGGCATTTCAATCATTCCCTGTGCGGTACGGACGCCGCAGTGACTCCTGCCGCGCCCGTCTGCTGCATTACACGATAAAGTCAGTCGCGACATTTACCGTACCTACAATATCCACTTTAAAATCAGGCTGATACTGATTTCCGCCGATATTGATAAGCAGCTCTGTCAGATTTCTGTCATCATCATAACTGAGCATGGCTTCCCCGGATCTGCCACTGAACTCATTCACAAAGTGAATAAATTTGTCACCAAACCGGTTCTGATTCAGACCCTGTAAGTCAATTCTGTCCAGGCCGGTTGAGAAATCCATAATGCGATCAGGTTGCGCATACAGGGAATCTGTTACGGCAGAAAAGACAAAAATATCCTGCCCGATGCCGCCCCAGAGTGTGTCCTGCCCGGCACCGCCGTACAGAACATCATCCCCCGCATTACCCTTGAGAATATTGTCAGCATCATTGCCGATGATCACATCATTACCGCGCCCGCCGATGGCATTCTCAATCACCACACCGTGTGCAATTGAGACATTACCGGTCAGCCCGCCCACATCAGAAAATTTGCCTGATTCCAGGATAATCCGCTGATCATCAGAATAACGGGAGAAATCCAGCGTATCATTACCACCGCCATCCCAGATGCTGAAAATCAGTTTGTCACTGCCACTTTTTGCCGAGTAATAATCACGCCCGGTATTAGAGTTAAACCCATACACAGTATCATCCGACCGGGTATTGTAATTGGCACCATAGAGTTTCTGGATAGCCGTGATGTCATCCAGCATAGGGGCTGAAGCATAGCTTCCTTTATTATCCCCGCCGGTCATTTTTTCACTCCAGTAACTCATCACACTGTACTGTCGGGTATCTTCTGCATAATCAGCATTTTTATAAGACGGTGATCCCTGACCCGCGTTATAATCGCCCGGGTGCATTAATCCCAGGGAGTGACCGATTTCATGCGTAATAGTCAGGCGGCCGTAATTGCCGTTTTCCGGTGTAATATTCAGCGCACCCGGTGTTGAGCTGTACCAGGTCTGGCCGGACACATCATAACCGCGCGAATCTGTATACGGTCTGCCCCATTCATCACGACTGAACGGCAGCATGGCATAGGCCTGAGTATATTTATCATTAATATATCCGAAGGTGATATTGGTATAGATTTCACCTCTCCCTGCATTCACTTCAGTAAATTTAATATTTGCCACATCAGACCACGACTGTAGTGATAACCGCGCCTGTGTCTGCTGGTTTGCATTAAATCCCTGTAGTCCTTTATCACCGAATCCATTTTTGTACATACCGTCCCATGTCGGGAAAGAGTAAGTCACCTCCGCCGGCTGCCCTATTTTACCAATACCATTCCATGTTGTATTTTCCCGGGCTATATGGCTACCCGCATCAAATGTATCGTATGAGATTTTATTATTAATATAGCGTCCGTTACCCCGCTCCGGACTATTAAGAAAATCATGAATAAATGACCATCCGCCTTCCTTGCCGTATGCAACCACACTCATAAAATACCTCCGGTATATACCCTTATTCATTCAAACTTCTGCATCCTGAATGACATCAGGCATAGTCGTTAAACAGAACGAAGCTCACCTTAAAAATTCAGTAAAACTGATGTATCCCATCAGTCTGCACACGATAAACACATTAATTTAACTAATCTATGTGATGATAAATAAATGCATATTAATTCTGTTATTTGGTTTTGGAATGGCAGGAAACGGAAGAAGGCGCTCAGCTATCAGAGATAACCGGAGGAAAAATAATTACGTCACGCGGGGAAATGGTGCGATGAGGCGAAAAAAAAACCCGGCAATAATTTTGCCGGGTTTCTGTCACAACTGTCATCAGAGATCAGGTTCTCAGACCACGTCCTTTCTCTATCAGACGCCAGGTAAGAATATAAAATACGGCAATAAACAGACTCAGAACGCCGAGTGTTGTCGCCACAGAAACATCACTGATCCCTAAGAAACCATAGCGGAAGCCGCTAATCATATACACAATCGGATTGAGCTTTGAAACTGCCTGCCAGAATGCCGGTAACAGTGTCAGGGAGTAAAATACGCCGCCCAGATAAGTCAGCGGTGTCAGAACGAAGGTCGGAATAATACTGATATCATCAAAGCTTTTCGCAAACAGTGCATTAAGCAGCCCCGCCAGCGAGAAGAGGATCGAGGTCATCAGCAGTGTGGTGACAATCATAAACCATGAGTGGATATGCAGCGGTACAAAAAACAGGGAAATAAGCGTAACCAGTATGCCGACCAGCACACCACGCGCCACGCCGCCGCCGACAAACCCGGCAATTATCACATGAGTCGGCACCGGGGCGACCAGCAGTTCTTCAATACTTTTCTGGAATTTTGCACCAAAAAAGGAAGACGACACATTAGCGTAAGAGTTGGTTATCACGGACATCATAATAAGCCCGGGCACGATAAACTGCATGTACCCCACGCCGCCCATATCACCAATCCGGTTACCTATCAGATTCCCGAAGATAATAAAATAGAGCGACATCGTAATCACCGGCGGGATCAGTGTCTGTATCCAAATCCGCATAAAGCGGGTGATCTCTTTGCGCCAGATTGTTTTCAGCGCCACCCAGTACAACGACATCATTTTTCAGCCTCCGCATCATGATTAACCAGATGCACAAATAACTCTTCCAGACGGTTTGCTTTGTTGCGCATACTTAACACATCAATCCCCTGCGCATTCAATTGGGCAAAAACACCATTCAGCCCCTGCTCACGGCGGACGTCCACTTCCAGCGTTGAGGTATCTGTTAACTGATATTTATAGCCCTCAAGCTGCGGCAGCGGACTTTTTGCGCCTAAATCCAGGATAAAGGTTTCAGACTCCAGCTTGCTGAGTAACTCCTTCATACTGGTGTTTTCCACCAGCTCGCCGTGCTGGATAATCCCGATATTGCGGCACAGCATTTCTGCCTCTTCCAGATAGTGCGTCGTGAGGATGATAGTCGTCCCCTGCGCATTCAGCATTTTCAGGAAGCCCCACATTGAGCGGCGCAGTTCAATATCCACACCGGCAGTCGGTTCGTCGAGGATCAGCAGTTTCGGCTGATGCATCAGCGCGCGGGCAATCATCAGACGGCGTTTCATCCCGCCGGACAAGCGCATAGCGCGTTCATTGCGTTTTCCCCATAAATCCAGTTGCGTCAGGTAGATTTTTGCCCGCTCCTGCGCTAAATCGTGCGGCACGCCGTAATAGCCCGCCTGCTGTAATACAATCTGTAATACGGTTTCAAACGGGTTAAAGTTAAACTCCTGCGGTACCAGCCCCAGTTGGCGCTTCGCCAGCACCAGGTCAGTATCAATGTCATAGCCGAAAACCGAGACTTTCCCGGCGGTTTTATTGACCAGAGAGCTGATAATGCCGATGGTGGTGGATTTTCCTGCGCCGTTCGGACCCAGTAACGCATAGAAATCCCCGGCGCTGACTTTCAGGTCAATTCCCCGCAAAGCCTGTACGCCACCTGCATACTGCTTGGTTAATTGTGATATTTCCAGTGCATAGGTCATAACAGAAAAATACCTTTTTAATTTAGAAATTTGAGTGCAATATAAACCAAAATATTACCTGCGAACCGGAATCGGTTCTTGACAATTTGTCTTCTTTTCTGAAATTATTTAATAACAAATTATTAAAATTTAAATTTTTTATACACAGATTCTAGCGAAAGGATCTCCAACAGGCTATCCGTCATGATGAAAAAAATCGAAGAGCTGTTTGCCAATAACAAACAGTGGTCCGAATCCGTAAATGAAAAAGATCCGGATTTTTTCAAAGAACTCGCACAGGCTCAAAAGCCGCGGTTCCTCTGGATCGGCTGTTCTGACAGTCGTGTTCCCGCCGAAAAACTGATCGAAGCGGCCCCGGGAGACCTGTTTGTTCACCGTAATGTGGCAAATCTGGTTATCCATACTGATCTTAACTGTCTCTCCGTTATCCAGTATGCGGTGGATGTTTTACAGGTCGAACATATTATCGTCTGCGGTCACTATAACTGCGGCGGTATCCAGGCAGCCATCGAAGGCACCGAACTCGGGTTGATTAATAACTGGCTGCTGCATATCCGTGATATCTGGTATCAACACAGCTCTCTGCTGGGTGAACTCGCGCCGCAGGACAGAATCAATCGCTTATGCGAACTGAACGTGGTTGAGCAGGTGTATAACCTCGGTCACTCCACTATTATGCAGGCGGCATGGAAACGCGGTCAGCGCGTGATGATCCACGGCTGGATCTACGGGATAAACAAAGGTCTGCTTCACGATCTGGATATCAGCTCTGACAGCCGCGAAAAAATGGAACTGGTCTATCGTCAGGCGGTCGCCAAGCTGTCTAATATGTCACAGTCCTGATCCCGGGATTCATACAGTAAAATAAAACAGTATTTTCGGATACTGTTTTATTTATACCCTGGTTTTATTACGTATAGTTACCTGACAACCCGGGATTTAGTTGCCCTGTCCCTGATAATTTAATATAACTCCCCATAAATTTCATTTTATTCATAATAAAAGGATGTTTATGCAGACAATGATTATCAGGGATACGGGTATTTATTTCATCAAAGAACAAATCCACCCTAAATCCGGTTTTCCCTCATTCGCCAATACAATAGGCCCGTCAGGGAAACAAATTTACCGCATGGTTTTTCAACTTAAACTTGAGCAGGATATTTTCTACGAAAATAAAAGGGTCAATCACAACGACCTCAGTACCTGGCAGCAATTGCGGGCACTGTTTGATAAAAATCTTATCTCTCAGCAAGATAAAAAGGGCGGCAAAGCTATTGTCGGATTAGAATATGCCGGATTTGATACCTATGTAACACCGGTTGCCGGATTTGATAATTTTTTACCAAAATCGCTGACAACCGAATATGTCTACAATAATGATTTACTGCCAAGCCCGTACCTTTACGGAAAAGATCCGATACCATCGGTCAGATTATACAATAACCCGCATGTACAATTTTTTATAGATCAGGGCGGAACCGGTATTCCTACAGCATTGGGAAAATTTGATAAAAAAAACCGCCATCTGGGGATCATCAAAAATGAAAGCGATTTCACTAAAATATTGGATTTAATTAAGGCTGGTTATGAAAAAAAATAATCTGCTGATAATCATTTTATTTGGTTTTATCAATTTATTAACCGGGTACTTTTTTGTCCGGCTTGCAGCTGACGCTTACCTCCCGGCCGGCAGCACATTAATTTATAATGATATTACGTCTATTTTCATCACGAGCCTGATATTTTCGGCCGGATTCTTATGTATCAGCCTGATATCATTTGGTATTATTTATACGATAACGAAAAAAATAACAGTGATGAGCGCAATATTAATGACAGTGAGTAATATTATTGTGCTGATGCTTGTATCCTTTTGTTACGGGAAAATATATTTCAGTACCAGTGCGCCGGAAGAACTGAACTATATATCATCATCTCTGTTTCATTATTTTCAGTTACTACTGTTAACTGCATTTATTTCGCCGCTTATCCAGGCAGGCATCCTGAAACTGATAAAACGCTGATATTCCGATACAAAAATGGCGCCTTTCCGGCGCCATTTTGTCTGAGATGATAATAAAACTATCACTCTTCCAGCAGTGTCACATGCCCGATATACGGCAGGTGGCGGTAGCTCTGTGCATAATCGATGCCATAGCCCACCACAAATTTATCTTCAATTGCATAACCCACCCACTCCACCGGTACATTTACTTCACGGCGGCAGGGTTTATCCAGCAGTGTGCAGATAGACACAGAGTTCGGGCCGCGCAGAGAGAGAATATCGCGCACACGATGCAATGTATTACCGGAATCAATAATATCTTCCACGATCAGCACATCTTTGCCGCGGATATCTTCATCCAGATCTTTGACAATTTTCACATCACGGGTGGAGGATGTACCGCTGCCGTAGCTGGATACGGTCATAAAATCCACTTCATGCGGAACATCAATTTTACGGCATAAATCAGCCATAAAAATAAAAGAGCCTTTCAGCAATCCGACTAAGACCAGATCTTTATCGCTGTGACGATAGTGTGCGGAAATTTCACTGCCGAGTTCGGCAACACGCTGCTGAATCTCCGCTTCGGAGATCATTGTATCTAAGGTATGTTTCTTCATGATTTTTTTGCCGTCAACGCTACGCTGTTACAGTGGTTCAGTATTAAACAGAAAGGAATTTCTACCCAACGTCATTCTGGATGCAGCCAACGAACCTGCAGTCTGAATGAATAAGGGTATAATACTGGTCAGAAAGCGCGTTAGTTTAACATACCCCGGATAAATTCGCGATAACGGGCGGGAGAACAAACGTGTCCGCGCCACATAATGACGCGGATGACAGAATGCACAGAAATAAATCAGGCAGAAACCGTAAAGCCCATCATCATCCCGGTATCTTCATGCTCCAGCAGATGGCAATGCGCCATGTACGGATGTGCATTGGTTGCCGGATGATCAAATTTCACCAGAACTTCGCTGACATCACCTTCGATACGGACGATATCTTTCCAGCCCTGCCGGTGTGCTGCCGGTTTACGTCCGCCTTCACTGAGGATACGAAAACGCGTGCCGTGAATATGGAACGGGTGCAGCATCATGTCGCCCACGCCGGAAATCACCCAGCGCTCCGTTTGCCCTTGTTTCACATCAAACGCACTTTCTGTCATTGAGAACGGCAGACCATTAATACTGTTGGCATTCATCATATCAATATTTCCGGAGCCGCAATGACCGCCGCCACTGTTACCGCCGCCGTGCATTCCGCGGCTCATGCCTTTCATGCCGCTGCCCATATTGCCATGGCCACCCATATTGCCCATGCCGCCATGATTGCCCATACCGGCCATGGCCTGCGGGCCATATTTGTCTGTCAGCATCATCATGCCCTGCATATCAAGGCGCATATCCATCATCAGACGGAACTCACGCACCGGCAGGCGGGAGGCATCAATCAGCGCCGGCATTGCCGACAGAACATCCGGCAGTTTACCGCGCGCGGCATCCAGTGTCGGACGGACAGCCAGTACCGGCAGCGGATTATCAAACGGAGCGAGTGTCATGCCCATCTGGCGTACCGGCAGCGTGATAATATCAAACGGCTGACCATCAGAGGTATCCACCAGCACTTCAAAACGTTCTCCCATGAGGATCGGTAATTCCTGCACTTTTACCGGTTCACCCAAAAGACCGCCGTCACTCGCCACCACGTACAGCGGACGCCCGTCACTGGTGGCTATCCGCAGGCTGCGGGCATTGCAACCGTTGAGCAGACGCAGACGTAACCAGCCGCGTGGTGCCATATGCTGCGGATACACCGCGCCGTTCGTCAGCATCATGTCGCCGAACCAGCCGACCGCCGCAGACATCACATCGAGCTGATAATCAATTTCACCGTTTGCTTTCAGGCGCTTATCCTGCAAGACGACGGGGATATCATCCACGCCCCACTGATTCGGTAATCCGGTGGTGGCGGAGTTTTCATCTTCAATCAGTACCAGTCCCGCGAGCCCCATCGCGACCTGATACCCGGTTTTTCCGTGGGTATGCGGATGGAACCAACAAGTTGCCTCCGGTTGATCCGGGGTAAAATTGACGGTCCGGGTTTTACCCGGCTCAATAATCGCCTGCGGACCGCCATCCTGCTCACCGCTGATTTCCAGCCCGTGCCAGTGAACCGTGGTCGCTTCCGGTAATTTATTCACAATATCCACGGTGACCGGTTTGCCGCGTTTCAATTTCAGCGCAGGGCCGAGCAAGTCGCCGTTATATCCCCATGTCGGTGTGGTTTTTCCGGCAGCAAAAGAGACCTGTCCCTGCTGAATGTTCAGGGTGATTTTTTGTGCATTATCAGAGGTTAAAAGTGGCGGGATCCCCAGGGAAGGTCGGTTTTCAGCGGCAAAGGCAAACCGGCTCCATGCCGGCAGCATCGTGGCAGCACCTAAGAATACGCTATATTTCAAAAAATCACGTCGTTGCATGATATGCTTCCTTTATCATCAATAATGATATGCTATGACAAATTGATTCAGTTCTGTTATAGCAAAGGCTAAACCCTGACCTAAGGGCAAGGTCAATATAATGCCACGCTGAAAACAGGGGCTTTACACCACTTTAGTCAGGCTATTAAATTCACGACAAAACTATTAAAATCTTCACATAAACTGACAGGCGTCACCGGTACACTACCTTTATGAAAATATTACTTAGTCTTTTAATCAGCTTTGCTATGTTGCTTTCCCTTCCTGCGAAAGCACTGACGCCGTCACAGGCTGAAGATCTTGCCGGGCTGACCGCTGTTTTTATCTATCTGAAAAATGATTGTGGCTATCAGGATCTGCAGAATTCCAGGATCGAAAAAGCCATTTTATTATTTGCACAAAGTAACCGCTGGGATATGAGCAATTACAACATCAAAGAGATGGCAAAATTGAATAAAGAGAATTATCTCGACATCAAAGAGATCAAGCTCTCAGAAAACTATAAATGTACCGCTCTTGCCCGTGATTCACTCTCACTGCTTGCTTACGTAAAATAATCAGCCTGTCGGTTGCCGGTAAATTGCCCGCAACCGAATCGGTTAAGCTGTAAAAAAAACGCCGGATAGCTGATTTCTGCGTGAATCCCCTCGATTATCATTCACTATATTGATATAACCTTTACTCAATTTCCCCCTCTCTGACTGATAACACGCTGTCCGGACATGATAAAAATAGCGCTCATCGATGACCATGTAGTCGTACGGTCAGGTTTTGCCCAACTCCTGACCCTGGAACCGGATATCACAATTGCCGGACAATATGCCAGTGCCAAAGAAGCATGGCCGGAACTGACCCGCCTGAATATTGATGTGGCTATCATGGATATCTCCATGCCCGATGAAAACGGGTTACAGTTGCTGACCCGCCTGCGTGAGCACAATGCGGCTTTCCGCACCATCATTCTGAGTATTTATGATACGCCGGCTTTTGTGCAGAGTGCACTGGATGCAGGTGCGGCGGCCTATCTGACCAAACGCTGCGGTCCGGAAGAGCTGGTTCAGGCGGTACGTTCCGTGCATCAGGGCGGCTGTTATCTGTGTGCGGATGCAATGCGCGCCCTGCGCCAATCGCCGCCGGAAAACCGGGCACTGAATGACCTGACGCCGCGTGAGCGTGAAGTTTTTGACCTGCTGGTCGGCGGAATGAGTGTGAAAGCCATTGCGGATAAATTGACACTCAGCCACAAAACCGTGCATGTTCACCGCGCCAACGTGCTGGGAAAACTGCACTGTGACAACACCATTGATCTGGTTCATTTTGCCCTGGCGCATCATCTGATCGCGGGACAATAGCCCATGAGCCGCAGTGCGCGTCTGCTGTTACAATCTGTGTTTCTGCTGTTTACCTATTCACTGACCTGGATAGGGCTTTGGATCATCAGTTTTTATCTCAGCCCGGACAGTATGCTGTCCACCTTATTTCTGCCGCAGGGATTACGCCTGGCACTGATGATCCTGCTGTGGCGTCGCTTCTGGCCGGTATTATTGCTGTCTGAATTATTGCTGAGTATCTGGTTATCGCAGGAACAGCTGATGCCGCACACCGCTGTTCTGCTCTCCCCGTTGCTGAGCCTGCTTACCGCCTTTGCCGTACAGGCTATCTGGTGGCGCTACACACTGTACTGGCAGCGGCTGTTACTGCTGCTTGCCGGTGTCGGGATCAACAGTATTCTGCATACTGTCCTGTTCGCCCTGCTTACTCCTCTGAGTGTCAGCCAGGTATTTCTTACCAGCTTTACCGGCGGTATTTTGCTGACACCTTTCGTGTATCTGATTTATGAATATCTCCATGAGCAGCATTTCCGCCTGATCCTAGATTATGGCTCACCAGATCCGCAACTGCGCACATCACTGCTGATGTGGTGTTTTCTTTTCTGTCTGGCGGGGCTCAGCGCACAACTGTTTTTCACCCCGGAGATTGAGCGTCTTCTGGTGCTGCTGGTGTTTATCCCGAATGTCTTTATGGCCTACCGCTATGGCTGGCAGGGTGGCGTGTTATCCGCCCTGCTCGGCAGCCTGATCATCACCTTTGCGCGGCAGTTTAACGGCGCATTTGCTGATCTTCAGGAATTACAGATGTTTATGAGTACCCAGGCGCTGATTGGTATCGGATTAGGAATTGCCATCAGCCGCCAGCAGCAGTTATCGCGCAATTTACAGCGCTACCGCGAACGGCTGGAGCAGGAACTGCAGGCGCGACGTGATCTGATGCAGAAACTGGTGCATACGGAAGAAGATGTCAAAAAAGCCATTGCCCGCGAGCTTCACGATGAAATCGGGCAGAACATTACGGCGATTCAGATCCAATCCATGCTGGTCAAAAAGACAGCGCCTGATCCGCGCAGTTGTCAGGCCGCCGCACAGATAAACGAGCTGGCGCAGAAGATCCATCACTCCACCCGCCAGTTACTGCGTGAACTGCGCCCGCCGGTACTGAATGAAATGTCACTGGAAGATGCCCTGCGCCACCTGATTGCGGAGTTTGCTTTCGGGGAAAATGCCATTCAATGTGATTTTCATTATGAGCTGAAACAGGCACCGGAAAACGAGACCGTTCTGTTTACGCTCTACCGGCTTGTTCAGGAATTGTTAAATAATATCAGCAAGCACGCCGGGGCAACGCATATTCTGATCTCACTGAAACAGACCCGTGACACGATACAGCTTCATGTGAGTGATAACGGCATCGGAATACCTGATAACAAACGCAGCGGCGGCTTTGGCCTGCGCGGCATTGAAGAACGGGTGCAGGCGCTCGGTGGCGACTGGACGCTGACCACCAGCGGCGGTACCCGGATTATTGTTAACCTGCCCACATTTTCTGATGAAAATCATGAAAACTAAGACTAATTCCTAGTCACCTACTACCTTATCTCATCCTTTTCATTGACAGATTGATTACATTTCTCATCCTGAGCGGGAGCATCTATGGATAAAACGTATCATTTTTGGCGCAACAAACTGATGTTATCGATGATTATCGGTTACGCCACGTTTTATCTGACCCGCAAAAGTTTCAATTTTGTCATGCCGGTTATGCAGGCTGAGTTATTTCTGGATAAAAGCGATATCGGCTGGATAGCCACTGCGTTTTACCTCAGCTACGGCATCTCAAAGTTTTTGTCCGGAATTTTTCACGACATTACAGGCTACCGCTGGTTTATGGGTGCAGGGCTGTTTATGACCGGCGTGCTCAATATCGTATTCGCCTGGTGCCTGTCATTTCCTGCTTTGCTGATCGTCTGGACACTGAACGGTTTTTTTCAGGGATGGGGCTGGCCGCCGTGCGCCCGCATCCTGACACACTGGTATTCGCGCAACGAGCGCGGTTTCTGGTGGGGATTATGGAATATCTCCATCAACCTCGGCGGCATTACCCTGCCGCTGCTGACCGCCTGGCTGGCAACACAGTACAGCTGGCAGATGGCACTGATTGTGCCGGGGATTATCGGCATGGTGACCGGTCTGTGGCTCAGTACCCGGTTACACGGCACGCCGCAGGAAGAGGGGCTGCCGAGTGTCGGACAATGGCGGCATGACCCGTCAGAGCTGCGCCAGGAGCAGTTATCGCCGCCGCAGCCGATGCTGACTATTCTGAAAGAGACGATTTTATGTAACCGGATGATCTGGTTACTCGGTTTTTCCTACATTCTCGTTTATCTCATCCGTATGGCGATAAACGACTGGGGAACCTCTGGTTATCTGAAACACACGGTGCAAATCTGCTGAGTGCCAATGCCATATTGTCACTCTTTGAATTAGGCGGATTACTGGGTGCGGTCTGTGCGGGATGGGGGTCAGATATTTTGTTCCGCGGTCAGCGGGCACCGATGATCCTGCTGTTTTCCTTAGGTTTGTTTGTTGCTGTCAGCGCTTTATGGCTAATGCCAATCCATCACTACGGACTGCTGGCAGTATGTTTCTTTAGTATCGGCTTCTTTGTATTCGGGCCGCAAATGTTAATCGGGCTGGCGGCGACAGAATATTGCCATAAAAAAGCCGCCGGCACGGTAACGGGCTACCTCGGTCTGTACGCCTATTTAGGGGCGGCAATGGCGGGGTGGCCACTCGCTCAGGTCATGGCACATTACGGCTGGCAGGGAATGTTTACCCTGCTGACCAGTGCTGCGGCGCTGACGGGATTACTGCTGATGCCTCTTCTGATTGCGAATGTCAGCAAACGCGAGCATCTGGCAGGCTCTGTTTCACTCTCCGATGACAGAACCCTATAAAAGGAATGAACTGATAATGAAACTTAACACCCTCTCTGCTCTTGTTGCTGCCGGTTTATCACTGGCGGCTGTTACCACCTCAGCTAATGCCGCCGGTCGTCTGGTTGTTTATTGCAGCGCAACCAATGCGATGTGCGAAGCCGAAACCCAGGCATTCGCCAAAAAATATGATGTCAAAACCACGTTTGTCCGCAACGGTTCCGGCAGTACGCTGGCAAAAATCGAAGCTGAAAAACGTAACCCGCAGGCCGACGTCTGGTACGGCGGTACATTAGATCCGCATTCACAGGCGGGTGAAATGGATCTGCTGGAGCCTTACAAATCCCCGAATTTAGACCAGATCATGCCGCAGTTCCGTGATCCGGCCAAACGCAAAGGCAACTACTCTTCCGCCGTTTATGTCGGGATCCTGGGCTTCGGTGTGAATAAAGATCGTCTGAAAGAAAAAGGTCTGCCGATCCCGACCTGCTGGAAAGATCTGACCAAGCCGGAATACAAAGGCGAAATTCAGATTGCGGATCCGCAAAGCTCCGGTACGGCATACACCGCACTGGCAACCTTTGATCAGTTATGGGGCAATGCACAAGCCTTTGATTACCTGAAAAAACTCAACGGTAATATCTCCCAGTACACCAAATCCGGTATTGCCCCGGCGCGTAACGCCGCCCGTGGTGAATCAGCCATTGGTATCGGCTTCCTGCATGACTATTCTCTGGAAGTCGAAAACGGTGCACCGCTGGAATTAATCGCGCCATGTGAAGGAACCGGTTATGAAATCGGCGGGATCAGTATCCTGAAAAATGCCCGCAACATGGATAACGCCAAACTGTTCACCGATTTCGTGCTCTCCAAAGAAGCACAGGAAATCAGCTGGAAAGAAGGTAAATCTTACCAGATCCTGACCAACACCACGGCTGAATCCTCACCTATGTCACTGAAACTCGCTGACCTGAAACTGATCAATTACGATATGGATAAATACGGCGATGCCGAAATCCGTAAAGATCTGATCAACAAATGGGTCACTGACGTCAAAATGAGTAAGTAATGTTGTCCGCCGTGCGGTGATCGCCGCACGGCGTTATTAAATTAAATAATAATTATATTGCTCTGATTCATTCGGTCGGCAAATGAAACAAACCGATGAGCTTACACCTGTAAGTGATTCCGTTTGTGAATGAAGCCAATGCATCTGCAAACTGAATGAGAGCGGGCAAGGGAGATTTCTATGTCTCAGACCCTGACTCTGTCTTCAAAACAGGGACGGGATACCATCTTCTTATGGTTACTGATCGCGTGGCTGGGTTTTGCCCTGCTGCCGTCATGGAGCCTGGATTATGGTTTAACCGACTCCACACAAGATGAAATTTTAGCCGCTTACGGCTGGAACGGACTTAACATCAGCTGGCTCTGGTATCTGCTGCCGTCAGTGCTGTTTTTCCGTCCGCTGACACCGGCGTCCCGTAACCAGCGGAGCCGGCACTACACCGATATTGCCATTGCGGCACTGACCCTGGTTGTGACTATTCTCAGCGCAATATGGGAAGGCAAAGGACTGGGTTACTCTGCCATTGTGCTGTTTATTTCACTCGGCATGATAATGACCCTCGCCCTCAAACGCCTGGAATGGCTGGGTGGCGATCAGTTTGTTATCGGATCACTGATTGCCGTTGTCGGGCTGATTGCCGTATTTATTGTCTTCCCGAGTGTCGCGATTTTCATCCCGATGTTCACGGACAATAACGGGGATTTCGCGCCTTTCGCGTTTGTCGCGATCCTGACGCAGTCCCATATTGTGCAGGTTATCTGGAACTCTGTAATTCTCTCCCTCGCCGTGGGTGCGGGATGTACTTTCTTCGGGCTGATCCTGGCTATTTATACCACCCGAATCGCCAAACGTTCTGCCATTATCGGCCGTATTTTCTCTATCCTGCCGATTGTTACCCCGCCGTTTATTGTCGGGCTGGGTGTGACACTGATGATGGGACGCTCCGGGTATGTAACCGAATTTCTGGCGACTTACGCCGGGCTTGAAAACACCAACTGGCTGTATGGTTTCACCGGTATCTGGCTGGCACAAGTGCTCGCGTTTACACCGATGTCCTTTATGATCCTCGACGGCGCTATCAAAACGATTCACCCGTCGCTGGAAGAAGCCTCTTATACCCTGCGCGCCAACCGTTTTCAGACGTTTTTCAACGTCTTTATGCCACTGCTGAAACCGGCGCTGGCGAATGCGTTCCTGATTGTTATTGTGCAATCACTGGCAGACTTCAGTAACCCGCTGGTTCTCGGCGGTAACTTTGATGTGCTCGCCACACAGATCTATTTCTATATCACCGGCTCCCAGCTCGATTATCAGGCAGCAAGTACCCTGGGTGCATCCCTGCTGGTCTTCTCCCTGCTTATCTTCTGTGTGCAGTATATGTGGATTGGCAAGCGCTCTTACGTCACGGTTTCCGGAAAATCCTACCGTGGTGATGTACAGCCATTACCGGTGGCACTGGTTACCTTTGTGACTATTTTCCTGGCAATCTGGGTGGTCTTCAACCTGGTACTGTACGGCAGCATTTTCTACGGTAGCTTCACTGTAAACTGGGGCGTGGATTACACCTTAACCCTGGATAACTTTGTCAAACTGTTTGGTCAGGGCATGAATGACGGCGCGTGGCCTTCACTGCTCGATACCCTGCTCTACGCTGGTATCGCTGCACCAATCACGGCGGTTCTTGGTCTGCTGATAGCTTACATTGTTGTACGCCAGGAGTTCCGGGGTAAGAAAACCATCGAATTCACCACCATGCTCTGCTTTGCTGTACCGGGCACAGTCGCAGGGGTTTCTTACATTCTCGCCTTTAATGATTCACCGTTTTATATCACCGGTACTGCCGCTATCGTCATTATCTCCATGACCATGCGTAACGTTCCGGTCGGGATCCGTGCCGGTATTGCCGGTCTGGGACAGATAGATAAATCGCTGGATGAAGCCTCACTCAGCCTGCGCGCGGGATCAATGCGGACAATTTTCCACATCCTGCTGCCGCTGTTGCGCCCGGCGATTCTCTCAGCACTTATCTACAGCTTTGTCCGTGCGATAACCACGGTCAGCGCCATCGTGTTCCTCGTCACACCGGACACCCGCGTGGCAACCGCGTACATCCTCAACCGGGTGGAAGACGGCGAATACGGCGTGGCGATTGCGTATGGTTCAATTCTTATCGTCGTGATGCTGGCGATTATCTTCCTGTTCGACTTTTTGATTGGCGAAGCCCGTGTTTCACGTTCCAAAGCCAAAAATGCACAGTAATCACGGAGTAACCGACATGACACAACGTAGTTTTGTTGAATTAAAAAATGTGACTAAACGCTTTGGCACCAACACGGTCATCGACGATTTAAGTCTTTCCATTCCGCAAGGCAGCATGGTCACACTGCTCGGCCCGTCCGGCTGCGGTAAAACCACGGTACTGCGCCTGGTTGCCGGTCTGGAAAAACCGACTGAAGGGAAGATGTTTATTGATGGCGAGGATGTAACTGACCGTTCCATCCAGCAGCGTGATATCTGTATGGTGTTCCAGTCTTATGCCCTGTTCCCGCACATGTCTCTCGGGGACAACGTCGGTTACGGGCTGAAAATGCTCGGGCGTCCGAAAGCAGAGATCAAAGAGCGCGTGGAAGAAGCTCTGGAGATGGTCGATCTCGCCGGGTTCGGCGATCGCTTTGTTGATCAGATCTCCGGCGGACAGCAGCAGCGTGTCGCACTGGCGCGTGCATTGATCCTCAAACCGAAAGTGCTGTTATTTGATGAGCCGCTGAGTAACCTGGATGCCAACCTGCGCCGCAGCATGCGGGAAAAAATCCGTGAATTACAGCAGCAATTTAATATCACCTCTCTTTATGTCACCCACGACCAGAGCGAAGCGTTTGCCGTTTCCGATATGGTGCTGGTAATGAATAAAGGGAAGATTATGCAGCTCGGTTCACCGCAGGAGCTGTACCGCCAGCCGGCATCAAAATTTATGGCAAGCTTTATGGGGGATGCCAATATCTTCCCGGCCACATTAAGTCATGATGCTGTGGAGATTTTCAATTACCGCCTGCCGCGTCCGCCGCAGTTTGTCACAGAGAAAAGCAGTGTCACTGTAGGGGTTCGCCCTGAAGCGATTACCCTGAGTTTACAGGGTGATGAAAGCCAGCGCTGTACAGTCACGCATGTTGCTTATATGGGGCCGCAGTATGAAGTGACTGTAGACTGGCACGGGCAATCAATGCTGCTGCAAATCAATGCCACTCAATTACAGCCGTCTGCGGGAGAGAGTTTGTTCCTGCAAATTCATCCGTACGGTATGTTTATTCTTGAAGAAAAACAATAAATTACATTAATATTAAAACCGCACCAAAATGGTGCGGTTTTTTTTAGCCACTGCTCACGTTTACTTATTTTTTATAACTGTAACCCGCTGAGAAATTCTCACGTGCCTGATCCTGTGCCGCGTCAAAGAATTTAGCCACTTCTTCTGCGGTTTGTTTCGGCAGTTTTTTCGCGGCATGCTGAATACGTTTCAGTGCTTCTGTCGCATCAGAACGGATTTTATCCGTATTCTGTTGGGTCAGTTTACCAAAGCGTTTTTTCACATCACCGTTCACAATCACCGTATCCACCCCGGATGCCGTGGTCTGTAATACAACAGAGCCCGCCGGATAGCTTGATGGTACAAAGGCTTCTTTCTGAGAAACAATCACGATATCCGCTTTTTTACCTTTGGTAATTGAGCCGATTTCTTTCTCCATCCCCATCGCTTCCGCACTGCCGTGTGTTGCCCAGGTCAGTGCATCGCGCACACCTAAACCAATCTTAGTGGTGGTTTTTCCGGTACGGTTTGCTTCCGCTTCACTGTCCATGCAGCGCTGGAACTGCAGCCCCAGACGCATCTGAGAGAAAAGGTCACCGGAACCGACACACACGATGTCACTGCTCAGACCCGGTTTAAAACCATGATCGATACTGGCACGGAACGGCGGACGCCCCATCCCCATCTGCATTTCAGTTTCCGGTGCGATAGACACTTTACCGCCGGTTTCTTTCAGAATATCCCACTCGCTGTTGTCCAGCGAAGTACAATGGATATGTAAATGTCCCGGTTTCAGCAGGTTATTATGTTTCAGTTCATGCAGGCCTTTGAGCAGGATTGATTTTTCTGCCGCCCCGGTGTGAGATGCCACAAAAATACCCAATTCATTTGCCAGCTCGATCTCTTTCGCTGTATCTGCAAACGGAAGCGTCCCGAAATCACTCAGCAGGACACCCATCTGGTTCAGGGTTTTATTGCCGGAGCCATAATATTGCTGATGCATTTGTTTCATCACATCCAGGCGTTGCTGATGGCTGCGGAAACGGTTTGGTCCTTTAAAATCATACGCCTGCATACCATAGGCGTAGATGCTGCGGATCCCGGATGCACGCAGGGATTCAATTGCCGCCGGTGCGTGATCAGGTGAATTCACACAGTCACAGCAGTCGAGAATAGTTGTCACACCGGCATTCAGTGCTTCCACTGAGCCGACTAATGCCGCCATGCGGATGTCTTCTGCTTCCATTACCGAGCCGATGCCATAAAACGTGGAGCCAAGAAAACCCGCCAGTGACATGTCTGCCGAAATCCCGCGCAGCAGAGACATCCAGGTGTGGCGGTGACTGTCGATAATCCCCGGAAGAATAATACCGCCATCAGCATCAATCAGTTCCGCATCCACATTGGCAAATTTAGATACCGGACCCACATCAATAATTTTGTCGCCGTCAACCAGCACTGCGCCGTCTTCAATATCCCCGAACTCTTCATCCATTGTGATGAGATAGCCGTTATAAATCAGCTTGTTACGTTTATCCGTTTTAATATAGGTTTTATTTTTATCATCCGCGCCTGTCAATACCGGGTTACCGCCGGCTAACGCTGAGTGGCTGCCGATAGCCCCGGCCGCCAGGCCCATTGTTCCTATCCCGGCATTTTTCAGAAAAGATCGTCTTGAGGGATCCTGCGCTTTATCTGTCATTTCGTTATTACTCCGCTTATCGCACTGTTAGTTATCAACGCACAGGTGGGTTTGTACCCACCAGTACAGAATGAAAGTCTAACAAGAGTAATTCGTATTCTCCAGTACATATTGTGTGATTTTATGTGCAGCCGGATACGGCACACAGTTTTTCCTGCGTAATTTCGTTATACCCAACGTCATTCAGATTACAGGCTGGCTGAGCGAAGCCAACGAACCTGTAGTTTGAATGGATAAGGGTATACACTGCGGGTTGTGTTTTTCACAGATCTAACCGGGGTAAGAAACAGGATGTCGGCGGTAGTTAACGGATTAATCAGGAAAACAGGTATTCTTGCACTGTGCGGGCTGCTGAGCGGCTGTGGAGTATTTTATGGTGCAATGTGCGGCAGTATGACTCTGTTCACGCCTTCGGAGTCTGTAACAAAAATTCCGGTTCCGGATGCAACAGTGGCTCAGCCTTATGATCAAATCATTGAGGTTGCCCCTCACTCCGGGATGATCCCCTTTGATGTCACCGGTAAGCCGGAATGGATGATAGTCACGCTTTTATCAAAAAATAACGCCGGTGAATGGATACCGCTTATCACAGAAGAAGAATGGCAGACGCGTGTGATGAAAGCGGAAGAACGCCCGTTGATCGCCGCCCGCCTGCAGGGTACACCGCCGGAGCGCGGAAACGTTCGGGTAAATATAAAAGGTACGTCCTACCGCACCATGTGCGGCACTTCTGATCCGGTCTATTCCCTGCGCTTTAAGGTCAGAGAATAATCAGGTTACGGCTGCTGATCCTGATCCGCCCGGCTGTCGGACAGTGCCTGGTTGATAATCGCTTTTGCCATCCATTGTGTAATATCGATGACCCCGCTATCATCCATCTTCCAGATATCTTTCATCACCAGAAAAACTTCTGAGCCATAAACCAATGAAAATGCACGGATAACTTTATCCAGCGTGTCGTTATCCACCTGACTTTTCAGCGGCTCCACCACATTTGCCAGAATCGCTTTACGGTGCCCTCTGATCAGTTTTTTCTCATCATTAACCTGCGATTTGGCAGATGCTGAGCGATCCTGTGCCCACTGCTGTAACGACACATACAGCGCGGCACGTAATGCCCCTTCATGTTTAAACATTTGCGGATACGCAAATGCAAGCAACTGCTCCATGCGGGTGTGTGTCTCCGGGCTGTCCGAACGCCAGGTCAGAATCGGGCCCAGGCTGGCATTGACGGTGGCAGAAATCAGATCACTTTGTGTCGGAAAATAACGGTATGCCGTTGCACGGGAAACACCGGCATCGGCTGCCAGTTCAGATACTGACGGAATCGCGCCCTGCTCAAAAAGAGTCAGTGCCGTGTTAATAAGTAAATTAAATGTCCTTCTCCGGGTGCCGGAATAAGGCACTCCATCATCAGTACAGGCCATAACTGATTTATCCTTTAAACATGCTTTCTGTAAGTTTTTGCGTCGCTATCTTACACAACATCCCCGCCTGCAACACCATTGTGACCATTTTTTATTATAAATATGATTTAAAGATAGACAAATTGAGACTAATGTCTCAAAATCAGCCAAACAAAATGATACTGTCGTCTCACTTTGGTTATCATGCGTTATCAGACATCAGGTATACCTTTGAGGTTAACAATGACTAACAATAAAGGCGCTATCTATATCGCCACAACGCTTGATACGAAAAGTGATGAAATTTTTTACATCAGCGGGTTAATTCAGCGCACCGGCTTAACTGTACGGACGGTAGATTTAACCACCAAACCCGGTCAGTTAGCACGGGAAGCCGATGTTTGCGCCCGCGATGTTGCGGCATGCCACCCTGAGGGTGAAAATGCTGTGTTTTGCGGCGATCGCGGTCAGGCTATTGCGGCGATGGCTGTCGCATTTGAATGCTTTATTGCAAAACAACATGATATAGCAGCACTTCTCGGTTTAGGCGGATCCGGCGGAACGGCACTGATTACACCAGCAATGCAATCCCTGCCAATCGGCATTCCCAAACTCATGGTTTCCACCATGGCATCCGGTGATATTTCCGGCTATATCGGCGCAAGCGATATTGCCATGCTTTACTCTGTCACTGATGTCTCCGGCCTGAACCGAATTTCACGTAAAGTTCTCCGTAACGCGGCAAATCAAATTGCCGGGGCGGTTTACTTTAATCAGGAAGAGCAGGTAACTGATAAACCTGCCATTGCACTGACAATGTTTGGTGTCACCACACCCTGTATTCAGCAACTCAGTAAAGAACTGGATACAGATTATGATTGTCTGGTCTTTCACGCCACCGGCAGCGGCGGCAAGGCGATGGAAAAACTGGCGGACGATAAATTATTCGACAGTATCCTGGATCTGACCACGACAGAGGTGTGTGATTACCTTTTCGGCGGCGTTCTTGCCTGTGATGAAGACCGTTTTGGTGCCATTGCCCGTTCAGAAACGCCGTATATCGGCTCCTGCGGCGCGCTTGATATGGTGAATTTCTCCCGCCCGTCTACCGTACCGGAGAAGTACGCAGACCGGCAGTTTTATCATCATAATGCCCAGGTCACACTGATGCGGACCACACCGGCAGAAAATGCAGAAATGGGACGCTGGATAGCAGAAAAACTCAACCGCTGTAATGGTGATGTTATTTTTATCATTCCTGAAGGTGGCTTTTCCGCACTGGATGCCGAAGGTGCACCGTTCTGGTCACCAGAAGCTGACCACGCTTTTATTGATGCTTTTGAAACTCATTATAAACAAACAGAAAAACGTATTTTACTCAAATGCCCGTATCATATTAATGACCCGGAATTTACCCGATTTGTCATTAACCAACACCAGATACTACGGGCGAAATAAGGAGACACAGCATGCCACTTTCCCGTGACGCACTACTTAAAAAATTCAATGATATGATCGCACGCGGCGAGCCGATTATCGGTGGCGGTGCCGGTACAGGGTTGTCTGCAAAATGCGAAGAAGCCGGTGGTATCGATCTTATCGTAATTTATAATTCAGGACGTTACCGTATGGCCGGGCGTGGTTCGCTGGCAGGTCTGCTGGCTTACGGCAATGCGAATGAAATCGTGATGGATATGGCGAAAGAAGTCCTTCCGGTGGTAAAACACACCCCTGTTTTAGCCGGGGTTAACGGAACAGATCCCTTCTGTCAGTTTGACAAATTTCTTGATGAGATCAAAGCAACCGGATTTTCCGGGGTACAAAACTTCCCGACGGTCGGGCTGATTGACGGGAAATTCCGTGCCAATCTGGAAGAAACCGGTATGGGCTATGCGCTTGAAGTCGATATGATCCGTAAAGCACATGAGAAAGGGCTTCTTACCACACCGTATATTTTCAGCCGTGAAGATGCCATTGCCATGACACAGGCGGGAGCCGATATTCTGGTTCCGCACATGGGTCTGACGACCGGCGGCAATATTGGTGCCGAAACAGCAACGACCCTGGATGATTGCATTGACATGATTAATGACTGGACGAAAGCGGCGAAAGCTATCCGTCCGGATGTGATTATCCTGTGCCACGGCGGGCCTATCGCCACGCCGGAAGATGCGCAATATATTTTAGAACACTGTCCTGAGTGCCACGGTTTTTACGGAGCCAGCTCTATGGAGCGTTTACCGGCAGAAACAGCACTGAAAGCGACAACCGAAGCCTTTAAAAATATAAAAAGATAGTTATCACCATTATGCCTGTCTTCACAGGCAAAAGCCGACACCGGGTGCCTGCAATATCTGTTGCAGGCATTTTTTATCTGCGTTTTTTCAGCACAAATCAAACGATAAAAAGATCTGACTTATTAAAGTCAGATCTTAATTATATATACCCAACGTCATTCAGGGTGCAGGAAGGCGGCAAGGGAAAACAGACGGGGAGCATACATCAGTATGTGACCCAGCTGGTTGACCGCAGCCAACACACCTGCAGTTTGAATGAATAAGGGTATAATACTAATCAGATAATATTATAAGAATAACACCAGCCATAAATGGATTTTTATGCTTTCAGGATACGTGCGTTATCAATGATCAGGTTAACGCCCTGACCAATACCTGCAATGGCTTTAACCGGGCTTAAACCAACCGCAGCACCGATACCAGAGCCTAATGTTGCACCAGCAAGTGCAAAGTTGGTATTTTTACCGGCAACTTTATAAGACACGTCAACAATTGAACCGATAGCCTGACCCATAGAAGCACCATAAGATGAAGTCAGTGCAGAAAGAAGAATCAAACCACCACTTACATCATTTAATTCTGTTTGTGCTAATACTTTCATTTTTATTTCCCTATATACTAAAACACTTACTATTTATACCACCAATTAACATGGTAATATGCTTATTACAATATATCCTGCATTGTAATGAAAATATTATACACATTACTAAAATCAAAAAAAGAAGATCATAGAAAAATAAACACAGATAATTATTAAATATTAATTTTAAATTGCGACTATTTTATTACGTTATAATAAACACATTATTCCGGAATTAAAAAAGCCCGAAGAATATATTATATTCATTCAGGCTTTCCCCAAAATTATACTAAGTCAATACAATAATATTTATTTAAAAACATTTAGTGTAATGAGAAAGAATAATTAAATCAGAACCCTTTTTTCTGGGCTCTGATGCTGCGTGCATTATTTACAATACCGGTAACGCCTGCGCCGATACCTTTAGTTGCCATGATTGGGCTTAAACCAACAATTGCACCAATACCGTGACCTAACTGAGCACCAGACTCTTTGAAGTTAGTTTTATAGCCACCTGATGCACAACCAGCATCAACGATCCCGCCAATAGCAGAACCCATTGCAGAACCAACAGCACCAAAGATACTGCCCAGGATCAGACCACCAGATACATTGTTAACTTCATTTGAAGATAATACTTTCATTTTATTTCCTTATAAAATTACATAACAACAACACATCTTTATATTAAAAATTGTTTTTGTTGTTTTACCAAAATAAGAGAGACTCTATCATTCCATTCAGGAACAGGGTCATTATACGCATAACATAACATAAATAAACAAATCTTAATGATTATTTTAAAAATAGCGTAATTATAATTGTGGAAAATTAATCACAATACTAAAAAACCCGGAGACCTATAATAGGACACCGGGTTTTAATATAAAACCATAATTAAACATTCAGATTAAACACAGAATAGTATTTATCTGATAGCTTACTAAAAAATAAAGATATTAAGCTTTACGTTAATTATTAAGGTACTTTCTGACCGCGAATAATTTTGGCGTTTTCAACGATACTGACAACACCCATACCAATACCAGCAGTTGCCAGAAGCGGACTTAAACCAACCGCAGCACCAATACCACCACCTAATAAGGCACCGGATTGTTTGAAGTTAGTTTTATAACCACCTGCAGCCGCACCTGCATCAACGATCCCGCCGATAGCTGTACCCAGTGCTGCGCCAATACCGCCAAATACCAGGCCAAGACCTAACAGGCCGCCATTGACTTCATTAATTTCACGTTGTGATAATTCTTTCATAGTGATTTCCTTATGCTTACCATACAGAAATAAGGTTTTTTACCATGGTAAATACTATTACCACCCACTCATGATACAAAACCGAAAGAAAAAAAATTTATTTACTGAACAAGTGAAACTATCAATGCTTATATCACTGAATTAAATAAAGCCTTTTTTCTGGCCACGAATGCTTTTAGCATTTTCAACAATACTGACAACACCCATGCCAATGCCTGTGGTTGCCAAAATTGGGCTTAAACCAACCGCAGCACCAATACCACCACCTAATAAGGCACCGGACTGTTTGAAGTTGGTTTTATAACCACCAGCTGCTGTACCTGCATCAACGATCCCGCCGATAGCTGTACCCAGTGCAGCACCAATACCACCAAATACCAGACCAAGACCTAACAGGCCGCCATTGACTTCATTAAGTTCGCTTTTAGTTAATTCTTTCATCGTGATCTCCTTATACAAATATACGTAAATCAAATCCTTTGACTGTGGGTCACTGTTAACTAATAAGCGCCACACTCTATAATACAAACTGAGAGATATACTTTTCTTCAGCTGTTCTGAGTATAGTCATAAAATAAGTTAAAACAAATCACCTTAATATTAAAATTAACATGAACTAATATATAGTTAACATAAGACAATAAAATATAGTGAGTAAAAAATTAACCTTATTGATACACAAAAGAAAGACAAGCACCACAACAACATGAATTAAAAAGAAAACAAATAAAACCAAAAATAATCAAGTGGAAAACCCTTAAATAAAAACAAGTACGTTTATTTTATTAAAAAAACAAAATATGAGTGGAAATAATAGGAGGATTCTCATCGATTAAAATATCAGTATAAATAACAGATATAAAAAAAGATCTGATTAAATTAAAAAACTTAATATCAGATCTTTATTATAACAAAGTAAATACCAGTAATCAGATAAACCAGATCTTAATTCTGATTATTTCTGACAACGGTAATATTACTTATGCAACGGCTACCAGCGTTTCTGTGCTTTAATGCTGTTCGCATTATTTACGATGCTGACAACACCCTGGCCAATACCAGCGGTTGCTAAAGTCGGGCTTAAACCAACCGCAGCACCAATACCACCACCTAACATTGCACCAGATGCTTTAAAGTTAGTTTTATAACCACCAGCAGCACAACCTGCATCAACAATCCCGCCGATCGCTGTACCCATAACTGCACCTACGCTACCGATTGCTGCACCTAAAATCAGGCCACCGGAAACATGACTAACTTCATTTATGTTTAATTCTTTCATTGTATTTCCTTATCATATTTAGCAGAGAGATATCCGTAATAAAACAGAAAGAGTATTTACCTGAAGAAATAAAAAAACTAATTTCACTTCAGAAAGTCGCCATTATACATAAAATAAAAAAATCATCATAAATCAGGATATATTTCGCACGAATAGCTCATTAATAGCAAGCAAGGTAAATAAAATGACTATATTCTCATTTATCTTTTAAAGATAAATACGTATCGCATGAATAAAATATGATTGAAAACCATATTAAAAAACAAAAAACCGCTCCGGAGAGAAGCGGTTTTTTAATAACACAATAATATTATTACCCGCTTTATTCAGGATAATAGTGTTACACCGAATCAGCGGGATAATATATTATAAATTACAAGCCTTTCTGTGCTTTGATGCTTTTTGCATTACCAACAATGCTGGTCACACCAAAACCGATACCTGCTGTTGCTAAGATTGGGCTCAGGCCTACAGCAGCACCGATACCACCACCTAACATTGCACCAGATTGTTTAAAGTTAGTGGTATAACCGCCTGCTTTACAGCCTGCATCAACGATCCCACCGATAGCAGTACCCATTGCAGCACCAATGCCACCGAATACCAGACCCAGACCTAACAGACCGCCATTTACTTCATTAACTTGTTGAGCAGTTAATTCTTTCATTTTTCATTCCCTTATTTTCCGTTCGGAAATATTATCCCTGACCAGTTTCCCATTATTTCGGGGCTGGCATACATTACAGCACGTTAATATAATCGCTGTAATGGATGATGAGTATACACCCTTGCTTTTCAAGAAAAAGCCTCGTTATGTATTCTTTTTTAAAATTAATAATAATCTTAATTAATATTTTATACTTAATCTGAAAAAATCACGTTCATCATTCTTTTATTTGAAAAAATCCACACAAACAAATAAACTCTATCCAAGCCTGTTAAAACTATTACCATATGAAAAAATATCGTACAGAACATACGCAACAATGAAAATGAAAGGTAAAAATTCTTATTTATCAGGATGCGATAATTCTGATAATACTAATTATTTATGCCGTTACTCTGTTCCTTTTCTGTAAATACGTATATTTTCGGATACGATAAAATATTCCTGATGATTAAAATAATCACTTCAAAGGGATTGAACACTTCAGTAATTTTATTTACTCACCTCCTGATTAAGGATTGGAGTCCATATTGTTCCGGCAGGAAGCTCTCGATAACAGAAAAATGAAATGGCGGGGAAAAGCGATGCTTTTACCCGGTATTCCGCTATGGATAATTACAGCTGCTTGCTCAGCATTTTTATTCATTTTTCTTCTATTTATTATTTTCGGATCCTACACCCGTCAGGTGGTTGCGACCGGAGAAGTTACCACTTACCCGCGTGCTGTTACTATCTACGCGAATGTTCAGGGCTTTGTCACAAAACAATATGTCCGTGAAGGCCAGCATATTAAAAAAGGCGAGCCGGTTTATGTCATCGATGTCAGTAAAGCAACCTCCAGCGGGGTTGTAAATGAGAACCAGCGCCGTGAGATTGAAAACCAGTTACAGCGTATAGATACAATTATCGCCCGTCTGGAAGATAATAAACGTGCAACACAGGATGCCCTGGAGAAACAAAAAAGCCTTTATGTCGATGCATTCCGGCGTTCGACCGGCATTGTTAAACGTGCCGAAGAAGGGATTTCGATAATGAAACAGAATATGGAAAATTATCGTGGTTACCAGGAAAAAGGGCTGATTAATAAAGATCAGTTACTTAATCAGGTTGTGACTTATTATTCCCAGCAAAACAGTTTGTTAGGCCTCAGCGGACAGAATGAACAGAATGCACTGCAGATAACCTCACTGGAAAGCCAGATCTACACTCAGGCAGCTGAATTTGATAACCGGATTTATCAGATGGAATTACAGCGCTACGAGTTACAAAAAGAGTTAGTTAATACTGATGTCGGCGGTGAAATTATTGTCCGCGCCCTGACAGACGGACGCGTTGACTCACTGGGGGTGACTGTCGGGCAGATGGTCAACCCGGGTGATACGCTGCTGCAAATTCTTCCTGAGAATATTACCCAATACTGGCTGGTGCTCTGGGTTCCCAATGATGCACTGCCGTATCTGAATATCGGCGATGCCGTCAATATCCGCTACGAAGCGTTTCCGGCTGAGAAATTTGGTCAGTTCGCTGCGGTTATTGAGGTTATCTCCAAAACACCGGCATCCCCGCAGGAGATGATGACTTACGCGGGTGCACCAAAAAGTAACCAAGTACAATCAATACCTTACTATAAAGTCATTGTGCGCCCGGAAAAGCAGATGATTGCTTATGACGGCCGCGAACTAAGTCTGCAA
This sequence comes from Morganella psychrotolerans, assembly GCF_001676055.1. Lineage (GTDB taxonomy): Bacteria > Pseudomonadota > Gammaproteobacteria > Enterobacterales > Enterobacteriaceae > Morganella > Morganella psychrotolerans_B. The sequence goes on along the minus strand of NZ_LZEX01000023.1, from coordinate 179,744 downwards.
AACGGGATGAAAGCCAACACTTCCCTCTTCCTGGAAAAGCGGAAGATTTATCAGTGGATGGTATCACCGTTCTACGACATGAAACAAAGTGCTTCCGGTCCGGTTGAGTTTGCCAACGAAAACCCGCTGTCCGGCGTGGTTCAGGAAACACAGAAATTAACCAGCCTGTCAGCGGTGCAACCCGCACTCAACCTGCCGGAACCGGTTAATCCTGAACATGTATATCAGGACACCGTACCGGAAAGTAACGCGGGTTCACCACCGGAAACCGGCAAACCGTCACTGGGAGCCTTCGGTACACCACCATCATCGTCAGCCCACGGAAAGGGAGCAGATAAAACATGACACAACGGACACTAATCTCCGGCCTGCCTGTTGACCGGGAGGCTTCATGAGCCGTTTGTCAATCAAAGGCATCATTGAAAAGCTCGACATCAATATTCGTCAGCGCATTCCGGTTATTCACCAGACGGAATCTTCTGAGTGCGGGCTTGCCAGTCTGGCAATGATTTCCGCGCATTACGGTAAGAGTATCGACCTTATCTCTCTGCGACAGCAGTTTAACCTGTCCGCCCGTGGTGCAACACTGGCCGGGCTGACGGGTATTGCCTCAGAGCTGGGCATGACAACCCGTGCACTGTCGCTGGACATGGAAGATCTGCCGAACCTGCGTTTGCCGTGTATTTTACACTGGGATTTCAATCACTTCCTGGTGCTGGTAAAAATAAAAGGAAATCGTTTTGTCCTGCACGACCCGGCATACGGCCGCCGTGTGGTCGGGATGGAAGAAATGTCCCGTAACTTTACCGGGGTTGCGCTGGAAGCCTGGCCCGGCAGTACCTTTACTAAGCAGGAAGTAGTTAAAAAACTAAGCCTGCGTAAGCTTATCGGGAATATTCACGGGCTGAAAAAAGCCCTGCTGAAAATCTTTGCATTCTCTGTGGTAATTGAAGCCATCGGACTGATTATGCCGATAGGTACTCAGTTGGTAATGGACCATGCAATACCCGCCGGTGATAAAGGGCTGTTGTCATTGATAGCCATCGGCCTGCTCTTCTTTATTCTGCTGCGCGCCGCCGTCAGTATGTGCCGGGCCTGGGCCACTCTGATAATGGAGACACTGATTAATGTTCAGTGGCAATCCGGGCTGTTCACCCACATGCTGCGTTTGCCGCTCGGCTATTTTGAGCGAAGAAAGCTCGGGGATATCCAGTCCCGTTTTGCCTCCCTTGATGCCCTGCGATCAACCTTTACCACCAGTGTGGTCGGGGCGATCATGGACGGCATCATGCTGATCGGTGTATTTATCATGATGATCCTCTACGGCGGACATCTGACCTGGATTGTACTGGCATTTACCACGGCATATATTGCATTGCGTCTGGCAACCTATGGCTATTACCGCCAGCTCTCAGAAGAATCCCTGATCAAAGAAGCGCGCGCCGGTTCCTATTTTATGGAGTCTCTGTACGGCATCACCACAGTGAAAACCCAGGGAATGAGTGAGCGCCGGGGTAATCACTGGCTGAATCTGAAAGTAGATTCCATCAATACCGGTATCCGGCTGACAAAAATGAACCTGCTGTTCGGCGGGGTCAATACCTTTATTATGGCATGCGACCAAATAGCTATTCTGTGGATTGGGGCCAGCCTGGTCATTGACAACGAGATGACTATCGGGATGTTTGTGGCATTCGGCGCCTACCGTGAGCAATTCTCTGACAGGGCCGCATCCGTCATTGAATTCCTGTTGCAATTGCGGATGATGAGCCTGCACAACGAGCGTATTTCAGATATCGCCCTGAATGAACCGGAAAATAAAAAACCGGATATCCCGTATGAGCCGCAGATGAAAGCCGCCGGACTGGAAACCAAAGATCTGGCTTACAGCTACGACAGCCAGTCACCACCGATTTTCCACAATATTAATATCTCGATAAAGCCCGGAGAGAGTGTGGCGATTATCGGCGCATCCGGTTCCGGTAAAACAACGCTGATGAAAGTGCTGTGCGGTCTGTTTGAACCGACAGAGGGCAAGGTATTTCTTGATAATATTGATATCCGACAGCTCGGTGTGAATAACTATCACAAAATGATCGCCTGCGTTATGCAGGATGACAAACTGTTCTCCGGCTCCATTCGTGAAAATATCTGCGGCTTTACCGAAAACCCGGATGAACCGCTGATGGTCGCCTGCGCCCAGGCCGCCTTTATTCATGATGTTATCACGCAGATGCCGATGGGTTATGAAACGCTGATAGGTGAGCTGGGCGAAGGTCTGTCCGGCGGGCAAAAGCAGCGGGTATTTATCGCCCGTGCTCTGTACCGCAAACCGCGTATTCTGTTTATGGATGAAGCGACGAGTGCGCTGGATAAAGACAGTGAATCCTATGTTAATCAGGCTATCCGTCAGTTACCGATAACCCGCCTGATTATTGCTCACCGCGAGTCGACTATTGAATCAGCAGACCGGGTCATTAATCTGAGCCCGCCTGCTGAGTGAGTGAATAAATGAATGAGTGAAGTCCCGCCGTCTTATGAAGGACGGCGGGATTTTCTATCTGTATACCGGCAGCAGATTAAAACCCGACAATATATGAACTACCGCGTTAAGTACCCCGAAGCTCAGAATAAGCCAAATCATCGCCTCTCCGCCCCAGACCCGGAACTGCGGACTGCCGAAACGTTTACGTGATTCACGGGCAAGTAATGCAGGCACAATAGCTGCCCAGACTGTCGCCGCAAGACCGGCAAAACCAATAGCATAAATAAAACCATCCGGGTAAATCAGTCCGCCCAGCATTGGCGGAATAAAGGTTACCCCGGCTGTTTTCAGCCGCCCGGATTTGCTGTCGTCAAATTTAAACAAGTCCGCGAGATAATCAAACAGTCCTAATGTCACCCCGAGAAACGAACTGGCAACAGCAAAGTTTGAGAACACAATCAGCAGAAGCTCCAGTCCCCGGCTGTGCAACACGCCACTGAGTGCCTGCACAAGAACATCAATATTTCCGCCTTTTTCCGCAATCGGAATAAAATCCGGACGCGGAATATTTCCCATTGTACCGAGCATCCAGATGATATACAGCACCAGTGCCATCAGTGTACCGATAGTCAGGCAACGGCGGATCTTACCCGGATCTTTGCCGTAATATTTCATCAGACTCGGCACATTGCCGTGGAAACCAAAGGACGCCAGACAAAACGGCAGCGTAAACAGAACATAAGGCAGATAAGAAGCATCCGGCTGGGCGACATTCAGTAATACGGCAGGTTTGACATTCCACAGCAGACCGCCGAATGTCATAAAAAAGGTCAGAATTTTCGCTCCCAGAACAATGGTCGTCATCCGGCTGACTGCTTTTGTACTCAGCCAGACAATAAACGCTACCACCAGCGCAAATAAAAACCCGCCCATCCGCCCGGGCAAATTAATCCCCATCTGAGCGAAGGTATGCCCCAAAATAGATCCGCTGGCTGAAATATAGGCATAGGTCAGAATATAGAGAACAAAGGCAATCGTTATTCCGTTAATAATATTCCAGCCATTTCCCAGAAGATCACGGGTGATCGTGTCAAAACTTGAACCGACCCGGTAATTAAGATTTGCTTCTAAAATCATTAACCCTGAATGCAGCATACAAAACCAGGTAAAAACCAGCGCCACAACCGACCAGAAAAACCATGCGCCGGACATTACCACCGGCAGGGAAAACATTCCCGCTCCGATGATAGTTCCGCCGATAATCATTGCCCCGCCGAATACCGACGGCGAAACAGAAGACGCAGGAACAGTAGCCATAAGAGTACCTCTGGTGGCTTAACATTATGATTATTTTTGAATTCAGGAGGATGCCGCAACATCCTCCTGTAAGACGACAGGTTTACATACCCTTATTCATTCAAACTGCAGGTTCGTTGGCTGCTCTCAGATAGCCGAGTCACATAGTTTATCTATGCTCCCCGTCTATCTTCCTTTGCCGCCTGCCTGCATCTTGAATGACGTTGGGTATATAACAGAGCTACATGACAGGTTTCAGGCGGGCGACAAAGTGGCGCAGAACCGGTGGTTCATAAGTAAATGTCAGCCCTTTGATCGCTGATGCGTTATCCATCAGGCGGATAAATGCATCTGCGATATAGTCCATGTGGTCGTTGGTATACACACGACGCGGGATAGTCAGGCGCAGCAGCTCCATCGGAGATGGTTTCTGAATACCGGTTTCCGGATCACGGCCTAACAACAGAGAGCCGATTTCCACGCCGCGTATGCCTGACTCCAGGTACAGCGCATTATTCAGGGCATGCGCCGGGAACTGATCGCCCGGAATATGCGGCAGCATTTTTTTCGCATCGACAAATACCGCGTGCCCGCCGACCGGGAACTGGATCGGAATACCGGCTTCGCGCAGGCGCTCTCCCAGATATTCAACCTGCGAAATGCGGTAGCGGAGATAATCTTCATCCATCCCCTCTTCCAGCCCGATTGCCAGCGCTTCCATATCACGTCCTGCCAGACCGCCGTATGTCACAAAACCTTCCATCGGCACACAACGGATACGCACTTCATTAAACAGGTCTTCATCATCACGGAAACAGCACAGCCCGCCGATATTAACGAGAGAATCTTTTTTCGCCGACATTGTCAGCATATCTCCGTATTTGTACATCTCTTTGACGATTTCTTTGACGGTTTTATCTGCATACCCTTTTTCGCGCTGTTTAATGAACCAGGCGTTTTCACAGAAACGGGCAGAATCGATCACCACCGGGATATCATGTTTCTTCGCGATGTCGTACACCGCTTTCATATTAGCCATCGACACCGGCTGTCCGCCGGAGCTGTTGCAGGTCACGGTGGTAATAATAGCGGCTACATTTTTTGCGCCGTGTTCTGCAATTGCAGCATTGAGAAGATCTAAGTCAAAATCCCCTTTCCAGTCATAATATGTTGTAGTATCAAAGGCTTTCGGTGTGACGACATTAATTGCTTTTGCGCCGTTCAGCTCAACGTGAGCGGCCGTTGTATCAAAATGGAAATTTGAGATAAAGACCGGTTTATCCGCTCCGGTTTTACGGCGGCGGGCTATCAGTGACGGGAACAAGATCTGCTCCGCGCCGCGTCCCTGGTGTGTCGGAATGGTAAACGGATAGCCAATCAGCTTTTTCACCTGATCACACAGATGATAATAGTTACGGGAACCGGCATACGCCTCGTCTCCCATCATCAGGCCCGCCCACTGGCGATCACTCATTGCACCGGTACCTGAGTCTGTCAGCAGATCGATAAAAACCACATCCCCGGGTAATAAAAACGGGTTATATCCGGCTTCCTTCAGCGCAACTTCGCGCTCATTACGGGTGGTCATGCGGATATTTTCTACCATTTTAATACGGAACGGTTCAGGAATACGTTTCATTATTTAATTCTCCGTCAGGCAGCTGTTTATTATTCTGCCTCCCGTTTTATTAAAAATAAAATACAGGAGATACAGAAACAGCCACGGTATTTATTCGTGTGTTTTTTAATTATTTATTTTAAGAAAATACGCGGAGGGAGAATTAGTTCGGAAAGAAATTGGAGATACGATGGTCAATATTAAACCACGCCTGTGCATGACAGGCATCAGTAAGACGACTTTGAATGGATAAGAAATTCATACACAAGCCCCCTGCAGTGGATAAGTAATGTACAAAATTACATTGAATAATCCTTTTGTCTATGATGAATGTCTCATAATTAATATATAAAATGATTAAATAAATGACATTATTTCCAATTGAAACCAATGCCATTAATAAATTTAATCAATTGCGGATGTTATTGCATCTTTGCATTTTTGTCCTGTATTTAACACTTTTACATGAATGGTGCGGTTTCATTAATCGCCCCTCATCTTATTGAGTTTTTTTATATCTTAGAAAGAAAGAAGACCAGATAACACTGCATATATAACAGTTAAGTTAATTAGCTGTTTCGGGAACAATAAAAAAAGTGGCTTTCACCACTTTTTTTTTATTTTTACTCTCTAACATCGACAGATACTCTAAATAATTCCGGATGCATGTAGGCGACAAGCTCAGATTGCCGGGGAGCATAGGTAAACTATGTGACCCGTCAAGCTGAGCGCAGTCAACACCCAGGCATCCCGAAGTATGACGAGTATAGTTACACCAGTTTATGGATCCAGCTGTTCACATCACCGGGCAGAAAATTGACCGGCGGAATTTCAATCACACTGTAAGCCCCCGGCTGCTGACGGCACGCAGCGCGCGCAGCAGACACCATAAACTGAGATGTTAATGCCGGGTTATTAATACGCATTGTGTATTCAAATAACTGATTATGTGTTTTTCCGGATACACCTTTGTGGATCATCGACACACCGTGTCCGACATCTTTCAGTGCATCGACGCTGTCAACCTGACGGACGTGCGTTTCATCAGAAGAGAAATAGCTGTCGGCTTTGAGTTGTGCAGTCACAGTATCTATATCATAACCTTCTGATAACTCAACATACACCATACGGCGGTGAACACCTGTGCCCATAGGAATGGTCATGGAGAGCGCATCTTTTACACCAGGGATGGCTTTAGCCGCCACACTGTGTCCCATACTCATACCCGGTCCGAAATTGGTGTAAGTCAGCCCTTTGGGTGCCATCGCCTGCATCAGTGTACGGACAATCGAATCAGACCCGGGATCCCATCCGGCGGAGATAATCGCCGTGCTCTTTCCGGCACAGGCAATCGGATCAAGAAATTGTTTCAGTGACACAATTTCACTGTGGACATCAAAACTATCAACCGTATTAATGCCCAGTGCTAATATTTCAGCGGCAACTGTACGGATAGCACGGGTCGGTGAGCACAGCAGCGCCACATCCACCAATCCGAGTTCACGGATATCCGCCACAACCGGATACGCAATCTGCGCATCATCAACCGACGGATTGCGACGGACAACACCGGCTATCTCAAAATCATCAGCGGCTTCCAGAGCCTCAATCGCATACTGACCAATATTGCCGTAACCGACGACGGCTGCACGTATTTTTTTCACGGGGCTCTCTCTGTCATTATTGATTATTAACTCCAGCAAATCACACTTATATATGAAAGGAAATACTGATTTCTTAAATATACCCTTATTCATTCAAATTGCAGGTTCGTTGGCCGCACTCAGATAGCCAGGTCACATACTGATGTATGCTCCCCGTCTATCTTCCTTTGCCGCCTGCCTGCATCTTGAATGACGTTGGGTATAGTTATGAAAAAAATGTTTTATTTTTCACCTTTCGCTATTCTTAGCAATATTATCCTGGTAAAATCCGGCTCCCCTGATCCCCTCACGGAAGAAAATCACTCTCAACAAGAAGGTTGTCATGCATCAGTCTGATGTTACAAAGCGCGGGCTCTTTTCATTAAGCTGGCCGATTTTTATCGACCTGTTATTACACTTTTCCACTTTCCTGATTAATACCTGGATGGTCAGCCACGTTTCGTCAAAATATCTGGCGGCAATGGCGGTCGGTAATCAGGCATTTGACCTGTTTATTACTATTTTTAACTTTATCAGTGTCGGATGCAGTGTGGTAATAGCCCAATACATCGGTGCAGGAAGACGTGATAAAGCCAGCCAGGCGATTCATATTTCTATCGCGTTCAATTTGTTACTAGGATTAATGTCTGCCGGATTTACCATCGTTTTCGGTTATAAAATTCTGGAGTTAATGAATACGCCGGCACATCTGATGGAAGATGCCTTTAATTATCTGCATATTCTGGGGATCTGCTTAATTCCGGAAGCGGTTACCATTATTCTGGCAGCCTGTCTGCGCGTGTACGGCAAAGCCAAGCCCGCCATGTATGTCACGCTCGTTGCCAACGTTGTGACCGTCATCGGGAACTGCATTGTGCTGTATGGCTTGTTTGGTCTGCCCGAATACGGCCTGGTCGGTGTGGCATGGTCAACTGTCGCCGGACGTCTGATTGCCGTTGCGCTGCTGTGCGCTCTGCTCTTTTATGGCCTGCGGATCAAATTTGTGCCGCGCATGCTGTTTCACTGGTCTAAAAATATGTTGCGCCAGATCCTGCACGTCGGGCTGCCGTCTGCCGGAGAAAACCTGGTCTGGATGCTGCATTATATGGTTGCCATCGCCTTTATCGGCCTGATGGGGGAAACTGCGCTGGCCGCACAAACAATCTATTTCCAGTTATCCCTGTTTATTATGCTGTTCGGCATAACCATCAGTATCGGTAATGAGATTATTGTCGGGCATCTTGTCGGCGCCAAACGCTTTGACGATGCCTATCAGCGCGGCATGAGAAGCCTGAAAACCGGTTTTTTCAGCACCATTCCTATCGTCTTTTTATTCTGGCTGTTCCGCGACCACCTTGCATACGGGCTGAGTGATGATCAATCCGTCATCAAACTGCTGCTGCCGCTGTTCCTGCTCTCTGTCTTTTTAGAGCCCGGACGCACCCTGAATATCATTATGGTTAACGCCCTGCGTGCCGCAGGTGATGCCCGCTTTCCGCTCTGTACTGCCCTTATCTTTATGTGGGGCGTTGCTCTGCCGGTAGGTTACGTGCTGGGGATCAAACTGGAAATGGGTATTCTTGGTATCTGGATGGGTTTTCTGTGTGATGAGTGGCTGCGCGGTTTGGTTAATACCTGGCGCTGGCGCTCTAAAAAGTGGCAGTCAAAACGTCTTGATCTTGAGGGCTGATCGGCTCCGTTATTTTCCCTTCCGGTTTATACTAACCCGGAGGGGAATATTCCCCCGCTTTCCCTCTGTTTATTCTGCCCTTCCCGGAATCACGCAGCAAACATTCCGAAAAATAAATATTAATAACAAATCAGCAATCATAACAAAAACAAAAAAATAAATAACAAACTAAATATCAACAAATTAAAACAATTCCACGCTCCCTTCCTCATTATTAAGTGCAATATTACTTACTTATATTTGATAAAACACATCTCCGTGAACAAATTGTGAAAAAATAAACAGGTCGGATATCCGAACCGGTGAAATATGTGTTAAACAATAAGAGGCATATAAAAATTGCCCAATTAAATACATCAATAAAATAAACAAAAACACACACATTACGCAGCCGGAGAATACCAATAATGAATATCGTTGACCGCTTTATTGCCTACACAAAAATTAATACAACGACAGACAGGGAAAAAGGCGCGGCGGGTATTATGCCGTCTTCTGAAGGCCAGCGTGTACTGGCAAAACAGCTGGTGCAGGAGCTGGAAGCACTGGGACTCACTGACATCAAACTGCGTGATACCGCCATCGTCACTGCAACACTGCCGTCAAATCTGGATTATGACGTGCCTGCGGTCGCCTTTTTCGGGCATCTGGATACCAGTGCAGAACAAACCAATGATACACATGCACAAATTTTGCCGTATACCGGTGATGACATCTGTATGAATAAAGAGCTGGGGATTTATCTGCGCAAAAGTGAATTCCCGGAACTGGCGGATTATCTGGGTGACGATATTATTGTGACCGACGGCACCAGCCTGCTTGGTGCCGATGATAAAGCCGCCATTGCGTCTATTATGGACATGCTGCAATACTTTAAACAAAACCCGCAAATCAAACACGGTACAGTAAAAGTCGGCTTTGTTCCGGATGAAGAACAAGGTCTGCGCGGTGCGAAAGTGTTTGATGTTAAAGAGTTCGGTGCCGATTTTGCGTATACCCTCGATTGCTGCGGTATCGGCGAACTGGTGTATGAAAACTGGAATGCCGGTGATGCTGAAATCGTTTTCACCGGAAAGTCCGCACACCCGATGTCCGCAAAAGGCAAACTGAAGAACTCACTGCTGATGGCGCATAAATTTATTGCTATGCTGCCGGGCGGTGAAGCACCTGAGTATACCGAAGGGCGTGAGGGGTATTACTGGGTAAAACAACTATCCGGAAACAGTGCGCGTACCGTGCTGAAAATGGATATGCGTGACTTTACCGAAACCGGTTATCAGAGCCGGATGGCCTTCCTGAAACAGTTAGCGGAGCAGTGTGATGCACTCTGGGGGGAAGGCAGTGTGGCAATTTCGCTGGCTGACCGTTACTCCAATGTATTCAACAGTCTGCAAGGTGAAAATGGCTATCCTGTCGATATTGCCAAAGCCGCTTACCGCGCCTGCGGTATTGAGCCGAAAGTGATCCCGATGCGCGGTGGTTACGATGGTGCGGCGCTGTCACAAAATGGCCTGCCGTGTCCGAATATCTTCACCGGCGCCCATAACTTCCATTCAATTTATGAATATCTGCCGGTAAAATCCCTGTATGCCGCAAGCGATGTGCTGAAAAACGTCGTGACACTGACAGCTTCCCGCTTTAAACCGGGGGTCTGAGTATGTTCTCTATCCTGACTGTTCTTGTCGTCGTTATCCTTGTTGCCCGTTTTATCCTCAGGGGCTACAAAGCAGAACCGGTGCTGTTTATCGCTGGTCTGGCGCTGATGAGCTGCACCCTGATTTTCGGCTGGGGCTCTATTTTGCCGAAAAACCTTGCCTCTACCGGGATAACCTGGCTTGATCCGTTTGAAGTGATGCGTGATCTCTTCAGCAGCCGCGCCGCCGATCTTGGTCTGATGATCATGGCGCTGATGGGCTTTGCCCACTATATGGATCATATCGGTGCCAATGAAGCGGTGGTTAATGTTGCCACTAAACCACTGAAAAACATGCGTTCACCGTATGTTCTGCTGTTTTTCTCCTTCCTTCTCGCCAGTATTCTGCAACTGGCTATTCCGTCAGCGACCGGGCTTGCCGTTCTGCTGATGGGCACCATGTTCCCGATTATGATCGGGCTCGGTTTATCACCGGCATCTGCTGCCGGGGTTATCGCCACGTCACTGGGTGTGGCCTATACCCCGACCGCGATTGATGCCATCCGCGGGGCAAAAGCCGTGGATATGTCAGTCGTTGACTATGTGCTTTATTATCAGGGTCCTGCTGCTCTCGCCACCGTTCTGGCTGTCGGGATCACTCATATCTTCTGGCAGCGCCACTGTGACCGGAAACAGGGATTTATTCCTGAAATCGGTAAATCCGTTATTGCTCATGAGAAGGAAAAAACCAAAGGCGTGCCGGGATATTACGCCCTGCTGCCGATGCTGCCGATTATCATGGCGGTGGGAACATCAAACCTGTTTTTTGAAGGTATTCATCTTGACGTGGTAACAATCGTTCTGATTGCGATGGCCATTTGTATGGTGGTTGAAACACTGAGGGTGCGTAATTTCAAAGCGGTCTGTAACGGATTCCAGCATTTCCTTAACGGGATGGGGCATGCATTCAGTAATGTTGTCGGGCTGCTGGTTGCCGCCGGGGTATTTGCCCATGGTATCAAAGTCAGCGGAGCGATTGATCACCTGATTGTGATGGCGGAATCCGTCGGTTTACCGCCATTTGCCATGGCGCTGGTATTTGCGCTGATCACCCTGGCTGCCGCTATTATTATGGGTTCCGGTAATGCACCATTCCTCGCCTTTGTTGAACTCATTCCGCAAATCGCACACAGCATGGGTGCAAGTGCGATTGCGATGATCCTGCCAATGCAGCAGGCATCACATATGGGGCGGGGTATGTCTCCGGTTGCCGGTGTCATTATTGCCGTGTCCAGCGGTGCAAAACTCCAGCCGTTTGATGTCGTCAAACGCACAGCCGTCCCGCTGATGGTCGGGTTTGTTATTCACAGCACGATTATCGGTCTTTTCTATTGAGTATTGGCGGGACAGCCCGGCGCTGTCCTGCTTTATTTTTATGGTAAGCCCCTCCGGTAATCTGTTGAGGACAGTGTCATTTAAAAAACAGATTATCAGTCAATAACACCAAAACAGCTCATAAATAAATACAAATACAGTTATATATTCCAAAACAGGCTTCAATTCATAGCTATTCGTGATGAGCATCACGGGGGAATATCACACTTTTTATTTTTCGCATAACCAAATGCCGGCCGATCACATTCATTAGTTCTTTTAAATCAAATAATTAGCATAGCCGGTTTATCTCTTTTAGCTGTAGTCTGATTTATTGCTCCCTTTGTCCCTTTTTACCCTATTTTTTATTATCCGGAGAAAGATTTTCTCCGGATTCTGAAAATACCCCTGAACTTTGAAAGGATTTTTCTGCTTCCCTTTCGTTACACTGTGCAGCATAACGGATTAGCGTACTGAGGCTGAAAAATGGCAACACACCACACCCCTTCCCGATGGAATAATTTTGTTACGGTACTGCGTCAGTCAGTGAAACCGGCAACCGGTTGCACCGAACCCATTTCACTGGCACTGGCGGCGGCAAAAGCAGCCGCCTGTCTGAGCGGCGCACCAACACAAATCCGCTGCTTTGTTTCACCTAATCTGATGAAAAACGGATTGGGCGTAACGGTTCCGGGAACAGGCATGACCGGCTTACCCGTTGCCGCAGCCCTCGGAGCTATCGGCGGTCAGCCGGATGCCGGTCTCAATGTTCTGTGCGGCGTGACACAAGATGATATTGCGGCAGGAAAAGCCTTTCTTGCATCCGGCGCTGTATCTGTGGAAATCAAAGCGCCCTGCAACCATGTACTCTATTCCGAAGCAACCGTATACAGCGGCGACGAGCAGGCAACTGCTATTATTTGCGGCGATCACACCCACGTCACTGAAATCAGTCACAATGGCAAGGTAGTTTATCAGGATGATGCTGTTGCTCATCAGGGCGGCGGTGATAATCCGTTTGCCGGTGCCTGTGCGCAGGATATCTATGATTTCGCCACACAAGCCCCCGTCTCAATGCTCAATTTTATGCGTGAGGCGGCTGAGCTGAATGACGCCCTCGCCCGCGAAGGCATGACAAACCCGTACGGATTACAAATCGGGCGTACGCTGGAAAAACAACGCAACCGCGGGCTGCTGGCAAAAGATTTACTGTCCGATATTATGATCCGCACCTCATCAGCCTCTGACGCACGCATGGGCGGCGCACAACTGCCTGCAATGAGCAACTCAGGCTCCGGCAATCAGGGTATTGCCGCCACACAGCCGGTGGTTGTCGTCGCTGAGTATTTACAGGCCGATGAAGAGCAGCTTATCCGCGCACTGACATTGTCACATCTGATGGCTATCTATATTCACAGCCAGTTTCCGCCACTTTCTGCGTTATGCGCAGCAACAACCGCCTCAATGGGTGCGGCAGCCGGTATCGCCTGGTTATTTGAAGGAAAATATGAGCCGGTTGCGATGGCAATCAGCAGTATGATCGGTGATATCAGCGGGATTATCTGCGATGGTGCATCCAACAGCTGTGCCATGAAAGTCTCCAGCGGCGTGAGTGCCGCCTACAAAGCGGTACTGATGGCAATGGATAAGCAGTGTGTCGGTGGTAACGACGGTATTGTGTGTGCCGATGTGGACGGCTCTATCGCCAACTTATGCGCTCTGGCAAGCCTCTCAATGCAGCACACAGATGTGCAGATTATTGAAATCATGGCAAACAAGGCAAAATCAGTCTGATTTTCCCGGGTTTAGCTTTTGAGGAAGCCCCCTTTCCTTAACCGGCTGTAACGGCCGGTTTTTTCATGACGTTAATAATCCCCATGACGAACAACTCAAACACCGGTTTCTATCGGAGCTATCTGTTATCCTCTTTGAACAGGGCCGACAAAAAAACCACCCTGAAGGTGGTTTTTTTGTCAGTATTATTATGTTCGTCTGCATGCATTTTTCAGCGTCATACGGAGAGGACAGTCTCTTGATCCGTACCTAGTGAATAAATTACAACATAGCCGGGGTAGCTAGTCAATACTTAAATACTCATTAATTTCTCGATCAATCGTGACTTCCGATAAATTATCACCGGCAATCATATATAGCTGTTTTAATATATGCAGTTTTTTTATTAATTTCATGATTTTCCAAATGACATTGCCTTAACTTTTCTTCTGATATTTTATTATCTGACTCTAAACTATCTATTCTTTTTTTATTATCAGTATAGTCCTTTCGTAAATCAGGCAGACCGATGGACGGTAGTAACGCCTCTTCAAGTTTCCATACATCGGATCTTATTATTCTTCTGGTATAATGTTCATCTCTGAAAAATTTATGAGAGCTGCGATTTTTTGCATTGGGAGGTAAAATCCTGGCCGGAGAAACAGTCTGAATCATTTCACATAAGACATAACTTTCTTTATCTTTTGAAAAATCAGAAATAAATTCAACCGAACTTTCTTCCAATTTAAACACTGACTTATTAACGGGATAGGAATCTGGTTTTTGTGACGTAACAGGAACTATTTTCACACCATGTTTGTCCGCACTGACCACGATGGCTGGCCTTCTTTTATGCATCTCGCCATTCTGATGATAGCATGGGTAGGAATACGTGTTTTGAATTTCTCCTGACCGGTTTGTTAATTGATATATATGCCCAAATTCAACAATAACAATAGCACCCTTTTTAACTATTCCCCAGAAGACCTTTTTTACTTTTTTAGCTGTTTGATTTAAATAAATATCAGTATCAATATTTTTTTCAGAGAGGAAAATTTCATACATTCCTTTTTGAGAAACAGAACCAACAACATACTCTACTTTCCAGCGGGTGTTTTCTTGGTTTGAAAATTTCTTGGTAATAAAGAATGGTGTGTTTTTACGGTTTATAGGTAAAACAAATTCATTAATATCCTCATAAACTTCTCTTCCTAATAATTCAGGTTCATTATATTCACACGCTGATAATTTATCTTTTTTATAATAACAGATTACTGTGCTTTCCATTTCCCACTCATATATCATCATTTTATCCCGATGATAAAAATTATCCTTTATGCCATATCAAAAAACAAGAATTAACATTCCGCGACCAATATTTATGCTTATTCACAGACAACCGGCAGTATTTCCCCGGAGAGTCCGGGGACATACTGAAATTACGCCGTCAGGGTCGCAAATGCATTGCGGATTTCCTGCTCCGGCAGTTGCATACCGATAAAAATCAGCACGCTCTGTTTGTTATCACTTTCCCGCCATTCGCGGTCAAAATCCGCGCTGTACAGGCGCTGAACGCCCTGGAATAATAAGCGGCGCGGCTCATTTTCAATCCACAGCAGCCCTTTGTAACGCAGTAAATTATCTGCATAACTGAGTAACAGAGTCTCCATCGCGCGGGAAATCGCACTGATTTCAACCGGCTTGTCCATGGTGATCACCAGTGACTGAATATCATTTTGCTGCTTAGGCGCAAAGCGGAATACCGGCTGACTGACAGTAACATTGTCATCCAGCATAAATCCCCCCACATTAAACAACAGCTCCGGGCTGATATCACCGTTCAGCACTTTATGAATTGGTGCTTTGGCATTAATACGCTGCAGGCGGGTGATAAGCGCATCATTATCCGGCTCAATATCCGTTTTGGTCAGCAGAATGCGATCCGCATAGCCAATCTGTGCCTGCGCGATAGTAAACTGATCCAGTTGCTGCGGTGCGTGAACCGCATCCACCAGCGTGATAATGCCGTCCAGGACATAACGCTCGCACAGTTTTTCATTCGAGAAAAAAGTTTGTGTAATCGGACCCGGATCAGCCATACCGGTGCATTCAATCACCAGGCGGTCAAAGTCAATGTTACCTTTATCCAGGTTATCACACAGGTCGAGCAGTGCATCTTCCAGTTCATCTGAGCGGCTGCAACAGATACAGCCATTACTCAGGGTTTTTATTTGTGTGGCGCGATCGCCGATAATTTCATTATCAATCGGCACTTCACCAAATTCATTTTCAATCACTGCAATTTTTTGCCCGTGATCTTCATGCAAAATATGGCTTAGCAGAGTGGTTTTTCCGGCGCCCAGAAAACCGGTCAGGATAGTCACAGAAATAGGTTGCATCATCAGATCCTTCTTACTGACAGACAAAAATACAGAAAGTATCAGGGTAACAAATAATAGCGCAGATAAAAAATATCCCCCGCACAATGTGACTTACATCATGCGGGGGACGGGACTGCTCAGCAGAAAAACAAGCTGTTATCAGTGTGAAGAAACGGTTTTAATCCCTTCTTCCGGCACTGCCACATACGGTGTTTCGCAGTCTGTGCGTTCCGGGTTTTTACGTGCATTCATCGCGGTGCGGACACCGTAGAAAATGATGCTGTAAACAACAACCAGGAAGATGATACTCAGACCGGCGTTGGTGTAGTTATTCACCACGATGTGCTGCATGTTCGCAATCTGCTCAGGGGTTAAATCCGCCCCTTCTGCGATACGGCGTTTATATTCATTCGCCAGCCAGAAGAAACCTTCCAGTTGCGGATTGTCGCTGAATAATTTCAGACCTAACGCCCATGTTGTACAAATAAGTAACCACACCGCAGGGATGGTTGTTACCCAGATATACTTGGTGCGCTTCATCTTAATCAGAACAACAGTGGCAAGGACTAACGCGACAGCGGCGAGCATCTGGTTGGAGATACCGAACAGCGGCCACAAGCTCTTAACACCACCCAGCGGATCAACCACGCCCTGGTATAACAGATAACCCCACAGACCCACACAACCCGCAGTACCTATGATACCGGCAACCAGAGAATCGGTTTTTTTCAGGAACGGAACAAAGTTACCCAGCAGATCCTGCAACATAAAGCGGCCGGAACGTGTACCTGCATCCAGCGCAGTCAGGATAAACATCGCTTCAAACAGGATCCCGAAGTGATACCAGAAGCCCATATTGGCAGCAGGAATGATTTGGTGGAAGACATGTGCGATACCCACAGCCAGTGTCGGCGCACCACCTGCACGGTTGAGAACGGACGGCTCACCGATATCTTTTGCGGTCTGCAAAATTTCTTCCGGTGTAATCACAAAGCCCCAGGAACTGACCGTTGCCGCGGCGTGCACGGTAACATCTTTCAGCTGAGCCATGATCATCGGTGCATCAGCGGTTCCCAGATTATGCAGATCAGGCATGGTGATACCTAATGCTGCCGGCGGGGTGTTCATCGCAAAATAGAGACCCGGTTCGATAATCGATGCGGCAACCAGTGCCATAATCGCCACGAAGGACTCCATCAGCATTGCGCCGTAACCGATATAGCGGGCATCGGTTTCACAGGCCAGCAATTTCGGTGTTGTACCGGATGCAATCAGTGCGTGGAAGCCGGAAACAGCACCACAGGCAATGGTAATAAACAGGAACGGGAACAGTGCCCCTTTCCAGACCGGACCCGTACCGTCAACAAACTGTGTCATGGCAGGCATTTTCAGATCCGGATTCAGGATCACAATACCCACAGCCAGACCGACGATAACACCAATTTTCAGGAAGGTTGCCAGATAATCACGCGGTGCCAGAATCAGCCAGACCGGCAGCAGTGCGGAAACAAACGCATAGCCAATCAGTGCATAGGTGATTGTGGTATCTTTAAACGTCAGCGCCGGACCCCAGTAAGGGTCAGCCGCGATCACGCCACCGAACCAGATAGCAGCGATCAGTAAAATCACACCCATAACGGAGATTTCACCAATGCGTCCCGGCCGGATGTATCGCATGTAGATCCCCATAAACAGGGCAATCGGCACGGTGGATACGACCGTAAACACACCCCACGGACTTTCTGCCAGCGCTTTAACCACAATCAGTGCCAGCACCGCAAGGATGATGATCATGATGAGGAAGCAGCCGAAAAGTGCAATCGTTCCGGGAACAGTACCCATCTCTTCTTTAATGATTTCACCAAGAGAGGCACCATTACGGCGTGAGGAGATAAACAGTACCATAAAGTCCTGTACCGCACCCGCCAGCACCACACCCGCCAGCAACCAGAGTGTGCCCGGCAGATAACCCATTTGCGCGGCAAGTACCGGTCCGACTAACGGACCCGCACCGGCAATTGCGGCAAAGTGGTGACCAAACAGAACGTTACGGTTAGTCGGAACATAGTTCAGACCATCATTATTAATAACCGCCGGTGTTGACCGGGTCGGATCGAGTTTCATGACCTTTGTTGCGATATACAGACTGTAGTAGCGGTAAGCCACCAGATAGACTGATACCGATGCAGCAATGATCCATAATGCACTGACGTGCTCGCCGCGGCGTAATGCAACTACACCGAGACAGAAAGCACCTATTATCCCTAATATCACCCAGGGAATGTGCTTAAATAAGCGATTAGAGTTCATAACACACCTTTAAGTATGACTGTGATAAGCAAATGGTCCGCTTCCGTGCGGCGAAAAATGGTCCGGAAAAAAGAAAATAGAAACTTTCTGCAAGTGTGTTTTATGATAGAAAAATCAAGGCAGGAAACGGGAATTATCCCGTAAGCGGTAATATAGCGGATTAAGCGGTCATAATTTGCTGCCGGGCGGTTTTATCCTGTACTAAAGGCACTGAATTCTGTGATCAGGTTAACGTTATGATTTTTAAATTTTTTTGTAATTTTTATCATTTTTTTTATAAAAGTATTATTTTATACCCAACGTCATTCAAATTGCAGGCAGGCGGCAAGGGAAATCCAGACGGGGAGCATACATTAGTATGTGACCCGGCTGGTTTCATGCCGCCAACGAACCTGCGGTTTGAATGAATAAGGGTATATACACTTTTATCTGTAATTATCACTCCTAAACCGACAGAAGACAGCAACGAATATGACCCAAAAACCTGATTCTCATTACATGCGCCACGCAGCCTGTACCGACAAACAAACACAGCGCAATATGCTGATACAGCGCTTTCTCCGCCTTCCGACCTTTTGTGTGCTTTTTCTGGCCGGTTTTATGATTTATCAGACCTGGCAGACACAACAGAATGAAAGTTACATTGACGGGCAGATAACCGGATACCCGCGTACAGAAATGCGTGATACCCGTTCAGGGCAACAGCTTGTCGGCTGGCCGCTGGTTAAATTTGTCACGCCGGATAATAAAATTGTGACATTCACTTCACCGGATAGCCTGGTTTGTCAGTCAGAATGTCAAACCGGCCCGACCGGTGTTTATTATCAGAAAGATAACCCGGCGAAAGCACAGATTGCGGACTTCGGCGCCCGCTATGGTGAAATGATTGTCTGGGGAGTGATCGCCTTTGTGCTGCTGTGTACCTATATTCTGCACAGCTGGCGTCTGCGAATCCTGATGCGCCGCCGTCACGGCACATTATAATTGGCGCATTGCAATTGAGCGTTACCGGCGGGGGGACGTTTCAAACCCGGTAATCAGCCCGTATGGGTCGATGCGCAGCCAGTAGCCATTGACCCACCAACTGTGCTCACCGTCACTTTCTCTGTCACACCCCACTCCCACCTGCGCCATTCCCCCGCTATACGGATGTGCGCATTCATAAATGGCCGGGATCACCAGTTTTCCGGAGACACTGTCAGCAAACCCGATTTTATCCCCGATTTTGACACGGTAACGACCCTCAGACGCATAATCAGGTCCGTTATCAAAATAGTAAGGCGCATAAGGTTCCTGCAAATTTATATCCACAAAATGAAAACCGTAAGTCCTTTTGTCCTGATAGAGACAGACCTGATACGGGTTATCCGGTTTAAAGCACTCATCTGCATCTGAAGGGGTTTCTGACCGCACCTGAACCCATTCGCGGGCTTTCACCGCCTGAGTATCAGAACAGGCCGCAGCCGACAGCAGTACTGCCGGTAAAAGCACCACACTCAGAAACCTGCGCATCATTTACTCTCCGGTTTTATCAGCATCGGGTATAAGTACAGGCAAATCATCCGGTAAATCGTCATAAGATTGTTCTTTGTTATGAAACGAAATATAGCCGGATTGCTCCTCACAAGGGACATTATCACGCCAGGCGCACTGCTGAGACAGGCGCGGTTCGCTGATCCCCATCCACTGAGCCAGAAACGGCAACATAGAAAGCCCGCTGCGGCGTGACTGAACCGTTTTTTGTTCCGTTGCATCATAGGAGGTCAGAAAGAATGGTACCTGATAATTTTGTTTAAATTCATCAGAATGCACCAGATTCATCGTATCAAGACCATTGTCTGTCACACGCAGACCATGATCGGAGAAATAGATCATCGTCCAGTTTACATGGTGCTTATCTGCGTCCGTTGCTATCTCTGACAGAAATTTATCGGTATTCGCAATGCTTTGCACATAGCAGGAGATATTTTCAGATGTAATAAATTTATCAAACTGATTATTGGTCCGCGCACAAGGCTGTGGATGTGATCCCATAAGATGGATAACAATCAGCCGCTTACGGTTATCAGATGGCTCTGCAAGAAGACGCAGGATATCCGGACGGAGATTTTCATCCTGAAAATAATCGCGATCCTCCGCACTCCCCTCTTTCAGAAAGACCGTGTTACCCGCCTGCTTTCCTATCATAGCAACCGGAGAATCATATTTGCCGCGTAATCCCTGATTAGAGAGCCAGTACGTTTCAAATCCGGCCCGTTTTGCCAGAGTAATCAGACTGTTATTCAGATCGCGTTTGGTACTTTCACGCAATGTAAACGCATTGGTCAGAGAGGGCTGCGTAGCACCGGCGGCAGAAATAAAATCCATAAATAATGTGCCGTTTGCCCGGCTCATCCAGGGGGTATTTTCCGCATAAGGGAAACCATATGCCTGCATAAAATCTTTACGGACACTTTCGCCGATGACCAGAATATAGGTGTCATACTTCCCGGAAACAGCAACCGGTTTCCAGTTATCAGGGGTCTGAATTATTTTTGCGAAATGACTGTTGGATGCCATCACGTCGTTATAGCTCTGGGCAATATCATAAAAGAAACGAAATTCAGGCAGACCGGAATCCACAATACTGAATTCAGAATTCCAGCCCGCTTTAACCACATTTTTTACCGGTGACCAGAACGCCGGAATAAAGAAAAGTGCAAACAACCAGTAGCGCACCGGTTTTCTGACATTGATCTTTAACCGCATTGCAATTATGGCACAGCCGAGCAATGCGGCCATAAACAGGTAAATCCGCAGAGATATTCCCAGAAAAAATTCAGCAGACTCACGACTGTTAGTATAAATCAGTGAACCGACTGAATTTACATCAGGAAAGCCATAATTAATTCCTACCGGCGCATAAAATATGCCGGCCAGCGCATAAAGTAGTATCACCACCAGATATACCTTACGGCTCACGGATGCAATAAAAGCGAAAAATGCCAGCGCGCTAAAAATATACACAAGCTTTGGCGGATAGCCAAAACTGATATGCAGAAGATAAACAAAAAGAATTAATGATGCCTGAGATAAAAGTGCTGAAAATCGTATTTTTTTATACATAACCTGACAGACAATATGAGAGAAATCACTCAATCCGGAATACATACAGGTGACAAGCTACGCAGGCCGGGCCAAACGTTGCTCAGTCATCACCCGGGCATCCTGAAGTATGACGAGTATCACTATGATATTTATTGCGCGGTATTGTTCCATAACCAGAGAATGTGTCAATTCAAAAGTCAGCGCAATATCACAGCCCCTTTAATTTTGATGAAAATAGAGACTATGACACTATTGCCCGCCATAAATTAATTGATTATTAAAATTTTGAGTGATGAATAAAATAAGGCTGAGATCAGAAAGTCAGTCAGAACAGAAACAGCAGAAAATTCACTCTGCTGTTTCTGCTATATCAGCAAATCGAATTAACCGGTAACCACCACGGCAGCAGCAGCCTGTTTTGCCACAGACACCGCCTCTTCGGTACAGGACGCCGTTGCCAGCGCAACACCCATCCGGCGGGAGCCGTCAATGACCGGCTTGGCGAATAAACGTAACTGAACCGTTCCGTGCAGTGCATTTTCCAACCCGCTGTAACACACATTATCACTGGTCAGTGAAGGCAAAATAACAGCTGACGCCGCTGGTGCATACTGAATAATATCCCCCGCCGGCAGTCCCAGAAATGCGCGTACGTGCAGTGCAAATTCAGAGATATTCTGTGAAACCAAAGTCACAAGCCCGGTATCGTGCGGTCGTGGTGAGACTTCATTAAAGATAATATCGTCGCCGCGCACGAACAGTTCCACGCCAAACAGACCAAAACCCCCCAGCCCGTTCACTATCGTCTCTGCCACCTGCTGCGCCCGCAGCAGCGTCGCGTCAGACATCGCCTGCGGCTGCCATGATTCACGGTAATCGCCGTTTTCCTGGCGATGCCCGACCGGGGCGCAAAAATGCACACCGTCGACGGCGCGAACTGTCAGCAATGTAATTTCATAATCAAACGGGATCATCCGCTCGACAATCACCCGCCCTTTCCCCGCACGACCGGCATCCTGGGATGCCCGCCAGGCCGCACTCAGTCCGGCTTCACTGCGGATAACACTTTGACCTTTACCCGATGAACTCATCACCGGTTTGATAATACAGGGAAAACCAATCTCACCGGCGGCGCGGATAAACGCGGCTTCATCATCAACAAAGCGGTATTCTGATGTCAGCAAACCCAGCTCTTCCGCTGCCAGACGGCGGATACCTTCCCGGTTCATCGTCAGCTTCACGGCATTGGCGCACGGAACAACATTCAGCCCCTCCTGCTCCAGGCGGTACAAGGTGTCTGTCGCAATCGCCTCAATTTCCGGTACGACGTAATCAGGCTTCTCTTTGCGGATGACAGACTCTAACTCTGCACCATCGAGCATATTGATAACATAACGGCGGTGCGCAATATGCATAGCCGGTGCATTATCATAGCGATCAACGGCAATTACTTCGATTCCCAGACGCTGGCACTCAATTGCCACCTCTTTACCTA
Source organism: Morganella psychrotolerans (assembly GCF_001676055.1). Taxonomy (GTDB): domain Bacteria; phylum Pseudomonadota; class Gammaproteobacteria; order Enterobacterales; family Enterobacteriaceae; genus Morganella; species Morganella psychrotolerans_B. The sequence goes on along the minus strand of NZ_LZEX01000023.1, from coordinate 156,959 downwards.
ACTCTCCCGCGCCGAGCAGCATCACTTTTGTTGCTCCCGGACGTAACGCTGTGCCTAACATTGTCATTACTGTCACCTGTTCAGAAAATACCGGAAAATAATGGGTATCATTATATACGCAATCGTTTGCTTTAGTCACTTATAAACCGGGCAGTAAATTAATGTGAGTACTTAACGCGGTTTCATACCCAGACCGATTTTTGCGGTATTTTTCCGGTGATAGCGGATAAGTGAGAGGATACAGAACAATAATCCCAGCCAAATAAGTGAGAAACTCACGCCTTTAACTGCATCAAAATGTTCATTAAAGAGGAATACCGCCAGCAGGAACTGAATAGTCGGCTCCAGATATTGTGCCAGCCCGATGGTTGTCAGTGTGGTTGAACGTACAGCAGCAGTAAAAAAGAGCAGCGGCAACAACGTCACCGGCGCGGTCAGGATAAAGCAGAGGCGGGTAAAACTATCGGCTGTGGCAAATGTGCTTTGCCCGGTGCTTTCCAGCCAGAAATAGAGCACAACCGCGAGTGGCAGCAGCCACAGACTTTCAATCAACAGTGATGTGGTCAGATCATAGCGGATAAATTTACGGATGAACCCGTAAAATGCAAATGCGGAGCCCATCATCAGCGCCAGCCCCGGCAGTCGCCCGTATTGAATCAGCTGATAGCCCACCCCGGCACAAACAAATAACAATGCCACTTTTTCAGCCCGTCTCAGGCGTTCATGTAAAAATACCACACCGAGCAAAATAGAAAACAGCGGCGTAATAAAATAGCCATACTGGCTTCAAGCACTAAATCATGTGTCATCGAATAGGTGAAGGTACACCATGATACCGCCATAACGCCGGTACTGAAAAAACAGAGAAACAATGAGCGCTTATCTGCCCATACTCCGCGAAAACGGGTACGATTTTTCAAAAACACACGGACAAGCAGTAATAACGGAATCGACCAGATAACCCGCTGAGATAATAACTCCAGAGGTTGTACGCCCGGCAAAAGACGATAAAACAACGGCGTTATTCCCCATAAAAAATAAGAAAAAATCGCCAGCATCGCGCCAGATCGTAAAAACATGGTTCAGTCAGTCCCGTTAGTTATTATCCTGACATCTATCATACCCCTCTGCTCCGCAAATCCCATGCGTCAGCTCAATTTAAATACCTGCAATAAGTTGAGGATCATCATTATCTGGACATGTTTTTTGCTATTACAAAAAAGAATTAAATTCGTCAGTGAATTACAGGAAAAGTACGTATTTATAATTCACTGCATGACGTTCAAAATATGTTCATGAAAAATATAATAAGGACTACGTGCATATAACTACAAAACATCAATTTAACTTGATTTTTTCATTGGTAACGTTAACATAATAAGTATCATTAACAATTCAATTTTGGGTATTATTCCTAATATTGGATGTTAACGTTAACTTAGCGTAGTTATAGCTAGATAGATCCCCTGATTTTTTATACCCTGAAAATCATTATTACTGTTAATGCATTGATGATAAAAGATAAATAATCATTTAATGTTCATTTTCATGATAATCAGAGTAACAACGCAGACTTCCCCCTCCGGAGATTAAAAAATCATCCGTGCGGTAGCTTTGTCCCTAAAAAATGTTGCTGTTTTTTTTTAAATTCAAAAGTTTAACGTTAACATCATAAGATTAGTATGATTAATTATCATTATGATACGTAAACAGAACGTACAGCATAAAAAAAATACAATTGAAAGTTTTATGCCTGGTTATTCCGTGAAATTTGCTTATTTAACTGCTTAAACTGACAGATAAATCCATTTACGGGGAAATGAACATTTAATAAACAGCATCCGGACTGACCCGTGCCGGTTAATAAATAAAATTAACCTGAATCAGACGGAATAAGAAATAAAACGGCAGGGTGAATATACTGAGTCTGTACAAATGTGCAGTAAGCGGAGAACGAACAAAAAACAAGCCGGATTTCAGAGTGAATCCCGCTTCAAAACGCGGCAAGGTACATACACGCGCCCCTGTGACCGGCGTTCTTCGATAAGATGTAATGCAGCCGCTTCACCTAACTGATAATAAGGTGACTGGATTGTTGTCAGTGGCGGATAAAATAACTCACCAACACCCGCCATATTATCGAACCCGAGAATACCGATCTGCTGAGGAATTCGTATTCCACGGGTTAATAAGACCTGATAAGTGATAAATGCAATACGGTCATTTCCGCAAATAATACTGTCGAACAGTGGCGTATTATCAGGACAATACCGCTCAATCAGTGAAATAGCATCGCGGTATTGTGTATCAGGGTGCCTGATATTGTGTTGGATAAGGTCATCACGGCATAATTGTGCATCCTGCCAGGCATCCTGAACAGCATCACGACGGATACCGGCAGAGACAGACTCTGCGGGCAGCCAGAGACAGAGCGGGTGGCGATATCCCTGCGCAATAAGATGTTTGGTTGCATTGTACTGACCATGGTAGTCGTCCGGAATATAAGCCGGCAATGAATCATCAGTTGAATCAAAGCAATTCGTCAGTACCAGATTTTTATCCCGCAATAATTCAGGGATTTCTATTTCGCGCAGCTTCATACTGGTGACAATAATGCCATCAGGTCTTTGAGACAGTATTTGTCTGGCTGCATTGGTTAAATCATCCTGTGATGAAATATTGACAACAAAACTGCTCCATCCATATTTTCTGGCGCACTGTTCAATAGAGAGAAGAAGCTCAACAGAAAAAGGGGTCGATGCTGTATCAAAAGCCAGAACACCTAATCCTGACAGCTTTGTGCTTTTTCCCCTGATTTTACGGGCTGATAAATCAGGCACGTAATTCAGAACGTCAATAGCATGCTGAACCTGCTTCAGAGTATCAGGTTTCAATAAATCAGGATTATTTATCGCTCTCGATACTGTCATCAGAGATACTGATGCCAGCCGGGCAACATCTTTAAGTGATGCCATATTATTATCAGTAGAAAATGAGTATAAATTTCTGTAGTACGAAAGATAAAGAAAAGTATGAGCAATCATTTATAACATATCAGCACTATAACCCCAAGAGTAAATGTAAACATTTGTTTCACAAAAATAGTGTAATAACCTATAATTAAACAAAGTCAGGCAAGGCATAACCAATTGTTTTTTATATTCAAAATAAGAAAAAATGCCAAATTACTATCACTTTTCTTCAAGACTGCACACCGATTAGGAAATGAACTTCCTTATCTATTTAAACATTTTATTGAAGTTATCTTGTCTACAATACCAGCGGTTGAGTAGATGAACTTAAGTAAATTCAACACCCGTGTATTTTATAAGCAAATACCTTTTTATTTCAGTATCCTATTTTAATAAAGGAGTTATTTATGGATGCCGTTATTCATTTGATCAACTGTGCAGACCTGCCAAGCAACAATATCAACTTCATGCTCGACGACATGAATTGTGAAGTAAAATCCTACTCATCTGAGCAGGCTTTTCTTAAATACTATGTTAATACGCCCAAAGAGCATGCCCGCGAATGTATTATTTTGGAAGTCGGTGAGTCTTCAGCAGAAGCATTTTATCTGATTGATGAACTTAAACGCCTTAAAAGTATTATTCCGACAATTGTTATTACCGCATATCCCTCTTTTGAAACCTGCCGCCGGGCCTTCAAAGCCGGTGTACTGGAGTTCTTTAAAAAACCAATTAATTCTGAATTGCTGGTTAATGCTATTCATGATGCATTTGGTCAATATGAAAAAAGCCTTAATAAATATCACACTTATCAGAGGCTTAAAGATAAATTTAGCAAATTATCCGCACGCGAGAAAGAAGTCATGGATATGATTCTGGATGGTAACACCAGTAAGGAAGCCGCACAAAAACTGTCTTTGTCTCCGCGCACCGTTGAAGTTCATCGCTCTAATATGTATACCAAATTACGTATTAAATCGTTGCCTCAGCTTGTGCAGGAATACGATTTCTACAAGAATTATTCCGATTCCATCTAATTCAGATTGATATTATTATTTATATTCCGTTATTTATAAGAAAATAACATACCGATGATTTTATACTTTTACTCTTGTCTAATTCACTTAACTGTCTTTGGCATATTTCCGTTAATGTGGGATCGGGTATATTACCAGTGATCCCACCTAAAACTGAGTATTTTACTTATTACAATAACTCGTAACAAAGTAACATACTAAATTTATCTGAATCATGTACAGGCTATCAGTACATGCTGTAATTAGTGATATTGTCTGAAAATTAATTTCATAACACCACTTTTACCTTCAATAAAAAAACCACGATAATAAATTTATACTTAATTACGCATTTTAGTATTTTGTTACAATTTTGGCATCTGACTTTTTAACACCTTTCATACGTAAAACGGGTGGCTGTTTCGCTGAATCCCGCTTTCAACGTTTCTGCTTATTTAGCATATCAAAATAATATTATTTCCTTTTGACTGGTATTTTGTAACTCAATAGTGCTGTGTTAATTTTCTCATTTTACAGAAATTAACAGTCATCCGGATCATCAGATACAAAAAAGGCATCCAAGGGATGCCTTTTTTTATATCTTTATACCCTTATTCATTCAAACTGCAGGGTCTGGGCTACCCTCAGCCAGCCGGCTGCAACCTGAAGAACGTTGGTATCTGCAATTTATTCAATTTTCAGTACATTCAGCGTAATCATCGACATTGAGTTTGGCGGGATCTGACCTTCAATTCCTTCAACACCGTAGCCACCCTCTGGTTTAATATAAACATCAACCTGTCCGCCGACACCGGCAAGAGACACAAATTTCGCTAAATCTCCCGGCAGTTCGTTAAACGGAACCACGGCAGGTGCATCTTTACCATGAGAAACGGTTACTGAACCATCTGTCAGCTCTTCACGCATAGCAAACGTAATTGTTTTACCTTTCAGGGCTTTATTTTTTTGTCCCTGTTTTGTCACACGGAAATAGACATCCGGCGACATTTTTTCATACTTCTGACTTTCGAGCCGGGTAATCAGCTCTTTATTTTTCCGTTTATTCAGTTCGCCAACCTGCTGGAATGTGTACGCAGTAACCGCTTTATTTTTTTCTTCTTCTTTCGCTATCTTAGTATTCAGCGTGTTATTAGTCGTACGCTGTGTATTGATAGTGTCTTTCTGCTTATCCATTTCTTTCTGTAATGCGGTATATTTAGCAGCAATATCAGCATTCTCTTTCAACTTAGCTGTGGCTTTTACCAGCTCGGCATCTTTATCTGCCAGTTGTTTTTTCTGATTATCCAGCTGCGTATTCAACTTCGCTAACGCCACATCGGATTTAGCTAACGTTTCAACCTGCTGCGCTTTTTCTTTTAACTCTTTATCCAGCCGCGCAACCCGCTGCTGCTCGGCGATAAGTTTTTTATTCAACTCAGCATTATCTGTCTGTATTACTCCGCTCTCTTTTTCTGAACCGGAGACTTTTGCTGATAACACTTTTTTATCGGCGGTCAGCTGGGCGATTTTTTGTTCAAGTGTCGCTTTATCGACAGCCAGTGCAGCCAAATCTTTTTTCAGATTATCGCTCTGGCGGACATTTTCAATTTCTCTGCTCTGTAACTGAGCCATCAGTTTGAGCTTATCGGCATCGCGCTGCTGTAACTCTTTTTCCAGCGCCTGTAACTGACCGGAGACTTTGGTCATATCGGTCTTTTCTGAACTCAGCAAAGCCATGCTTTTCTGAGAACGTTCTTTATCTGCCGTCAGCTCAGCAATCTGTTTTTCCAGCCCGGATTTATCCGCACTCAGTGTTGTCAGCTCTTTTTTCAGCTGTGCACTCTGTTTATCATTATCACCACTACGCTCTGTCAGTTGTGCAGCCAGCACCTGTTTTTCAGCATCACGCTGTTTCAGTTGCAGTTCCAGCGCACTCAGTTTTTGCGTGACCGCCGCCATATCCGCATTTTTACTATTCAGCTGCGAGATATTTTTTTCAGCCGCAGCTTTATCCGCGGTCAGTTGCGTAATCTGTTGTTCCAGTCCGGCTTTATCCGCACTCAGGGTTGTCAGCTCTTTTTTCAGCTGAGCACTCTGTTTATCATTATCGCCACTACGCTCTGTCAGTTGTGCAGCCAGCACCTGTTTTTCAGCATCACGCTGTTTCAGTTGCAGTTCCAGTGCACTCAGCTTTTGCGTGACTGCCGCCATATCCGCATTTTTATTACTCAGCTGCGCGATATTTTTGCCGGCCGTAGCCTGTTCTTCCGTCAGACGGGCAATTTGCTCAGCCAGAACGGCTTTATCTGCTGTCAGCGTTGACACATCTTTCTTCAACTGCGAACTTTGTTGCTGACTATCTGTCGTTTTTTGTAACAACTGCATAGCAAGCACCTGCTTTTCCGCATCTCTTGCCTGAAGTTGTTTATTTAAATCCGCCAGTTGCTGTGTCATTTTCTGCATTTCTGCATTTTTAGTATTCAGCAATCCGGTATTTTTTGCTGATGCCGCATTATCTGCCGTCAGCGTTGTAATCTGTTTTTCCAGCCCGGCTTTATCCGCGGTAAGAGCGGTCAGCTCTTTTCTCAGTTGAGCACCCTGCTTATCACTGTTTGTTTCGCGACTGGCCAGCTGTGCTGCGAGCGATGATTTTTCCGTATCACTTTGTTTTAGTTTTTCTTCAGTCGCTGCCAGTTGCTGTGATATTTTTGCAATATCCGCATTCTTGCTGCTGAGCAAGGCAATATTTTTTTCCGACAGATTTTGATCCGTACCCATCTGTGCAACCTGTTTTTCAAGTGTTGCTTTTTCTGTCGTTAACGCCGCAATACGGGTTTTCAGCTGTGCATTCTGCGTGCTGTTTTCGGTATCCTGCAATTGCAGTTTTGCAGCAAGCCGCTGTTTTTCAGTCTCTTGCGCCTGTAATTGTTTTTCAAGCTCTGCCAGTTTTTGCGACACCTTTGCCATGTCAGCATTTTTATCCTGCAACAGAGCCATATTTTTTTCTGCTGCTGCACTGTCTGATGTCAGCCTGGTAATTTGTTTTTCCAGACCGGCTTTATCTGCCGTCAGTGCCAGTAAATCCCGGTTCAGAGCATCACTTTCTTTTGCTTTATCGGTGGTCAGTGCCAGCACTTTTTCAGTCAGCTGCTGTTTATCCGCTTCCTGCTGCTGTAACTGCTTTTCAAGCTCCGTCAGTTTTTGAGTAACTGCCGCCATATCCACATTTTTGTCCTGTAACAGAGTCATATTTTTCTCTGCCAGGTCTTTATCTGTATTCAGTTGTGCAATCTGTTTTACTAACAGTGCCTTATCGGTAGTCAGTGCCAGCAACTCTTTTTTCAGCTGATCGCTCTGTTTGCTGTTATCTGCCGCCTGCTGACGCAACTGAGTTGTCAGACTCTCTTTTTCTGCATCACGAACTGCGAGCTGTTTCTCAAGCCCGGTCAGTTTCTGTGAGACTTTTGCCATGTCGGCATTTTTGTCCTGCAACAGAGCCCGATTTTTTTCTGACAGAAGGTTATCAGCTGTCAGTGTTGCTATCTGTTTATCCAATGCACTTTTTTCTGCAGCAAGTGCCAGCAAATCAGCCTTAAGCAACTCAGTCTGTCTGCTGTTATCCGCATCTTTCTGCGAAAGTTGTTCAGTCAGTGCTGATTTTTCAGCATCACGGGCAGCCAGTTGTTGCTCTAATCCGATAAGTTGCTGTGATATTTTTGCCACATCAGCATTTTTATTTTCCAGCAATGCAATATTTTTATCTGACAGCTCTTTCTCTTTGTTGAGAGATAAAATCTGTTTTTCCAGCGCTGTTTTTTCGCCGGTCAGTGCTGCAATCTGACTTTCTGACTGACTGTAGCGTGATAAATTTTCACTTATCTGCTGATTCAGTGAATCAATGGTTTTTCTGTTTTGATCCAGTTCAGCGGCTAACTGCGAGTTACCGCTTTCTGAGGCAGCTTTAAGCTCATTGTTTGCCAGAGTCAGCGATTTTAACGCCATCTCATTTTTTGCAATCTCAATGAGGGAATCATCATAGTCGCGCTTAACCTGCTGGTACTTTTCGTTCAATGCCGCCAGTTCACGGCTCACATCCTGTAGTTTTACACGGGTGAGACGCAGCTGTTTCTGTGTATCCGTCGGCTTAAACCAGTTTTCAGGTTCCAGCACACGGGCCACAGTCAGCGGCAGTTCTGAAAAATAAGTCATTGAACGGAAAGGTTCACCCAACATGGAGAACATAATTTCCGGTGTGAGGATAAGTGAGGAGGATTGGCGTCCCGGAATAGGCGAGAAAACAAATCCCTTGTGTTTTCCGCTCCATTTCTGGCTGTCACGAACCAGATAAGCCGGCGACCACTGAGGGTATCCGACAGGAATAGGGTTGGTTACAACAACCGGTTCCTTAACCACAATAGTTTCACATTGTGCCGGCACAGAGATTGCCGGGGCTGTTGTTTCCGCTTTCTGAGTACTCACTGTCCGTGTTGCGCGTTCAGACGCAGACGGGACAGGTTTTCTTTCTGCACGGGATACTTTTTGTGTGCCCTTGCGTGACGACCCGGTCGTTTTTCCCACAGATTTTACTGCCGGAGACTGATCAACCCGCTGAGCGGGATACCTATTAGGTTGCGAAACGGAAGCAGGAAAATTGCCTGAGTCTTTCTCAGTCTGAATATAACGATCAAAATCTTCTATAACCTGATTAAATTCAGATGCCGTTGCCGGTTGTACTACTGCAAACAATGCTACCGTAATACACAACCTAATGTTCAGTCTCATAACCCGTTAACCTTCTCCAGGGTATTCTCAATAGACAGAACAGAGTAATAACGAACCTGCGCGCACAGGACTTTGGTTTTCGCTTCAACGGTCATTTTCAACAATTTAAGCGTATCCGGGCTGGCAGTTCTTTCAAGCTGACGATACAGTCCGTTGATCTGGCTGATTTCACGGAACGCAGACACCATCTGACTATAGTCTTTTGGTGAAATCGTTTTCAGTGAATCGAGTTCTTTTATACACATGCTCAGCTCAGGGGAGACCGGTCCGGAAGAGTGCTGCAATTCAGGTTTTGGCAAAGGTGCTGATGTTCTCACCGGCTCAGGCTGAACCGGCTGAACCGGTTGTGCCACTGGTGCCGGGGCAGGCGGAATAAATAATGAACAACCTGACAGGGTTACAACGCCTCCTAACAGGAGTATCCCCGTCATTTTGCTCAGTGCTGTCTTGGATAACATAGTTTCACCTTAGAGAAATAATTTGGCCACTGCTGCGTTGTGCAAAAATAGGCACCAATTGTATAGCCAGAGCTTGTGAAAATAAACTCTAACCTGTCACAACTCAGGCTTATATAACATACATTACGCCGCGGGTGAGTCTGAACTATTCGTTTTTTGTTATCCGAACACCTTACCACAGCCGCACAATCTGAATTTTCATGCTTATCGCGCTAACAATTTTTCTTCGTTATTATTCTGCTCTGCCGGCCTGTTGTTACAGACCGAGAACATAAATCAGCCAATTTATTTTACAGGATACGTTCCGGATAATTGCCGGAAATTCTGTAATAATTAATCAAAACATGTATCAGGGTATGTGTATACGTCCAAAAAAGAACATAAAAAATAAAACTATCCCTGATGGCGTATTATATCTTATTCACGAATAAAATCGATTAACCGCCACAGACAACTCTGCTGTAAATCTGAAAGCATTACGACAGTTGCAGGATAAGTGCGCAACCTGATGTTATCCTGAGTTCTCAGCCGGAGTATAAATGAATATTTTGTGTGTGTTATCTCTTTTTTCTTAATTCTGCGACAGTGCTTGTGTTCCGCTTTACCTGCTTATTTTCCTTATTATTTAATGATAAAACCATTATCTGTACATAATTTAAAATTAACAGGATTTATCAGGTTTATTACGCTTAATATGACTGATATCGCTATCAAACAATGGATTATCATTCTGTCTCTGTTTAGTGCCGGATTATCAATAATGACGATATTTTCTCTCTCAATATGAGAGAGAACCGGAAAATAAATCGGCGTTTTACCGTACTCCACCTTATTTTTTTTACCTTAGTCACAAATTCCTCAGTAAATTACGCTATTTCTCCCTGCTGGCGTATTTATTGCTTGTTTTCAGGTATGCACTTTTTTCCTGAAAGCCGGAGAAACAATAATGTCTGAAGCAGTCGGAAAACACGCCGTGGGTACACCTTACCTGCGCGTCGATGCCCTGAGTAAAACGTCAGGGCGTGCCCGCTATACCGATGATATGCCCATGCCGGGTATGCATTACGCCAAATATGTCCGCAGCACTATTGCACACGGTATGGTCACTTCCGTTGATACCGCCGAAGCGCTCGCGATGCCGGGTGTGGTTGCGGTCTTTACCTGTGACGATGTACCGCCAATCCCGTTTGCGACCGCAGGTCATGCCTGGTCACTGGAGCCTGCCAAACGCGATGTGGCTGACCGTCTGCTGCTCAACCGCCATGTCCGCCACCACGGCGACGGTGTGGCTATTGTGGTTGCCCGTGATGAACTGAGCGCAGAAAAAGCGGCCGCGCGGGTGAAAGTCACTTATGATGAACTGCCGGTGATCACCTCACCACAAGCGGCTCTGACTGCTGATGCCCCGCCGATCCATGCCTGCGGCAACCTGCTCAAACGCACATCCATCAATGCAGAGAGCGCAATAGCGACTGTCAGCCGTTCGCCGTATCAGTTCCGTGGTCATTTTGATACACCGGTCGTCCAGCACTGCCATATGGAAGGCGTTACCTGCTACGCATGGCAGGAAAACGATCATAAAATCTCTATCGTATCCAGCACACAGATCCCGCATATTGTCCGCCGGGTAGTCGCGCAGGCACTGGATGTGCCCTGGTCGCACATTCGTGTGATCAAGCCGTATATCGGCGGCGGCTTTGGTAACAAGCAGGATGTTCTGGAAGAGCCGATGGCCGCCTGGCTGACACTCAAACTCGGCGGGATCCCGGTCAAAGTGGAACTGAGCCGCGAAGAGTGCTTTTTTGCCACACGCACCCGTCATGCTTTCCATATCGATGCACAAATGGGGCTGACCGCAGAAGGCACGCTTAATGGTTATCATCTGGATGTGATATCCAATACCGGCGCGTATGCCTCTCACGGGCACTCCATTGCCTCCGCCGGGGGAAATAAAATTCCGTATCTTTATCCCCGCTGCGACTACGGCTATTCTGCCGCAACTGTGTATACCAATTTTCCTGCAGCCGGTGCGATGCGCGGCTATGGCGCGCCACAGGTCACATTTGCTCTCGAATGCCTGATGGATGATGCCGCCGCACAACTCAATATCGACCCCGTCGAGATCCGCCTGCGTAATGCGGCACAAACCGGAGACTGCAACCCGGTCAATAAGAAAACGATTTACAGCGCGGGGTTAATTGAATGTCTGAAACAGGGAAAAGAACTGTTTGGCTGGGATGAACGCAAAGCGCTGGCGCTGGCAACCAGAGGCGATATCCGCCGGGGTGTCGGCGTTGCCTGCTTCAGTTATTCCTCCAACACCTATCCGGTCGGCGTGGAAATTGCCAGTGCCCGCCTGCTGATGAACCAGGACGGCACCATTAATGTGCAGGTCGGTGCGACAGAAATCGGTCAGGGATCTGACACCGTATTTTCCCAGATGGTCGCTGAAACCCTCGGCGTACCCATCAATACCATTCAGTTGATCTCCACACAGGATACTGATATCACGCCATTTGACCCGGGCGCATTTGCATCACGCCAGAGTTATGTTACGGCTCCCGCACTGAAAGAGGCTGCACTGACATTACGCCAGAAAATCCTGGCGCATGCTTCACTGATGACTCACCAGGCCGCCTTTAATATGACCATTCTCAACGGGGATATTGTTCTGGAAGCAGAGCCGGAAATCGTCATCACCACGGTTGCCGAAATCGCCATGCACAGTTTTTATCATCAGGAAATCGGCGGGCAGCTCTCCGCAGAATCCTCTTATAAGACACAAACCAATCCGCCGGCATTCGGCTGTACCTTTGTTGATGTCACTGTCGATATCCCGATGTGTCAGGTGACAATAAACCGCATCATTAATATGCATGATTCCGGTCAGATCCTGAACCCGCAACTGGCAACAGGTCAGGTGCATGGCGGGATGGGAATGGGGATCGGTTGGGCGCTGTTTGAAGAGATGCTTATCAACGAAAAATCCGGTGTTGTTCATAACCCGAACCTGCTCGACTACAAAATGCCGACAATGGTTGACCTGCCGGATCTGGAATGTGGTTTTGTCGAAACTTACGAGCCACAATCCGCCTATGGTCATAAATCGCTGGGAGAGCCGCCGATTATTTCCCCGGCTGCCGCTATCCGTAATGCCATCAGGATGGCGACAGGTATTTCCATTAATGAAATTCCGATGACACCAAAACGGCTGTTCCGGGAATTTGTCAACGCCGGGCTAATCAGGGGATAATGACAATGTATGATTTTGAAACTTACAAACGCGCTGAGAGTATCACTCATGCCGTTGCCCTGCTTGCTGAAAACCCGCAGGCAAAACTGCTGGCAGGCGGAACGGATGTCTTAATTCAGTTACATCACCTGAATGAGCGCTTCCGTCATATTGTGGATATCCATGATTTACCGGCACTGCGCGGAATAAGTACGGATGATAAAGGTCATATCCGGATAGGCTCTGCCACCACATTCTCCGAACTGATTGACAGCCCGCTGATTAACCAGTGCCTTCCCGCATTAAGTGAAGCAGCGGCAACCATTGCCGGGCCACAAATCCGCAATGTGGCAACTTACGGCGGAAATATCTGTAACGGCGCCACCAGCGGTGACTCCGCCTGCCCTTCCCTGGTTTATCAGGCGGAGCTGGAAATTGCCGGACCTGCGGGAGTCCGCCGTATTCCCCTGCGCGGCTTCCATACCGGTCCCGGAAAAGTGGCATTTGAGCCGGGAGAACTGCTGGTCGCATTCCATTTCTCACCGGAAAATTACCTTAATAAAGGTGCGGCGAGCTATAAATACGCCATGCGCGGCGCAATGGATATTGCCACCATCAACTGTGCGGCCCTGTGTGAAATCCGCGACGGGCGCTTTGAAGAACTGCGCCTTGCATTTGGTGTTGCAGCACCTACACCAGTGCGCTGTGAGCATGCCGAAGCCGCAGCAATCGGGAAACCGGTCACAGCGGCAACACTGAAAGCCGTCAGTCAGGCCATTGAGCAGGATGTTGCACCGCGCACCTCATGGCGCGCCGAAAAAGAGTTCCGCTTACATCTCATCCGTGTTCTGAGTGAACGGGTGATCCGCGCGGCGGCTGAACGCCTGGGAGAAAAAATCGCATGAATATGAAAGAGTGGATAACTATTAGTTGCACACTGAACGGGCAATTACGTGAACTGACTGTCTCTCCGGCGGCAAGGCTGTCGGATGTTCTGCGGGAGCAGGGGTTAATCAGCGTAAAACACGGCTGTTCCGTGGGTGAATGTGGCGCCTGTACTGTTTTAATTGATGGTGTTGCTATCGATACCTGTCTGTATCTTGCTGTCTGGGCAGATGGCAAGCAGATCCGCACAGCAGAAGGTGAAATAAAGAACGGCAAGCCTTCAGCAGTACAGCAGGCTTATGCAGAAAGTGGTGCCGTACAGTGTGGGTTCTGCACACCGGGACTGATTATGATGACAACCGGACTTCTGGAGAAACATAAGGGGCATCCCCTGACTATCCGCCAGATCCGCCACGGACTTGCCGGTAACCTGTGCCGCTGTACCGGTTATCAGATGGTCGCAGACGCCGCTGATAAACTTCAGAAAAATCAGTAATACCCAACGTCATTCAGGATGCGGCCAACTAACCTGCAGTTTGAATGAATAAGGGTATAAAACAGGATGCCGCAGCTGGCTTCAGGGCTGCGGTACCTGTTTCTTCAGCAATACCGGCAGCGCGTGTTCTTCTCCCCAGCTTTTTAGCATCAGCAATATCGGCGTCAGCGATTCACCTGCTGCCGTCAGGCTGTATTCCACTTTCGGCGGCACCTGCGGATACACTTCCCGGTGGATAAGTCCGGCATCCTCCAGCTCACGCAGCTGCTTTGTCAGCATACGCGGTGTAATAAACACCAGATGCCGCCGCAGTTCATTAAACCGCTTTGTTCCGCTGATCAGATGATAAAGGATCATCCCTTTTCCTTTTCCGCCCATCAGTTCCAGCGATGCTTCCACCGGACAGGCTTCATAAGCGTATGACTCGTAGCGGGTCTTTTTTACAGTATCCATTTTGTACCTATATACCAAAAATGTGCGTACTTGTTAAAAATACATCATAGCTTATGATAAGCACCATTGAAAAAATCTGCACACATTAATCAACAAGGACTCCGTTATGACAATCACACAAGCTGTAATGCGCCGCTACTCCACCAAATCATTTGATCCGGCAAAGAAAATCAGCGCGGACGTTATGGAAGAGATCAAAACTCTGCTGCGCTACAGCCCGTCCAGCGTCAATATTCAGCCATGGCATTTTATCATTGCACAGAGTGAGGAAGGAAAGCAGCGTATCGCTGCATCCACTCAGCCGGGCTATGAATTTAATACCGCAAAAATTACGCACGCCTCTCATGTTGTTTTGCTGTGCGCAAAAACGGATATTGATGACGCTCATATCAATGCCGTGCTGGAGCAGGAAGACAAAGACGGACGTTTTGCCACACCGGAGCACAAAGCAGCGAATAACGGCGGTCGTAATTTCTTTGTCAATTTCCATAAAGAAAAACTCAGTGACCTGCCGCACTGGCTGGAAAAACAAACCTTCCTGAACCTGGGCGCGCTGTTACTGGGTGCCGGCGCCCTGGGTGTGGATGCAGTACCGATGGAAGGTATGGATTTTGATACACTGAATAATGAATTCGGTTTGTCTGCCAAAGGGTTAGCCCCGGTCGCAGTGGTATCTCTCGGCTATCGCAGTACGGATGATTTCAATGCCGCTCTGCCAAAATCCCGTCTGCCGGAAGAACAGATTATCACCATAATCTAACAGCATGATTTAAAAACAAAAAAGCCGCACGGTGACCCCGTGCGGCTTTTTGTATCAACAACTATATAACTAGTCTGCTGATAATTCGTATTTTTTGATCTTCCGGTACAGCGTGGCGATCCCTATTCCCAGCTCTTCTGCCGCCTGACGTTTATTATCATAACGTTGCAGTGCTTCACGGATCATCTGCTTTTCCATCTCTTCCAGCATGGTTTCACCGTGCAGAGACTGATCATCAGCCGGCAACGGCGGATTAACATTGATCGGAACAGATTTGACCGGAATAGTTTTAACCGGAATGGTTATGTCGCTTTGATACGACTCTCCGGCAATCTGACCCGGCAATGCCGGTGTATTTATTGCTTGTCCGGCATGTTTCGCAAAGTTCGGCGGTAACAGTGAAATATCAATCACTTCACCCGGCGGCACCACATTCACCAGATATTCCATCAGGTTACTCAGTTCCCGCAGGTTTCCCGGCCACGGCCAGGCATTAATCACTGCCATCACCTCATCCGAAATCCCCGGATACACCAATCCGAGGCGTTTGGTATGCACATTCAGGAAATGATGCACCAGCAGTTCCACATCGCCGTAGCGTTCACGCAGCGGCGGCAGAGCTATCGGGATAACATTGAGGCGATAATAGAGATCTTCCCGGAACTTACCTTCACTGACAAACTGCTCCAGGTTCTGGTTGGTCGCAGACACGATGCGGATATCCACCGGGATAGTCCGGCTTGACCCGATTGGCTGAACTTCGCGGGATTCGATTGCGCGTAATAATTTAGCCTGAACAAGCAGCGGCATATCCCCTATTTCATCAAGAAATAAAGTGCCTTTATCTGCGGCCTGAATCAGACCCTGTTTTCCGTTGGCAGACGCCCCGGTAAACGCCCCTTTCACATAACCAAACAGCTCACTTTCCAGTAACTGCTCAGGAATGGCGGCACAGTTAATTGCAATAAACGGCTTTTCGCTGCGGTTACTCAGCTTGTGAATAGCGCGCGCCACCACTTCTTTTCCCGTGCCGCTTTCACCGGTAATAAGAATACTCGACGGACTGGGGGCCACACGGGAAATCAGATGCTTGAGCTGACGGACAGGTTCCGATTTTCCGACCAGGTGTTCAATGAATAATCCGTTCTCGCTCTGGCGTGCCTCACTCATATCAATTGCCGCGTGAGACTGATGGAATGCCATCAGGAACATCTGACAGCCGTTCACCACATGCAACTGACCGATAATGATATTGCTCTCACCATCGTATGACACAATGTGCTGTAAGTGCCCGCTGTTCAGGCTCTTGAAGTAAGTCAGCGGACGGATGGTCACAACTTTGCCTGAGATTTTTTCATACGGAATATGGAGAATTTTCAGTGCATGGGGATTCGCAAATTTCAGATGATTGGAGTCATCAAGGATCAACACGCCCTGATCCATAAATTCAATCAGGCTCAGTAAGACTTTTTGTGCCCCGCTGCGACCTTCTTGTTCATCCAGCAGTTTAGCGACAAAAATATTCGAAATATGCTGCACATAGTCCGAGAAATCGTGAATATTATCGCGGATCCTTTCCTGTTGTTCTGATGTGACCGCCACCAGGCTAATCACACCGATACAGCGATCCTGGAAAATGATCGGCGTACCGATAAAGGCTTTCTCCTTACAGTTATCTTTATCCTCACAATTCAGGCACAGGGGATCAAAACAGGAATGGGTGACAATTTTTTCCTTTTTTGTCTCCAGAACATAGCGCAGAAGCTGAGAATTGTTCGTCAGACGATGCCCCAGATGCTGATTAAACAGCCCTGTTCCGGCAATCCTTGTCAGTTTGTCATCGACGATTTCCACATCAAGTTGCAGCACGCTGGCGAGCATCTTGCTGAAGTGAACGATCGTCGGTTGTATCTGCATCAGCACAGACAGTGATTTTTCAGTGATCATGCTTACGACTTCCTATGCTCTTCAAATGACATAATATGAAAGAAAGTACATAACACGGTAATTAAATGATTTTATTATAGTTATATAGTGTATACCCAATATCGTCCGGGATGCCGGCCGGCTTCATGCCGCCAACGAACCTGCAGCCTGAATGAATAAGGGTATAACCTGATTTCACATTGCCAGATATTTTCCGCCGAAACTCCAACACATGTACGAAAATCACACTTTTCTTTAGCTTTGATAATGAAAATGCAAGCGTGATCACTTTATTTTATCAATATGATAATCACCGCGCTGACTTTATCATTCTGGCCCCGTTCCCTCTGTTTTGTCCTCTCACCAGTCTGATTCTGACCCGGAATTGCCGGTACTGAAAATAACTTTTATTCGCATTTGTCAGACATAAGCTATCTAAAACCCCCTTACATTTGTGATCATTCTCCCAACTTCATCCTGCATTCAGACCAAAAACAGCCTTCCCGACTTACCTGGCATGCTTATTGTTAATAGTCAGAGTACACATGCAGAAATGCCTTCGTCTCACTGCATATTCAATTGTCACCGGCCATTTCACATAGGATTTAAAGATGAAAAACGTTAATGAATTATTGAAAGATATCGCCAGACTGAAATCGAATCTTCATCAAAAAGACTTTTTACTCACCTGGGAGCAAAGTCAGGATGAATTGACGATGGTGCTTGATATTGCCGCGGCGCTGAAAGGATTGCGTGCCGATAATATCGCAACCAATGTGTTCACAAATGGCCTTGGTATTTCTGTTTTCCGTGATAACTCCACCCGTACCCGTTTCTCCTATGCATCCGCACTGAATATGCTCGGTCTGGCACAGCAGGATCTTGATGAAGGAAAATCACAGATTGCCCACGGTGAAACAGTACGTGAAACCGCGAATATGATCTCTTTCTGCGCAGATGCAATTGGTATCCGTGACGATATGTACCTCGGTGCCGGTAATGCTTACATGCGTGAAGTCGGTGCCGCGCTGGATGAAGGTTTTGAAGAAGGCGTTCTGCCGCAGCGCCCTGCGCTGGTTAACCTGCAATGCGATATCGACCACCCGACACAATCAATGGCGGATCTGGCCTGGTTACGTGAGCACTTCGGGTCACTGGAAAATCTGAAAGGCAAAAAAATCGCCATGACCTGGGCGTACTCACCAAGCTACGGTAAACCACTCTCTGTTCCGCAGGGCATTATCGGTCTGATGACCCGCTACGGTATGGATGTGACGCTGGCGCATCCGGAAGGTTATGACCTGATCCCTGATGTCATCGATGTGGCAAAAAATAATGCCAAACAGTCCGGCGGCAGCTTTAAACAAGTGACGTCTATGGCTGAAGCGTTCAAAGATGCGGATATCGTGTATCCGAAATCCTGGGCACCTTACAAAGTCATGGAAGCCCGTACCGGTCTGCTGCGTGCTGATGACCATGATGGCCTGAAAGCCCTGGAACAGCGCTGCCTGGCACAGAATGCGAATCACAAAGACTGGCACTGTACTGAAGAGATGATGAAGCTGACCAAAGGCGGCGAAGCACTCTATATGCACTGTCTGCCTGCGGATATCTCCGGCGTTTCCTGTAAAGAGGGTGAAGTGGAAGAGGCTGTATTTGAGAAATACCGTATCGCCACTTACAAAGAAGCAAGCTGGAAGCCATACATTATCTCCGCCATGATCCTGGCCCGCAAATTCCCGCAGCCGGCCGTCGTGCTTGAGCAACTGCTGAAAAACGCACGTAAACGTATTTTGTAATCCGGAACCCGGCCGGTAACGGCCGGGTCCTTCTCCCGATGATATGAGGTGAGGCAATATGTCTGTCTTCTCACTAAAGTTAGATATTTCAGATAACCGTTTCTTTAACGGAAAACACTCCCCGCTTTTCTCCCGCGCTGAAGCACACAAGGCGCTGAAATTTCATGAGAAAATTACGGGATACCATCCTACCCCGCTGTATGACATGAAAGATCTCGCCGGGTTACTCGGCGTGGGCAACATCCTGGTAAAGGATGAATCACAGCGTTTTGAACTTAATGCCTTCAAAATCCTGGGCGGCTCTTATGCCATCGCCCACCTGTTGTGCGAAAAGTACAACATGAATATTGATGATTTCTCCTTTGAGAAACTCAAAAGCACTCTGACCGAAAAAATGACGTTTGCCACCACAACGGATGGTAACCACGGACGCGGTGTGGCATGGGCTGCCCGTGCATTAGGTCAGAAAGCCGTTGTTTATATGCCGAAAGGCTCCGCACAGGAGCGCGTGGATCACATCACCGGTCTCGGCGCTGAGTGTATCGTCACTGATATGAACTATGACGATACCGTCCGTCTCACCATGGAAAATGCCAAAAAACACGGCTGGCTCGTGGTGCAGGATACCGCTTGTGAAGGCTATACCAAGATCCCGACCTGGATTATGCAGGGCTACACAACACTGGCTGCCGAAGCAGTCGCCCAGATGAAAGCAATGAAGATTACACGCCCGACTCACGTTCTGTTACAGGCAGGTGTGGGTGCGATGGCAGGCGGCGTGCTGGGCTATCTGGTTGATGAGTTCGGCGCAAAAGATCTGCACTCCATTATTGTTGAGCCGGAACTGGCAGATTGCCTCTACCGCTCAAGTCTGAAAGGCGAAATCGTCAATGTCGGCGGGGATATGGCAACCATTATGGCAGGTCTTGCCTGTGGTGAACCAAACCCGATTGGCTGGGAACTGATGCGCAACTGTGCAACACAGTTTATCTCCTGTGAAGATGCGGTTGCCGCTCTCGGCATGCGTGTTCTCGGCAACCCGTACGGCAATGATACCCGGGTGATTTCCGGTGAGTCCGGCGCAGTGGGCCTCGGCGTACTGGCAGCGGTTCATCATCACCCGAAACGTGCGGAACTGATGGCAAAACTCGGCCTCAACAGTGATTCCGTCATCCTGGTTATCAACACCGAAGGTGACACAGATACAAAACATTACCGTGAAGTGGTCTGGGAAGGTAAAAACCCGGCACATAAATAATCATCTTACGGCGGTACCGCGTGTATCCGCCGTGACAAATTTAACTGATTACGAATTTAACTGATTGGAGAATTGAAAGATGGCTAAGCAAATCCCGTTTGATAAAATTGTCGAAAAAGCAGAACACTATAAAAAAGACATGACCCGCTTTCTGCGCGATATGGTGGCAATTCCCAGCGAAAGTTGTGATGAAAAACGCGTGATCCACCGCATTAAAGAAGAGATGGAAAAAGTCGGCTTTGATAAAGTGGATATTGACCCGATGGGTAACATCCTCGGCTATATCGGTCATGGTCCGCACCTGATTGCAATGGATGCGCATATCGACACCGTGGGTATCGGTAATATCAAAAACTGGGAATTCGACCCGTACGAAGGTATGGAAAACGACGAAATTATCGGCGGACGTGGTACATCTGACCAGGAAGGCGGTATGGCTTCCATGGTGTATGCCGGTAAAATCATCAAAGATTTAGGTCTGGAAGATCAGTATACCCTGTTAGTGACCGGGACTGTTCAGGAAGAAGACTGTGATGGTCTGTGCTGGCAGTACATTATTGAGCAGGACAAAATCAAACCTGAATTTGTGGTCAGTACCGAGCCGACAGACTGCCAGATCTACCGTGGTCAGCGCGGGCGTATGGAAATCCGCATTGACGTTCCGGGGATAAGCTGCCACGGCTCTGCACCAGAGCGCGGCGATAACGCTATCTTTAAAATGGGTCCTATCCTGGGTGAATTACAGCAACTGGGCAAACGTCTGGCAACTGATGAATTCCTGGGTCAGGGTACACTGACTGTCTCTGAAATTTTCTACACTTCTCCTAGCCGTTGTGCAGTGGCTGACAGTTGCGCCGTGTCTATCGACCGCCGTCTGACCTGGGGCGAAACCTGGGAAGGCGCTCTGGATGAAATCCGCGCATTACCGGCAGTGAAAGCCGCGAAAGGTGTGGTATCCATGTACACTTATGAGCGCGCATCATGGACCGGTCTGGTTTATCCGACAGAGTGCTACTTCCCGACCTGGAAAGTGGAAGAAGATCATTTCACTGTCAAAACCCTGGATCGCGCATTCCGCGGCCTGTTCAACAAAGAGCCGGTTGTTGATAAATGGACATTCTCCACTAACGGTGTGTCTATCATGGGTCGCCATGGTATTCCGGTTATCGGTTTTGGTCCGGGTAAAGAGCCTGAAGCTCACGCACCAAATGAAAAAACCTGGAAAGACCATCTGGTTACCTGTGCGGCAATGTATGCAGCCATTCCGTTAAGCTATATGGCTGAACTGAAAAAATAATCTTGTCAGCAATATCTGCCCCGCACTCATGTGCGGGGCTTTTTTCCGGAGTACCCCCCTATGCGCACACTCATTATCAACGGCACCGTCGTCAATGCTGACGGACAATACCGGCAGGATGTACTGACAGAGAATGGTCTCATCGCACAGCTTGCTCCGTCCATAAATCCTCCGGATGACTGTCAGGTCATTAATGCGCAGGGATGTTACGTCTTCCCCGGCGGAATTGATGTTCATACCCATTTTAATATTGATGTCGGGCTTGCCCGCAGCTGTGATGATTTTTATACCGGTACGCGTGCGGCGGCCTGTGGCGGAACAACTACCATTATCGATCATATGGGGTTTGGTCCTGCCGGCTGCTCATTGCACCATCAGCTTGAGAATTATCACCGCTACGCCAAGGGACGCGCTGTTATTGATTATAGTTTTCATGGTGTTATTCAGCATATCAATGATGATATCCTCAATGAAATTCCGCTGATGGTCGCGGACGGGATCAGCAGTTTTAAACTCTATCTGACTTATCAGTACAAACTGGATGACCCCGATATTTTACGGGCACTGCAACAGCTTAACCGCTCAGGCGCGCTGACTACTGTGCATCCGGAAAATGATGCTGTGATAGCACAGCGTAAAGCTGAATTTGTGAAAAAAGG
Source organism: Morganella psychrotolerans (assembly GCF_001676055.1). GTDB lineage: Bacteria > Pseudomonadota > Gammaproteobacteria > Enterobacterales > Enterobacteriaceae > Morganella > Morganella psychrotolerans_B. The sequence goes on along the minus strand of NZ_LZEX01000023.1, from coordinate 134,966 downwards.
TCAGACCGCACCCATTTTCCATGCTCTGAGCCGCCCGGCTGAATGTGAGGCGGAAGCTATCGGCAGAATGATCAACCTGGCGCAACTGTCCGGCAATGCCCCGCTCTATATTGTGCATCTGTCCAACGGGCTGGGGCTGGATTATCTGAAAATGGCGAAAGCCCGGCATCAGCCGGTCTGGATAGAAACCTGTCCGCAATATCTGTTTCTGGATGAGCGTTGCTATGAGCGCAGTGATGCACTGAAATTTATTTTAAGTCCGCCGCTGCGTAACCAGCGGGAACTTGATGCGCTGTGGGTCGGGATAAATGATGGTTCCGTGGATGTTGTGGCAACCGATCACTGCACCTTCCCGTATCAGCAACGCCAAGCGCTCTCCGGCGGCGATTTCACCCGCTGCCCTAACGGGCTGCCCGGTGTGGAAAACCGCATGTTACTGATGTTCTCAGCCGGCGTTATGCAGGGACGGATTTCACCGGAGCGATTTGTGTCCCTGACCAGTGCCAAACCAGCGGAACTGTTTGGGATCTGGCCGGAAAAAGGTGTTATCCGGCCGGGTGCTGACGCCGACATTACTATTATCGATCCGGCGCAGACAACCACTATCCGCCATGCAGATCTGCATGATAATGCCGATTACAGCCCGTACGAGGGCATGATATTACAGGGCGCCATCCGTTGTACTTTGTCACGCGGTGACATTATTTACCATGATGGCGCATTTACCGCAGAGCCCGGTCGCGGTCGTTTCCTGAAACGACGTCCGTTTCAGGCACCGCTCCGGCACTATTAATCATTGTCCGATTATCGTTTCAACTAATTCAATACGGGTAAGAAAGAATGAAAAAAACAATCGTATTAGCACTGGGCGGCAACGCACTGGGTAATGACCTGCCGGGGCAAAGAGAAGCAGTAAGAACCACCTCCGTTGTGATTGCTGATTTGATAGCGCAGGGATACCGCGTCGTCGTCACTCATGGTAACGGTCCGCAGGTTGGCATGATCACACAGGCCTTTGAGGCCGCGAGCAAAACCGAAGCCAAATCGCCGGTTCTGCCGATGTCTGTCTGTGTTGCACTCAGCCAGGGCTATATCGGCTATGATTTACAAAATGCACTGCGTGAAGAACTGCTGAACAGAGGGATCCATAAACCGGTTGCCACACTGGTAACTCAGGTTGAAGTGGATGCAAACGACCCGTCATTCCTTAACCCGACCAAGCCTATCGGCGCATTTTATAGCAAAGAAGAAGCAGATGAGCTGACCAAAAAAGGGTTTGAAATGCGTGAAGATGCCGGGCGTGGCTACCGTCGTGTGGTCTCTTCACCAAAACCGGTTGATATTATTGAAAAAGAAACCGTCAAAGCGATGCTGGATGCCGATCAACTGGTGATCACTGTCGGTGGTGGCGGTATCCCTGTTATCCGTGAAGGCAATACCCTGCGCGGTGCAAATGCGGTTATCGACAAAGACTGGGCAAGCGCCAAACTGGCAGAAATGATTGATGCGGATATGCTGATCATCCTGACTGCCGTTGAGAAAATCGCGATTAATTTCGGCAAACCAAATGAGCAGTGGCTGGATAAACTGACATCAGCCGATGCGCAGCGCTATATCGATGAAAAACATTTTGCACCGGGTTCCATGCTGCCGAAAGTGGAAGCGGCACTGTCATTCAGCCGCAGCCGCAAAGGGCGTAAAGCCCTGATCACTCTGCTGAGCAAAGCAAAAGACGGAATTGAAGGAAAAACAGGGACGGTTATCAGCGACCAGTAGGTTCCCGGTTAATTCCTCTTTTTATTCGTAATAAAAAAATCATTAATAACTAAATGACCGGATATCCGGTCATTTTTTTCATCATGAATAAAATAACTCCTCCCCCATATTTAACAAAACAATAAGTTTTTCCACCTAATGTTTTTTATTGTATTCCTGCGACACATAATGAAACATATAAATGAAATTATGACAGGATAAACAAACCCATCAAAAATTCGATTAATTTCAATCAATTAAATAAAAAAATTGATATGTAAATGACATAATTAAAATGAATAGCAATAATGGATTACATACTGACATGAATTACTCGTATGAATTGTAACAGCCTGCCGCGGCAATACATACAACCTGTAAAATAAACATATAAGATATAAATAACTATTTTTCATTCCTTTTATGATTGACAGTCATACAAAAAACCAGAAACCAATAACAAAAAATCTACATTTAAAAATAAACACTTGATTATAAAGATAAAATTCACTGAAATATAATAAACAAAACCACACAAACAATAAGTAAAAATAATTAATCTATATGAATGATTTATTTAATACGTATAATCAAATACCTGAAATCATCCAAAAACATTAAATTCATTATTTTTAAATATTGATTTCAACATTTAAGAAATTTGTAAAAATAATATTTTTAACTTGTTTTTCTGTTTTTATTTTATGAAAAAATAAAAATCTACAATCCGTTTATTATCTGTATAAACAAACTAGGGTATATTATGCATAAGAAATTAATCGTTTTATCTATTGCTGCTTTATTCGGTACTACTGCTGCTCAGGCTGCAAACCAAACAAGTGTCGAGTTTTTAGGTAACGTTCAGGCAATCAGCTGTGATATTAATGTGAACGGCCAAAGCCAGGTCTCTCTCGGAACAGTAAAAACATCCGACTTTATAAATGCTAACAGCGCTATCACTACCGGACAGAAAGAATTTCAGATTGCATTAACCGGTTGTGATACACCTGCTGCTGCTGGTACTGCATCACTGGAAGTGAGTGGTGATACCGTATCAGGTACCAACAACATTTTCCTGCAGAAATCTAAAAACCCAACCAGTAATGTCGGTGTTATGCTGATGAATGGTGCAAATCCTGTAGAAAACGGCTCACTCGTTGAAATTGGTAAAGTAACTGAAGGAGAAGGCGGCGCCTTAAATCCTTTAACTGATAATACCGTCACTTTAACTGCGGCATATGCATCTACTGCAACATCACAAAATGTAACAGTCGGTACTTTTAATGCACCTGTTCTGTTCTCATTTGTTTATCAGTAATTAATTTTCAGGGAGGGCATCCACGCTATTCAGCGTTATCTGAATAACTGTGTATATCCCTCCCTCTTTATACGAAAAAAAAAAATGAAATATATATTAATTCCTTTTCTTTTACTTATGACAATATCTGCTCATGCAAAAACGGCAGGAATATCATTTCAGTTAGGCGCACTGCGGGTTGTCTATGATGAAGGGCAAAAAAGTGCTCCACTGGATCTCATCAACAACTCTTCAGATACTCCGATCCTGACACAGACGATAATTACTGATGATCCGAAAGGAAAAGCAGTAAATGACTTTAAGGTTATTCCGCCATTAACCAAAGTACTGCCGGGGTCATCTAATCAGATTAAGATAATCCAGACAAACAGAAATTTGCCTGATGACAGGGAATCACTTTTTTATATAAACAGCAAAGCACTGAGTGCTGCGAATAAAAATGATAGTGATAATAACACTGTAGGTGGTGGTATTAATGTCGGAATTGCATCTGTAATTAAACTTTTTTACAGGCCTGCAAATCTTCCGGTAACAGTGGATGATGCACAAAAAAACCTTATGCTTTCTGTCACTGATAAAAAGCTTACCATTACAAACCCATCACCTTATTACATTAATTTAGTCAATGTGAAAATAGGTAGTGAAAATATTGGTATTTCAGAAAAACCAATGCTTGCTCCATTTGAAAAGCATTCATACCAGCTGAATAAAATGGCCACTGACAAAAAAATAAAATGGACAATTATCAATGATGCTGGTGGCCTGTTGGAATTTACCCGTTAATATAAAAAAAATAATTATCAGTTTATTGATATTATTGCCATTCTTTCAGGCAAAGGCAGCAACGACAGCTCAGTTAAATTTCACAGCAAATATTATGCGTTTATCCTGTGAATTATCAGCATCAAATTCGAGTATACGATTTAACCGGGTAATAACATCACAACTGAAAGGATCACAGTTGTCGGATATAAAACAATTTTCAATTAATATTAAAAATTGTACTGGATTACCAGGTATCGGTCTGAAACCACAAGTGGTTATCTCCGGAAATGGATTTAAAAGCCAGGATGGAAAATGGATTTTCAGACAGGATAATTCTAAACTTAAAAATATCGGTGCAATGATATTTCATAAAGATCAATCGCCTGTATACCAGGATAAAGAATTAAATCCCGGAGACCGCGTTGAATTTAACTATAACGGACAAGATTTACCTATAGGTGAGTCAATCAACTTTCATGCCGGGCTTACGTGTGGTGATACCGTAACTTGTAATAAAGCACAAAAAGAACCTGGTGAAATGAAAGCTATTGTTTATTTTGATTTCAGATATGACTAAATGAAAGAATATATATTAAACCACATTATTTTCATAGCGTTATTTCTATTTACATTGAGTGGCCATGCACAAAACAATACAAATGGAATAACACTTAACAAAACAAGAGTAATTATCGTTAATAGTACTGATAGCTTGTCAATAAATAATAATGGTGGTGATACCTATCTTATAAAAAGCGACATATTGACCGGGCCTGAAATTAACGACAAGAAAAATGACAGCATGATTATTTCACCTCCCTTATTAAAAATAAAGGGAAATGAAACAAAGACCCTGAGGTTATGGAAAAAGAAGCATCAGGTATCGGATCGTGAGGATATTGCATACCTCTCTGTTCTTGCAATTCCTTCAACGCCTGATAGCCATATTGATAATGATTATATTGCAGTTGGATTAAGAAGTGTCATTAAAGTATTTATAAGACCGCCGTCATTACCTGAACTCACTCATCATTCAGCATGTAGCATGGATTTTGAAAAAACAGTAAATACGCAGGTTACCGCAACCAATACCACCGCTTATTTCATCACCATAAGTGAAATAATAGTTAGTAACAATGAAAATATATTAGATAAGCCCGTAATGATTTACCCTTTTGATAAAATCAAAATAAACATACCTCCGAAATCACAAGAAATAAAATGGCGGTATATCAATGACTATGGAACAGTCTCTGAGTACTGCCATGGAAAAATAAAAAACAACTAATAGAAAAATATTATTTTTAATACAAGGAAATACTTAAAAATGAAAAAACACAAAATAAAAAATAAACATTTTTTTGTATTAACAATGATACCTGTATCTGTTTTTCTATCTGCAAACTATGCATTTGCCGATGATTTTTTTGATCCTGCATTTTTATCTTTCGGTGATAATACAGTGTCTGATCTGGATTTATCCAGTTATGAAAAAGATGATCAACTCCCTCCGGGTGAATATTATGTCAACATTAGTGTTAATAATAAATTTAATAATGAAGAGCTTATTACCTTCGACTCCGATAAAGAAAATAAACTGACGCCATTATTGACACCATTACAGTTAATTAATTTTGGTGTAAATGTAAAAGACACACCTTCGCTGAAAGATTTACCTGAAGACAAGCCTATTATTAATTTATCTGAATTAATACCGGACTATCAGTTTACATTTAATGAAAATAAACTGGATCTGCTGTTCAGCTTCCCTCAGATCGTCATGAAAAATAAAGATAATGGCTCTACTGACCCATTGCTTTGGGATGATGGCGTACCGGCATTAATACTAAACTATAATGTTATGGGTGGAAAAACAGAATCAAATGGTACTAAGTCCGAAAATTTATTCACACAACTATATGGTGGTATAAATTTTCAGGCATGGCGTCTGAGAATGAATGCCAGTAATAACTACTACAAATCAAGTTTAAATGGAAAAACCACATCTGCTAACAATCATGATATTAATAATGTCAGATTATACCGTGACATTAAATCATTAAAATCTAATCTTAAAATTGGTGAAATCTTCCCTTCCTTAGATATTTTTGAGTCATTTCCTATCAAAGGAATATCATTATCAAGCAGTAACGACATGATACCGGAGTCACTGCGTGGATTTGCACCGACTATCACCGGTTATGCCAACAGTAATGCTACCGTCACTGTCAGCCAGAATAATAATGTGATTTATCAGACTTATGTTTCTCCCGGCCCCTTTTCGATTGATGATATCCGGCAATCACAGTTATCCGGGGAATTAGAAATAACAATAACAGAAGCCGACGGTACAGTCAGAAAACAGATTTATGCATCCAGCGGGCTGCCTGTTATGGAGCGGGAAGGCGGATTTAAATATGAAGCGTCATCAGGGGAATATAACAGTAAAAACTCAAAAAAGAAGTCATTCCTTCTTGGCGCATTCAGTTATGGTTTGCCGAAAAATATCACCGTATATGGCGGCGCCCTGATTTCAGAAAAATATTACTCCACTGTTATGGGGGTCGGTACATCTCTGGGTAAATTCGGTGCGCTGTCTGTTGATATTACGACATCAGATACAACACCGGAAAATACACATCAGCGGGAAAAAGGTCAGTCTTACCGGATAAAATATGCAAAAAACATGTTATCCACCGGTACAACTATTGACCTGGCGGCATACCGTTACTCAACTGAGAATTACCATGATTTCAATGAAATTAATAATTTCCAGTATACTGATAATGCATGGACACACGGAAAGCAGCGCTCAAGTTTGCGCCTGAGTGTCAGCCAGCAGCTGGGTAAGTATGGGTCTGTTTTTGTTGCCGGTAACCGTGAAGACTTCTGGGATAATAAAACCGTAAATAACAATTTATCGATGGGTTATAACGGATCTCTCAGCAACATAAATTACTCATTTTCTTACAGCATTGAAAAAAAGAAAGGTGATAACAATACCTGGCCGGAAGACCGGCGCTGGACCGCTAATATACAGATCCCTTTATCAATGATGAGTAATAATGAATTTGCAAAAAATTCATCAGCTTCCTATTCACTCAATGGCAGCAGGAATGCATCGACCACGAATAATCTTGGTTTAAGAACCTCTTTTCTTGATAATAAAGTGGGTTTGTCATTAAATCAGGATTACTCACATAACAGCGACCAGACCAATAATACAAATATTAATGCCAATTATACCGGAAACATTACAAACAGCAGCGTCGGTTATAGTTACGGAAATAATTATAATTCATTGAATGCTAACATTAATGGCACAGTTGTTCTCCATGAAAAAGGAATGATTTTTTCTAAACAGGCGGGCAATACAGCATTAGTTATTATTGATGCGCCGGGTGCAGGTGGTACAAAAATTAATACAGGGCTTTCCGATATAAACAGCAATGGACAGGCATTAGTTTTTGCCGGTAATCCCTATAATAAAAATTCAGTTGCATTGGATGTCACAACACTGCCGGACAATGTGGAAGTCGATAGCTCTGTTATTAATGTTTATCCGACAAAAGATGCTGTTGTTCTCGCAAAATTTAAAACGAAACAGGGCTACCAGGTACTCTTTACATTAAGCCAAAACGGGAATGAATTACCATTTGGTACAATTGTCGCCACTGAAAGTGATAATACAAATAGCGGAATTGTTGGTGACAACGGACAGGTTTATCTTTCCGGTCTTCCCGCAGAAGGAACTATACTGGCAAAATGGGGTAATTCGGAAAACCAATCCTGTCGCAGTAATTACAACCTGAAAAAGGACAGTACATCAATTGATGACGATAATCATTTTATTAAAGAAGTTTCACTACAGTGTCAGTAAAACTTATCAAAAAATGGTACTTATTATGAAATATCTCTTTATAACTTTATGTATTTTATTAAGTTCACTGACAAATGTTCAGGCCGCACCTGATGATAGCGGCGGATTATCCTTGCATGTTACCCGGGTTATTTATCATGAAGATGACCAGAAAGGCGTTACACTCAATATTATAAACAACTCAGATAATGACTACCTTCTTCAATCTACTGTCCGTGATATTGACCCGCAGACAGGAGGAGTAAGTCAGTCAGAACGTAAAAAGATGCCATTTATCATCACTCCGCCACTTGATAAATTTACCGCACACAGTGAAAAAACACTGCATATCCGCCGGGTAAACAGTATTCCACTGTCAGATAAAGACGAGTCTGCATTCTTTATTTCGTTAAAAGCCATTCCGGTTACTGAACAGCCGGATGCCACCGGTAATAGTGTTGTTCTGGCTACCGTTATTAATCTAAAATTATTTTATCGGCCAAAAGAATTAACCCGGGATTTTATTTATGCATCATCTTCATTACCGGCGTTATGCAAAAAAGACAATATGCTAATTGCAAAAAATAATACGCCATACTGGCTGGTATTCAGTTCCCTTAAAACCGATAAAGAAAATATCGGCGAAGAGCAATTACGTCATATGATACCGCCGCATGAAAGTTATCCATATGAAATTAAACGTGATTTAAATCACCAGCAAGCCGAATGGACTCTGATTGATGAAAGTGGCTGGATAACACCATCAGAAAAACAAACTATATCGGATTGCAATTAATAGTGATTATTATTTTTCAGGTAAAAAAATGACAACAATAAAAAGAAGTACAACTAAATGTTTAATTTCTGCAGGCATACTGTCACTGACACTTTATTCTGCCTCATTCGCTGAAACAATTACAGTTAATGGCGGAAAGGGACAACTTTGGTCAGGTAAGATGTTCAACATAACAATGACGGGGACCGGTGCATCAAACATGGGACCGACCATTGGTTTCCCCAATATTGGAATGGGTATTGGCGCCAATTATATTTTTTGTTCCGACAGAGATTACTCCGCCATGATAAACGGAGCCCAGGGGTTCAGGCTGGCTCCCGGTATTATTATCGTTCCTCAGGCCAGTTTTCAGATAACCTATACCAATACAGCGGGCAGAGTAATAGAAGGTACAGGTGAGTTTGGTACGAACTCATATCTGACAACAAGTCCCGCCAGTTCGCCGGCACTTCAGATATCACAAAAATACGGAAACTGTGCAAACTTTGGTGATGTTAATACGGTATCCCCGTTTCATAGCTCTCCAACACGCAGGATATGGATGGTCGGAACCTGGGCTATTCACGGTGATGGTACACAAAAAAATACCACTATTACCGACTTCAGAGCACATGTCACATTATGGGCAGCAAACACGCAGGTTGAACCCGTGTTCACTCCCGGCACAATAATTAAGGTATCCACCCTGGAATGTAATGTCAGTACACCGGCAACCATCAATTTCGGCGATGTTCCCTACAGTAATGAAGCAGGTAAAGAACTGGGCAAAACAACCTCAGTGATTAATGCCGGCTGTTCGCAGAATGGCCAGGGCTCTAATTACAATATGAACCTGGAATTCAGAGCCGTATCCGGAATATATAATGGTGACTACTCCAGGCTGAAGTTAAAAGAAGGTGGCGGATATATTACCGGTGAAATAAAAAACTCTGTCGGTGCTAATTTTAACGGGCAGTGTAATTTATCCAATGGTATAAAATTCAATCAGAGTAAAATAAAAATAGCCACTATCACACCAGCCGAAAAAACTAAATCAGTTGATACCCCTGTAACATGGCGGCTGTGCTCCGCAGGTAATAAATCAGACCCGTTACCCTACGGAAAAGTAAATGCAACGGCAGAGGTTGCCATCACATTTAATTAATCATAGAGGCCGGTTATTTTAACCGGCTTTTCATATAGATACCCAACGTCATTCAAGATGCAGGCAGGCGGCAAGGGAAGATAGACGGGGAGCATACATCAGTATGTGACCCGTCTATCCTCGTTCCGCCAACGAACCTGCAGTTTGAATGAATAAGGGTATAGATTATAACCCGTAAATCTGGGTATCTTTCGGATACTTAAGAGTATAATTCAGCGGCAATTCCACTTCCTGCTGTGGTTTTAACGCCACTTCCCACTCAATCTCACCGGTTTTTTTATCCAGTTTTCCGTCACCAAATTCCATATCTTTCACCAGGATTTTACTGTCCTGACTGACAGGAAGCTGATCAAAGACATGTACCGTAACGGGTTCACTGTAAAACGATTTCAGATTGATAATATAGCCTTCTGACTGCTCAACGGCAGAGCCGAGAATACCCGGTTGTTTTTTCAGTTTCGCATTCACAGTGCGGGATACCTGAATATCTTTATTCATCCCGAACGGGATCGCCAGTTTATCAGTCAGAGCAGCGGCATCAATAAACGAGGTGCCGATATAACGGTCAGCAAAATAAATATTCATGTTGCCGCTGAGCAGGTTCAGTGCCGCAGCATTATCAATATCGGCCTGAAGATAGACATGCTCATCCAGCTTAGGTCTGGTGATGTAGCGGTATTTCCCGGCAAGCTCTGTCTGTTTAATGGTCAGTGAGCGCGACTCCTGCGATGAAGGCAGTGAATACGGCTGTGCGATAGTATAACTGAGACTGATACCATTACTTTCGGTGCTGACAAAGTCAGCTATCCCGCGGCTTACTTTTTTATTTTTCGCTGACTTTTCCCTCTCCATCATCATCGGAGCGGGTGCGGCGACCATATCCGCCATCATATCGCGGGTTTCATAGTCCTGAACCTGAGCTAAATACCACGGGAAAAGCTGTGGTGGTGCAATAGTCTGTACCGGGTCTGCCGATGATAATGTCAGCTTTACCTGATCCCAGTTAATGCCTGTATTCTGAATAACATTTGCTTTATATGTCAGAGTGACCGGCTTATCCAACCCGGTGGTACGAATATCATACGCAGGCGCCCAGGCGGCATCAGCGGTGATATAAGCAATATCCAGCTCAGCGGTAACCGATTTTTTCGCGTCCACACTGACCACTATTTGTGGCTGCCGTCCGTCAAACCGCGCTGTTTTTTCTGCAAACAACGCTTTCAGCCGGGTGATTTCTTCTGTTTTATCATTGATCTGTTTTTGGTAACTGAGCTGTTCACCATAAATTTTTGTCATCTGTTCACGGATAAACGCCAGCTTCTGCACCGATTGCTCTGTGGATAATGCCCCGCTGCTGCCGAAAAAATCCTGATCCCGCAGTAATCCCAGTTGTTCATCATTTATCTGAATAAACATATTCAGCTGCGCAACCGCCTGCTCAGCGGTGTCAATCTGCGCTTTCAGTGCATTGATATCCGCAGGGTAAACCGGCTCTTTTGCTTCACTGCGCAAATTGACTGACTGAATCGTCACATCATCATTATTCAATATGACAGAGAGGCTGGCAGGATTAATATTGTTTGCCACATTTGACAGCACTATTTCGCTGGCACCGGCAGGCAGTGTCAGTGTGGTACTGTTAAACAATTCCGCACCACGCAGAAAAATCGTCGCACTGTTCAGTTTTACATCCTGAACAATTACATTTTGTGCATCTGCCGCCGCGCCTGCCGATATCACCATACCGGCCACCAGCAGCGTACTTTTCAAGCTGTACGTTAATGCCATTTCATTGACTCCCCGGTTATCAGAATTACCATCCGTTCACTGTTAATAACCTTTTATAATAGGTCAGCAATCTGCCGGAAGATAACGGAATAACCTTAAAAATAAGCAGCCTGTGACACTCTTGTGCCTGAGCAGATGTTGCTGTTTCTTTAAACCTGTATTTTAGTATTAACATTACCTCACTTTTTGTTTAGTATACTAAACACACTCATCCGGATAGGCGGAAAAGGCAATACACATGACGATGGCAAATACACCTGAGGCACCGGCAACACTCTCGCGGAACAAACTATTATGGATAGCCGGGATGGGCTGGACATTTGATGCCATGGATGTGGGATTGCTGGCCTTCCTGCTGGCTGCATTGCAGGCTGACTGGGGACTGAGTGCGGCACAACTCGGCTGGATAGGCAGTATGAATGCAGCCGGAATGGCAATCGGCGCCTTTGTATTCGGCATTATGGCAGACAGGAAAGGACGTAAGCCGGTCTTTATCCTGACACTGCTGCTGTTCAGCCTGGGCTCAGGACTGACCGCTGTTGCCGGCTCACTTGCTGTTGTCCTGGTTCTGCGGTTTTTTATCGGCATGGGACTGGGCGGTGAACTGCCGGTCGCCTCAACACTGGTCAGTGAAAGTGTCGCACCTCATGAACGCGGACGCATTGTTGTACTGCTGGAAAGCTTCTGGGCGGTCGGCTGGCTGATTGCGGCGCTGATCGCCTATTACATTATTCCGGATTACGGCTGGCGCACCGCCATGCTGCTCAGCGCGCTGCCCGCACTGTATGCCCTGTGGCTGCGGGCAAAACTGCCGGAACCGGCATCCCGTTATACCGCACAAACCCGCCCGAAACTCACCATCGCGCAGTCCATGTCGCTTATCTGGTCGCCGCAATACCGCCGTGCCACGCTGATGCTGTGGATCCTCTGGTTCTGCGTGGTCTTTTCCTATTACGGCATTTTTCTCTGGCTGCCCGGTGTGGCAATGCTCAAAGGGTTCAGTTTAATCAAGAGCTTCCAGTATGTTCTGATTATGACCCTGGCGCAGTTACCGGGCTATTTCAGCGCCGCCTGGCTGATTGAACGATACGGCCGGAAATTTGTGTTAGTCACCTACCTCACCGGAACCGCAGTGAGTGCTTACTGGTTCAGTTGTGCTGACTCCGCCACCATGCTGGTGATAGCCGGAATGCTGCTCTCTTTCTTTAACCTCGGCGCGTGGGGCGCACTGTACGCCTATACACCGGAGCAATATCCGGACAGTGTCAGGGCAACCGGTGCCGGTACAGCAACCGCTGTCGGGCGGATAGGCGGGATCATCGGCCCGTTACTGGCGGGATACATGATCCAGTATCAGTTTGCGGTCAGCAGTATCTTCATGATTTTCAGTCTGGCCATTGTGGTTGCGGTCCTCGCGGTTATCTTCCTGGGTCAGGAAACTAAAAACCGGGAACTCAGCTCAATCTGACCTGAATCAGATTGTTGCCGGTCATAAACAGGTATCATGCACAGGCAATATATCTGTTTATATTGCCGGAGAATAAACAACAGAAAAAAATAAGATGAATGAATACGAAAGAGTCAGCAAATTATTAAGCCATGTTCTGAGACATGAACCTGAATTCATTGATATCCATCCGGATAATGACGGCTGGACTGATATCACCGTATTACTCCGTCAGTTGCAGATACACGGCACACCACTCAGCCGTGAAATGCTTGCGAAAATTGTTCAGGATAACCACACCGACCCTTTCACAATTTCATCTGACGGATTGTTTATCCGCGCGGCACAGGGACATTGCGCCACACAGACAGCTATTGACCATCCGCCGCAGACCCCGCCGGATATTCTTTTTCACGGTACGGCGATAAGCTTTATCAGTGATATCTGCGAGCTGGGTCTGATAGCCGGGTCACGCAACAATGTGCATCTCAGTGCCGACAAAAATACAGCACTGGAAGCCGGTGCGCGCCACGGTGATCCTGTTGTGCTGACCATTGCGGCAGGTGAAATGTTTAAAACCGGATATCCGTTTTATCTGGCGGATGACGGTGTCTGGCAGACACCACATGTTCCGATCAAATACTTCTCATAGAAAAAACCCGGCGAAGCCGGGTTAATATTGCGGGGCAAATTTATGCGTTCAGCCGTGCGGCGTGATACGCAATGTGCTCCGGGATAAAACTCGCAATAAAGTAATAGCTGTGGTCGTATCCGACATGAATACGGATATTGTGCGGGATCCCGTTGGCTTCACAGGCAGACTTCAGTAATCCGGTTTTCAGTTGCTTATTGAAAAAAGGATCGGCAAGCCCCTGATCGACAAAAATATCCGCCACCTTATGCCCGGATTCGATCAGTTTTACTGCGTCATAGTGTTCCCACGCCGCCGTATCTTCCCCGAGGTAAGCTGAAAATGCTTTCTCCCCCCACGGTACCTGTGACGGAGAAACAATCGGCGCAAACGCAGAGACACTGCAAAAGGCATCCGGATTGCGCAACGCCAGAACCAGCGCGCCGTGACCGCCCATTGAGTGCCCGCAGATACTGCGTTTTGCTGATGTTCCGAAGTGCACGGTAACCAGCTCATGTAATTCATTCAGAACATAATCATACATATGATAGTGTTCATTCCACGGCGCTTGTGTGGCATTCACATAAAACCCGGCGCCCTGTCCCAGATCATACTCTTTATCATCCGCAACATTACTGCCGCGCGGGCTGGTATCAGGTGCGACAATAATAATGCCGTACTCCGCAGCGTAGCGTTGTGCGCCGGCTTTAGTAATAAAATTCTGCTCGTCACAGGTCAGCCCGGAGAGCCAGTACAGCACCGGGCACTTTTCTGTTTTTGCCAGTGGCGGCAAAAATACAGAAAACGTCATCGGCGTATTAGTCGTTTCTGAATGATGACGCCAGACTTCCTGGCTGCCGCCGAAACACTGATGGTGTTCAATCCGTTCCATAATATTCCCTTAAATAATATCTGTGACCCGTATATACCCAACGTCATTCAAGATACAGGAAGGCGGCAAGCTCCGATTGCCGGGGAGCATACATGAGTATGTGACCCGGCTATCCTCGTTCCGCCAACGAACCTGCAGTTTGAATGAATAAGGGTATATTAATAATGGATGACCGTGCGGATAGACTTACCCTCATGCATCAGGTCAAACGCGTCATTAATTTTATCCAGTTCCATGGTATGTGTGACAAACGGTGCCAGCTCGATTTTTCCGCTCATGGCATCTTCGACCATACCGGGCAGTTGTGTCCGCCCTTTCACGCCGCCGAATGCAGTACCTTTCCAGACACGCCCGGTCACCAGCTGGAACGGACGGGTGGAGATCTCTTTTCCTGCACCCGCCACACCAATAATCACCGACTGTCCCCAGCCACGGTGTGCACTTTCCAGTGCAGAACGCATCACATTGACGTTACCGATACATTCAAAGGTATGATCAATACCCCATTTGGTCATCTCAACCAGCACGTTCTGGATCGGCTTGTCATAATCGTTTGGATTGATGCAGTCAGTTGCGCCGAACTGTTTTGCCAGTTCAAATTTTGACGGATTCGTATCAATAGCAAAAATGCGTCCGGCTTTTGCCTGACGTGCGCCCTGCACAACTGCCAGTCCGATACCGCCAAGGCCGAATACGGCAACGGAATCCCCTTCCTGCACTTTTGCGGTATTGTGTACCGCACCGATGCCGGTGGTCACGCCACAACCGAGCAGACAAACCTGCTCTGCATTCGCTTTCGGGTTAATTTTTGCGAGAGAGACTTCGGCGACCACTGTGTATTCACTGAATGTAGAGCAACCCATATAGTGATACAGCGGTTGTCCGTTGTAAGAAAAACGGCTGGTGCCGTCCGGCATTACCCCTTTCCCCTGCGTTTCACGCACAGCAACACACAGGTTGGTTTTGCCGGAGGTACAGAAATCACACTCGCCGCACTCAGCGGTATACAGCGGGATAACATGGTCACCCGGTACCACACTGGTCACCCCTTCCCCGACTTCAACCACCACGCCGGCGCCTTCATGGCCCAGTACCACAGGAAACAGCCCTTCAGGATCATCACCGGAAAGGGTATAGGCATCCGTATGACACACGCCGGTGTGGCTGATTTTAATCAGTACTTCACCTTTTTTCGGCGGAGCAACATCGATTTCAACAACTTCAAGGGGTAACCCCGGCCCGAAGGCAACTGCTGCGCGTGATTTCATAACGCTTCCTTTATCAACTTAGGCTCACAAATGGTAAGCACGGATGGCGTAACCATACCGCACAATACTGCCGGCTGTATAGCGCGGGTCAGCAGGGTACTGAGACATGAACAGGTTTGCGGATAAACAGGCAAACTGCCAGCAGAAACAAATACAGTGCTGTACCTATTCGCAGAGTTACCGGAAGAAAAAACGCGGGAATTGTATCAAAAGTCAATGGGGTCAATGGGGTCAATGGGTCCACTATAGAGGTTTTTTGTCAGGGAAAACAATAAACTACATTAAGCAGCGATATGCATCGTATTCACGATAATAATTAATTTCCGCGATTACCCATTGTAATGTTTTTTCGTGTTCTTGCTGCTTTTGATAGAATAAAGCCAAATCACACACTACCATCCAACCACGTAAACTCTTGCTTTCAAGGGATTTTGGCATTTCTAAATCCTCATTATCGAGATAGATATCCTCATCATCTAACTCTTGAAGATAATCCCAGGGAATATAATAAAAAACAGCGGATTCTGGATTGTTATTCCATTTTTTTATATTTGTATAAATCCACTCATTCTGTTCAAGAGCTGATAATGAAGCGAGTAAAGATTCTAATGTTTTATACTCTCGTATCAATTCATTTACCTAAAGATGTATTTGATGAAAGCTCCTTATATCCCGGGGATTTTCATCATTTAGATCACTAAGATTTCAGGGCCTTTTGTTTCCAGAATACGCAGCATTCTTAACGCCGGGCCGCTTGGTTTCTTTTCTCCGCGCTCCCACTTGGAAACACTCTCTTTCGACATACCCAGGGCGCGAGCTAATACGGCTTGAGACATACCGAATCTGGCCCGGAGTGTCTTGATTTCAGAACCGCTCATGGCTGAGACTTCTTTAATTTTATCATTAAGTTCGCGAGCATGGATGACGTTCTGAATGTCTTGTACAAGGTTTTCAGGTGATGCGCCTGCCGCATTCAACTCTTTTGCCAGTTCAAGCATGTTGTTCAGCTTGTTACTCATCAGTAATTTCCTCCAGAATTCCTTTAGTAATTAAGTTACTAAGGGTGCATTCATCAAAATTCAAAAACTCATTTGCCAATTTTTTATAAACCTGCAATTCATCATCCTCTATTTCTTTTGTTCCTTTTGCGTTAACTGCGTTTTTTGTCCAGCCATCTGCAAAAAAAAGGTTATTTTTAACCTTAAAGAAAAGGATAACCCTGATACCACCGCTTTTACCTTGCCCTTTGACGGCTAGGCGTTTTTTTTATAACTCCACCACCCAAATCAGCTTCATACTTTCCTTGTTGAACCTCATGTGCAGCATTAAGTAGCTGGATATCGCTTATGGTATGTTTTTTAAAGTTTTTTTTGAAGGATGATATCTTAAATATTGCCACTCGATCCCCCGCAGTAGTAATGAGTACTATAGTACCAAGTGCCATATGAGGAATCAATAGTGGTTAGCTCACTAAATATTCTGATTTCGTCAGCGGGGGAGAGGAAGTGATACTGTTTCTTTATCCGACAGCGCCAATGCAGACCGTAATGGACTGAAAGGTTATGCCATATCCTTTCGAGGCAAAAAATAAAAAATCAGCATGGCCGGATATTATCCGGCACGATATTATATACCTGCCGGTGTCTTGTAATATGAATCCATTATAAATAGCGTCTCATGTTTGATAAATCATTTCCTGACGGATGCTGATAAATATCCAGTTTAAAATATTTTGCTGATGCATTCACATACTCAAAAATCTGTGACTGCGTTTCTTCATAATCAACCCAGGTTGTTGATCGGGTAAAACAATATATTTCAACCGGTAGCCCGTTCGGGGTCGGCGGCATGGTTCTGACCACCAGATACATATCAGCCCGCACATCACCGCGCGCCTTTATCCAGTTCAGAATATATTTACGGAAGAGCTGTAAATTAGTCACTCCGTTACTTACCATCCACTCATTAATATCACCGCTATGATTGCTCTCTTCCAACATGGCTTCCAGCGGACGGCGCAGCGGCTCAGAGTCCCGCAGTTCGGTCAGCAGACCTTCTGTGGCAAATGAAACAGAAGACTGGTCAATATAAAAACTGCGTTTTATACGGCGTCCGCCGGAAGAGAACATCGGCTGCCAGTTGGTGTATTTCTCTGTCAGGAAATCCTTGGTCGGAATGCGGGAAATGGTATTATCCCAGTTACGGATAGTAATGGTATGCAGTGCAATATCAATCACTTCCCCGCTGATATTACTGTTGGGCAGCTCTATCCAGTCATACAATTTTAGTACTTTACCGTTTGAAACCAGAATATTTGCCACAAATGATAATAATGTATGCTGAAAAACGAACATCAGTACCGCGGCAATAGCACCAAAACCGGAAATAATAATCAGGGGCGACTGAGATGTCATTAAGGCTATTATTAAGATGAATGTGATGACCCACACCCCGATTTTTGCAATCTCAATATAGCCTTTTATTGAGCTGTTTCGGTTAGATACCCGTCCGGAATGGCGCAGAATAAAAATATCCAGACCATCATTGATAAGCGATGCCAGATTAATAATAAGAAAAACACTGCATACTGTATTGAACAGAATATTCATTTCTGCCGAGAATGTCGGCAGCATTTTATTAATATAGAGAACCAGAGTGACTGAAACGACAGAGGCGCTTTTTTTGGCAACACTGTGGATAGTCTCGTCATCAGTCAGATTGGTAAATAATGACAGCAGACGTTTTGCCACCCGCAAAAAAATCATCCGCCCGAGAAACCAGGTGACTAACAGAACCGCAAACAAAAACACCGCTGATAATACGGCGCTTGATGCGATAAAATCATATATCTCAATTAATTTTTCCATAATACCTCACAGTATATACCCAACGTCATTCAAGATGCAGGAAGGCGGCAAAGGAAGATAGACGGGGAGCATACACCAGTATGTGACTTGGCTATCTGAGTGCGGCCAACGCACCTGCAGTTTGAATGAATAAGGGTATACATCAAAATATCAGTCGATGAGTCTGACACAGGTGAAATACAAAAATTTGATGACAAAAGGGGAATATCTTCCCCTCTTTACGATGTTTTCGGTGCAATTCACTCCAACAGCGGCAGCGGCGCATCAAATAAAATAACCGCTTCCCCGGAAATGCTGACTTTCTGCGGCTGATTTTCTTTGATATTCACAGTCACATGCACAGTCCCGCTGCGCCCGATAGCCCGTCCCTGATGCCCTTTGATCCGCAATGTTTTGCCATCATGCGGCATCAGCCCGTAGCGGACAATCCATGCACCCATCGGGCCGTTGGCATTGCCGGTTACGGGATCTTCAGCAATACCAATCGCCGGGGCAAACATCCGCCCGTCAGTTTCACAGGTACCGGGACGGATGGTGAAAACAAAAAAGCCGTTGCAGCCAATTTCGCCGCTGATCGCCGCAAGTGCGGCCAAATCAGGATGGATATTATCAACAGATACATCCGGGTTCAGCGGGATCATGACTTTGGAATGCCCGGTGGAAACAATCTGTACCGGCAATCCTGTCAGAATATTGTCTTCATTCAAACCAAGCGCGCTGATGATACGGGAACGGACATTCCCTTCAAGAGGTGGCTCAAATGAAGGCGCCCCCTGCTCCAGCGTGATGATGTAATCATTATTTTTATATTCAATATCAACACGATGACGACCTGCCAAAGAGGATTGATACAGGGTGCAACTTTTCAGTCCCAGCATCTTTGCTCTGACATAGTGCACCGATACCGTGGCATGACCACAAATCGGCACCTCTGCTGATGGCGTAAAATAACGGATCCGCAGGTCACTCTCTTCACTTTTCAAAACAAACGCTGTTTCAGAATGGCGCAACTCGCGGGCAATTAACTGCATTTGTTCTTCGGTTAAATCATCAGCATGCAGCACTACACCGGCTGAATTTCCTCTGAATAACTCTTTGGTAAAAGCATCAACATGAAAAAGATGGGGTGTCATGGTTTTCTCCGGTAATACGACGAAAAACAGATATCTTACCCGATAGTATCACTCTCCGGCGGGAGACTGCTGATAAAGGTTCATCCCTGTTTATTTTGTATTTTACATTCCATATTACCGGGCGATACAGGGTTCATAATCTGCTCACCAAACCGGCGGACAGCATAGTCGGAGCGGACACAATCATACGTTTTCTTTGTAAGACCGGAAGAAACGGTAAAACAGACTTCTCTTTTTCCGGTAAATGACGGCGGGCTTTCAACAATATTAGTAATGGTCAGATCTGAAATATCATTCGCGGAGAAGTCTTTTGTTATTGCCACGTTCGCATGCATCATCAGCGAATCAGAGGTATAGGCCGGATAAATGGATTCATCCGCGCACCCGGCTGATAACAGAGCAATGGACAGGTATATTTTTCTCACTGTTTTATTTTCTCCGGGCTCGTTTTATCAGGGTACATAACCGGATGTACTGCCCGCCACGCCTGCGCCTGCTGTTCACTAAGGTTATTTCCTTTAAATTCAATGATTTTTATACTTTTTTCGGTTTCATTGAGGCGCAGCATGCGAAAACAGCGATCCGGAAAAATAGTATTCATTAAAATAGCGGACATTTCATTGTCATCATCAAAAGGCGCTATCCAGTCAAATAACCAGATACGCTCACCTGTGCGCAGTTGCTGATACAGGTCGGATTCATCACAGCCGCTTAAATAGCGCTGTTCAACCTCCGCACTCAACGCGCCCCAACTAAGGAAAAAACAGGGCTGATTATTATCCAGCGCCAGCACATACTGTTTTTGTTTCACCAGCGGCAACAACAGTTTTCCCAATGAGCGCAGCGGCGTTTTACTGTGCCGGGGGGAGAGCATCCATAACCAGACTGCCGCGCCCCAAATCTCCGCTTCGCTGGGCTTATCATCAGCCAGAAACGGCGCGTAGACTGTGTATTTACCGATTTTCATCATCCTTCCTTTTACACTTATACCGCCCCGGAAGAGGGTAGCGCAATACGTAAGAGGCCGGAGTCGGTATCATCCGAAATCCGTGAAAATCAGAGATTACAGCCATAAAAAAACCGGGATCACTGATACTATCCCGGCGTTTTTTTACGGCTGTCTGTCAGCAGGATTTTGCGTTATCCATCTGATTCAGCCGGGTCATTATCGCTTCCAGCACACCACCGGCAATCGCACGGGCTTTATCGGAAACAGAATTGAAGTCTGCCAGTGCACCGCGCGGATCGACATCCGCAATTTTAAAACCTTCCGGAACACATAATCCTTCATTAAGCAGACCGCGCACCATACCGTCCATCGGGGAGAGAATTTCGGTTTCGCCGATGTGCGCAATGACATCGCCTTCATGAACCAAATCACCGATATTAATGTGGCGCGTCATCATGCCACTGTGTGGTGCACGCAGTACCCGCTCTGTGGTTTTACCGTTGATATTACCGGGAATGCCGGAATTGGGTGCCGCACAGCCGTGGGTGATAACACGCCCTAAATGATGCCCGCGCTGAGTTTCAATCACGGCGTCACAATCCACTCCCGCCTCAAAGCCGGGACCGAGTGCTATGGTAC
Organism: Morganella psychrotolerans; assembly: GCF_001676055.1. Classification (GTDB taxonomy): domain Bacteria; phylum Pseudomonadota; class Gammaproteobacteria; order Enterobacterales; family Enterobacteriaceae; genus Morganella; species Morganella psychrotolerans_B. The sequence continues at coordinate 113,715 of NZ_LZEX01000023.1, read as the reverse complement.
AAGGTGCCATTTTGCGGTGCGTCCCGGCAATATTGCGCTTGGCAATAATCGCATCGATCACCACATCCGGCTGAAGTGCCGGTAATAATTCGCCGTTTTCGTCTGCCAGCACCGGGATCGTGCCCTCTTTCAGATAGCGGGTTACTTCATCAATATCATGGGCATAACGGGCGCAGACACCTTCCACACAGCTTTCACCGTCGTAAAGCGCCTGGGCAAAAGAGACAGTGCAACGGATAACGGTCGGTTTGCTGATATCCAGCATAATCACATCAAAGCCGCTGTGATAAAGGCGCAGCGCCACGCCGGTTGCCAGATCGCCCGCCCCGCGGATAACCACCCGTTTCGGTCTGCGGCTTTCCACCTGACTCTGTTTCATCGCACCACCCGGTGCGCCATGCATAATCTGCAATAGTTCCGCGAGAATACTGACAGCAATCTCATGAGGTGTTTCTGCGCCGATATCATAGCCAATCGGCGCATACAGTTTCGCCAACTGATTTTCTGATACCCCGGATTCACTTAATTGTTTGGTGAATGTCTGTACTTTGCGGCGGCTGCCGAGTAATCCAAGGTATTTCAGTGGCTTATTAATGAGACAATTGAGAGATTCCAGATCCTGGCTGTTGGTGGCAATAATCACATAATCATCAGGCTGAGGATCAAGCTGAGCAACCGCATCAGTAAATGAAGGGACATGCCACAGACGGGTTGACGGCGGGAACAAGTCCGGCTCCAGGCTGCCGGCATAAACATCTGCCACATGAATATCGATATTCAGGAATGCTGCCATCTGGGCGATCGCGCGGTTAACATGCCCGCCGCCAAGCAGAATCAGACGCGGACGCACGCCGTGTACCGCAATATAAACCGACATCGCACCGCCGCAGTCAGAACCGACCGCATGCTGCCCGTTACGCGCCATGCGCCCGTGGAACATTCTTGAGCGGCCTTCGTGCAATGCCTCTACCGCTTCTTCGATGACTTTGCGCTCAACCATACCGCCGCCGATAGTACCGATGGTTTTTCCGTCCCCCAGCACCAGCATTTGTGCGCTGTGACGCGGTGTACTGCCTGAACACTCGATAATTTCTGCCATGGCAAACGGGCAGTTTTTCTCAACCAATTTCGCTGCTTCGGTAAAAATTTTCATAAACAGACCTCAATGGATACCCTGCATTTATCATTGATATTATTGTCGCTGCAAAATATGCGTAATTGCGGGGTTTTCCCTGACGGCACCGAACCAGACAGCATTCAGTGAAGTACCGCGGATCCAGTCTGCCAGCGCATCCGGCGAGAAATTCTCATTTTGAGAAAAACGGTTTATCAGCCAGATCCGTAATGCGTCCGGTGGTGCTGATTTCCACATCCCCTGCGGGTGCCGGATCAGGCGGCTTATTGCGCTCAAATCCAGCGTATCACCGCTGTTTAAGCCGGTTACGGCAGAGAAATGTGACCACCGGTGAACATTATCAGGCCCGACGGCCGCGCCCAGGAGCTGCCCGTCCGTTACAGCAATAACGCAATCACTGTATTCAGGTATGCAAGGTTCATGCTCACCCGGCGCTTTTATGCCAAAACCGCGGGCTCCGTCAGATTCGGTCAAAATAACATCAACTGCGTTTTTTTCTGCCAGCGCATTGATTTCGGCAGGAGAGAAGCCGCAAACCTTGTTATTCTGCGGGTTCCAGCCTGCATAGCAGGCAAACGATCCCCGTTTGATGACCGCATCAGGTAACCGGGACGGGTGGCAGGCAAAAATCACAGGAAAACCCTCATCGGGCAGAAACATGTGGGTCGTCGTGGTGATCATCACCTTTTTCCCTAATTGAGAAAAAGCACGTGCCAGCCAGAACAGGCAACTGGTTTTACCGCCTGCGCCGACAATACTTATCACCATGGCGTGTCCGCCCGGATGTGTATCACATAACCGGCGCAGCGGTTCAGGTATAGTGGCGCAACTACGGGCAGGTATCCGGGTGTTCAGAGCACTTGTCATTGTCATTTCTAAGCCTTTGAATATCGGTCACTTTTACAGTCACAGGTTAATATTAACTATCAACGGAGTCACATCTATTATGCCGTCTGACCCGGCTTCAGCCGATACCGCCTTGTCTGATTTATCCTCTTCTGTGCTCTGTCTGCATGATTTACCCGCGCCGCTCTGCCCGCAGGAAACAACCTGCATTGTGACAGCCGCCGGGCTCTCCTCACGGATGGGTGAGTGGAAAATGATGCTGCCCTGGGGCGATGGCACCAATACATTGCTGGATACCAGTCTGTACAATGCACTGCACTTTTGTCACCACATCATCCTGGTGACCGGCTACCGGGGTGCAGAGCTGGCAGCGCGTTATCAGTCAGTCAGCCGTATTCAGATTTTGCATAATCCGGATTTTGAAGCCGGTCTGCTCTCCTCACAGCGCCTTGCTGCGCAGGCTGTGAGTACTCACTACTGTTTTCTTACACACGGCGATGTGCCGTTTCTCACGCCTGATATCTGGCAGCAATTATGGGTACGGCGCAGTGATGCCGCACTGCTCCCCCGATACAAGCAAGTTCCGGGCCACCCCGTGCTGCTCTCCCGCGGGTGTCTGCTGAATGCACTGGCATTGCCGGAAGGCAGTAATATGAAAAAACGCCTGCTTGCCGGACCCCATCACTTCCTCGAGATGGACAGCGATGCGGTGATAACCGATATCGACACCAGGGATGTTTATCAGCAGCATTATCGCGTGTAAGGCATCTGCACACTATTACATCCGTCTCATTAATAACATTAACCGTTAATATGCTTTTGCCATTATCAATCTGATACAGATTTTCTTTTTTTTGAGAATCTCATTCATATGTTAACCTCATAGTAATCAAGATGTTTTTTATTGATTCATATTCGCATTTAGCATGGTGCGAGCTGTTTCACACTTTGTTATTAATATTAGATTTGTCTCACACTTTTTTATCTCCCCGATGATGAATTACGCTATCTGGCGTAATTGTTGCAACCGTTGAGTGTATACAGCTGCATGTCCCGCTCCACCGGCATGCCCCCTCACATTGCAGCAAGGAGAGTTTTTATGGGAGATATAATGCGTCCCGTTCCGTTCGGTGAACTTCTGAACCGGATCTTTGAAGAATATAAGGCAAGCCGTTCTATATTTGGGATCAATGAACGGCAATTTTACCGCAAGGCTCAGCAGCATCCGCTGCTGTCCGTATTTGGTGAAACCTATGAGACGCCGATTGGCCCCGCAGCCGGTCCCCATACTCAGCTTGCACAAAATATTGTGGTGTCATGGCTTACCGGCGGTCGCTTTATCGAGGTAAAAACCGTTCAGATAATCGATACCCTGGAGCTGGAAAAACCCTGCATTGATGCGCAGGATGAATGTTTCAACACCGAATGGTCCACCGAATTTACCCTGCCGAAAGCCCACGATGAATATCTGAAAGCCTGGTTTGCCCTCCATTTATTAGAAGCTATTTTTGACCCGCGCACCAAAGGCGAAGCCAAATCCTTCATCTTTAATATGAGTGTCGGCTATAACCTTGACGGCATTAAACAGCCGCGCATGCAGCAGTATATCCATGCCATGATGGATTCCTCTCAGTTACCGTCTTTCGCGCAGTACCGCGACGAAATGAAAGCCTTTATTTCCCGTCCGGGTTTCCTGGCAGAACTGGGATTAGAGAGCCGCAAAGCTGATTTACTGGCGATGGCGGATTTGGTTCCGGGTGATTTATCCAAAGGTGTGACACTGTCCACCATGCACGGTTGCCCGCCGGATGAAATTGAAGCTATCTGCCGCTATATGCTGGAAGAGAAGCACATCAACACTTATGTGAAGCTGAACCCGACGCTGCTCGGCTTCCCGCGCGTGCGTGAAATTCTCGATACCTGCGGATTTGATTATATCGGGCTGAGTGAGGAGTCTTTCTCACATGACCTGAAACTGGATCGCGCGCTGGAAATGTTACAGCGTCTGCTGGATCTCGGGAAAGAAGTGAAGCGCGGCTTCGGCGTGAAACTGACCAATACCCTCGGCACAGTGAATCACAAAGGTCGTCTGCCGGGCGAAGAGATGTATATGTCCGGGCGCGCCCTGTTCCCGCTCTCTATCAATGTTGCCGCCCTGCTTTCCCGCCACTTTGACGGCAAACTGCCGATTTCCTACTCTGGTGGTGCCAGCAAATTTAATATCCGCGATATTTTTGAGTCCGGTATTCGTCCGATCACCATGGCAACTGACCTGCTCAAACCAGGTGGTTACATGCGCCAGACTGAATGTCTGAATGCATTGGAAGACTCAGATGCCTGGGGCATGACACAGGTTGATGTGGGCAAACTGAATGCACTTGCTGAGCGCTCCGTCAGTATGGAATATACCCAGAAACACTGGAAATCAGACCAGGAAATTGATGCCGGCGGTCCGCTGCCGATGACAGATTGCTATGTCGCACCTTGCGTGACCGCGTGTGCGATTAAGCAGGATATTCCTGAGTATATCCGCCTGTTGGGCGAAGGCCGCTACGCCGATGCACTGGAGCTGATTTATCAGCGCAACGCCCTGCCGGCTATCACCGGTCATATTTGTGATCACCAGTGCCAGTACAACTGTACCCGCCTGGATTATGAAAGTGCGCTGAATATCCGCGAACTGAAAAAAATCGCCGTGGAAAAAGGCTGGAAAGAGTATAAAGCGCGCTGGCATAAACCCGCCGGAACCGGTGATAAAAATCCTGTTGCTGTGATTGGTGCCGGCCCTGCCGGTCTGGCTGCCGGGTATTTCCTCGCCCGCGCTGGTCATCAGGTGACTATTTTTGAAAAAGAAGCCAATGCGGGCGGTGTCGTCGCCAATATCATTCCGCATTTTCGTATTCCGCGTGAAACCATCGAGCATGATATTCAGTTTGTTGCCGACCACGGCGTGAAATTTGAATACAGCTGCGACCCGAAACTGACTGTCGATAAACTGCTGGAGCAGGGTTTCCATTATGTGCTGGTCGGGATCGGAACAGATAAAAACAGCGGCGTGAAACTCGCCGGTGATAACCGCAATGTCTACAAATCTCTGCCGTTCCTGCACGATTACAACAACAACGCACCATTACAGATGGGTAAACACGTTGCGGTTATCGGTGCCGGTAATACCGCGATGGACTGTGCCCGCGCCGCCAAACGCATCGCCGGTGTACAGGACGTGACAGTTATCTACCGCCGCTCTCAGTCTGAAATGCCTGCCTGGCCGGAAGAGTATGAAGAAGCGGTTGAAGATGATGTGAAATTTATGTTCCTGCACAATCCGGAACAGTTTAATGCTGACGGCACACTGCTGGTGCGCACCATGAAACTCGGTGAGCCGGATGAGTCAGGCCGCCGCCGCCCTGTGGCAACTGACGAAACGGTCACGCTGAAAATTGACAGCGTGATAACCGCCATCGGTGAACAACAGGATTGCGAAGCGTTATCACAAATCGGTGTGCCGATGGGTGATGACGGCTGGCCTGCGGTATACCGCAACAGCGGTGAAACCACCCGCGCCAATGTGTTCCTGATTGGTGACGTACAGAGCGGTCCGTCTTCTATTGTTGCCGCTATCGGTGACGCCGGACATGCGGTGGATGCCATTCTTGAGCGCGAAAATATCCTTTCTCATTATGGTAATAAATACTGGCTCAATGCCGATCCGCAGGAAATCACTGACCGCAAAGGTGCTATCGCCGTGCAGATGGTAAACAGCGACGACCGTGAGGCCTTTGTAAAACAGGAAGCTCAGCGCTGCCTGGAATGTAATTACGTTTGTGCGAAATGTGTGGATGTCTGTCCGAACCGCGCCAATATCTCCCTGGCTATCCCGGGCTTTCGTGACCGTTATCAGACACTTCACCTCGACGCGATGTGTAATGAGTGCGGTAACTGTGCGCAGTTCTGTCCGTGGCAGGGTAAGCCTTACAAAGATAAAGTCACTATCTTCAGTCTGCCGGAAGATTTCACCAACAGCACCAACCCGGGTTTTCTGGCTGACGGCGATAAATTTACCGTACGTCTGGACGGCAAGGTCTGCGAGATGAAACTGAACAGTGATGGTGAATTCAGTAATGTTCCGCCGGAGCTGGAAGCGATGTGCCGCATTATGAGTCACGTCAATAAGCACTATCACTATCTGTTAGGCCGGGTGGAGGTATAAACCATGCTTATCCTGAAAAATGCCACTATTGTTGAGTTTGAACCGGCGGCCATCCGTGAAGGGGTTGATATCGCCATCGACGGAGACAAAATTGTCGCTACCGGCAGCGGGCTGAGTTCCCGCTATCCGGGGTCGGAAACCAAAGAGATGCACGGGCGCCTGGTGATGCCGGGAATTGTCTGCTCCCATAATCACTTTTATTCCGGTTTATCCCGCGGGATCATGGCGAATATCGCACCAAGCCCTGATTTTATTTCCACACTGAAAAATCTGTGGTGGCGGCTGGATCGCGCGCTGGATGAAGAGTCTCTTTATTACAGCGGGCTTATCTGCTCACTTGAAGCGATTAAAAGCGGCTGTACCGCCGTAATCGATCATCACGCGTCACCTGATTATATCTCCGGCTCACTGAAAACACTGCGCGACGGCTTCCTGAAAGCCGGTCTGCGCGGCATGACCTGTTATGAAACCACTGATCGCAACGGCGGACTGAAAGAGCTGGAAGCCGGTGTGGCAGAAAATATCGCCTTCGCAGAGCTGATTGACAGTGAGCGCAAAAGCGGTAAATCCCGCTATCTGGTGGAAGCACATATCGGGGCGCACGCACCGTTCACTGTTGCTGACGAAGGTCTGGCAATGCTGCGCGATGCGATTAAAAAGACCGGGCGCGGGCTGCACATTCATGCGGCAGAAGACAGCTACGATGTATCATACAGCCATGATAAATATGGCAAAGACCTGCTGATCCGCCTGGGTGATTTTGATCTTATCGATGAAAAAACCCTTGTCGCACACGGGCTGTATTTATCTTCCGCAGATATTGACCTGCTGAATAAAAAAGATGGCTTCCTGGTTCATAACGCCCGCTCCAATATGAATAACCATGTCGGTTATAACCATCGCCTGGGTGATTACAACAATCTGGTGCTCGGCACAGACGGTATCGGCTCCGATATGTTTGAAGAACTTAAATTCGCTTTCTTCAAACACCGCGATGCGGGTGGTTCTATGTGGCCGGACAGCTTTACCCGCTTCCTGTGGAACGGCAACAAATTGCTGGCGCGCAACTTCGGTAAACAGTTTGGTCGCGTGGAAGCCGGCTATCAGGCAGATTTAACTATTTGTGATTACATGCCGCCGACCCCGTTTGTCGGTGACAATCTACCGGGTCATCTGGCGTTCGGATTAGGCTCGTCAAGCGTTCACAGTGTGATGGTAGATGGCGTGATGGTTTATGAAGACAGACAGTTCCCGTTTGATATCGAACCAATTTTTGCCGATGCGCGCAAAGCCGCGAAGAAAATGTGGGCCCGGATGGACGCACTGAAATAAATAAAACCATGGCCTGCGGTGATACCGCAGGCCTGAAGAGCAATGTAGGGGTAACCCATGATCGAACAATTTTTCCGCCCTGCCACTTTATCGCAGGCAACCGAGCTGAAAAACCGCTTTCAGGACAGCGCAGTCTGGCTTGCCGGTGGCAGTAAACTGAATGCCTTACTGACAAAAACCAGTCGCAATATTGCGATTTCGCTGTCTCTGCTGCCGCTGAAAACCATCGAATGGCAGGACGGTATTCTGCGTATTGGTGCCACTGTTACGCTGGAAGCACTGCGTGAAAGCCCGCTTATTCCGCGCGCGCTGTATGACGCACTGGGTTTTGTTTATTCACGCCATATCCGCAACCAGGCAACTATCGGCGGGGAAATTGCCGCCTGCCAGCGCGAGCATGCGCTGCTGCCGGTTCTGCTGGTGCTGGATGCACAGGTACAACTCGCTAACAGCAATGATGTTATTTCACTGGAAAGCTACCTCGCTAAACCGGATGAGCGCCTGATCACGCACCTGGTATTACAGGATCCGTTCCGCCGTTGCGCGACCCGGACAGTCCGCGAAACCGCTGACGGCTGGGCTGTCGTTACCGCTGCCGTCGCTCTGACCGGCAACAATGAGCAACGAATTGCAGTGGATGGTGTTGGTTGCACAATTGCCCGTCTGCCACAGATTGAAGCAAAACAGCTCAGTGGCGAAGCGCTGGAAAAAGCGGTCAGTCAGGCAATAAACCCGAAAGCTGACCTGACGGGCAGCGAAGAGTACAAACGCTATATCACCGGAATTTTAGTATCAGACCTGCTGACAGACTGCCGGCAAATGGGGGAGAAATAACAGATGAACGTCCATTTTATACTTAACGGCACCCCGCATTCACTTGATTGCATCCCGGGCGAAAATGTCCGCGATATTCTGTTTGGTTTAGGAATGCACTCCGTGCGCAACAGTGATGACGGCTTTGGTTTTGCCGGCTCTGATGCCATTTTACTCAACGGCAATATTGTTAATGCCTCACTGCTGATCGCCGCCCAACTGGAAGGGTCGGTAATCGAAACCGCCGAATCCCTCGGCAAATGGAATGAACTGAGTGATGTACAGCAGGCCATGGTGGATGTCGGTGTGATCCAGTCCGGTTATAACGATCCTGCCGCAGCCCTGATCCTGACGGATCTTATCAACCGCATTCCGGAGCCAAATCGCGCACAAATTGATGATGCACTTTCCGGTTTATTCAGCCGAGATGCCGGTTATCAGCAGTTTTATCAGGTTATCGAATTACTGGTCAAACGCCGCAAAGATCCGCATTATAAAGCGGATACCGCACCGGACTTCCGCGATGACCTGACTGTCGTCGGAAAAGTCACACCAAAAACCGATGCCGCCGTCATGGTGCAGGCAAAACCCTGCTATGTGGAAGATCGCATTCCGGCTAATACCTGTGTGATAAAAATGCTGCGCAGCCCGCACGCACATGCGCTGATAACGCATCTGGATGTCAGCAAAGCGGAAGCGCTGCCGGGTGTGGTACATGTTATTACACATAAAAACTGTCCGGATATTTATTACACCCCGGGCGGACAGAGTGCACCGGAGCCGTCTCCGCTTGACCGCCGCATGTTCGGCAAAAAAGTCCGTCACGTCGGTGACCGGGTTGCTGCTGTTGTCGCTGAAAATGAAGCGATTGCACTGAAAGCCTTGTCTCTGATCAGTGTGGAATACGAAGTCCTCAAACATGTGCTGAGTGTGGATGAAGCCAAAGCCGACGGCGCACCGCTGGTGCACGATGAGCCGGTTATTTATGTCAACGGCGCTCCGGCGGATCTGGCTGAACAAAACAAGAATGCGGCCGATCGCGGCGAGCACATGCAGATTAACTTCCCTATCGGCTCAAAACCGTGCAAAAACATCGCTGCCGGTGTACATGGTCATATCGGCGATCTGGATAAGGGCTTTAAAGAAGCGGATGTTGTGCTGGAGCGCACATACGAATCCCGCCAGGTTCAGCAGTGTCCGACTGAGCCGCACATCTGTTATACCTATATGAACGGCGACCGTCTGGTTATTCATGCTTCCACTCAGGTGCCGTGGCACTTACGCCGCCAGGTGGCGCGCATTCTTGGTCTGAAACAAAATAAAGTCCATGTTATCAAAGAGCGTGTCGGCGGCGGCTTCGGCTCCAAGCAGGACATCCTGCTGGAAGAAGTCTGCGCATGGGCAACCTATGTAACCGGGCGTGCAGTCTCTTTCCGCTACACCCGTGAAGAAGAGTTTATCGCCAATACCAGCCGCCACGTTGCAAAAGTGAAAATTAAGCTGGGTGCCACCAAAGACGGTAAAATCACCGCCATCAATATGGAATTTCTGGCAAATACAGGACCTTACGGTAACCACTCACTGACTGTACCGAGTAACGGCCCTGCATTATCACTGCCGCTTTATCCATGTGATAACGTCGATTTTCAGGTCACCACCTATTACTCAAATATCTGTCCGACCGGGGCTTATCAGGGATACGGCGCACCAAAAGGTAACTTTGCGCTGACTATGATCCTGGCAGAACTGGCAAAAGAGCTGAATATCGACCTGCTTGATTTGATTGAAACAAACCGTGTGCATGAAGGTCAGGAACTGAAGATCCTCGGCGCTATCGGGGAAGGGAAAATGCCGACCTCCGTACCGCGCGCAGCAAGCTGTGCCCTCGGTCCTATCCTGAAAAAAGGCCGCGAACTGATTAACTGGGATTCCCCGCGCAAACAGAACGGCGACTGGAAAACCGGGCGCGGCGTTGCCATCATCATGCAGAAATCCGGTATTCCGGATATCGACCAGGCAAACTGTATGGTGAAACTGGAATCCGACGGTACCTTTATCGTCCACTCAGGCGGGGCGGATATCGGGACCGGGCTTGATACTGTTGTGAAAAAACTGACCGCCGAAGTGCTGCGTTGCAACCTTGATGATATCCATGTCATTTCAGGTGATACCGACCACGCCCTGTTTGATAAAGGCGCGTACGCGTCATCCGGTACCTGCTTCTCCGGTAACGCGGCGAAAATGGCAGCTGAAAATCTGCGTGAAAAAATCCTGTTCCACGGCGCGGCACAGCTTGGTGAACCGGTGGAAGATGTCACACTTGCCGCGCCTGGTGTGGTGCGTGGTAAGAAAGGGGAAATCTCTTTCGGGGATCTGGCGCACGCCGCCGAAGGCGGAACCGGGTTTGGTGTGCTGGTGGCGAACGCCAGTTATATCACGCCGGACTTTGCTTTCCCGTATGGCGCAAACTTTGCTGAAGTGTCAGTGAATACCCGTACCGGTGAAATTCGTCTGGATAAATTCTATGCGCTGCTCGACTGCGGTACCCCGGTGAACCCGGATCTGGCATTAGGTCAGATTTACGGCGCATCCATGCGTGCCATTGGTCACAGTATGTCAGAAGAGATCCGCTACGACGCGAAAGGCGTACCGCTGACTCGCGACCTGAAAACCTACGGCGCACCAAAAATCGGGGATATCCCGCGTGACTTCCGCGCATTCCTGGTACCGAGTGACGATAAAGTTGGTCCGTATGGCGCGAAATCCATCTCTGAAATTGCCGTCAACGGGGCTTCTCCTGCTATCGCCACCGCTATCCATGACGCCTGTGGTGTCTGGCTGCGTGAATGGCACTTCACTCCGGAAAAAATTCTGCGCGGCATGGGCAAAATGTAATCCGGCCAACACCCGCCCTCACCGGTTCCGGTGAGGGCTTTTTGTAAGCAGAGGAGTCAGCTATGTCTTCGGAACATACCGTCAAGGCGGTACGCGGGAAATTTCTCGATATCTCCCGTGTAGTAACCTCAATGGATGATTTACCCGGCGCAGTCCGCCTGATTGATGACGGGTTAATGCTTCTTCGCCACGGAAAAATAGAATGGTTCGGTCAGTGGGAAGAGGGAAAACACCTTATTCCTGACACCGTCCGCGTGCGTGATTACACCGGAAAACTGGTCGTACCGGGCTTTATCGATACCCACGTCCACTATCCGCAGAGTGAAATGATCGGCGCTCACGGCGAACAACTGCTTGAGTGGCTGAATAAGCACGTTTTCCCGACTGAAAAACTGTATCAGGATATTGATTACGCACGGGAAATGTCGGCATTTTTTATCAAACAACTGTTACGCAACGGTACCACCACGGCGCTGGTATTCAGTACTGTTCACCCGGAATCCGTCAATGCCCTGTTTGATGCGGCAAGCCAGCTCAATATGCGGCTGATCACCGGTAAAGTGATGATGGACAGAAATGCGCCGGATTACCTGACCGATACACCGGAAAGCAGTTATGAAGAGTGCAAAACGCTTATCGAACGCTGGCACAAAAACGGACGTCTGCTCTATGCCATCACCCCGCGCTTTGCCCCGACGTCCAGCCCGGAACAGCTTGCTGTCTGTCAGCGCCTGCGTAAAGAGTATCCGGATACCTGGGTACATACGCATCTGAATGAAAACAAAGATGAAATCGCCTGGGTGAAAGAGCTCTATCCGGACAGTAAAAACTATCTGGATGTTTATCACCATTATGGTTTAACCGGTGAGCGCAGTGTGTTTGCCCACTGTATCCATCTTGAGGAAGAAGAGTGGGATTGCCTGCACGATACCGGCTCTTCCGTGGCATTCTGCCCGACTTCAAACCTGTATCTCGGCAGTGGCTTGTTTAATCTGAAAAAAGCACTCGCCAAAAAAGTAAAAGTCGGGATTGGTACCGATGTCGGTGCCGGAACGACCTTCAATATGCTGCAAACACTGAGTGAAGCATACAAAGTGATGCAGTTGCAGAAAACCTGTTTATCCGCCTTTGAAGCCTTTTACCTCGCCACTCTCGGCGGCGCGCATTCACTGGGACTGGATAACTGCATTGGTAACTTTGATATCGGCAAAGAAGCCGACTTTGTGGTATTGGAACCGACCGCGACCCCGCTCCAGCAGTTGCGTTATGACAACTCCCGCACGCTGGCGGAAAAACTATTTGTGCTGATTGCGCTTGGTGATGACCGCACGATTTACCGGACTTATATCGATGGACGCCTGGTCTATGAACGGACCTGACGCACACCGGCGTAGTGAATAAAAAAACATTTTTTTCATTTCATTCTCGGGGTCTGCAATTATGTCTGATAATACAACACCGGATAGTTCAGGTGCCGCCGCTAAAGGCGCACTTGATACATACTTTAAAATTTCCTCCCGCGGCAGCAGTGTCAAGCGGGAGATCCTGGCAGGCGTGACCACGTTCCTCGCCATGGTCTATTCTGTCATCGTCGTACCTTCCATGCTCGGTAAAGCCGGTTTCCCGCCGGGTGCTATTTTTGTCGCCACCTGTCTCGTCGCCAGTATCGGTTCCATCATGATGGGGCTGTGGGCAAATCTGCCGATGGCAATCGGCTGTGCAATTTCCCTCACCGCTTTTACCGCCTTCAGTCTGGTGCTTGGTCAGCATATCAGTATCCCGGTCGCTCTCGGCGCTGTGTTTTTGATGGGGGTTATTTTTACCCTGATTTCTGTCACCGGTGTGCGAAAATGGATACTGCGTAATCTCCCGATGGGAATAGCAAACGGCACCGGGATAGGGATTGGCTTGTTCCTGCTGCTGATCGCAGCAAACGGCGTCGGACTGGTTATCAAAAACCCGCTGGAAGGTCTGCCGGTCGCAATGGGTGCATTTACCTCTTTCCCGGTTGCCATGGCGCTGATCGGGCTGGCAATGATTGTCAGCCTTGAAAAAATGCACGTTCCCGGCGGGATCCTGCTGGTTATCGTCGGGATCTCCGTTATTGGTCTGATAGTCGACCCGAATGTTACCTATCAGGGTTTGATTGCGATGCCATCGCTGAATGATGACAATGGTAATTCCTTGATATTCAGTATGGATATTATGGGTGCATTACAGCCTGTCGTTCTGCCGAGTGTTCTTGCGCTGGTGATGACCGCCGTCTTCGATGCCACCGGGACTATCCGCGCGGTTGCCGGTCAGGCAAATCTGCTGGATGAAGATAATCAGATTATCAATGGCGGCAAAGCGCTGACAGTGGACTCCGTCAGCTCCATTGTCTCAGGCTGTGTCGGGGCATCGCCTGCGGCAGTTTATATCGAATCTGCTGCCGGTACGGCGGCGGGCGGGAAAACCGGACTGACTGCCGTCACTGTCGGCGTATTGTTCCTGCTTATTCTCTTTTTCTCACCGCTGTCTTATTTGATCCCGGTTTATGCAACCGCACCGGCATTGATGTATGTCGGGCTGCTGATGCTGAGCAATGTATCAAAACTGGATTTTGATGACTCTGTGGATGCCATGTCCGGGCTTGTGTGCGCTGTCTTTATCGTGCTGACCTGTAATATTGTTACCGGGATCATGCTGGGTTACGTCACCCTGGTTATCGGGCGTCTGGTTGCCAAAGAGTGGCGCAAGCTGAATGCAGGTACGGTCATTATTGCTGTTGTGTTAGTCGCGTTCTATGCGGGTGGCTGGGCGATTTAATCGTATTCTGAGTGATGTATATATACCGGTGCCTTTCAGCACCGGTTTTTTTATTATATGGCAGTGACGTATTTAATCTTCTTATTATTATATTAACAACTCTTACCAATTGATTTGTTATTTTTTTAAGTCAGACAATAAGGTGTTGTCTGTAATGCAGCGTGCGTACAGAACAATTTCTCTTAAAAATGGACAAAATTAATAAGGATATAAAATGAAAGAATTAAACGTAGCAGAAATTCAGGCAGTTTCCGGTGCAGGTATTTTCTCTGATGCAGGTACATTAATTGGTCAGGCTATCGGTGGTATTGTTGGTCACTACAAAGGTACTGAGCAGCAGAGCGCACAGATTGGATTAGATTTTGGTAAAACTATCGGCACTGCAGTTGACCAATCTATTTCTATGATTTCTTCATGGTTTAAATCTATCAAAAAATAATATGCACAGCGTATTATAAATACTTTGTTCCATAACCGTGTTATCTCAGGGGTCGGATATTACCGGCCCCTTCTCCGTATTTCCCTCCTGATGTAATCAGTTCTTCTTAAATACCTTTAACTTAATTATTTATTTCACGCGTCATTTTACTTAATGAAATATAATTATACATCAGCATGATTTTATTATAAAAATACAATCGTCATCACACATGGAATTCTTAATCACCGCCAGGATAGTATATTTAATGATGGGTTTTAATACTTAAAGTTAGAAATGAAAAACAAGCATCTACTTTTATTTAACCTCATATATGCTGATTAGCATTTTTTGCAACTTACTCTTCTGTGAATTGATTTAAAACAGTTGCGTTAATATATACCTGATACATAGCGGGTACTGTATTTTAATAATGGAAATTTAATAAGGATATAAAATGAAACAATTAAGCGTAATTGAAATTGATATGGTTTCTGGTGCCGGTGTCTATTCTGATGCAGGTGCATTAATTGGTCGCGGTGTTGGTACTATCGTAGGCCACTACAGAGGTACAGAGCAGAGTGCTGATATTGGTTCACAGTTTGGTGAAACTATCGGTACTATCGTAGATCAATCTGTTTCCCTGATTTCATCATGGGCTAAAGCAAGCCGTAAATAATATTGATGCCGTATTAATCTGTTATTTTTATAAAGGGACTTTACGTAATTAAAGTCCCTCTTGTTATTTTATCCCCATACCAGCCGCCCTTCTGTTTTTGCTGTCCCGATAGTTAAAATCCACCTCTGACTACGTTTTCCGGTATAGCTTCACCAAAATAATAAATCTAAAATAGAAACCTAACTCATTGTTAATAAATTAGATTAATTAATAATGTTAGTTAATCAGATTTATTTTTGATACTCATTTTATAACCTCAGGGTTATAATATATAACTCAGAGGTTATGGCTTCTCCGATGTGGTCTATCATAACGAGAGTGCATTTCGATAACTGGTTTGAAATACAGCCGAATGCCGTACAGGAAGAAATATTAGCTATCCTTTGTATTCTGAGAGAAGACGGACCTCATCTTGGTCGTCCGCTGGTTGATACACTAACCGGCTCCTGCTATTGCAACATAAAAGAGCTCAGAATACAGGTTTCCGGGCACCCGGTAAGGATCTGTTTTGCTTTCGATCCTATCCGCAGAGCAGTTATTTTATGTGCAGGAAATAAAAAAGGTCAGAATGAAAAACGCTTCTATAAGAAGCTGATAAAAGAGGCTGAGACAGAGTATAAAGCGCATTTGGAGGAAACATGTCAACGTTAGACGAAATGCTGGCAAAACGCACACCTGAAAGCAGGATGCGGGTAGAAAAAAGAACAGAAGAAATCCGCCGTGAACTGACTCTGGCAACACTACGCGAAGAACTGGCGATCTCTCAGACTCAGCTGGCAATAAGCTGGGTGTCAGGCAGCCTGCGGTGGCAAAAATGGAGCGGGTAGGCAGTGATCCTAAATTATCAACTCTCAGACGCTATGTGAAAGCACTCGGCGGTGAACTGGCTCTTGATATCACCTTACCGGACGGGAAAAAAATAGCGCTCCATTTGTAGTACAACAGAAGCGGCAGACAATTTCATCCCCATATCAGCCGCCCTTCTGTTTTTGCTGTCCCGATAGTGACAATACAGCCTGCATTAAAGTGCAGAAAATCAGATTCGATGCCATCGGAGAAAATCACGCCGTTCTCCGGCATCAGCGATTCCAGTTGCAGCGGAGCGGTATCATCAATTGTACCGAATACCAGCCTGGTGCCGGTCGTGCGTCCGGGAAACGGCTCACGCACACTGAAGCGCAGCCGCTTATCTGACCAGCTAACCCCCTGCTGTAGCGGGTGAGATACCTGACCGGTCACACCCAGCGCACCGGCAAGAATGGATTGCAGCCAGCCGGTTGATCCGAGACTGGTCGAAACAATAATCCCGGAAGAGGACTGTGTTTCACTGTTACCTGACCAGCTCAGAACATAACGCGCTGAGGTGTGACTTTTAGGTCCGATAAATAAATCGTTTACCGCCAGCATCTGCTGCCCGTCATTGGTGGTTGCCTGTGCAAAACTCAGGGTTTTCCAGTCCATTTTTCCGTTCAGCGTGTTCGTCACCACATCCTGTAATTGCGCCAGCTCAAAAGGCAGTAGCGGCCCGTCCCAGCGCTGCGGATCAGGGTTAACTGCAATAACCGGCTGACCACTCAGATATTTCAGTGTATTGGCGACCAGCCCGTCCTGGCCTATCACCACCACAAGATCACGGGCAGAAAACTGATAGCCCGGCAGCAATGTGCGCTCAAGCAACTGGAAGTGACCAAAGGGTTGCAGGATCTGTTTTGCTTGTGTCAGTTGCGCCTGATAACGGTCATGCTCCGCAAGATAATCACTGACTGAAACCCCGCTGTGTTCCAGATAAAATTTTGCCTGCGGCCAGGTATTGAAACGTTCGGTCAGTTCCTGCAAACGGGTTTTCCGGGTGACCAGCACCACGCGGACATCTTCTTTTATACTCATGCTTTGCTCCCTTTTTTCATCATCTGACTGAACATATCCGGTGAAATATTCAGCTCACCAATTTTTCCTGCGTTCTGTGCCAGGGATTCAAATGCCATCGCCATCAATTGCTCCGGTGCCATCCGGCTTAATGCCAGGGCTTTGAGATTCTCCACCGGCAATTCACGGTATGCTTTCATTTTTGTTTCAATGGAATATGCATCTGCCTCTGACTGAACCCGCTGATTCCCGGCACTGAGTGAAACCAGTGTCCGGCGCTGCTCCTCTTCCCCAATCTCCGCAGCCAGCCGCTCCTGCGCCATTTCTGCCTGTTCACGTAACAATGTGCGTTCATTTTCCAGCCGGGCCTCTTCAATCTCCTGCTCCTTTTGCTGTATAGAGAGGTCAGTCTCCAGCTCCGCTTCTTTGATGGTCCGCTCCTGCTCAACAGAGGATTTGCGCCGCGCATAAATAGCATCATCAGCTTCTTTCATCAGAGATTCGCGGGCTTCTGCTTCCAGTGCTCTTGCCGTTTCCGGTGTCGGCGTAATAGCTGTGACAGAGAAATCCAGTACCGCCAGCCCCTGCGCCCCAAGTGCGGTCAGCTGTGATAAACGCGATTGCACAAGGGCGACAAGAGACTGGCTGAGTAACAACGCGCGGCGCAGAGGCGTTGCCTGAATTTCGGCCTGAATGATGGTCTGGGCGGCACGGACAACCCGGTCACTCAGTTTCATCGGGTCTTCTGAAGCATAGGTTTTGCCATCTTTATTCAGTGTGAAATTAAGCACACCGGCCGTTTTTTCCGGCGAACTTATCTGAAATGAGAGCTGTCCCTGCACCCGCAGGCTCTGAAAATCGGCAGTCTGAAAATTAAAGATAAACGGTGTTTCCTGAGCATTAAGCGGCAACGCAGCAACAGAGGTTGTCGCCGTGTTGTACCAGAAACTCAGTCCTTTTCCCTGATGACGGATAGTGCCGTTGACGGATTTAATAACAAATGTGGACGGGTCTGCTTTAAAGAATCTGAGATTTAACATGATATCGCTCCATTAAGTGTCCTTATGACAACAAGGCGATAGTGACTCATGGACACTATTGATGTCAAGCAGAATTAGTGTCTCAATGACATTTAATTTGCAATCTGTCGCAGGCGCCTTACAATAAACCCAATATTATTCAGGATGCAGGCAGAGAACCGGCAGTTTGAATGAACATCTCCAGAATCTGAGCAGGATAACCCTATGGACGAACAAACTTACCTTGCGCACTATCAGCGTCGTGACTTTCTCTCCCCGCTGATAACCGTGGATGCCGTTCTTTTTACCTGCCACGAAGAGACACTCAAAGTGTTACTGGTTGAGCGCGCGGAGCACCCGGAGAAAGGTAAGTGGGGGCTGCCGGGCGGGTTTATCGATGAATCTCAGGATAAGAGTCTGGAAGATACCGTGATGCGCAAACTGCGCGAGAAAACCGGGGTATTGCCGCCGTATATTGAGCAGCTATGCACCACCGGCAATGATAGCCGGGATAAGCGCGGCTGGTCAGTCACGGTTTGCTATACCGCGCTGATCGCGCATCAGGTATGTGAAAAACATATTGATACCGTCAGTAATGTGAAATGGGTATCACTGAAAGAGGCGGAACAGCTAAGCCTGGCATTTGATCATCAGTCACTGATCCAACAGGCAAAGGCGCGCCTGAGGCAGAAATCACTCTATTCCGTTGTGCCGGGGTTTGCGTTACCGGAAACCTTTACCCTGCCGGAGCTGCAACAGGTGCATGAAATTCTTATCGGGCAGCCGATTCAGAAAAAATCCTTCCGCCGCCGCCTGGAACAGGCTGATTTACTGATTGAGACCGGAGAAAAACGGGCTGATCGCGGGCGTCCGGCGGCATTGTACCGCCTGAAACCGGCCTCAAAGGATTACCGGTTTATCCGCAATCTGGAAACAGATGAAGAGTAAGTGACCACTTACTGACGAATAGCCTTTGCCACTGTCAGCAGTGCGTCCGGGCTTTTAATATTCGGGTAGATCGCGCTGAAAGGGATAACGATGTAGCGCTGTGCTTTAACCGCTTCCAGGTGAGAAAGTGCCGGGTGATCTGCCAGCCAGGCTTTTTTCTTCTCTGCCGGCGACCAAACCGCATCCGCCAGGATAATATAGTCCGGCTGACTGCCGAGCAGGATCTCCGGAGATACCTGGATCCCTGCCATCGGCATGTTTATAAACGCATTTTCACCGCCCGCCAGACGGATAATCTCTGTCATAAAGCCTTTCTTCCCCTGCGACATCAGAGTATCACTCTGGCTGTCGAGGTAAAAAATGACCGGTTTACGCGCCAACGGCGGTAATGCTTTTACCTGTGCGAGAGTCGCATCGACGCGGGCTATCGCGGCATCTGCCTCTTTTTCCCGGTGAAGAACGGCACCCAGTTTGCGCAGATCGATTTTTATTCCGTCAAATCCGCTGTACGCCTGACGTTCACAGGCGAATGTCAGCAAATAGCTGCCGATATCTGCCCGCTGTAAATCGGCACGGCTGCTCACCGATGCTGTAAATGCGGAAGAAAACCCGGCAACAACAAAATCAGCACCGGAGGCGATTAACTTTTCCGATCCCGGATATTTAACCGAAAAAACAGGCAGTTGATGATAGAACCCGGTTTTAATCGCTTCGGCTGAATCATCGATATAGCTGACGCCCAGCATTTGCTCTCCGGCATTCAGTGCCAGCAGCATATCTGCGGCGTGCTGATTCATCGCAATGATATGTTGCGGCGGTGTCGCTTTTGTCCACAGCGGATCACACTGTTTTTCAGCAGCCACAGAGAAAGAGAGAAACAAAAATACAGAACTGATTGCCACTCTTAAAAAATGCTGAATATACATAATGTTATTTATGCTCCACCAGCAAAGACGGCACCGGTCGTCCCTGTTCAATCTGCTCGGAAACAAACAGATGTATCTCTTCCGGCGTAGTCAGCCGGTACCATAAATTATCAGGATAAACAGTGACAAGCGGCCCCTGATTACAAGGATACTGACAATGCGAGCGGGTC
This sequence comes from Morganella psychrotolerans, assembly GCF_001676055.1. GTDB lineage: Bacteria > Pseudomonadota > Gammaproteobacteria > Enterobacterales > Enterobacteriaceae > Morganella > Morganella psychrotolerans_B. The sequence continues at coordinate 93,650 of NZ_LZEX01000023.1, read as the reverse complement.
AGTAATACGCCCTTTTCATTCTCAAACAAATTACGGGCCGCAAGCTGATGGCGCAGTTGTGTCAGCAGTGATTTTGCCCCACGGCAAACACAGCGCGGTCCCATACAGAAGAAAAGGTGATAGCGGTGCGGCGGTGTTTTTTCCCAGTTCGGATTAGACTCTGCTTTCGGTTCACGGCTCTGCGACTGCTTTTCCAGGCAGGTCAGCAGCTCTGCGGCGTGTTTTGAATTCAGTGTGTTATCCGCCCCGGTGAGTACACACAAACTTCGGTGAACCCGTAACTGCGGATACTGTGCCGTTATTTGCTGCTCCAGCCCGGATGTCAGAGACATCAGTGCCTCAGCAGATTGTTCTGCACCGGTAAATACCAGCAGCAGCAGATGCCGGGTATTATCCGTTATCTGCTGTGCCAGCTGCTGCAATACCATCTCACTGTCAGAGCAGCAGGCTATATCAGCGGGAAAGCCTCTCTCACTGAGCGCCCCCCGGAAATCCGGAGATAAAAAAGCCGCGTTCTGTAAAGTATCCAGAAACAGTGTGATGCTCTTTCCCATTTTTCAGACTCCTCAGAAACGGTAGGTATAGCGCAGTTCTGCGGTTAACGGACGCCCCAGGTTATCCACTTTGACCAGACCGTTGCTGGTCAGCCCTGCCGGGTAATCGCGGTTAAGCAGGTTTTCCACTAACAGAGAGAATTTGTGCTGCTGTGCGTGGTCGGCATACAGATACGCACCGGCATCAAACACGGTGTAATGACCGTAAGATACCCCGCCGGATTTCAGCTCACCGACATAGCGGGTGGACAGCTCTGCGCCCCACTGTTTCGCCGGCGCATCATAACCAACGCGCCCGCGGGTGAAGAAATCCGGAATATCATTGAGTGTTGCGCCGTTTTTGGTATCGAGCCAGTTGCGGGTCATATCTGCGGAGACATACCACTCTTCATTGAAATTCAGCTTGGTAGCGAGCACCACGCCTTTGGTGCGGATTTCACCGTCACCATTAACCCAGCGGTCGACTTTCCCGACTTTAACAGTTGTAATCAGATCATTGATTTCGCGGGCATATCCTGTGGCACCAAACTGCCACGCTCCGCCGTTTTCCCACTGCGTCAGATAATCAAAACCGGCTTCAATATTCTTACTTTTTTCCGCTTTCAGATCCGGATCGCCCACTACCTGTTTATCCGCATCACTGACAAATAACTGCTCTGCATTCGGCAGTTTGAAGGCTGTTCCTACCTGCCCGCGCAGTGTCAGGTTATCGCTCGCTTCATACGCCGTGCTTGCCATCCAGACAGTTGCGTCCTGTCCGCCCTCAAAGCGTTCATAGCGCACACCCAGGCTCGGTTTTAATTCAGGAAGAGCGGCTACCGCCGGGCGCACCTGTAAATACAGCGCATTGGCTTTTGCTGTATCCGTCTCAATTTTCATCACCTCATCTTTGCCCTTATACCACTGGTTATCAGAGCCTAAGACAAATTCATTCTCACCAAACAGATAGCTTTTTAACTGTGCCTGGATGCCGTAATCACGGAATCCCTAATATGAATCATCATTTTGGATCTCGACTGAGCCGTTCGCCAGATACCGGCTGCGATCGTAGCGGGTGTTCCAGTCATTCATGTGTGCGCGCAGGGAATAACTGGTGTCAGCGGTCAGAAAGTGCTCGAAAGAGAGCGTGCCGAGATGATGGTCGCGCTTGTTTACCGCGCTGCGGTGATTATTCGGAGACACCATATCCAGATCGGCATCGGTATATTGATAAAATGCCTGTAATTGTGCTTTATCCGCAAAGACTTGTGTAACCTGCATCCCGACAGAGGTCAGGTCATAGCCGCGATTTTTATCACCGATTTTGCCGTTGTAATCACGGTCACGGTATGGCTGATAGCCCTCAGATTTATGACGGCTGACCCACGCCATCAGCCCGGTTTTGCCAATGTCATTATCAAACGCTTTCTGAACATAACCTTCCCCGGAGCGACCTTTGTCTGTGTCAGCGCCGACACTGAATTCACCGGTCAGGGTTTCAGAGGTGGGTTTTTTCGTCACAATATTAATCACACCGCTGATTGCCTGAGTCCCGAAAGAGAGGCTTTGCGCGCCCTGAAGAATTTCAATACGATCAATGGCGACCAGCGGCAGAGTATCAAGATAGATCCCGCCGAACAGGCGGTTATTCAGACGGACACCATCAATTAAAATTAAGGTGTCATCCGGGCGTCCGCCCATAAAAGAATATTTCCCGTACCCGAAAGCCCCCTGTCCCATAGAGACATATAAACCGGGAACATATTGCTGTAATACCTGATTTAAATCGGAAGAAGGACCGGAGCGTTCTATTTCATCACGGGTGATAACATGCAGTTTATTACCGTAATCTGCCAGTTCATTCACTTTTGTCGATTCAATCGTCGAGGCATTGACAACAATCGTGTCATTTTTCTCCGCTGTTTTCGCCTGCACATAAAGCGGTAAAATCACCATGGCGGCCAATGGTGCAAGTACAAATTTAGTTGGTGTCATACCCTTCTCATTTTTTATTTTATCGTGATAAATATGGCAGATTAAAAACCATCCCTGACTTATAGCCAGTCAATATACTGAACAAATTCAAAGGGTAAATATGAGAACGATTCTTTTTACTGCTTTGTGAAAGCGGACAAATTAAAGGTAATGAAAGATGCGGATTTCTTTAAGGAAGTGTTGAATTGCGTAGCGTGATTGTTTTTTTTGTTAATAATTAAATTACAGTAAATTAAAATAATCTGGCTTAATAATCATATAGATATATACATTAGGGATAATTAATGAATTATTCTGGTAATAATATCTACAGAAAGACACTCCGTATTTTTGGCAGCCGGAATCAATAACAATAAAAGAGGGAATCAGTGAGAAATAATACCGGTATGACGATGTATATCCTTATTAATTCAAACCGCAGGGTCGTTGTAACGTCTTAAATGAATAAGGGTATAAATTATATTAACTGCACAGTCGCTTACTTAATGTCACCGACGGTTTTTCATTAAATAAACGCTGATAATCTGTGGCGAACTGACCTAAATGCCAGAATCCCCACTGCATGGCGGCGTCTTTGACTGTCGTCTGTTTTGAATACGGACTGACCAGCTCACGGCGCACGGCATTGAGACGGATGGTTTTCAGGTATGCGTTAGGACCAATTCCCAGCACCTGCTGAAAAGCATTCTGCAATGTGCGGCGACTGACATAAAGTTCATTACACAGCTCCAGCACAGTAACCGGCTCTGATACATTTTCAAACAGGTATTCGCGGGCTTTGGAGACCAGTTTCAGGTAATTGACGCGGTTGGTGTAATGTTCATCTGCAACTGTACTGGCATCTTCCAGCAATCCCAGGAAAGAGGTCAGCAGATTGTGACTCAGCACACGGCTGACATTCTGATTACGCTCCTGCTCTATTTTTGCGTGCCAGAGTGCATGGCGGATATATTGCCAGATCGCTTCTTTTTTAAATGGATTTACACCGATTGCCGGGTTTTCACTGAGCAGGTTCATCAGCCGCTCCGGATTTTGCAGCACAACCGAATGTTTTTTCAGGATATCGTAGGAGATAACCAAGCCCTGGATATGATAATCATCCGGCGTGCTCAGCTCAAATTCTTTGCCACCGGGACGCACCGCGATTTTCTGTTTGCACAGCATCTGATTACCGATGTAACCGGTATTCTGCTGCTCTCCCGGAATACCGAACCAGAACGCGTTCGGCCAGACCATACAGGACTGGCGCAAAGAGAGGTTAGTGTATTCATGGAACACCTGAAGCCCGTCAAACAGGGTTTCTGTCAGTTCACCCTCGAACCGGCCCGGCGTGAGCTGATCATAAAGCTGCTGCCAGGCGGTGATAGCACAGGCCTGATCATAGGCATCATGGGTGTAGCGCTGGGTAAAATTCTGCTCGATCACAATAGGGCTGAGATCGCGGTCCTGCGGCACGTCATCATTAAGGTGATGTAAATCAGGCGTGATTTTCTTCATCAGTTTTTCCCCTAAATGGACGGCCGTCATCATATTAACCTGCGACCAGTTGCTGCCAGAAATCAGGATGAGGGTTAGGTACGACCATGCTGTAGACCAGTGCACCTTTATCAGAAGCTACCTGTGATGCCGCTTTTTTCGCGGTTTCGACATCGGCGACATCGCCGCTCATCACAAAGTAACACTTACCGCCAATACCATACGCCATATGAAGACGGATTAACGTGACGCCGGCTGCTTTAACAGCAAAATCTGCCGCTTCAATGCAGGTCGCTACACTAAAGGTTTCCACTACTCCCACGGCTTCGCGGGCATTTACCTCTGTCACACCGCCGATAGCGGGCAGGACGTCAGGATGGATATTGCTGAGCAGAAATTCATCCACCACCTGTGCGCCACCCTTTTCAACACCGCACTGCATCGCCTGCTGCGCAGCAGCAACATCACCGCCGACCATGACAACATATTTGCCGGGGCAGACTGTTTTGCCCATCAGCAACTTTACATCGGCACTTTTCAGCATAAAGTCTGTCACTTCCATGCCTTTGGCGATGCTGGAAAGCTCAACCATCGCAATTGCGCTGTGCATATTTATTCTCTCTCTATCGTGACAGCGGTGCTGTCAATATGGCGGACAACGCCACTGATACTGGCATGAACCGGTGCGCCCAGCGCTTTTTCCGGAATCATTGCGATAAGCATACCGGCGGTGACTTTATCACCCTCACTGACCACCGGAACCGCCGGTGCGCCAATGTGCTGACGCAGCGGAATAATGACTTGCTGCGGCGCGTAAATATCATCGGTCATCGGTGCTTTGTGCATGAATTCAGTCAGTTCCAGACGACGGACAAGGCGTTTTACCGGCAGCATCCTGTGTTGTGCCATCGGATCTTCCGGGCGCAATTCACCTTCGTAGCGGATCCCTTCTTCACGCAGCTTCACTTTCAGCATCTGATTCAGGCGCATCGGGGAAATTTCGACCGGGCAGGACCAGGCTTCACAGATCGCGCATTCCGAGCAGGTCAGTGCGGCCACAACCGCTGACGGAGACGAGATTTGTTCATAACCCACCGCGCGGACAATCAGGTGCGGCGGCAGTTCGTGACCAATAATATGGCGCGGGCAAAGCTCGGTACACATTCCGCACTGTTCGCACACTGTGCGCGCCTGGTTAATCACCGTGCGCTCTGAGCGCGTCCGGCGCTGAATTAAAATATGATCGTCCGGCAGCACTAATAATCCGCCGGTCGTTTTGGTCACCGCATCATCGAGTGATGTCTGTAATTTCCCCATCATCGGCCCGCCGTTAATATAAGCAGGGTTACTGATGGTTACACCACCCGCCAGCGCCAGCACTTCACGCAGTGTGGTGCCGACAGGGACGGAAAGCGTGACCGGATGGTGAACCGCACCATTAACGGTTAAGACCCGGTAAATGACCGCCTGTTCTTTTTCAACAGCATACGCCACATTGATCAATGTCTGGACATTGCTCACCACCACACCGACCGCGAGCGGCAGTGCCGCAGGTGGTACGCGTCGTCCGGTTGCCAGCCAGATAGTGATCACTTCATCACCCGCCGGGTAGACATCCGGTAAAATATGCAGACGCAGGGTATCAGGCAGTCGCGCATTCAGGATATCAATAGCTGCCTGATATTTACCCTTGATGGCAATAATGCCTTCTTTTGCGCCGGTCGCCCGCATGGCGTACAGCAAACCACGGATCAGGGCATCAGCCTCACGGACAGCAAGTTGCTGATCCACCTGCAAAAGCGGCTCACATTCAGCCGCATTGACAAGGTAGATTTCAGCCTGTGCCGCCAGCTTGACGTGAGTGGGAAAACCCGCCCCGCCTGCACCGACAACACCGGCATCCTGCACCCGCTGACGAATAATGTCGGGCCCGCACTCATGCAGACCCGCAGTCAGGTTACTCATCACGGTTTCCTTCCTGTTTCACCCGGTAGCGACTGCCGCGTTTGCGCAGTTTTCCCTGTTTAAACAGGCTTTCCAGCGCATCGCGGCTCTCTTCAATCAGGCAACTGAAGTGCATAGCGGCTTCACCGGCGGTCACACCATGACGATGCTGCGCATTAGCGGTAAACGCCAGCAGTTCATCCGAATCCGGTGCGCTTGCGGCTTCAGCCACAGGCGCTGCCGGTGCAGAAACAGGTGCAGCAGCAGGAACAGCCGGTGCCGGAGACTGCGGTTTGACCTTAACCGGCACACCGCTGAACCCGGTGACCAGCCATTCGGTATCACTGTCAGGGCGTCCGATCACTTTGTGACCAACCACTTTGCCGGTGCGTGACGCGGCGGCAATGCCCGCGTCAACAGCAGCGCGGCATGCCGCCAGGTCGCCTTCAACAACAAGGGTCACCATCCCCGGGATCACCATTTCATAATTAAGGATGCGGACGTTGGCCGACTTGAGCATCGCATCCGCCGCATCAATGCCGGACACCAGACCGTACACTTCCAGTAATCCCAATGAATCGATCATGACCTTTCTCCTGTGTTAATGACTGAACAGTTCTCCCGACTCAGGCGCGCTGAATCGGGTTGCGCGCAATATCCAGAACCGCTTCGGTAAAGGCATTACACGCAGCCTGACATGCTGCCTGGCTGCCGGTCAGGAAAGCGGCTGAGTAGTTAGTTTCTGATGGCGGTGCCACATAGGTTGCTAACTGTACATCAGCGGCTTTCAGTGCGGCATCAATACCAAATGTGGCTTCCAGCGGCGGAGCCACCAGATACGCAATCGGGTCACCGGCACGGATTTTATCGCCCGATAAATACGACCCGGTACGCGACACCAGATGCGCCAGAAATGCAGTATCTTCTTTGTCATTCGCCCAGCGGAATGCCGGACCTGACTCGATGGTTGCCATCATTGAGTCCAGGCCTGCGCGTACTTCCGCAGGGTTCGGACCACCCAGCATAATCATCACTTCACCGGAGGTCGGTGACGGTGAGTTTGACGCCCCTGCATACAGGGAGCGCCCGAACACCACTTCCACCATCGCTTGCTTGGTGGCTTCATCCGCGGCGATATAGGCAACATCATCAGAGTCAACAGTGATAAGACCCAGACTGCGGATGTGTTTCGGTAAATTCAGTTCACGGCAGAAATCTTGCTGTACATTAGCAATCAGACGCATTGCAGTGACGTTCGGACGGATAAGATCTAATACAGGCATAGTAAATTCCCCGTTAGCGATTCATGTTGATGCCGGACGCTTTCTGCTCCAGCATACGTTTGGCTAAATCCACGATAACCGCTGCCGCTTCAACCGGTGGTGTACCGGAGCGGTGGATATTCGAGATACAGGTACGGTCAGCTTCTACTGTGCCCGCAACCGTCGGTGCATACACCGCGTAGCAGGAAAGGCTTTCTGACTGTCCCAGACCCGGACGTTCACCCACCAGCAGGATAACCACTTTCGCGCCGAGCACTTCACCGGCCTGATCTTCAATCTTCACACGACCATAACGGACAAAGAACGGTGTACCGACTTTCAGACCGGACTGCTCCAGACCTTTCATCAGCGGCGGCAGGATCTCATCATAGTTTGCGGTGACCGCATCCGTAGACAGACCATCAGAGATAATGACCTGCACATCCGGCGCCTGCACACACTTGGTTTTCAGCAGTTCGATGGATTCTTTGTTCAGAATACGTCCCATGTCCGGGCGGGTCAGATACTGGTTTTTGTCAGCAATTTCAGATTGCAGTTCCAGCAGATTCTGTTTTTTCACCCATTCCGCCGGGACTTCTTTCAGAACGGTATCTTTTGAACGGGAGTGGTCCGCCAGGAAACGCAGCAGACTTTGTGTGCGCGGACGCACACCGGCACGACCGGAGCAGACACGTGAACCTGTGCTGTTACGCAGTTCCTGTAACACTTCGGCGCGGTGCGGGTTCTGAACCCCGATCCACTGTTTTGCTTCCTGAGAGCCGAGATCTAATGCAACTGACTCAACAGAGGTATTACCCTGATTCAGCGCCGCATGTGTTGCCGCAGCAACCGCTTCTGCATTGGTACCCGTGTGCCCCATCTGAGCCATCACGCTGCGTACAATGTCATTAATTTGTTTTTGATCCATGATGATTTACCTCAACAATCAGAAGAACAGTGACGGGTCACCGGCACGGTTGGTAAGACGTCCGTTTTCCATCAGCCCCATGGTTTCCAGCCAGGCTTCGAATTCCGGCGCAGGGCGCAGACCGAGTAACTGACGGACGGTGGCGATATCGTGGAACGCGGTAGTCTGGTAGTTGAGCATGATGTCATCACCCAGCGGCATACCGATGATGAAGTTACAGCCCGCAGACGCCAGCAGGATCATCAGGTTTTCGTTGAGGTTCTGGTCTGCATCCGCATGGTTGGTGTAACAGCAGTCACAGCCCATAGAGATACCGCTCAGTTTACCCATAAAGTGATCTTCAAGACCGGCACGGATGATCTGGCGGTCGTTATAAAGATATTCAGGTCCGATAAAACCAACAACGGTGTTAACCATAAACGGATCATAATGACGCGCCAGTCCGTAGTTACGGGCTTCCATGGTGACCTGGTCAGCGCCGTAGTGCGCGCCTGCTGACAGTGCAGAGCCCTGTCCGGTTTCAAAGTAGAGGCAGTTAGGTCCGGCGATGCGGTTATACTGCGCGCCTACGTGGCGGGCTTCATCCAGCATTTCCAGCTCAACACCAAACTCACGCAGACCTTTTTCACTACCACAGATACTCTGGAAAATCAGACCGCCCGGCGCACCGCGCTTGATAGCTTCCATCTGGGTGGTAACGTGTGATAACACACAACCCTGCGTCGGAATGTCGTACTTGTCGATGATGCCGTAGATAGCATCCAGCACGCGGCTGAGGTTATCCACATCGTCGGTGACCGGGTTGACGCCGATTACCGCATCACCACAACCATAAGAAAGACCTTCATAGATTTGTGCAACAATACTCTGCACTTCATCGCGGGTGTCATTCGGCTGTAAACGGCCGCTGAAGTGACCCGGCAGACCCATGGTGTTATTGGCACGTTTTACGACAGGAATCTTCTTCGCGCCATAGATAAGGTCGGCGTTAGAGCAGATTTTTGCCACACCGGCGATAACTTCAGACGTCAGCCCTTTGCGCAGCAGGTTGATGTTATCAAGGGACGTGGTGTCGCTCAGTACGTGTTCGCGCAGCTCGCCGATAGTCCAGTTTTTGACACGGTTATATTCCGTCTCATTAATATCATCCTGGATAAGACGGGTAACACAGTCTTCTTCATACGGAACAACCGGGTTATTGCGGACATCAGCAATAGTCAGGTCAGCGAGCACTTGTTTTGCCGCCACACGTTCCTGCGAGTTACCTGCCGCAACACCCGCCAGGATATCACCGGAGCGGAGTTCGTTAGCTTTCGCGAGGACGTCTTTGACGTCCCGGAACTGATAGGTCTGACCAAACAGCGTTGTTTTTAATTTCATATAACGTTCCCTCAGGAAGGAAATGCGAGTGATTTAACAGTAACAGGGACGACCGAACCGCTGAACAGCGGTGAGCCGATATCGATATAATCGCCCGTGCGCGTGATAACTTCGTCAATGACAGCCAGTTCGCGGCCGTTCATCAGCGGGCGCAGCAACATACCCAACGCCTTACCAAAATCCTGACCGGCGATCACCAGCAGCGGCATGGTATTCGGGTACATTTTTGTAAAGCGTTCCAGGGCATCAATGCAGAACTGCACCGAGGCGTAACTGGTCGGCAGAGAGTCCGGCAGAGAGAGCGCGTAAAGATCCTGCTGCGGATTGAGATCCATCTGCGTCAGGGCACGGCTCCAGGTATTGACCAGATCTTCATCATCCGCACGACCGAGTGCCGGATGGACAACCGGGATATTGCGGATTGGCAATGTGATGCTGTCCAGCCAGATGGTGCTGCCGGAGAGTGATAAGGTATGCGCACCGGCTCCGATCACTGTCGCACGGACAGTCTGCGCCGGGGTCCGCATCGGTAATGCATTGAAATTGGCATCGCGGCGGATAGCCTGCGCCAGCAGAGGTCCGATATCCCCGAAACGGAAGTCATTACCGGTTTCAGGATTGCTGTAGCACTCGCCGACACCGCCGGAAAGTGTTACCGCATAATAAGAACTGTTTTCCGGCAGACCATCTGTCATCAGTAATTCACGACCGAGCGGCGATAACTTCCCGCTGATCACTTCATACAGCAGCTCACTCATGCGATCAGCCACGATATTGAGCTGTGCGACAGTCAGCGACATCGGATCTGTCTGCTCCCCGAAACAATCACGGGCAATCAGACGACCCGGCGCATGCACATAACTGACACGCCCGTTGGCATCGGTTTCAAACAGACGCCCGCCGACATTCAGACAGGCGGAGCTGATAACGTGACCGGCTTCGAACAGCACATAGTTTGCGGTGCCGCCGCCGATATCAATGTTCAGCACCCGCGCCATCTTCTGCTCAGAGAGTGTCTGTGCGCCGGAGCCGAAACCGGCAATCACCGATTCCAGATGCGGACCGGCGGTCGCGACCACGAAATCCCCCAGTTTCTGGGATAACGCCACCACAGCCGGACGCGCATTGCGGGTTTTTGCCGTTTCACCGGTAATGATGATGGCACCGGAATCTATCGTCGCCGGATCCATTCCGGCGGCGTTATATTGTGCCAGCACCAGCGCCAGCAGTTCCTCTTCACGCAGGTGACCGTCTTTGTCCACCGGTGTGAATAATATCGGGCTCTGCCAGATAATCGAGCGATCCACAAACTCATAGCGCGGCACCTGTGACACCGCCGCGCGGTTTACCAGAACAAGACGGGAGAAGATCACCTGAGTGGTGGTCGTGCCCACATCAATACCGACACTTAAGAGTTCGAGGGTTTTCATGCGCGGCTTTCCTCCGCTGCATTGTCAGCCTGTGCTTCAGCGCCTGCTGCAACATCTTCCTGCTCAATATTTTTCGGCATCATAATGATGGCAACAATAATCGCCGTAATACCGCCCACAATTTTGCCGACAATCATCGGGAAAATCATCGGTGCCATATTTGCTGCCACGAAACCTAAGTGGTCACCGAGGGCAAATGCGGCTGATACAGAGAATGCGCAGTTAATGACTTTGCCGCGGGTATCCATGTTTTTCATCATGCCGAACATAGGAATGTTGTTCGCCAGTGTTGCGATCATACCGCCGGCTGCAATATTGTTAATTTTCAGCAGGCTGCCGATCTTCATAAAGGATTTGTCAAACCAGCGGGTCAGCAGCAGCACCATCGGGTAAGCCCCTAACAGCACCGCAGAGATAGAACCGATAACTTCGATGGCGCGCATCACTTGTCCCGGTACATCCCCTTCTGTCATAAAGATTGGGTCCAGACCCGGGATAATATCCCAGCCCACAGTGAATTTAGCCACCGCAGCCGCCAGGCCGATAGTAATGATACCGACCAGGATTTTGGCGAAAATCTGGAAGCCGTTGATCATTTTTTCAGGGATAAATTTCAGACCCAGGCAAACCAGCGCCGCCACAATGATCACGGGGATCATATTGACCAGTAGCATGGTCATGCTGAAATCAACAACCTGACCGTTATATTCAACACCGGAGAACTTCGCGACCAGCCCGCCGGCAATACAGCCAATCGGAATGGTGACAATACCCGCCAGCACACCGAGTGCCAGAAAACGACGGTCTTTTTTATCGATAATGCCGAGTGCAACAGGGATGGAAAACACCATAGTCGCACCCATCATGGAAGCTAACAGCACGCCGGAGTATAACCATGCTGCTGCGTCACCGCCTGCCAGCTCTTTCGCGAGGAAGAAACCGCCCATGTCGATAGCCAGGATACTGCCCGCAAATACTGACGGGTTCGCGCCCAGCATTTCATATACAGGAATAATAACCGGCCCCAGCAACATGGCGATAACCGGTGCCAGCGCAGTCATACCGACCATTGCCAGACCCAGTGCACCCATTGCCATAAAGCCTTCTTCAAACTGCTCACCGGAACCGGCAATGCCTTTCCCGACTTTACCCAGACCAATTTTACCGAGGATAGCTTCTGAACCGCCGAACTGATTAAAGATACGATCCACAGCTGCTATCAGCATAAAACTCATCATGATGTACATGATAATTTCATTGATACCCATACCCTGCTCCTTCCGTGCCTGTCGCGCAGGCTGTTCTTATTTGACTCAGGCAGATTCGTAAATCGCCGCTATCTGAGCCGCTGTGACCGCACGCGGGTTGGTTTTGATGCAGATATCCTGCAATGCTGCTTTGGCAAAACCATCAAAATCCTCACGTTTTCCGCCCAGAGATGGCAGCGTTTGCGCAAGTTCCACGTCGCTAATCAGTTGTTCCACGGCCTCAATGGCCCCGATGTCGGTCATCTGACGCTGAGTCAGGGCATGACCAATTTCGCTGTACGCCTGTTTGCACACCAGGCGGTTAAAACGCATCACCCACGGCAACATAATGGCGTTTGCCTTGCCGTGCGGAATGTTGTATGCCGCACCAATCTGGTGCGCCATCGCGTGACACAATCCCAGACCGGCATTGGAAAACGCCATGCCCGCCATATAGGACGCCAGCATCATGTCTTCGCGTGCTTTAATATCATGACCCTGACCAACCGCCACCGGCAGGGCGTGGCTTATCATAGTGATCGCCCGCAGTGCCAGCGCCTGTGTCAGCGGAGTCACGTTGCTGGCAACATAGGCTTCGATGGCATGCGTTAAGGCATCGATTCCGGTCATCGCAGTGATGTGCGGCGGCACGCCGAGTGTCAGACAGGCATCGATAATCGCAAGGTCAGGCAGTAACTGACTGTGTGCCAGCACTTGTTTGATGTGATTTTGTGCTTCAATAATGACGGAGACATTGGTGGCTTCAGAGCCTGTTCCGGCAGTGGTCGGAATAGCGATAAACGGCAGACGCGGATTCAGTGCTGCTCCGGGCATTAAATTTGCCAGCGGCAGACCGGGATTTGCTGCCAGCACAGCGACCGCTTTTGCTGCATCAAGGACAGAGCCGCCGCCGAGGGCGATGATCCCGTCACATTTTACTTTCAGCAGATGATCAACAGTATTGAAGACATCTTTGTCCATCGGCTCACCCGGCGGGCACGACCAGATTTCATAGGCAATGCCGCTGCGGGTCAGATTACGCTCAAGCACATCGGTCAGTCCGGCCTGCAATAACATGCCGTCAACCATAATGAAAACGTGCTTAATACCGCGCTCAGCGAGAACATCCCCGCTGCGCCCGACCGCACCCGGACCGATTAAAGTGGTTGGCGGAACAGAAAACTCGCGCACCTGACGGGCATTGACCAGATCCAGCGCCTGATAGATTGCAGACTGCATCGCGTCCGCAGGTAATTTATTATCCGGCATGATGCTTTTCCCCCTGAGATACACCGCAGACGGCAATCGCCAGCGGTGTCATAAAGATAGATTGCTGTGGCAGTACTACGTTAAGATGCGGGAAACGCGCCTGAAACAACGGCTGCACACCGGGCTGCATACAAGAGCCGCCCGCCAGCCAGAGTTCGGTCACATCTTCACCGCGAATATGGTGTTCAACGATGTCCGTCATTTTTTCGTAAACAGGACGGATCACCGGCCAGATACTTTCGCCGCGCTCACGTTTCATCTGCTCGGCGACTTCCAGTTCAATACGCTGATTACCCGCCAGGGTCAGAGAAATATGATGACCGCCGGTCGCTTCATCACCGGAACGGACAACTTCGCCGTTCTGCACGATAGCAATACCAGTGGTGCCCCCGCCGATATCAACAACAGCGGCTTTATCCAGCCCCATCATGTCAGCAACCGCAGACGGCTCATCCAGCACTTTGGAGACCGTAAGCCCGGCGGATTCCAGCACATTGACTGAAATTCGCGGGTCAGTTCCCGGCGGAAAGGAGGTAGTGGCGACGTCAAACCGGAAACCCAACTGCTTTTCCAGCGTATCCAGATGTTTATTGACGATAGTTACCGCACCGAAGAAATCCCAGACAACGCCGTCACGGACAACATCTGCCCAATCAAGGCAAACCGCCACCGGCTGACCTTCTGCATTGACCACCATGGACACCACATCACAGGTACCGAGATCAATCCCCAGCCATAACGGCGCATCTTTCTTATCATCCGTTGCCGGCTGATTACAGATTGTCGCTGCCTGCTGTAAGCGTGATGCCAGCCATTCCTGATTGCGTTGAACCATCGGTTCCTCCGGTTAAAAACCTAACGTCTGAAAAAAGGCGGCGGGATAACAGATCCCACCGCAGTGGCTTACACGATGCGGAATGAATCCACCATGGTGCAGCGGCGCAGACGAACGAATGTCCGCGCACAAGTCACACCTTCACCGGTTGGTGTGGTGATAGTCATGGTTGTCCAGCCTTCACCGCCCAGACCCAGCCCCGCAATACACGGTCCGTTTTTCACGAAAATACTGGTGTCGATGGCATTTGCCATACGGTTCAGGTTACTGATGTTATTGGAATGCATTGCTGCTGTATGGTGACAGCCGCCTTCCAGTTTCACCGCCAGATCGATTGCCTGATCCACATCTTTCACACGGATAATCGGCAGAACCGGCATCATCAGCTCAGTGACGGCAAACGGATGTTTGCAATCCGTTTCTGCGATCAGCAGACGGGTATCCGCCGGAACTGTCATGCCGATAGCTGCCGCAATTTTCGCTGCATCACGACCAACCCAGTCACGGCTTACAGTACCGTGTCCGTTCTCATCCACATTTTTCAGCAGAACAGGGATAAGTTTTTCGCTTTGCTCACGGGTCAGTAATACCGCGTGGTTACGCTGCATTTCTGTGACCAGTTTGTCAGCGATACTGTCAACCGCGATCAGCACTTTTTCATCAGCACAGATGATGTTGTTATCAAATGACGCGCCGTGAACGATAGCTTTTGCCGCACGTTCAATATCAGCCGTTTCATCAACAACCACCGGCGGGTTACCGGCACCGGCTGCGATCAGACGTTTGTTAGTGTGTTTACGGGCAGATTCAACAACTGCATCACCGCCGGTCACGACTAACAGACCAATCCCCGGGTATTTGAATAAACGCTGCGCGGTTTCAATATCCGGATTTGCAACGGTAACCAGCAGGTTGTTCGGACCACCTGCGGCAACAATTGCCTGATTCAGAACAGTAATAGTGCGCTGTGATACTTTTTTTGCTGCCGGATGCGGTGCGAAGACCACACTGTTACCGCCCGCGATCATACTGATCGCATTATTGATTGCGGTTGCCGCCGGGTTAGTTGACGGCGTAACAGAGGCAATAACGCCCCACGGTGCATTTTCAATCAGGGTCAAACCACGGTCGCCGGTCAAAACTTCCGGACGCAGACACTCAACACCCGGTGTACCGCTTGCCTGTGCTAAGTTTTTTGCCAGTTTGTCTTCCACGCGGCCCATGCCGGTTTCTTCAACTGCCATAACAGCCAGTTCGCGGGCATGTTCAGCGGCAGCATGACGGATAGCATCGATGCAGCGTTTGCGCATTTCGACGGTTTTTAATGATTTTTGTGCTTCTTTTGCGGCAAGTACGGCGTCATCTAATGAGTCGAAAACACCGGAGCCATTATTCTGTGAGGCTGACGCCTGCTGTGGTGCTGCTGATGCAGCCGGTTGTGCGCCTGCACTCATGCTGGCCAGAACTGCTTTGACCACATTTTCAATTTCTTTCTGATCCATATTCACCCACGCCTCTTTCTGTGACTCGTTGCGGCGATTTATTTATGAAAAATCACCTGACTTTCCATAACGGCCTCGTCCACAATGCCGATGATACTGAGATCAACCGGTGATGCTTCTTTGTTCTGGGCACGCCGCGCCGAGCTTCCGCTGACGATCAGCACCCATTCACCATTACCCGCACCGATACTGTCGGTTGCGACGGCCACCTCACCGTTTGGATTTCCCTGGCGGTCAATCATTTCCACCAGCAGTAATTTGTCGTGATCCAATCCGGGATGACGCACGGTGCACACGATCTGTCCGATAACAACAGCGAGTTTCATGTTCACCTCCTTTCTATTTCAGCAGCCTGAATACAGCCGGCTACGGATTTCAGGTAAAAAAATCCCCTGCCGTCTGAGTGACAGCAAAAAAACCGGGGAGATTAAATAAGCGTGGCGTCAGATCTACGCCACGCTAACAACAATTAATCGATAGATTGATCGCTGGACATTTTGATAGGAAATACTTCTTCCAGGTCACCGTGCGGACGCGGAATAACGTGTACAGAAACCAGTTCACCGATACGCTGAGCTGCTGCTGCACCTGCGTCAGTCGCTGCTTTACATGCTGCAACGTCACCGCGCACCATAGCAGTTACCAGACCGCCGCCGATTTGTTTAACGCCGACTAATTTAACGCGTGCTGCTTTGACCATCGCGTCAGATGCTTCGATTAATGCAACCAGACCCTTAGTTTCGATCAGTCCTAATGCTTCCATGATATCTTCCTCTCATTGAGATCCCATCAGGGACCGGTTTAAATAACGTTTTCTGCTTCAGGGCGGAGAACAGGTTGTTCTGCCTGAGCTAACTGTGTTTGTGCTACCAGCACCAGTTCAATGATGTCGCGGGCATTACAACCGCGTGATAAATCATGTACCGGTGCGTTTAATCCCTGAATCAGCGGGCCGAGAGCCCGGTAACCGCCAAGACGCTGGGCAATTTTGTAGCCGATATTACCGGCTTCCAGTGACGGAAAGACCATGACATTTGCGCGGCCTTTTAACTCACTGTTTGGCGCTTTTTTTGCAGCAACATCCGGCACAAATGCCGCATCAAACTGCAATTCACCATCCACATTTAACTGCGGTGCGCGTGCGTGGATCATTTCGACTGCCTGTTGCACCATTGCCACGTTCGGGTGTTTGGCACTGCCTGCGGATGAAAACGATAACATTGCGACGCGCGCGGTTTCGCCGGTGATTGCGGTGAAGGTTTCAGCACTGCTCAGCGCGATATCCGCCAGTTGTGCCGAAGTGGGTTGAGGTACGACACTGCAATCTGCAAAACCGAGTACATTGCCTTCCGTTCCCGGCGGCAACATGATGAAAATAGAGGATAATGTTTTGACGCCGGGCTTCAGACCAATCACTTTCAGTCCGGCACGCAGGACAGCAGCTGTTGACGAGACATTTCCCGCCACACACAGATCCGCTTTTCCGGCAGCAACCATCGCTGCGGCAAACCAGAGCGGCTGGCGCATCGCTTTGTCTGCATCTTCAGGCGCTTTTTCGCCGAGACGTTCGGTGATTGCGGCAGCAAATTCTGCCCGCCACTCATCGGCATTGTCCGGGTCAATCGTGGTCAGTCCGTCCATAATGACACCCGTGCGCAGTGAGAAATCACGCAGTGCAAACGGGTTTGCCAGCAGAATTGGCTCAGCCAGACCATTTTGTTTCAGATAACGCGCTGCGTGGATAACCCGCTCATCCAGTGCATCCGGCAGAACCACCCGTGGCGGGTTCAGTTTTGCCTGTTGACGGCATCGTTCAATGAGCATGAGTTTCTCCTTGGGTCAGCGCCTGTTTGAGGGCTTGTGTGGTCATAAAGCCGCCTTCGCGGACCACCATCACCATCAGGACATAGACCGCACTTGAAAGGCGGTTGAGCGCCTGCATAATGTCCGGACGGATGACCTGAAAATAACAATCAATATAAATACGCGCGGCACTGACTTCTGTTTCACGGACTTTGGTGCGCAGCAGATTCAGTATTGCGGAATCACGCCCGTGGCTCACATCGGGAACAATATGGTCGTGACCCAGGTATTTCAGCGGGTTATGCGAGAGCTTATGCAGCTCATCCGCACTCAGGTCGGCAATACGCTGGTCGTCTAACGGCTCGTTCAGTGCATCGGCGCGCATAATGTTGCCGAGAACAGAGCGGATATCTGCCAGCCAGCCTTTCAGCGGCGTCTGAGCAAATTCAGTCTGTAACCAGACTGCTTCTGCAATGGTCGCATCCAGCGCGGCACGAAACGCCAGGCGCGGATCATTTTTTGCCACCATCGTATGACCGTTCAGGTGCGTCAGGGTATCGGGCTTTTTCGCCACCGGCTGATGGCACAGCTCGCAGGCTGCAACATCCGCTTTATCTTTACTGGTTAATCCGTGTACCGCTTTCAGGTCAGGAACCGCTGTTTCAGTTTTACCGGACGCATCCGGTTTTTCCACAAACAGACGACCTTGTTTATCCTGAAATTTCACCTGTAAACGACGGCCTTCGATCAACTCACGGGCAGACGGCGTCATGCGGCTGTCTGCGGGCAGATGAATTTCACTGCCCTCACTCAGGGTAAAGTTGTCGCGCAGCCAGTCTTCAGTGATAAAGGTCATGGCGATACTCCTCAGCACTCCTGCCAGTTAGCCGGCCAGGCCACATAAAGGAAACGGACGGTGGAGGTTGTTCCGAACTCAATAGCTGAGCCTTTCGGAATAAACATCACGTCACCGGCTTTCGCTATCATGGTTTCGCCTTCATGGCGCACATGCAGCTCACCTTCCAGTACCAGATCCACTTCATCGTAATTGAGTGTCCACGGGAAGAAGCCTTTGTCCCACTGCATAAATCCGGCAGCCATGCTGCTGTTATCCTGTGCGGTGATTAAATCGGCAATCCCGACACGGTGCGGACCTGCACCATCAAAATTACCGAATTTTACCGAACTGCTGTCGACAACTTTAATGCCGCCTTTGCCGGTAACGCTGCGGTAGCTCTGGGTATTCGGGGTATCGGTGCTCTCATCTGCGGCAGGTTTGAATGCCGCCACTTTCGCTTTGATCTGCGCGATACGCTCCTGAACCACTTTATCAACCAACTGGGCGATCAGGGTTTCAGTCACATTACCGGCAGGCAGCTGGGCAATAATGCATTCACGGATTTTCTGCCGCTCTGCGGATGAAATATTGGGTTCTGTTCCGGCGGTTGCTGCAACCGGCGCTGCTGTCGGCGCGGTATTTTGTGCAGTCGCCACTTCGCAAATGGCAAAGCCCAATTGTTCAGCCACAACATGGGCTTCCGGGGTAATAATGCTATCTTTGAGCACAACATCGAGACGGGTTTTGCCCGCTGCGTGTGCATCCCGGATGTCATTGGCCGTTATTAATTTCTTCATCGGATATTCCTCTTATTGGCTGTCGAGTGAGGCCAAAAACTGTTTCACTGGCAGAATGTCGTCAGGATTCAGGCTGTTGATAGCAAACATCGGTTCTTCAAAGCCGCGTGAGGCCAGAAGTTCACGGGTTGCCGGCACATCTGCATCAATTGCATCAATTTTGCTTATCACGGCAAAACGGCGCATGTGAGTGTAGATATCCAGTAATCCGGACGGAATACGGCACTCCGGATTGTTTGCTGCGTGGACATAAATCAGAACATCACAATCTGCCAGCGTATTAATTAATGCGTGGTAGAGACGGGGATGGCTGAAATATTCACCCGGTGTATCAACACGACCTTCTTCATTGAATTCAATCGCCTGTGTTTTACGCGCGAGATCAAAATCTCCCTGCAACGCATTGAATAATGTCGTTTTTCCTGCTCCCACATCACCCACAAACACAATTCGTTTCATTCAGACGGCATCCTTAACTGCACCCGGCTAGCTGCGGGTGATATCACAAATAGCGTATTTGAGGAGTTGGCTCAGCCCGCGTACAGTCTGAACCAGAGCTTCTTCTACCGCTCCGGTTGAGCCGTAAATCACCAGCGCACCGGTAAAGCGGTCAAGGAAACCGATTTCAACACCGGCCGCTTTGGTGGCAATATCACCGGCGATCATGGCGGTTTCGCCGGGGGTCAGTGTCATTATTCCGATGGCTTCGGCACCGGGAACCCCGATTTTTTTAGCCAGATCAGGGCTGGGATGCGCAATCAGATGCGCCAGGGTTACCTGTTTGCCGGGAACAAATTCCTGGATGATACGTTCCTTTTCCATCGTGCTCTCCTCATAAGAATTAATTCAATCCTAGTCATACTCTTAAAAAGGGGATAACAAAAATCGGCAAGTACGCCTAAAAGTTGAAACAGATCACTAATTGGCAGAAATGTTAATTTGTAACACCGGGAGATCACCGGGAGGAAATAGTGCGTAAATAGTGAGGTTTCATCATGACTGTATTGTGACAAAAAAGATAAATCGGCAGGAAATAACGAAAACACATATTATCAATTACATATAAATACGTAGTTCGACGAGTTGCTTATTATTCCGAAATACAATTTAGTTTATGAACAGCAAATATTTACCGGATAGTGGATTGATCTGTTATTTTCCCTGTCACCTGTGAGCACCAGACTGTGAAGTATCTCCCAAATTGACATTTATCCCGGGATTACTCACTTGCGTGCACAATGCGACTCACGTAACTTATAATCAATCTGGTTTAAACCAAAAAAATAACTAATATGAAAAACACACAAACAGCAGCTGACCTTGCCAGAGAAAAATTAGAAATACTGCTCACTGACGGTGTAATAACACCCGGTGATAAATTACCTGCTGAGCGCGCGCTGACAGAACAACTCGGTGTAAACCGGATGTCACTGCGCCAGGCGTTGCTGAGTATGGAAAGTGACGGGAAGATTTTTCGCAAAAACCGCAGTGGCTGGTTTGCCGCCCTTCCGCGGTTTAATTACAACCCGAAATCACCCGCCAGTTTTAATCAGGCAGCGAGAGCACAAGGGCGTGAGCCTTCGTGGGAATACAGTGAGAAATCACTGATAACCAATCCGCCTGCGGAAATAGCTGAAAAACTGGGACTTGCGGCGGGAGAGCCGGTTTACTGCATCAGCGGCTGGGGCGCACTCGACGGGCACAAAGTATTCTGGCACCAAACGTATATCAACCCGGCAGTCGGTCCGGGATTTACTGACAAACTGGATAATCACTCTTTTGCCGCTATCTGGGAAGAGGAATACCACATAACCACCACCACGGCACGCCTGGCATTTAAACCTGCCCGCATGCCTGAATCCGCCAGTAAAGAAATCGGCTGTACTGCCAATTCGCCGGGTATCCGGGTCGAGAAATACCGCTGTGATCCTGCACATAATATTGTTCAGATAGATATCGAATACTGGCGCTTTGAATCTGTTAATTTTTTTGTTGAGCTTTGAGAGAGAAAGGAAATATACCCATGACATCAGATGAAGCCCGCCGGATTATTGAACGTGCAGATAATTTGCCGCTGTATCTGCACGCGTATGCTTACCACCTGAATATGCGTTTTGAAAAATTGCTGCCCGGCGATCTTCTTGATATCGCACACGAGCATAATTTGCCGGGCGTCAAAATACATGTGCTGGATGGTGAAACACAATCGCTGTCCACCATGAATGATGAAAAACTGGCCGAGTTCGGCGAAAAAGCAACGCGTTATAATCTCGATATTAATATTGAAACCAGTGCGTCAGATAATAAAACCCTTGATGACGCGGTCAGAATTGCACTGAAAACCGGTGCAAGCTCTGTGCGTTTCTATCCGCGTTATGAAGGTGCGCTTTCAGACGTGTTAAAAACCATTGCCGCCGACCTGCGCTATCTTAAAGAACATTATCAGCACAGCGGCCTGACATTTGTCCTCGAACAACATGAAGATTTAAAAAGTCATGAATTGGTTGAGCTGATAAAAAATGCGGATTTTCCGCAGCTGACCCTGTTATTTGATTTCGGTAATATGATTAATGCCTGTGAATTACCAATGGATGCACTCTCTGCCATGCAGGAATATATTACCCAGGTGCATATCAAAGATGCGGTGATCCTGGAAGAAGGACAGGGTTTTGGTCATAAAGCCTGTCGTTCCGGTGAAGGAAATCTGCCGTTTAAAGAGATGTTACAGGCATTAATATGCCTGGGTGAAAAGAGTCCGCAGGTCATTTCTTACGGCCTGGAAGAAGAAGTGGATTATTACGCACCGGCATTCCGTTTTGCAGATGAAGTTGCCGACCCGTGGATCCCGTGGCGTCAGATGAGTGAAACACCGCTGCCGGAAAATGAAATAAGTACCCGTTTAGCCCTGGAAAAAGAGGATGCCATTAATCAAATCAATTATGTCCGTAAAATAATAAATGAAATTAAAACAGAGGCCATTCTATACTCTGAATAATTCCGGATGCATGTAGGCGACAAGTGAAGATAGACGGGGAACATAGATAAACTATGTGACCTGGCAAGCTGAACGCAGTCAATACCCGGGCATCCTGAAGTATGACGAGTATAAAAATAAAAGAATAGAACGACTACCTGTTCTACACACAGCAAACTCTTAAAATAACAATTCACACTGGCTGAAAACGTAAATTACTTTTCAGGCGGGAGGCACTATGCTTGATAAAAAAAGATGGGCAATATTCAGCTTATTAGTTTTATGCGGCGGTACTATATATAAACTGCCTTCACTTAAAGATGCATTTTATATTCCGATGCAGGAATACTTTCATCTGACTAATGGTCAGATAGGTAATGCGATGTCGGTGAACTCCGTCGTCACCACTATCGGTTTCTTTTTATCTATTTATTTTTCAGATAAATTGCCCCGCCGCCTGACAATTTCATTTTCATTAATTGCCACCGGATTACTGGGTATTTACTTATCCACTATGCCGGGTTATTGGGGAATATTATTTGTCTGGGCATTATTTGGTGTTACCTGTGACATGCTCAACTGGCCGGTATTATTAAAATCTGTCAGTTTGCTGGGTAATAGTTCGCAACAAGGGCGGATCTTTGGTTTCTTTGAAACCGGTCGCGGTGTTGTCGATACCATTGTGGCATTTTCCGCGCTGGCAGTATTTGCCTGGTTCGGCAGTGGTTTACTTGGCTTTAAAATGGGGATTTTATTCTATTCCGGCATGGCTATTCTTGTTGGTGGCGTTATCTTCCTGTTCCTGAAAGATGACAAAACAGTTACCCCGGCAGAGATAACCAAAGAAGAAAGCACAGAGAAAAAACCGGGCGTGGGTGCAGTATTAAAAGACGGCACAGTGTGGCTTATCGCTCTGAGTATTTTCTTTGTCTACGCCGTCTATTGCGGATTAACCTTTTTCATTCCGTTCCTGAGTAATATTTATGCGCTGCCCATCGCATTAGTCGGTGTTTACGGTATTCTGAATCAATATTGTCTGAAAATGGTCGGCGGCCCTATCGGCGGATTAATTGCTGATAAAATATTAAAATCACCGACAAAATACCTGTTCTATACCTTTATTCTCAGTGTCATTGTATTAGTCGTCTTTATTTTCCTGCCGCATGAAAGTATGCCGGTTTATTTAGGTATGGTATGTACACTGGGCTTCGGAACCATCGTCTTCACGCAACGTGCTATTTTCTTTGCACCTATCGGTGAAGCCAATATTAAAGAGTCCAATACCGGCTCCGCCATGGCGTTGGGCAGCTTTATCGGCTATGCGCCCGCTATGTTCTGCTTCAGTCTGTATGGTCATATTCTGGATATCTACCCGGGCATGACGGGCTATAAAATCGTCTTTGGTTTAATGGCGTTATTTGCTTTCTGCGGAGCTTTTGCTTCCGGTATTTTAATTATTAATATTAAAAAGCGTAAAGCACGGGCTGAATTAGCTGCACAGTAATCGCTTACTCTTTCATGCTCCGTTTATGCCGCTGACTATTCAGCGGCATAAACGCATTAAACCGGAGTCATACCTACCACCTGAGAGGTATTGACAAAAAATAATCACATCTTTGTTTTGCATTAGCTGAATTGATTAAGCTGCATTTGATATACATCAATGAGAAAAACCCGGATCGCCGTATTTTTAGCCTTAATCCATACAAAATATGAGGCTTAAATGAGCAACGTCAAGTTAGCGATAATCGGTAACGGCATGGTGGGGCATCGCTTTATTGAAGAGCTTACCGATAAAGCCGGAAGCGGACATTTTGACATTACCGTTTTTTGTGAAGAGCCGCGTGTAGCCTATGACCGGGTGCATCTTTCCTCTTACTTTTCCCATCACACGGCGGAAGAGTTATCCCTCGTTAAACCCGGTTTTTATGAAAAGCACACTATCGCCGTACTGACCGGTGAGCGGGTAATCACCATTAACCGGCAGGAAAAAGTGCTGCACACCAATACCGGACGCACCGTCCATTACGACAAATTAGTGATTGCCACCGGGTCGTACCCGTGGGTGCCGCCTATCAAAGGCAATGACACTCAGGACTGTTTTGTCTACCGGACGATAGAAGATCTGAATGCCATTGAAGCCTGCGCCCGCCGCAGCCGCAAAGGTGTGGTTATCGGCGGCGGATTATTAGGCTGGAAGCCGCCGGAGCACTGAAAAATTTAGGTATTGAAACCCATGTAATCGAATTCTCACCGGTGTTAATGGCAGAGCAGCTTGATGCGCTCGGTGGTGAGCAACTGAAACAAAAAATTGAGCGGATGGGTGTAACCGTTCACACCCGTAAAAACACCGCCGAAATTACCCGTTCAGACAGCGGCAACAGCCGCAAAATTCTGCACTTTGCCGACGGCTCATCACTGGAAGCCGATTTTGTGGTGTTTTCCACCGGGATCCGCCCAAGGGATAAACTTGCCCGTCAGTGCGGGCTGATTGTTGCCGAGCGCGGCGGTCTGGTGATTAATAACCAGTGTCAGACCTCTGATCCGGATGTCTATGCCATCGGTGAATGTGCATCATGGCACGGCAGAACCTACGGGCTGGTTGCCCCGGGCTATAAAATGGCACAGGTCGCGGTTGACAGTCTGCTGGGCAATGATAATCAGTTTACCGGCGCAGATATGAGTGCAAAACTGAAGCTGCTGGGTGTGGATGTCGGCGGGATCGGCGATACACATGGCCATGAAGAGGGTTGCCACAGCTATATTTATCTGGATGAAGCTAACGAGGTGTATAAACGCCTTATTGTCAGTAAGGACAATAAATATCTGCTGGGAGCAGTGCTGGTCGGTGATACTGAAGATTACGGTAATCTGCTGCAATTATCCCTCAACCGTATCGAACTGCCGGAAAATCCGGATACATTGATCTTACCTGCCCATGCAGGCAATAAACCGGCTATTGGTGTTGAATCCCTGCCGGACAGCGCGCAGATTTGCTCCTGCTTTGACGTCACCAAAGGTGACATTATTCAGGCCATTCAAAACGGCTGCCAAACCGTCGCGGCTATCAAAGCACAAACCAAAGCCGGTACCGGCTGCGGCGGCTGTGTTCCGCTGATAACGCAGGTACTGAATGCTGAACTGACCAACCTGGGTATTGAGGTTAATCATCATCTTTGTGAACACTTTGCATATTCACGCCAGGAGCTGTATCACCTGATCCGCGTGGAAAAAATAAAGACCTTTGATGATCTGCTGAAAAAATACGGCGAAGGTTATGGCTGTGAAGTATGTAAACCAACTATCGGCTCTCTGCTGGCGTCCTGCTGGAATGATTATATCCTGCGGGATGATTTGGTTTCCCTCCAGGATACTAATGATAATTTTCTCGCCAACATACAAAAAGACGGCACCTATTCCGTGATCCCCCGTTCACCGGGCGGAGAAATCACCCCGGCAGGCCTGCTTGCTGTCGGTACCATTGCACAGGAATATAATTTATACACCAAAATTACCGGCTCTCAGCGTCTGGCCATGTTTGGTGCGCATAAGCAGGATCTTCCGGCTATCTGGGAGAAACTGATTGCTGCCGGGTTTGAAACCGGACATGCCTACGCCAAAGCACTGCGTATGGCAAAAACCTGTGTCGGGTCGACCTGGTGCCGCTTTGGTGTCGGGGACAGTACCGGACTGGGTGTTGAACTCGAACACCGCTATAAAGGCATCCGCACACCGCATAAAATGAAGTTTGGTATCTCCGGCTGCACCCGCGAATGCTCAGAAGCACAGGGAAAAGATATCGGGATTATTGCCACAGATAAAGGCTGGAATCTGTATGTCTGCGGTAACGGCGGCATGAAACCACGTCACGGCGATCTGCTGATGGCCGATCTCGATAAAGAAACACTGATAAATTATATCGACCGGTTTATGATGTTTTATATCCGCACCGCGGACAAACTGAACCGGACATCCACCTGGCTTGAAAGCCTGGAGGGTGGCATTGATTATCTGCGCGATGTGATTGTCAGCGACACACTGGGTCTGAATGCACAGCTGGAGCAGGAGCTGACCCATCTGCGCAAAAAAGTCATCTGCGAATGGCAGGAAACGGTGGATAACCCGCACGCACGTCAGCGCTTTAATCACTTTATTAACAGCCCGCTGCCGGATCCGGATGTACAAATAGTTAGTGAGCGCTTACAACATCGCCCGGCCCGTCCTGAAGAGCGGATAGCCGTAACACTTATCGGGGAGGAGTAATGATGAGCCACTGGATAACAGTATGTCAGGTTAGTGATATCACGCCCGGAACCGGCGTTTGTGCACTGGTAAATGGTGAACAGGTTGCGCTGTTTCGCCCTTACAATGATGACCAGATTTTTGCATTAAGTAATATCGACCCCTTTGCAAAAGCCAGTGTGTTATCACGCGGGCTAATCGCAGAACATGACAATGAGTTGTGGATTGTCAGCCCGCTGAAAAAACAGCACTTTCGCTTAACAGATGGTTTGTGTCTTGAGGATGCCGCCTATTCTGTTGCCCATTTTGCCGTACGGACAGAAGGCGGGGAGATCCGTATTCATACCGCGCCACAGCAATAAAAAACACAAAAAGCGGTACGGATAATATGTATTACCGTACCGCACTGACAGTGACGACGTTTATAGCCCGTCAGTCCGCCGAAACCACAACATTCTCATAGCGACTGAGATCCGCCGGGGTTTCACTTTTATTACTGTCTGAAATAGCATCCATATCACCGATGATCCAAATATGCTGTGCCAGATAACGGGCATGGCGGATATCGGCGTAAGCGGAACCGAATCCCAGCGTACATATTATCAGCAGGAAATTACTCAGGATCAGAAATAAATAAGACAGATACGTCATATTACAGCGAAAACGCAGATTGCCCAGAGTCATTGAATTAATGACATATGTCCGGCAGGACACCCGGAAATAGATACCGGCAGTCATCGCACCGCAAAAAAACAGCAGATAGAACAGCGAAATTTTTATTATCACCATCGCACGGAGATTTGCTGTCCACACTTCCTCCGGGATCATCATCAGAAAAGTCAGGTCACTCAGTTGTGAAAATCCGGCTGCCACAAATGGTGATAACAGTAATACCGTGATCAGGCTTATCAGCATCAGCCGTTTATACAGCAGGCTGAGTGAAAATGCGGTTTTGTTATATGACAGATTATTAACCAGTAATTCACAGAGCTGCTTACCCTGCACCGACCAGATTAGAAATAATCCGGTCAACGGTATGATACTGGTCACCAGCATCAGATTGAATACATTATCAACTGCGGGTCCTGTGGATACTTTTACATACCACTGAGAAAACATCACGCTGCACACCATTGTCACGACAAGCAGCAGAACCGGAAGAATTAATACCACCAGATAAAGGCGCATGTAATTACACTGGTAGGCGAAACGGTATTCCCGGAAAGAGGTATTTCGTACATTAAAATTCCACAGCCGGATCAGGGCGTAAGGCATCAGGATTATAACAACAAGCATCATCAGTAACCCTAATGTCGGAGATACCGATGTTAAAACCGGAATAAGCAACAGCGATATACCGGTAAGAATAAAACCAAATAAAATTTCTGTCGGTTTTGCATGATATTCAAAGCGGGCATGATTAATTTCAGTGGCATTCATAAAATAACGCCGGCGATTAACCATCGCCCAAGGGAGGTAAATACCCAGCGTCAATATGCAAAATATAATATTTTTCAGCCAGATAGAAAAATACTCACCGGCATTCCCGTGAAATGTCACATTATTAATCGTTTGGTCCGGCAGCAGTGATTTTTGTTTGAGAAAGGCTTCAGTACTCAGTGCAATATTATCGTCCATCCATGATATCCCATAAATTTATAGCGTAGCCCGATTATGACATTTAACTTAAGGACAAGCACTGCGCTATTTCTCAACAATAAAAAAACGCAAAAGGCGGAGGTCCTTTTGCGTTTCACTAACAACACATTTGTTTTACGGGCGGTACGGATGATATGTCTTACCGTACCGCGCTGACTACATTATGCTGAACTCTCAGTGGTCAGGCAGAGGTTGCCTGCGACACAGGTGGCTCAATACCGGCCTTTGGTTTACCACGGCAGCCTTCACCGTAGTGCTCACCTTCCCAGCGACCTACCATTGCAGCACCAATCGCATTACTCATCACGTTCGTTGCTGAACGGCCCATGTCGAGGAATGGATCCACACCCATCAGCAATATCAGACCTGCTTCCGGTATATTGAACTGGTTAAGTGTTGCGGCGATAACCACCAGAGAAGCACGTGGCACACCCGCCATCCCTTTGGATGTCAGCATCAGAATCAGCAGCATGGTAATCTGCTCACCTGTTGTTAAGGTGATATTACATGCCTGAGCGATAAAGATAACTGCAAACGAACAGTAAGCCATTGAACCGACAAGGTTAAAGGAGTAACCGATAGGCAGTACGAAGCTGGCAATTTTGTTGGAAACACCGAACTCTTCCAGTTTTTCCAGGGTACCCGGGAATGCGGCTTCAGAACTTGATGTGGTGAATGCCAGCAGTGCAGGTTCAGTGATGCCTTTAGTCAGACGGAAGATACAACGACCGACAACCAGGGCCGCCAGACCAATCAGAATGACCCACAGCAGCGCCAGTGTGAAGTAGAATTCACCCATAAAGATACCGGCACTGACCAGAACACCCAGACCACGTTCTGCGATCATACCTGAAATCGCGGCAAATACAGTCAGCGGTGCGAACAGCATGACATAGCCGGTTAATTTCAGCATCAGACTAACGAGAGACTCAAGAACATGGATGATTGGCAGACCTTTATCGCCGATAGCGGAAAGACTGATACCCATGAAGATTGAGAACACAACGATTTGCAGAATTTCGTTACGCGCCATGGCGTCAACGATACTGGTCGGGATAGCATGAGCAATAAAGGTTTTGAATGAGAATGGAACAGGCTCAACCATACCTTCAACTGCAGCTGCAGTATCTGCCACAAAGTTAATACCGGCACCCGGCTGGAACAGGTTAACAATAACCAGACCTAACAGGATTGAGATAAACGATGCACAGATAAATAAGAATAATGTTTTAGAGAAAACACGACCTAACGTTTTCGCATCACCCATTTTCGCAATACCAACAACCAGTGTTGATATAATCAATGGTGCGATAATCATTTTAATCAGTCTTAAAAAGATATCAGTAATAATTGAAATATCTTTTGCATATACCTTGGTAAATTCAGCAGATGCCATTTCATTAAAACTAAAGCCGACAATTACACCGACAATAAGACCAATGACTATCCAAGTGGTTAAACTCTTCGATTTCATAATAATTCCATTCTGTGTTGGGTCGCATTTATTCTCAACTCACTTAATATCCTCTGAAATTTTATTTCAGTTATTTTTACCCGGCCTTCCATGGCTTTAAATATTAAACGAATTTAGACAACCTACTGAGAAAAATGACGATTTCTGTTTCTGAAATCGATGTGGCGATAGAGAGAAAGCCCCGCTACTCACCACACCGAGTTGTCTAGCTATAGAGATGATGGAGTATTGATATTAATTAAATATCAAATTCCAGTTTTAACAAAGGCGCATGTTGCTGAGCACCATAAACATCGGTATCTCCGACAGCACCAGAAACAATATGTCTCGGCATTACAATTTTCACAGCATTAGCAGGGTCAAACCAAACAATATTATCGATAAAGTCAGGCTTGACACAATATAAACCAGCCACTACTTCTTTATTAAACTGTTTTGAATTCTTTACCGCGGTATAAGTTGCTTTATCCTTGAATAAAATATCCATTACAATTTCATACGGGCCGGAGTTTTTAGAACGCACAACTTTTGCTAATTCTAAAATTGACTGTTTCATTTCGCCACTCCTTCTGGTGTCACATTCTCCATCCGGAATTTGAATTTAATGTCCGGTGTATATTCCATCAGGTGATAGATGGAGAACTCATACACTTTACCGGCACGAATATCCGATGGCGAAAATGGGAAGGCTAAGTTACCCGCTGTAGCGATACGACCGTCGTACCCGTAGTGCAGCATGGTTGAACGTGCCAGAGAACAAATACTGTCAGCCTGCTCCTGAGTCGGTGCAACAACATCTAACAGAATTCCCAGCTCATAACTCTTAGTCACGGTTTCTGGTTCTGCATCACCCATTACACCGTTTTTGCCATACAGGTGGAAATTCATTTTCACACTGTCAGGGTCAATGCTGAGGTTTTTCTCAACACTCTTACGCACTTCAACCAAAATCTTATCCATTCCGGCGATCATGATTGGATCATGTGTCCCCGCGATGGTGATGGTGCGATAACCAACCGGACGTGCTGCTTCCAGTTTAACCGTATACGGTGTTGAAACGTGGCGTGAACCGGTTACACGAACCTGTCCGTTACCCAGATCTTCAAACTTACACTCTTTCAGATCCAGCACTCCGCCGGGACCCGGTAAAGTATAAGGATCTGATTTCTCATACAGGGTATGCGCCGCTGCAGAGGTATCAGTAAATTTACGAATCGGGTTGAACGCTTTCAGGGTAAAGCCGGTTTTGTCGATGATACCCATCGCACAGTCTGAACCGGAGCCCGGTGTTGCAGCGATTGCCGCACACTCCAGGATTTTACCGCAGTGCAGTGCCAGACCTTCATCGAACCCTTTCATAATCGGCAGTGCCGCGAAACAGCAAGGGTCATAAGAACGACCGGCCAGAACAACCTGAGCACCTGCTGCCAGAGCTTCCTGGAACGGCTCGATACCCATTTGAGCAACGATATAGGTACTTTCGTCGATAACTTCATGAGTCAGTTCAGGCACGAAATGCAGTGGTGTGATTTTACCGGCATCCAGTGCTTCATGAACGGTTTTCTTATCAACATCCGCCGGGATAAGCGCCATAGAGAAAGAGAGATTCTCTTCTTTTGCCAGCTCCAGGATGATTTCACGGCACCATTCCAGATGCGGCTGCGCACCGGAACCACCCGCACTCCCGATAACAACCGGAATGTTGTTTTTCACACCGGCTTTCAGCATGTAACGCAGGTCGCGTTTCACACCGGCACGGTCAGTAAATGCTTTACCTGAACCGAGGTAGTGCGGACCCGGGTCAGAAGACCCGGCGTCAACGGCGATAAGGTCCGGCGATTCTTCCATCGCCTTCATGAAACTCTCTTCGGGAAATCCGTACCCCAGAATGGCAGTGGGAGACAGAATTTTAAATGTCTCAGACATAATGTTTCCTTACCCTTTTGCTTTCAGTACAGCCAGTGTGCGGTTCATTTCGTTGTTAACGA
This sequence comes from Morganella psychrotolerans, assembly GCF_001676055.1. Classification (GTDB taxonomy): domain Bacteria; phylum Pseudomonadota; class Gammaproteobacteria; order Enterobacterales; family Enterobacteriaceae; genus Morganella; species Morganella psychrotolerans_B. The sequence continues at coordinate 62,074 of NZ_LZEX01000023.1, read as the reverse complement.
TATTCATACCTTCGTCGAAGCCCATACCCGGCTTGATCAGCATACGCATCGGACGTGTTGCGATAGCGATGTGAACACAGGTACGTGCACTGACGTCAGTTTCGTTACAAGTACCGCCCTGGTATGCTTCCATACCGTTCTTCTGGCAATACAGCACTGCGTCAGCGATATTATGAACTGAACCCAGGTCAGGGGTTTTAATCTGAACCATGTCACAGCATTTTGCATCTGTGAAATCAATGATGTCCTGGCAGGTGTTACACCATTCGTCAGCAACAATTTTGACTTTTGAACCGATTTTTTTCAGGTGATCCATAATGCCTTTCATCAGGCGGATCTGGTCTGGTTTGTTACCGGCATCAATCGGGCCTTCGATGTACAGTTCTAAATCACCGGCCTGCTCCTGCAGACTTGCGATATACTCTGCGCAACGGATTGGATCTTTGTCGAAAATGATACCGATAGTGCCGTAAACGTCGATGTGCAGAGAAGGTTTGTAGCTGTCTTCTGTGCGTAATTCAACGATGCGCTCTGCCAGCCATGAAACGTATGCACGCAGTTTCTCGCCCTGACGACCCAGTTTTTCATCTACGTTGTTGATAAGACCGTGCGGCAGCACATCAACGTGTTTGAGGATCATTTTGTCAACGGCGTTATAACGGTCATCACCACTCTGACCAAACAGAGGAATCGGCTCAGCGACAACCGGCAGATGCCATTCGTCGCAGACAACTTCCGCTTTCACGCGGTTAGTTGCTAATGCTGCAGCGTCCAGCAGAGCCTGGGACAGACCATAACGAATCGCAGTGTGCAGTTGTTTGCCTTCCACTTTCAGTTCATCGAAGAACTTGGCATTAGCACGGAATTCACTGATATCACGGCCTTCCAGCAGTGGTTTAATGTGTTTTTCCAGGAACGGAATAAAGTTTTCCGCCAGGAATAACGGGTCACGACCACCCGCACCTGAATACTGAACAGCCGCACAGTCACCGATAGCCACAGAACCATTCTCGAGGACTAACTGAACTGATACGCACTCACCCGCCTGACGAATTGCAGTAAAGCCCGGCGTTACCGGCTTACCGGTATAAACGAAACCATCGTGACCTGCGCCGTCTTTAATCGCCTGCTGATCATCAAAATAGAAAGATGAGTTACCCGCCGTGAACAATGCATGTTTAATTTTCATTATGGTCTTCCTACCAATTTACTGTGAGATACTGCGTTAATGTCATCAATAATCATCTGGAATGAAGCTTCACGACCTTCAACACGGGCGCGCTCAGCAACAAAATCCTGGTGCATAGTCAGTACATCATCCGGCAGAGGTACCGCACCTGCGTCGAACACACGGATTGCACCGTTGTTGTCGCGGATAGGCAGCATTTTCCCGGAGTTACACATAGCCGGAGCGAACGGAATATCCAGTACGCCGGCTTCAAATGCGCGGACAGTACCGACTGCAATGTCACCGTTACCCAGCTCAAGCACTTTCTTCATGACAGCGCGGACTTCACGTTTAATCAGTTCCACTTCCAGATCGACGTCTTTACAAGGCGGGAATTTCTGGTCGCGCATCATGTTCAGCATCTGGTTTGAAGCACGCAGACCCTGACAGTTAGCTTCTGCAGTCGGGATACCGAATGCTTCATGCGGAGATTTGGTGATAACTTTAGTTGCACCGGACATACCGGCGACTGCCGCACCCCAGGAGATAACTGCCGCTGCGCGGGATTCATCTTCAGGGAAGCCACCCATCCACTGGTGGAATACGGTACTCAGTTCATAATCTTCGAAACCGTAAGCGCGGAAATATTCATGGGACAGTTCACGCAGAGAGCGGATTGCCGCGATATCCTGTACTAAGTTACCTACCTGACCGTAACCGACAGTGATAGATTTAACACCCTGCTCCAGCGCAACCAGACCTTCGATAATCGCCACAGTGTGAGAAATAAATGGCGGGATCAGCGTACCGGTTAACGGACCGAATGGTTCACGGTTGATGCGGATACCATTTTCTTCATATAAACCAATTACGCGGTCGCAGTACTGCCAGTCACGGATAGATTTTTCCAGGGTGACGCGTTTTGCGTAAGGGATGTTATAAGAGATACCACCGCCTTCATAACTGGTGAAACCACTCGCCATGGAGATTTCGCACAGCAGACGCGCATCTGGTGTCCCGTGACGGATTTGCAGAGGCTTATCCAGGGATTCAGTAATATGACGGCAAGCTGCCACACCGTGGTTTACCACCGGCAGACCATTGAGTTTGGATGTACCGGCTTCAACAGATTTCTGGATACCGACAGCCGCTTCTTCATAGCGGTTCAGACGGGTATACGCATCGATAGTTGTCGGCAGCAGGTCACACTCAACCTGTAATTTTTTCAGCAGCTCGATATGCTCTTCGATTAATGCCACACCTGCACGCGGCTGGCTTAATGTGATGCCATCGCGATCTGCTTCAAATAATTTTTTCGCAAAGTTTTTATCAGCAGAGATAGTCGACTGGTATTTCACACCATCTTCGAAATTGGTTACATCTTTCCCTGTTACCCAGGTCTTTAAAACGTCTTTGCGCTCAGACATAAAGTCATCGATCGCAATCTTTTTATTTTTCAGTTCCATTTAATGGCTCCAATAATATCGCTATCTGGTCAAAATCTGTACGCCAGTCTGAGCTGCTGCTTTCGGATGCCGACAGGCGACATTGGCTAACAGAGGAAATAGTCCTTGTGAATCCCGGTAATACTCAAATTCGTCCGGCAGCAAAATCTGGCGGCCTTTGTTATCGAATTTGCGGTACTTCATATACTGTTGAATGGCAAAATCATCCGTGCGTGATAACCAGCCGCCGGTGCCGATGATTTTACGAACGCGTGATAAATCACGTCCGATCTGTAAATCCACCGTTCCTGCACATGTTGTGACCTGTTGCTTGGTTCCTGCATGGCGCTCTGTACCGAGGGCGACGCAAATTCCGGCTAACAGATGGTCATAAACACGTTCTTCGTCTGTCTGCGGCAAATAATCAGGATGCGCATTGATGTGATGGGTATACCGGTAAAACGCGTCCAGTTGCTCCGGATGGTTGACAAACTGTGCTTCTGCTAACTCACGGCCTGCTTCACCGGCGATGACTGCTGACACCCGCATACCGAGGTCACCTTCCACCGTCCGCTTCACTTTCGGCTCCGGAATACCGTGTAAAATAGTATCCGGCAGTAAACTGTTGTTGCAGGACGAATAGATATCCGTCGTTGCGCCACCCATATCCATCAGAACAAACTCTTCCCAACCGGGAATGGTGTCACGGATTTGCTGCACTAATTCAAAGACAGAAAATGGTGTCGGACGAGGCTCTTCGCCTGTCTGTTCAACAATGACATCCAGTCCCTTGCCTTTAACAATCTTTTTAAGAAATATGTCACAGATAGCTTTACGTGCATCGAACGGATTCGGGCTATCCAGACTCGGTAAAATGTTGTTTACGATAGTCAGATCTTTATCACTGAGGATCTCAGCAACATCATCCTGAATATCGCGGTTACCCGCATAAATGATGGAGCAGTTCAGGTCGGATTCCGCCAGCATTCTGGCATTTTGTAATCCGTACCCGACATCACCGCCATCCGTCCCGCCGGTAAAGAGAAAAATATCCGGAGGTGTCTGTTCGAGTGCGCGGATATCAGTCCGGTTAAGTTTATAAGCAAAGTGCTGTGACACTTTTGCGCCCGCTGAGTGAGCGGTTACTTTCGCCGACTCCAGGGTTATAGTCGGAACCAGACCAAGTGCCGCTACCGCTAACCCGCCTTTTGCAGAAGAGGAATAACTGATATCTATTTTTCCTGCTTCTAATAAAGGACGTGCATCAGACACATTGAGGATTTTATTCAGTACAGTAAAAAATCCGTCAGCCAGATGGTCAGTCGTCGTGGGGGTCAGGGCATAATTCTTTACATCAATATGATCATCACTGCCCACGTCGAACACGGCACCTTTCGTCCAGGTAGAACCGATATCTATAGAGACAGAGATCATTACGCGGTCATTCCTTCTTTTTTAGCTGACAGGCTTTTCTCGATATCTTTCTTCATGATATCGCAGACAAATTCCAGGTCAGTATTCGGGAAGAACACACGGTTAAAGCCCATAGCTGAGAATTTTTTCTCGATTTCAGCCGGTGCCTGTTTACCGATAACCAGGTTACCGCCGACATACAGCAGAATTTCACCCAGACCACGTTCGATGCAACGGTCACGCATCCCTAAACAGTCAACTTCACCGTGTCCGTAAATAGAAGAAACAACAATCGCCTGTGCACCGGTTTCAATGGCGGCATCAATATATTCGTCCTGGCTTACCATGACACCAAGATTGATCACGTTGAAATTGTGTTGCGCGAAAACGCGATCTAAAACTTTGTTACCGACGGCATGGCAATCGGCACCAATTACACCAATAACAATGGTAGGATTCTGCATGATATACCTCTAAATAGACTAAATGTTCGGAATTAAAGTCAATACAATTTTTATAAAATCCGTTTGGCGTTAATTAAGAAGATAACTAAGTACAAATTATGTATTCATTCCTATTTAATCCCTTAACTTTCCACTGATTCTAATGTGCAATTCAGGGGGTTTAAAAACAATTGATATAAAGTAAGGATATCTTGCAAAAACGGAATGGTTTTTAGCAAGGCATAAAACAAGACATGGATCACATTAAATTTATGATAAAAATCAATCAGATACGATGAAAGTACACATATAAAAACTTTAATTAACAATTATTTAAATATAACAGATAATAAATCATTCTTGTTTTTGTGATCATCGTTATATTATTGAGTCAAATGAAAATAACAATTAAATTTTAATGTTTAAACTATATTTTACAGTATATTTGATATGAATATATTTTGATACACATCACCTTAATAATGTGACGAACATCTTATTTAATGATGAAACGATATTATTATTGAACATGCAAAAATAAATGATACGGAAAAGTAAATTAATTATTATTAATATGATAATGCCGTTGGTTTATTTTGGTCGTTTTAATCATTATTGTTTTAAACTAAACCATTCAGCTCAAAAAACGCAGTAATAATATTATTTACCTCCATAAATAAAAGCCCGGTTTTATCAAAAAAACCGAGCTTTTATTATCATGACAGCAATTTTCAGCGCGTGCCGTGCTCTTCGGTAAACTGAGCCAGAAGATAGGAAAGGTAGTCTGCCAGCAGGTCATCATCCTGTAATGATAAAAGCTGCTCCAGTGCGGTATCTGTGAAGAATTTCTGCCAGAACAGCCGCTTGGCATCACGGGAAGCATTAGTGGCTTTTACCTGCTCCCGTACACGGGCGGCAAGCTGTAGTTTCACCGGGGCGTCGAAGGGTATTGCCTGCATCACCCTGTGCTTCAGGAACTGGGTATATACGGGATTTCCGCCACAGGTCAGCGCTATCTGTACCGGCAGCACATCAATTGTCGCCGGAGAGATAAATGAGGCGGTTTCCGGTGAGTCAGTCACATTACAAAAGCAGCGATGTGTATTTGCCAGAGCCAGTACCTGCTGATTGACCTCCGGTGAATCGGTGGCGGCAAATGCCAGCCAACAGTCATCCGGCCACAGTGTGCTGTCAAACGGCGCTTGCGTGCATGTCAGTTGCGGGCGCTCTGCCAGTGCGGCAAAGTCGCTGTGAAAATAGCGCGCAACGACAGTGACATTTGCACCGGCCTGCAACAGTGCATGACATTTATGCAGAGCAACGTCTCCCCCGCCTACAACAAGACATGTTTTTCCCTGTAAGTCACAAAACAACGGATAGCGCAGCATAATGTTTTTTCTCCGGATTATTCGGTCAGAAAGTATTTTGCGCATCATATCCCGCCCGCGTCATGTACGCAGCACTCCGCTGCTGACTTTGCGGTACAGCGCCGGAAACTGTCTTTTACATAGGCATTTATAAAAGACAGAGATCGCGTTCAATTTGTAAGAATTAAGATTTTAAAAAGGTGAAATGCTATCCGCTAAATCATTCAGTCTGTGGCAAGGCGGCAAATGAAAAAAACCGGGGAGCATACATCAGTATGTGACCCGGTTTTTTTAATGCAGCCAACGCAGCCACAGGCTGAAGGATGACGCGGATCGGGCTGATAACGGGCAAAACGAAAAGCCGCTGTAAATACATCCCTGTAAGCTCAGGTGCGCCATCCATGGCGCACATGCTTTTCGTTCCCCTGCCCGTTATCTGCCTTTTACATACACATTTATAAAAGACAAAGATCGCGTTCAATTCAAAAGAATTAAGATTTAAGATTTAGAAAAAGATAAAAATGTATCTGCTAAATCATTCAGTTTGTGGCAAGGCGGTAAGTGAAGATAACCGGGGAGCATACATCAGTATGTGACCCGGATAGCTGAGCGCGGCCAACACAGCCACAGGCTGAAGGATGACGCGGATGATGCGGGATTAGCGAACGCCGCCGGGCGTCATACACACTTCATGCACCTGAGGATAAAATTTATCCAGTTGATGGCGTTGGATCCAGTCATAAATAAAATCTTTATCGTGCTGTGTATCATCATAGATAAGCCCGATAACACTGCCGCTGTGTGCGACATTCAGCCCGTAAATTTTATTTTGCTCTGCCAGCTCAAGCAGTTCGTTAAAACCGTGCTTGGGCAGAAGGTCCTGGCTGGCTATCGCACTCAGTGTGGCAGCCTCCCCCAAACGTTGCGGGCTTTGCTGTTCACAGGCAATATTGAGGTACTTCCACGCCTGTTCCAACTGCGTTTCGCGGGCTAACAGCGCTGCAAGGCGATCCCGCTTATGAAAATCCTCTGTCAGCACAATATCCGGGCTTTCCAGTAACAGAATTTTCAGGTCTGGCGCCCAGCCGAGAGAGATTTGTGTTCCGGCAGTCTGATGATCAAACAGTGTCAGGGAAGAGAAAAACGTGCTGTCTGTCGGCTCGACACCCACACACAAGGCTGCCAGAGTTTCCGGTGATAATTCGTGTCCGTAAAACCGGGCTGTTGCCTGTGCGGTTGCCGCAATATCTGCTGTACTACTCGCCAGCCCTTTGCCGACCGGGATAGTTGAGTCATATTCAATACGCAGCATACCGGTCGCTTCCGGAACAATATCCAGATACTTCAGTACCCGCTCCAGCATCTGGCGCATGCGGGGGCGCTCCAGCCCCAGCGGTACATCTTCGGTGACTGATACATAGCTGAACCAATTGATTGGGCAGGAAACCAGTTTCTCGCCCCCGAGGATCCACCCCTGTAATAACTCACCGCAGGATGCCGGACAGTGTGCCTCAGCCATGTTGGAATACCTGTTTTAATGCGCCGATAAGATGGCGGTTTTCCGCCTGGCTGCGGACAGCGATGCGGTAATATGAGCCATCCAACCCGGGATAGTTCTGGCAGCGGCGGATAAGCAGCTTATATTTAAGCAGGGCAGACTGTAATTCCACTCCATTAAGGCAGCGGATAAAAATATAGTTTGCTGTCGGCTCACGGATTTTCAGCAGCGGAAACTGGCGCAGCTCCCTGCACAGATACTCACGCTGTGACGCAATCAGTTCCTGCGTTTTACAGATATACTCTTTATCATCCAGCAGGACTTCTCCCACCAGCGCCGCCAGTCCGTTAATCGTCCACGGCTCCCGCCATCCTTTCAGATTACTGATAACATGACTGTCACCGCAAAGCAGATACCCCAGGCGAAGTCCCGGGATGGCAAAAAACTTTGTCAGAGAGCGCAGCAGGTACAGATAACGGGTTTCCGGCAGACGTGCTGTCAGCGGTGAGCCTTCCGGCAGAAAATCAATAAAGGCTTCATCGACAATAAGATGAATATGGCGGGATTCACACAGAGAAACCAGTTTATGCAGCAATGCAATATCCGGCATCAGACCGGTCGGGTTATTCGGGGTGGCGATAAAAACACAATCAGGGCGGCGGGCTTCGATATCAGCCAGCAGAGACTCATCCGGCTGAAAATCATTCTCTTCTGTCAGCGCGTGTTCAATGATGTCACAGCCTTGCTGCTCCAGTGCTCTGCGGTACTCGGCAAATCCGGGTGTTAATAATAGTGCGCTGTGCGGGTTCAGATGGCGCACCAGCGAGTAAATCAGTTCAGTTTCACCGTTCCCGGCAATGACCTGCCCCAGTTCACATCCGGCACCTTTAGCCAGTGCGGCGTGCAGATAACGGTATTCAATATCAGGATAGCGTTCAATAACGGATAAGTTGTCGCGGATAATGGCTTTAACCCGGTCTGGCGGCCCCAGCGGATTAATATTGGCACTAAAATCGAAGATTGATGCAGGCGAGATCCCCAGATGCTCTGCCACTTCAACTACATTACCACCGTGTTCACTCATAGCCTCCTCCAAATCTAAAGGCTGCATACAGTATTATCTGCATACAGCCGGGTAATATTATTTTAAGGATAACACTATGACACCGCTTCTAACGGGGGTTCCTGCGTAATATCAATTTGTGTGGCAGCAAATGCCAGAACCTGATGCAGATTAACCACATCCCCGACAACAATCAGTGCCGGCGGGTGCAGTTTAAGACGTGCGGCTTCGTCCGGTAATGTAGTCAGTGTGCCGGTAACCACCTGCTGGCGCTGCTGGCTCGCATACATTACAACCGCCGCCGGGGTATCAGGTGATTTTCCGTTATCAATTAATAACTGACTGATTTCTGCCAGCCGGGTCATTCCCATCAGAATAACCAGCGTACCACTCAGTGCTGCCAGCGCCTGCCAGTTCTGAGGTTCATTCCCCTGACACATGTGCCCGGTAACCACATGGAAGCTGGATGCATGGTCACGGTGTGTCACCGGGATCCCCGCGTATGCCAGTCCGCCGATAGAGGAACTGATCCCCGGGATGACTTCAAAATCCAGCCCTTTTTGTGCCAGTGATTCTGCTTCTTCACCGCCACGACCAAATACATACGGATCCCCGCCTTTCAGACGGACGACATTTTTGCCTTCTGACGCGTGTTTTACCAGGATGTTGTTAATTTCGTCCTGCGGAACCGGATGATGGTTCGGTGTTTTGCCGACATTAATAATTTTGCATCCGGATGGCGCACAAGCGATCAACTCAGGATTGACAAGACGGTCATGCACCAATACTTCGGCATGGCGTATACAATGAAGTCCCTTTACGGTAATTAATGATGCATCTCCGGGTCCGGCTCCGACAAGCCACACTTTACCTTTGCTCATTTTATTGCCTTATCAATTAAAGTAATCAACAGAAAGAAACAACATCATTGTTATCATCATCATTCGCGTTAGTAATACTCACACCCTGACGACTATTAAAAATACGTCTTATTAATGATGTCTTAATAGATGAACAGCAGTATTAATTAATCATGATCGATATTCTTTGATCTGCTCACGATAAATGCTTAATAAAGACAATTCTGTTTAATATTTTGCATTATTAAATAATAACAGAAAAAAATACATGATTTATGTCTCAATAATACGTTCACGCTACGGAAGAGTTCATACGAAAAAATCAAGAAGATCAATAATTTTCAACTACATGAAATAAATGATTTTTTACATAACCTTCCGCAAAGCACACCGTTATTAATAACAAGTGAAATACTATTTTTTTATTTTAAATTAACAAATTATAATAATAGGAACATTTATTTCACATATTGATATCCATTTGTGAAATTAAATAGATCTATTTTTATTTGTCTTGATCACAAATCAAGTATTTATGTGAACAACATCACAAACTGTAATATGTCGATATATAAAAACAGAGTTTTATGTTTTATTAAACCCGAATATAAATAGCCGAAACAAATTCACTATATCAAAAATCGGCAATGTTAATTAAATGATCATTAGTTTTTCCATGTCGCTGTTCAGCATTTTTTTATTTTGCTGATGATCATGAAAATAAAAAGACAGTCACCGGGTTAATTTATTTAACCTTTTTTTGCTTTCCTGTTATCAGGACGTTTTTTTTGGCAACAATAGTGTCAAAGGTAGCGTATGAATAAGGCACAAAAACAGGTTTTTGTTATTGCCGGAACCAGTAGCGGTTGCGGTAAAACCACTATCACGCTGGGAATTATGCGGGCACTGAGTGCACGCGGACTGACTGTTCAGCCCTGCAAAGTCGGCCCGGACTATCTCGACAGCAGCTGGCACACCACAGTGACCGGTGTTCCCTCCCGTAATCTGGACGCATTTATGCTGCCGGAATCTATCCTGACTTCTCAGTTTCATCATTATATGCAGGATAAAGACGCCGGTGTTATTGAAGGCGTGATGGGGCTTTATGATGGTTTTGGTACCGATCCGCACTATTGCAGTACCGCGGCGATGGCAAAACAGCTCGGCTGTCCGGTCATCTTACTGGTCGACGGCAAAGCGGTATCCACTTCTATTGCCGCCACTGTTATGGGGTTTCAGCATTTTGATCCGACACTGAATATTGCCGGAGTGCTGATTAACCGGGTCAATACCGACAACCACTACCAGCTTCTGAAACATGCTATTGAACATTATTGCAATGTGCCTGTTCTCGGCTACATTCCGGTTATGGCTGATATTGAACTGCCTTCACGTCACCTGGGGCTTATTCCGCCGCAGGAGCAGACACAACAGACAGAGCGCTGGCAGCGACTGGCGGAACAGATTGAAAAAACAACCGATATCAGTAAGTTACTCGAATTAACACAGTGGCAGGCACCGCAGGTCTGTTCTGCACCGGTTCTGACTACCCCGGACGCCGGGCGCGGTCTGACAGTCGCGGTTGCGCAGGATGCCGCGTTTAACTTCTATTATCCCGATAATCTGGATCTTATCCGCCATTGCGGCGCAGAAATCATCACGTTCAGCCCGCTGCATGACAAAAAATTGCCTGACGCCTGCGATATGGTTTATATCGGCGGGGGCTATCCCGAAGTTTACGCAGAGCAGTTATCTGCCAATAAAGAGATGCGGGATGCTTTACTTGCCGCCCACCAGCGCGGTGTTCCTGTTTATGCGGAATGCGGCGGTCTGATGTATCTCGGGGACACACTGACCGACAGCAACGGCCAAACTTACCCGATGACCGGCATTATCAGCGGGCACAGCACAATGGGTAATCGCCTCAAACGTTTCGGCTACTGCGAAGGAACCGCGCTGACAGATACCACATTGGTTAAAGCCGGTGAGCGCCTGCGCGGACATGAATTCCATTATTCTGATTTCGTGACTGATCTGCCTCCTGCGTTTGAATTTATCAAAGAGCGCGACGGCGAAGTGCAAAAGCGCTGGACGGGCGGTTATCAGGTCGGAAATACCTTTGCCGGTTATCTGCATGTGCATTTTGCCCAGCGTCCCGGTTTGTTGGATCACTGGTTCTCTCTTGCGCGGGGCGTGTTATGACACTGCTCAGCTGGCTGATGGCTTTTCTCCTCGACTGGCGCCTCGGTGACCCGGAGCACTGGCCGCACCCTATCCGCTGGATTGGCAATGCTATCCGCAAAACAGAAAGTTTAATCCGCAGCCGCTGCCGGAATGATGCAGCACTGCGCCGGGGCGGTATCGTGCTGTGGGTTGTGATTGTCGGCGGTACCTGGATTATCAGCTACGGCGTGCTGGCGCTGGCTTTTTATCTCGAAACCAGCCTCGGCTGGCTGGTGACTGTCTGGATGACTTACACCGCGCTGGCAACCCGCTGCTTACAGGACGCCGCCATGCGGGTGTATCACGCCCTGAAGGCCGGGAATTTAGCCGAAAGCCGCGAAAAACTCTCATGGATTGTCGGACGGGATACCAGTGAACTGATGCCGCAACAAATCACCCGTGCAGTCACTGAAACCGTTGCAGAAAATACTGTCGATGGCGTGATAGCGCCGATGTTTTTCTTATTGCTCGGCGGCGCACCACTGGCGATGGCATACAAAGCCGTCAATACCCTCGATTCCATGGTGGGATACAAAAATGATAAATACCGCGATATCGGCATGTTTTCCGCCCGTGCGGATGATGTCGCCAATTATATTCCGGCACGCCTGAGCTGGCTGCTGTTTACCTTTGCCGCCCGTGTATTAAAACTCAATAACCGACTCGCTTACACCACCGGACTGCGCGACCACGCCAATCACCGCAGCCCGAACAGCGGCTGGTCAGAAGCAACGGTTGCCGGCGCACTCGGCGTACGCCTCGGCGGTCCGAATACCTATTTTGGTCAGTTAGTTGACAAACCATGGCTCGGCGACGATACGCGGGAAATTAATGCAGACGATATTCTCAGCACCATCCGGTTGATGTGGGTAGCTTCCTCCGCCGCGCTGGCACTGTTCGCCGTCATTCATCTTCTGTCACAGTGGATTTTGTAAGGGAAAATTATGAGTTATATACAACAGCCGCAGGAAATCGAAAAAAACAGTTTCCTGATCATTGATGACATTATCCGGGATTCGCGTCCGGAGTACCGTTTTGCCAGTGATGATCACGCCGCCATTATCAAGCGTGCTATCCACACAACAGCTGACTTTGACTGGCTGGATATTCTGCATTTCTCTGAGGGTGTGATTGAGACTCTCCGCGACGGTATCGCCCGCGGTTGTACTCTTTATACCGATACCACCATGGCGCTGTCAGGGATCAATAAAAACCGCCTGGCGCAATACGGCTCAGAGTGCCGTTGCTATGTCAGCGACCCGCGTGTGGTTGCTGCCGCAAAAGCACAGCAAATCACCCGTTCGATGGCTGCTGTTGATATTGCCATGCAGGAGCCGGGTGAGAAAATTTTTGTCTTCGGTAATGCGCCGACCGCGCTGTTCCGGGTTATGGAGCACGCAGAAAAACCGGTTGCCGTTGTCGGTGTTCCGGTCGGTTTTGTGGGTGCCGCTGAATCCAAAGATGCATTGGCTGAGAGTGATTTGCCGTGCATCGCCGCCCTCGGACGCAAAGGCGGCAGTAATGTTGCCGCCGCGATTATTAACGCCATCCTCTACCGGATGCCGGAGGCGTAATCATGACGCAGGAAAACACCACAGCCCCGGATGACAACGGAACCGGTGTCGTCTGGCACAAAGGCAAAGCACTGCGCAAAGGTTATACAACCGGCTCCTGTGCGACAGCGGCGGCGAAAGTCGCTGCGCTGATGGTGTTGCGTCAGGAAGTTATTCAGCAGGTCTCTATCGTCACACCTTCCGGTGTCGCGCTCTCCCTGAATGTGGAAGAGCCGCTGATTTGCGGACAAACCGCCACCGCCGCTATCCGTAAAGATGGCGGTGATGATATCGATGCCACCCACGGCATGCTGATTTTTGCCCGCGTGGTTATCAATGACAGCGGAATCATTACCTTAGATGGTGGTGAAGGTGTCGGGCGGGTAACAAAAGTCGGGGTCGGGCTACCGATAGGCGATGCTGCGATCAACAAAACCCCGCGCCAGACAATCGAAGCCGCTGTCCGTGAAGCCATCGGCCCGAACCGGGGCGCGGATGTCACGATTTTTGCCCCCGAAGGCGAAGAGCGTGCGAAAAAAACCTATAACGGACGCCTTGGTATTCTCGGCGGGATCTCCGTTATCGGCACCAGCGGTATTGTCACACCGATGTCAGAAGAGAGCTGGAAGCGCTCGCTCTCCATTGAATTAGAGATGAAACGTGCGCAGGGTATGACGCGGATCTTTTTAGTGCCGGGCAACCACGGCGAGCGTTTTGTTAATGAACAGCTCGGGCTGGACGGCAACTATGTCGTCACCATGAGTAACTTTGTGGGTTACATGTTACAGGAAGTCACGCGGCTGAAATTCGAACATGTCGTGATCCTCGGGCATTTCGGCAAGCTGGTTAAAATCGCTGCCGGTATTTTCCACACTCACAGCCATATTGCGGATGCGAGAATGGAAACACTCATTTCCAATCTGGCTTTACTCGGCGCGCCGCTCTCCCTGTTACAGGAAGTTGACGGCTGCACCACAACGGAAGCGGCCATTGAGCTTATCAATGCGCAGGGCTTTCAGGCGGTTTACCCGCGCATTGCAGAGAAAATCTGTGATCGCGTTAATCAGATGCTGCGTTTTTCTGATTCACCGCCGCAGTGTGATGCCATTTTGTTCTCGTTTGATAATCAGGTGCTGGGGACAAACCGTCCGCTGAGCGCCATTACGGAGGGATTCCGATGATTTATGTAACCGGCGTGGGTCCGGGGTCACAGGCGTATCTGACCCGGCGGGCAACTGATGCAATTTCCGGCGCGGATATTTTAATCGGCGGACAGCGTCACCTGAATGAATTTGCCGATCTGCATATTGAAACCAAAGTGATTGATGCCGATGTCAGCGGACTGATGCGCTGGATAGCGGAACGTCTTGATCGCCGTATTGTGATCCTCGCGTCCGGCGACCCGATGTATTTCGGTATCGGTAAACGAATTTGTGACACCTTTTCACCGGAGCAGGTTCAGATAATCCCGGGGATTAGCTCGGTGCAGTATCTGTGCGCCAAAGTGGGCATGGATATGAATGATATCTATCTCACCAGTAGCCATAACCGCAGTCCGGACTTTGACTGGCTGCTCGGTCATGAGCGCATTGGTATGGTCACTGACAAAAATATCGGTCCCAAAGAAATTGCTGCTGAAATTATTCAGCGCCGCCAGAACCGTCGCCTGATTATCGGTGAAAATTTATCGATGCGAAATGAACGGATAACCATTCTTAATGCGGATCAGGTCATGGGCGATTACGACATGAATGTGGTGTTAATCGACAAAAAAGGCAGTGAGGTTTCCTGATGAAAGACGAACTTTTTCTGCGCGGGCAGCAAATTCCGATGACCAAAGAGCCGGTGCGGGCACTTGCGCTCTCACGGCTGGATTTACAGGGCGCTGAGCGGTTGATTGATGTCGGTGCGGGCACCGGCAGCATTGCTATTGAAGCGGCACTCAGCTATCCGGCGCTGGATATTATTGCCATCGAGAAAAAACCGGACGCTGTCGCACTTATTAAAGAGAACTGCCGCCACTTTCAGTGCCCGCAGATCCGCCTGATAGAAGCGTATGCGCCTGTGGACGTCGCCGAAAAAGCAGATGCCGTATTTGTCGGCGGCACCGGCGGCAATCTCACAGAGATTATCGACTGGTCGCTCGACCATCTGCACAACGACGGCACCCTGGTCATGACCTTTATCCTGCTGGATAACCTGACGCAGGCGATTACCCATCTGAAACAGTGCGAAGTCACTGAGCTGGATTGCTGTGAATTACAGGCAGGTCACATGACCGCACTCGGACACAGTTACTATTTTAAACCGAATAACCCTACCTATCTTATTTCCTGTCGTAAGGAGGCCCGTTGTGGCTGAACAGTTTGATCACCAAAAAGTCTGGTTTGTGGGCGCCGGTCCCGGGGATATCAGTCTTATCACCCTGAAAGGCTACCGTATTTTACAACAGGCTGACATCGTCATTTATGCCGGATCACTGATTAACACAGAGCTTCTGGATTACTGCAAAGACGGTGTTGTCAGCTATGACAGCGCGGGCATGACCCTGGACGATATCATCACTGTCATGGTTGATGGTGTGAAAAGCAACAAACTGGTGGTGCGCTTACAGACCGGCGACCTCTCTATTTACGGCTCTATCCGCGAACAGGGTGAAGTGCTCAATGAGCACAATATCGGCTTCAGTGCTATCCCGGGGGTCAGTTCTTTCCTGGGCGCTGCCGCAGAACTGGGCGTGGAGTACACCGTACCGGAAGTATCACAAAGCCTGATTATCACCCGCATCGAAGGCCGCACGCCAATGCCGCCGAAAGAGAGTCTGCGCAGCTTTGCCGCTCACCAGACCTCGATGGCGATTTTCCTCTCCGTGCAGGATATCTCCGGTGTGGTTGAACAATTAACCGAGGGCGGTTATCCGGTCGAAACCCCGGTTGCTGTGGTGTACAAAGCCACCTGGCCTGACTGTCAGGTGCTGCGCAGCACGCTGGAAGATATCACCGTCGCGGTGCGTAATGCGAAAATCCGCAAAACAGCACTGATTCTGGTCGGTCCGTTCCTGGGCAACGAATACCATTATTCCAAACTGTACGATGCAGGCTTCAGCCATGAATACCGGAAAGCCTCAGAGTAAGCGCATTGCGCTGTTTTGTCTGACGCCGGGCGGCAAAGCACTGGCGGAGAAAATCCGCCCGTTGCTACCGGTGGCCTGTTACACCAGTGAAAAACTGGTGTCGGAAGGTTTTGAGCCCTTTATCGGTAGTTTCAGAGCCTCGCTGCAACAGGCATTCCGTGATAACGATGCATTAATTGTGATTGGTGCAACCGGTATCACGGTACGCGTTCTCGCGCCGGTAATTGAAGACAAAATGAGCGACCCGGCTGTCATTGTCATGGATGAAAAAGGGCAATTTGTTATCAGCCTGCTCTCCGGGCATCTGGGTGGCGCAAATGAACTTGCGGTCTGGCTGGCAGAGCGGATTGGCGGACAGGCAGTTATCACGACCGCCACTGATGTCAATCAGGTGACCAGCTTTGATCTGCTGGCACAAGAGATGGATGCCACATTTACGGATTTCCGCCAGACCGTCAAAACCCTCAATCAGATGATGGTCAGCGGTCAGCGTATCGGGATCTGGTGGCATCCTGATGTTGCCGGTGAACAGGATAAGTACGCCACTGCGGGATTGATACAGGTGGATAACCTGCGCAATCTGCCGGAACTGGATGCGTTGGTGTGTGTCAGCTACCGCAGCGAAGAAATATTACTGTCAATACCGGTATATAAGCTTATTCCGCGCCGGATTATCGCGGGCATGGGTTGCCGGAAAGAAACAGCGACAGAGGCGGTCCTGCGCCTGTTCGCAGAGCAGCTGGCAGAAAATAATCTGCTGCCGCAGTCCGTCCGGGCTATCGGCAGCATCGAATTAAAAGCAGAAGAACCGGCATTACTGGCACTCGCGGAGCATTACCGCGTGCCATTTACTGTTTTCAGTGCTGAAGAACTCACACCCGTTGCGGCGCAGTTCCCGGCATCCGAATTTGTTAAGAAAACCGTGGGCGTAGGGAGTGTTTCCCAACCGGTGGCCTGGCTGATGAGCCGTGGTCACCTGATCGGACAAACCCGTAAAGACCAGGGGATCACCATTACGTTAGGAGCAGAAACAATATGTTAACCGTTATAGGCATTGGTCCCGGCAGCGAAGCCATGATGACCGGAGAAGCCATCGCCGCACTGAAAGAAGCGGAAGTGGTTGTGGGATATAAAACCTATACCCATCTGGTGAAACCTCTGGTAGGCGATAAAGAAGTAATCAAAACCGGGATGTGTAAAGAGATTGAGCGCTGCCGTCTGGCAATCGATCTGGCACAGGAAGGTAAAAACGTTGCGATGGTATGCAGCGGTGACGCCGGTATTTACGGCATGGCCGGGCTTATCCTCGAAATTGTCACCAAAGAAAAACGTGATATCGAAGTGCGCGTGGTGCCGGGCATTACTGCCAGTATTGCTGCCGCCTCCCTGCTGGGTGCGCCGCTGATGCATGACTTTTGCCACATCAGCCTGAGTGACCTGCTGACGCCGTGGGAAGTTATCGAAAAACGCGTTATTGCCGCGGCTGACGCGGATTTTGTTATCTGCTTCTATAACCCGCGCAGTCATGGCCGTGAAGGTCATCTGGCGCGTGCATTTGAACTGATGGCGCCGTACAAAGCAGCCACAACGCCGGTCGGTGTTGTCAAAGCGGCTGCGCGTAAGAAAGAAGAGAAGTGGATAACCACCTTCGGTGAGATGGAATATGAACGTGTTGATATGACAAGCCTGGTCATCGTCGGTAATAAATCTACCTATATCAGTGATGACCTGATGATCACACCACGGGGATACGTACTGTGATCCCGCGCGGGCTGCTGATTTTCGGCGGGACCGGGGATGCCCGCCTGCTCTGTGAGCGCCTGGATGAACAGGGAGTCGCTTACCGGCTCTCCGTCGCCACGCCGGCAGGTCGTCAGCAGGCTGCGGGGTTGCAGGGTGAGATCTTTGAAGGCCGGATGGATGCAAATGAGATGGCAGATTTCTGCCGTCATCATGAGATCGGCGTACTGGCTGATCTCTCCCATCCGTACGCCGCTGTTCTCAGTGAGAATATCTTACAGGTGCAGCGCGAACTGGGGATCCCTCTCGTGCGTTATAACCGCCCGAGTCACATTGATGCCGTTGATAACCCGCTGGTGCATAAAGTGGACTCCATTGACAGCGCCTGTGAACTGGCGATGCAGCTCGGGGAGCGGATTTTGCTGACAACGGGCAGCAAACAACTGGCGGACTATATTGCGCGCCTGCCGGGTAAAACCGTGCTGGCACGCGTCTTACCGACACAGGATGTTCTCGCGCAGTGTGAATCTTACGGGCTGACTATCGACCAGATTTTCGCCCTGAAAGGCCCGTTTTCCGCTGAGTTTAATGAATCCTTTTACCGCTACTGCAATGCAGATGTGGTTATCACCAAAGAGTCCGGCGCACAGGGTGGTTTCAGTGAAAAAGTCGCGCCCTGCCTGGCGCTGGGTATTCCCTGCATTGTCGTGGTTCGCCCGCAGACACAGGTGTCCGGTGATGTAACTGAATTAAATAATCTTTCCGGGGTAGAGCAGTATTTGGTATCCCGTTTTTCTGTCTGTTGATTTACTGAGGTTATGAGATGAAAAAAGCGTTATTAGTGATTAGTTTCGGCACCAGTTACGCGGAAACCCGGGAAAAAAATATTGAAAGCTGTGAAAAACAGCTCGCGGCAGCGTTTCCCGGCCGTGATTTTTTCCGTGCCTTTACGTCCGGTATGATTATCCGCAAATTAAAAGCGCGCGATAATCTGCATATCGATAACCCCGAAGAAGCACTGCGTCACCTGCACGAGCAGGGTTATGAGGATGTGGCGATACAATCGCTGCATGTGATTAATGGTGATGAATACGAAAAAATTGTCAGCCAGGTCGAAAAATACCGTCCGTTCTTCCGTTATCTGCGCGTGGGCAAACCCCTGCTGAGCAGCTATGACGATTACTCACAGCTGATTGATGCCCTGCATTTCCAGATGCCGGAACTGAAAGACGATGAGCGCGTTGTCTTCATGGGACACGGTGCTTCGCACCATGCGTTCTCTGCATACGCCTGTCTTGATCACATGATGACCAACAGTGGTTTCCCCGCCCGCGTCGGTGCTGTCGAAAGCTATCCTGAAATTGATCTGATTATCAAAGGTCTGAAAGCCGACAATATCCGCAAAGTGCATCTGATGCCGCTGATGCTGGTTGCCGGTGATCATGCCATTAACGACATGGCATCCGACGAAGAAGATTCATGGCGCACACAGCTTGAGCAGGCCGGTATTGAAGCCACGCCGTGGTTACAGGGCATGGGCGAAAACAACATGATCCGCCAGATGTTTGTCGAACATCTCGCACAAACAATGGATAAACCGGAGTAAGGTCCTTACATACATGAACGCACAAACAGAACAACCACAGGGCAGACTCTACGCTATCGGCACCGGTCCCGGTGCCAGCGATCTGATCACAGTACGCGGTGCGCGGATCATCAGTGAGCTGGATATTCTGTATGCACCGGCCGGGAAAAAAGATGCCCCGAGCCTGGCACATACGATTGTTGCCCCTTATATCACCGGAAAAACCACGGTGAAAACCTATCACTTCCTGATGAAAGCCCCGCAGGAAGCGAAAGAAGCAGTCTGGGATGATGTAGCGAAAGCTATTCAGGAAGATGTGGCTGACGGTAAAAAAGTCGGTTTCATTACCCTGGGTGATTCCATGCTGTTCAGTACCTGGGTCTCCTTACTGGAGCGCATCGGCAACCAGCCATGGTTGGAAGTTGTGCCGGGCGTGACCTCGTTTGCCGCCATCGCCTCACGCGCTGTTGTGCCGCTGGCGATGGAAACCCAGAGCCTTGCCGTTATGGCGTGTACCGCATCGCCCGAAGAACTTGAGCATGCGATTACCCATCACGATTGTATTGTTTTAATGAAAGTCTATGGTCGTTTACAACAGGTACGCGATCTGCTCCGCCGCCATGATTTATTTGATCATGCCATCCTGATGGCCGACGCTACACTGGAAACTGAACAGTGCTGGAGACGCCTGGATGAGATCGACGACGAACAGACACTGCCTTATTTCTCAACGGTATTAATTAATAAAACCCGGAAATAATTCGGTGAGGTTGTTATGCAACAGAAACTCACGCAGTTCTCGTTAACCGGTGCCGCCGTCACAATTTTACTGATGATTGCACCTCAGGAAGCCTTTGCCATGCATATCATGGAAGGCTTTTTACCGCCGATGTGGGCTATCGCCTGGTGGCTGATTTTCCTGCCGTTCCTGGTGGCAGGGATTGTCCGTCTCAAAGCGATTGTTCAGGAAGATGCCAACCAGAAAGTACTGCTGGCACTGTGCGGCGCATTTATCTTTGTGCTCTCCGCACTGAAGATCCCGTCAGTCACCGGAAGCTGCTCTCACCCGACCGGGGTGGCACTGGCGGTTATTCTGTTCGGGCCGTCAGTTGTGGCAGTGCTCGGCTCTATTGTTCTGTTGTTCCAGGCACTGATGCTGGCACACGGCGGGCTGACCACACTGGGTGCCAACGGTATGTCGATGGCCGTTATCGGACCGATGGTTGGTTATCTTATCTGGCGTTTCACCACCAAACTCGGCTGGCGTAAAGATGTCTGCGTCTTCCTTGTGGCGGTGTTTGCCGATCTGACGACCTACTTTGTCACCTCTGTTCAGCTCGGTGTCGCTTTCCCGGATCCGCAAATGGGTATGGGGGCCGCTATCCTGAAATTCATGAGCATTTTCTGTCTGACTCAGGTGCCGATTGCGATTGCGGAAGGTCTGCTCACTGTTCTGGTTTATGACCAGTTAGTGAAACGAAACCTGGTGGGAAATGAGGTACGGGCATGAAAAAGACACTGATTTTACTGTTTCTGACCATCGCTATTTTTATTATCCCGTTTTTTATCGATCACGGCGGTGAGTATGGCGGGTCAGACGATCAGGCAGAGCAGCAGATCCTTGCTATCGCGCCGGATTATGAACCCTGGTTTGAATCCCTGTATGAGCCTGCCAGTGGTGAAATCGAGAGCCTGTTATTTACCTTACAAGGCTGCTTAGGCACCGCCGTTATTTTCTACGTGCTCGGTTATTACCGCAGCGGCCGGAAAAATGCAAAGCCTTGATGCGCTGAGTTACCAAAGCCGCTGGCGTCAGCGTGATCCGAGGGCGAAATTCGCCCTCTACGTTCTGATGATGGTGCTGGCGATGAGCCTGCCTCCGGCAGGCCAGGCGGCTTTACTTATTATTATCGCAGCTTTTACCTGCTGGTTACTGCGGGTATCACCGCTGCGCTATCTGAAATGGCTGCTGATCCCGTTCAGTTTTCTGGCGGTCGGTCTGGTGGCCATTATTATTTCCTTTGCCCGCCAGCCGGATGTCTTACTGTGGAGTATTCAGCTCGGAAAATATTGGGTCGGGTTAGATCCCGCAGGTATTACAACAGCAAACCTGACATTCTGGCGCAGTATGGCGGCTCTTGCCGCGACATTCTGGTTTATGCTCAATATGCCGTTTGAACAGCTGATTAAACTGATGAAACACGGGCGCATTCCGCTGGTGCTTATCGAACAAATTCTGCTGACCTGGCGGTTTATTTTTATCTTTCTGGAAGAAGCCGCGGTGATTTATCACGCACAGTCCCTGCGCTTCGGCTACCGCAACCTGCGCACCGGCTACCGCTCGCTCGCCATGCTGGTAACCATGCTGTTTTCCAGAGTCATGATGCGCTATCAGCAGATGTCTGTTGCACTCGATGTGAAGTTATATCAGGGGAATTTTCATATATGAACCAGCGCCCGCAATTAGCCGTTAATGACCTCACCTTCCGCTATCAGGATGATAATATTCTGAAAAACCTGACGATGGACTTCGGTGCGCATCAGGTAACCGGTATTATCGGCGCAAACGGCTGCGGAAAATCCACCCTGTTTATGAATTTATCCGGGATCCTCAAACCACAGCACGGACAGGTTCTCTGGCAGGGCAAGCCACTGAATTACAATAAAAAAGCCCTTCTTGAGCTGCGTTCACACGTTGTGACTGTCTTCCAGGATCCGGATTTACAGATCTTTTATACTGATGTGGACAGCGATATCGCCTTTGCCCTGCGCAATCTGGGGATGGATGAAGCAGAGATAAAACGCCGGACAGATGAAGCACTGCGCCTGGTTGATGCACTCTCTTTCCGCGATAAGCCGATTCAGCACCTGAGTTTCGGGCAAAAAAAGCGGGTTGCTATCGCCGGTGCGCTGGTGATGGAATCGGATTATCTGCTGCTCGATGAACCCACCGCCGGGCTTGATCCCGCCGGACGGCAACATATGATTTCCCTGCTCGCCCGCATTGCCGGCGCAGGCAAACATATTGTCATTTCCAGCCATGACATTGACCTTATCTATCAGGTTTGTGATGGTATTTACGTGATGTCGCACGGCGAAGTATGCGGTCACGGCACACCGGAAGCGGTTTTCCTGCAAAAAGAGATGATAACCGCCGCCGGTCTGGAACAGCCCTGGCTGGTCAAACTTCACTGTGAGACCGGCCTGCCGCTGTGTAAAACTGAACAGGCGCTGTTTGCACAACTGCAACAGCAGACAACTCCCGCAGCCGGAACACAAGAGGTAATGGCATGACAGTTTCACTGATGATCCAGGGCACCGCTTCCGATGTCGGAAAAAGTGTATTAGTCGCCGGATTCTGCCGGATTTTCTCTCAGGACGGTTATCACTGCGCCCCGTTTAAATCACAGAACATGGCACTGAACTCGGGGATCACCCGTGACGGCAAAGAGATGGGGCGCGCCCAGATTTTCCAGGCGGAGGCCGCCGGTATTGAGCCGGATGTGCGCATGAACCCTGTTTTGCTCAAACCCACCTCTGACCGAAAATCTCAGGTAGTACTGATGGGCAAAGTCGCCAACAACATGGATGCGGTGGAATATCACAACTATAAACCACAGTTGCGGACACTGATCCACGAGGTCTATAACAGCCTTGCCGCTGAGCACGACATCATTGTGCTGGAAGGCGCGGGCAGCCCGGCGGAGATCAATCTGCGCGACGGTGACATTGTCAATATGGGCATGGCGGAGATGATCGACGCACCCGTGATCCTGGTGGCAGATATCGATCGCGGCGGGGTATTTGCCTCTATTTACGGCACCCTGGCCCTGCTCAGTGATCAGGAACGCGCCCGGGTAATCGGCGTTATCATTAATAAATTCCGTGGCGATGTTGCTCTGTTAATGCCCGGGATCACACAGATCGAAGAACTCACCCACGTTCCGGTTCTCGGCGTGTTACCGTGGCTGGATGTCGATCTGGAAGATGAAGACGGCGTTGCATTGCAGGTCGGTAAATATGACGGCAAAACAGAAAAAGTGCTGGATATTGTCGTGGTTCAGTTACCGCACATTGCTAATTTTACTGATTTTAATGCCCTTGCCACGCAACCGGATGTCCGCCTGCGCTATGAATCAGACCCGAAAGCCCTCGGTGAACCGGATCTGCTGATTATCCCGGGCAGTAAAAACACCTTGGGTGATCTGCTGTGCTGCGCCAGAAAGGGATGGATAAAGCGATCCTCGCACAACACGCAAAAGGCATACCAATTGCCGGTATTTGCGGCGGGTATCAGATCCTCGGCAAACATATTTATGATGATGTGGAGTCCGGTATGTCAGATTTACCGGGACTGGGGCTGCTCGATATCACCACCCGCTTCTCCCCGGAAAAAAACACCACACAAACCGCCGGAACAGTCAGCAGCACACTGCCGGGTATCTGGTCGGCATGTACCACACAGCCGGTCAGCGGTTATGAGATCCACATGGGTGTATCAGAATTAGGTCCGGATGCACTGGCGTTTGCGCACATGCATCAGAAAAACCGGGAGCCCTGCAACCATGCAGACGGCGCAGTCAGCCCGGACGGCAGCGTGATGGGGTCTTATCTGCACGGAATATTCGACAGAAATAATTTCACCCGCCCTCTGCTCAACAAATTACGTGAATCTAAAGGGCTTGAGCCATTGCCCGACAGTATTTTTGATTATGCACTGCACAAGGAAGAGCAGTTCAATATTCTTGCCGCACAGATGCGGGAACATCTGGATATCGCAGAAATCACCCGTCTGATGCGTGCCCACAAGGAAAAAACAGCATGATTATTATCACCGGCGGCGCCCGCAGCGGCAAAAGCAGTTTTGCCGAAAATCTTGTCGCAGAGAGATGTCACAGCGCACTGTATATCGCGACATCTGTCATTACTGACGATGAAATGGCCGCACGTGTCGCCCGCCATAAAGCTGATCGCCCGCAGCACTGGCGCACTTGGGAAGGGTTTAAAAACATTGCGGATGCTATCCGTTATGAGCGCAAACCCGGCGAAGGAATTATGCTGGAATGCATCACCACGCTTATCGCCAACCTGCTTTATGATGCCTCCGGGGGTGCGGATCCCGATACACTGGATTATGCAAAACTGGAAATCGGCATCAACAGCGAAATCGATCACATCATCGATGCCTGCAAAGAGAGCGAATGCCCGGTGTATATCGTCACTAACGAGCTGGGCATGAGCATCACGCCGGAAAACCGCCTGGCGCGCCACTTTGTGGATATCGCCGGGCGTATTAATCAAAAACTCGCCCGCCAGGCAGAACAGGTCTGGCTGGTTGTTTCCGGTATCGGAGTTCAGATCAAATGAACCTGAAATATCTGTGGGCGACACTGCAATTTATCACCCGCATCCCTGTGCCTGCGCGCTGGAGTGAGGGGACTGAATTTCAGGAGTACCGCCGCGGGGTTCCGTTCTTTCCGGTCGCCGGCCTGATTGTCGGCATCATCGCCGCACTGCTCACCGCCTGGATTGATTACTCCACACAAAGCCCGCTGATTGCAGCTCTCGGGTATGTGTTTGCCCTGATGTTACTCACCGGCGGCTTCCATCTCGACGGCCTGGCGGATACCTGCGATGGTATTTTCTCTGCCCGCAAACGAGAGCGGATGCTGGAGATTATGCGCGACAGCCGCATCGGTACGCATGGCTGTCTCGCACTGGTTTTTGCGCTGATGGCTAAATCAGCCGCCGCTTATGAAGTCCTTATGTTACATCCCCTCTCCCTGATGACCGCCGCCGGACTGCTGATTTGTGCTCCGGTCGCCGGGCGCACCTGTATGTCGCTGCTGATGTATAACCAGCGCTACGCCCGCGAAGGGGAAGGTATGGGCAATATTTATATCGGGCGCATCAGTCTGCGCCGGTTTATCACCACACTGGCAACCGGCGCCGTCATTGTCACGCTGCTCGGCGGCATGAAAGCATTCGGCGCACTGATTATTACCGCCTTTATTATTTACGGGCTCGGGCGCTATTTTTGTCATCACCTCGGCGGACAAACCGGAGATACCCTCGGTGCCGCTGAAGAGTGCGGAGAGATTCTGTTTCTGCTCGCACTCTTCTGGATGTGACTGTGAGCCTCAGCCGCTTTATTCTTGTCCGTCACGGTGAAACCACCGGTAACCGGGACTGCTTGTTTTATGGCAGCACGGATCTTCCCCTGACAGACACAGGACACCGCCAGGCCGCCGCTGTCGCGGACTATCTGAAGCAGGTACATATTAACAGCGTGCTGACCAGCGGGTTACTGCGCGCGCAACAAACCGCAGAACATATTATTTCACCGGACAGAAAAGCACACACCAGTGAACCGCAATTGAATGAAATGGACTTCGGGGACTGGGAAATGTGCCATTTCAGTGAGATTGCCACCCGTTTCCCGGCAGACTGGGAAGGCTGGATAAATGACTGGCAGAACGCAACGCCTACAAACGGAGAGCCGTTTCCGGTCTTTGCCACGCGGGTACAGACCCTTGCTGACACGTTGCGCCAACAGGCAACAGAGAACCCCGGCACGCATCTTATCGTGGCTCATAAAGGTGTTCTGGGGCTGATGATCGCCCGCTGGTTTAGTCTGCCTGCTGATGCCATGTGGCAGTTTCCCTGTGAGCAAGACAGTTACAGCGTGGTTGAATGCCGCACCGGATTTATGACGTTATCTGTATTTAACGGGCGGTCACCTTATACGCCTGTTGTTTAATTATATACTCGTCATACTTCAGGATGCCTGGGTGTTGACTACGCAAAGCCCGCCGGGTCACATAGTTTATCTATGCTCCCCGTCTGTCTTTGCTTGTCGCCTACAGGCATCCGGAATTATTTAGAGTATCAAATAATGATATGAGCAAAAAACAATGACGACACTGGAAGACCTGATCCGTGCAATACCGCCATTGGATCACACCGCCATGCAGATGGCAGAGCAGCATATCGGTGGATTAGCCAAGCCTCCGCGCAGCCTGGGGCGGCTGGAAGACCTTGCCATTCTCCTCGCGGGCATGCCGGGCATTGATAAACTCGATGATTTACCAAAAGAAATTATTGTGATGTGTGCGGATCACGGCGTATTTGAAGAAGGCGTCGCCGTCACACCACAGAATGTTACCGCTATCCAGGCGCGTAATATCCAAAAGCAACTGACCGGTGTTTGTGCGGTTGCCCGCAGCAGCGGAACCAGCGTGCTGCCGGTGGATATCGGCATTGACTGTGAGCCTATCGACGGCATGATCAACCTGAAACTGGCACGGGGCTGCGGCAATATCGCCAAAGGTCCGGCGATGTCTTACCAGGATGCGGAACACCTGTTGATCGCCAGTGCGGAATTAGTCAGAACCCGCGTGGCGGCAGGGATCCGCGTGATCGGCACCGGTGAGCTGGGTATTGCCAATACCACCCCGGCCTCTGCATGATAAGTGTGCTGTGCGGGCTTGATCCGCATGATACTGTCGGGATCGGCGCTAACCTGCCGCTGGATCGCGTTTCACACAAAGAGGCGATAGTGCGTCAGGCTATCGCGCTGAATCAGCCGGATCCGGCTGATGCGGTTGATGTGCTTGCCAAAATCGGCGGGTATGACCTGACCGGGATGACCGGGGTTATCCTCGGTGCCGCCGCCTGCGGTATCCCGGTTGTCCTTGATGGT
Source organism: Morganella psychrotolerans (assembly GCF_001676055.1). Taxonomy (GTDB): domain Bacteria; phylum Pseudomonadota; class Gammaproteobacteria; order Enterobacterales; family Enterobacteriaceae; genus Morganella; species Morganella psychrotolerans_B. Next base: position 34,881 of record NZ_LZEX01000023.1, on the reverse strand, counting down.
TTTTTATCCTACGCTTGTGCGATAGCCGCTTGTCGCCTGGCACCAAAAGTCCGTGATTATCTGATCCCGTCTCATTTTTCTGCGGAAAAAGGCGCGGGTATCGCCTTAGAGCAACTCGGACTCAAACCGTTCTTATATTTAGATCTCCGCCTGGGTGAAGGCAGTGGCGCGGCATTAGCAATGTCGGTCATCAACGCCGCGTGCAGTATGTACTGCTATATGGGACATCAGGCCGCCAGTGGTTTCTCACTGCCGCCGTCTCCGACCCGGTAAAATGGATATTTTTTTAGGGAGTAAAACGCAATGCGAAAGAAGATCCCAAAAACGGATTTACTGATAACCTTTGAGGCTGTCGCACAATATGAAAGCTACACGCGGGCAGCCGAAGAACTGTCACTGACCCAGAGTGCTGTTTTCCGTCAGATAGCCGGGCTGGAAGAATTTTTAAATGTGTCGTTGTTTCATCACGTCCGTAAACGTATTTTTCTCAGTGATGCGGGAAAACATTACCTCGGGCTGGTGCATGACACCCTGGATAAACTGGAAAAAGACACACAGGATATTATGTCCTGGCAATCTTCCCAGCAGTTGTTTGAACTGGCGGTCACGCCGACATTCAGCACACACTGGCTTATCCCGAATTTGCAGGGATTTCGTGAAAAACATCCGGAAATCGCATTGAGTATCAGTGCATTAACCACACCCTCTGATTTTACCAGCCTGAAATATGACGCGGCAATTATGCGGGAAGATTTCTGTAACCCGTGGCCGGACTTTGAATATCTGTTTGAAGAAGAACTGGTGCCGGTATGCAGCCGGATGCTGTGTGATGACAGCGTCAAACTCACCACCAGCCAGGTATTGGAAGAATTTACCCTGCTGCACCAGACCACACGACTGGACGCGTGGAGTGACTGGTTCCAGCTTTCAGGAATTCATAACCCGAAAACCCGTGTCGGCCCGCGCTTTGATTTGCTCTCGATGCTTATCTCCGCGATCCGCTCCAATCTCGGTGTGGCACTTCTGCCGCGCTTTGCGATACAAAAAGATCTGGAAAACGGCGATTTGGTTATTCCGTGCGACCTGCCGATGAGTACCGGCAACCGTTTTGTTCTCACCTATAAAGAGGACAAAAAAGGATCCCTGAACCTGCGTAAATTCAGTGACTGGATCCACCAGAAATCACGGGAAAAAGAGCTGATATTGCCTTAATTCCTGACAAGTGCCGGACAAAAAAAGTGATACCTCGCGGTATCACTTTTTCTTTTATATCAAAGACACTGAGACTTATTTTTTGTCTTTTGCAATTTTGTTGCGGATATTTTCAGCGCGCTCTTTTGACGGCGGGTGAGAGTCAAACATGCTGCTCTTGCCTTTATCCAGAGCGGCAAATTTTTCAAACCCGGTTGCCAGCCCTTCAGTAGAAATGTTGCGTTTTTTCAGCAGATCGTAAGAGTAATTATCCGCTTCTGATTCCTGATGCTGAGAGAACTGCGAATTCACTAACTTCACACCCATATCAGCAAACTGAGAGTTGCTCAGTTGTGACGCAACACCACCGGCAGAGCCTGCCGCTGTTTTTGCTGCAACGGTGCTGTAAGCAACCTGCATCGCTTTACGGGAGTGACCAAGGGAAACGTGACCGATTTCATGACCCAGAACACCTTCAATTTCATTGTCTGTCATCATGTCCATCAGGCCGCTGTATACACGCACACAGCCATTTGCCATTGCCCAGGCATTCACATCTTCGGTCATATACACTTTGTAGTTAACATTGGTGCCATCAATATTAGAGCCTAATGATTTGGCAATTTTATTCATACGGGCAGTGTATTTACTTGATGCCGGTGCAACCTTGTTCTGCGCATCCATTTCTTTACAGGCGCCGTCAGTCAGTTTCACCATATCCGCATCCGTTAATGTTGCGGCCTGAAATAACTGTCCGCCGGATTGCGCCAGCGCGTCATAATTCATGTTCTGACACCCTGCCAGTACTGTTGTTGTTAATGCAATAGCCAGAGCTGTTTTCAGTTTCATCATTTCCCTATCCGTTTATTATTAATTAGCTTTATACCCTTATTCATTCAAACTGCAGGTTTGTTGGCTGCACTCAGCCAGCCGGGTCACATACTAATGTATGCTCCCCGGCGGTCGGAGCTTGCCGCCTCCCTGCATCTTGAATGACGTTGGGTATATAACGTTTTAGAAAGTAACAATTTTTGGTCACAGATCGGAAGCAGCCTATTCTGAAAAATCACAGAATATTCTCATTTTGGGATCAGAAACTCATTTTTATCGGTAATTAAATGCGGTCATACCGACATTAAATCATTAGTATTTTTTATATAATTATATAAAAAATCGCCCCCGTGAATAACGGAGGCGATGTTCGAAACAGATACAGCAAAATTTACAGCAGAGCAAAGACTTACCAGTCAATTCCCTTCTGAGCGGCAATACCGACATCAAAAGCATGTTTGACCGGACGTAACTCACTGACAGTATCTGCCAGATCCGTGATATCACGGTGGCAGCCCCGCCCGGTAATAATCACACTCTGATTTTCCGGACGATTTTTCAGGAATGAGATAATTTCATCTAAATCAATATACCCGTAGCGCACCATGTAGGTCAGTTCATCAAAGACAATCAGGTCATAAGATGCATCCTGTAACATTGCTTTGCCGTACTGCCACACTTCCTGTGCCGCACGGGTATCACCTTCTTTGTCCTGTGTGTTCCAGGTAAAACCGGTCGCCATGATATGAAACTCAACGCCCAGTTTTTCCAGAACATTACGCTCGCCGCATTCCCACTGACCTTTGATAAACTGCACAACACCGACTTTCAGGCCATGCCCGACAGCGCGGGTTGCAGTTCCGAAAGCCGCTGTGGATTTTCCTTTCCCGTTCCCGGTGAACACCATCAGAACGCCACCGGTTTTCTGAGCAGCGGCAACGCGCTCATCGACATGATCTTTCAGTTTCTGTTGTCGTTGTTGATAACGTTCGTCACTCATGCAAACTCCTCAGGGAAAGTGTTGGCTCAGGCAGGCTGACCCGCCACGCATTTATCACATTTTTTAGTCTGAACCTGCTCGAAGAAGTTATTCCCTTTGTCATCCACAAGGATAAAGGCCGGGAGCCCTTCCACTTCCATTTTCCAGACCGCTTCCATACCCAGTTCAGGGTATTCCAGGATATCCAGGCTCTTCACATATTCCTGTGCCAGGATAGCCGCTGATCCGCCGATACTGCCCAGATAGAAACCGCCGTGTGCTTTACACGAATCCGTCACAGCCTGACTGCGGTTTCCTTTCGCAAGCATCAGCATACTGCCGCCCATCGACTGGAACAAGTCCACATACGGATCCATACGGTTACCGGTTGTCGGCCCCAGCGAGCCGGAAACCAGTTCTTCCGGTTTTTTGGCCGGTCCCGCATAGTACACCATATAATCTTTGAAGTACTGTGGTAAGCCTTCGCCTCTGTCCACACGCTCTTTCAGTTTCATGTGTGCGATATCACGGGCAATAATAAGCGGTCCGCTGAGTGACACGCGGGTGGAAACCGGATATTTGCTCAGCTCTTTCAGAATGTCTGCCATCGGCCGGTTCAGGTCGATATTAACCATGTTACTTTCATCTTCAGTACGCATGGATTCCGGAATGTAGCTTGCCGGGTTGTACTCCAGTTTCTCCAGCCAGATCCCGTCTTTTGTTATCTTCCCTTTGATATTACGGTCAGATGAACAAGAGAGCGCCAGACCAATAGGACATGAACCGCCATGACGCGGCAGGCGGATAATCCGGATATCATGCGCAAAATATTTACCGCCGAACTGAGCCCCGAAACCAAATTCGCGGGTCGCTTCCAGCAACTCCTCTTCCAGCTCTCTGTCACGGAATGCACGACCCAGTTCATTGCCGCTGTCCGGCAGATTGTCGTAATACTTGGTGGATGCCAGTTTTACGGTTTTCAGGTTCATTTCCGGTGAGGTACCGCCGATAGCAAATGCAATATGGTACGGCGGGCAGGCCGTTGTACCGAGATATTTCATTTTATCGATCAGGAAGGCTTTCAGACGGTCATGTTCCAGAATAGCTTTTGTTTCCTGGTACAGTGCCGTTTTATTTGCTGAACCGCCGCCTTTGTTGACAAACAGGAAGTGATATTCCGCCCCTTCTGTTGCAAAAATATCAATCTGTGCCGGTAAATTGGTACCGGTATTCACTTCACGATACATATCCAGCGCTGCATTTTGCGAGTAACGCAGATTTTCGCGACGGAAAGTATTGTAGATGCCGCGGGATAAACACTCAGCGTCATTTGCGCCGGTCCATACCTGCTGACCTTTTTTCGCCACAATCGTGGAGGTTCCGGTATCCTGGCAGTTCGGCAGCACACCTTTTGCCGAAATTTCGGCATTACGCAGCAGTTGCAGCGCAACATATTTGTCGTTTTCGCTGGCCTGCGGATCACTTAATATTTGGGCAACCTGGCGCTGATGCGCCGGGCGCAGGAAATAGGAGGCATCATGGACGGCCTGCTCAGCAATGAGTGTCAGAGCCTGCGGTTCAACTTTTAACATTTCACGACCTTCAAATGTCACCGTTGAAACGTGCTCCTTGCTCAGCAAATAATAATCCGTTTTATCTTCAGATAACGGGAAAGGATCCTGATACTCAAAAGTTTTATTTGTCATTATATTCACTCGTATTAAATCAGAAAGAGAATGAAGAACATCCGACATAAGATTTAAAAATAGACATATCCTGACTGATTATGGTTGTTTATCGTCACCGAAAACAAATGATTAAAATGAAGGAGTTGGTGAATTTAAAGAAGAAACCAATGTATATCACTACATTTTCATTAAATGAAAAATGAGTTATAAAACAATTAAATACAATATTAATTAACGAATTTAAAATGATAAAATAACATATTAAAATCATATTTAATGATGGTTATAAATTTATAAAATAAAAATCTAAACTTTATTTTATAAAAAATGAGATCCAGTCTGCTAAATACAAAATAACTAAAGTGTAAAAGTGTTAAGCCGGTCATAGGATATTCTGTCGTGAACAAAAAAACGCAGGCCGGAAATCTCAGCCTGCGGTTTTACAGCATGTGAAATCAGGTTCAGATAACTGTTCTGACCGGTGCCGGCTCAGTCAAATCGTCATCAGATACCTGTACAGAGATCACCGGTGGCTTTCCGTGACACCCTTCCCCGTAATGCTCACCTTCCCAGCGCCCGACAATCGCAGCGCCCATTGCATTACTCATCACATTTGTCGCTGAGCGCCCCATATCCAGGAACGGATCAACCCCCATCAGCAGGATAAGCCCGGCTTCCGGAATATTAAACTGTGTCAGTGTGGCAGCGATCACCACCAGCGATGCCCGCGGCACCCCGGCCATGCCTTTGGAGGTCAGCATCAGGATAAGCAACATCGTTATCTGGTCGCCCACGGAGATATCAATATTACAGGCCTGCGCGATAAAAATAACCGCAAAAGAGCAATAAGCCATTGAACCGACAAGGTTAAATGAATAGCCGATAGGCAGAACAAAACTGGCAATTTTGTTAGAAACACCAAACTGCTCCAGTTGTTTCAGCGTGCCGGGAAAAGCCGCTTCTGAACTTGATGTGGTAAATGCCAGCAAAGCAGGCTCAGTGATCCCTTTCGTCAGGCGTAAAACACAACGCCCGACAATCAGTGCGGCCAGACCAATTAATACCAGCCACAATGTCGCCAGGGTCAGGTAAAATTCGCCCATAAAAATCCCGGCGTTCAGCAAGACCACCAGCCCGCGCTCCGCAATCATGCCTGAAATCGCCGCAAATACGGTCAATGGTGCAAACAGCATCACATAGCCGGTCAGTTTCAGCATCAGGCTGACAACAGACTCCAGCAGAGTCAGAATCGGCCGGCCTTTTTCACCTATCGCTGAAAGGGCAATTCCCATAAAGATTGAAAATACAACAATCTGCAATATTTCATTGCGCGCCATCGCATCGACAATACTGGTTGGGATAAGGTGTGCGATGAAATTTTTCACCGAAAACGCGACGACGGACACATTCTCCACAACCGTATCCGCCGGTGCCACAAAGTTAATACCAACGCCGGGTTTGAGCAGATTAACAATCACCAGACCGAGTGTGATGGAAATAAATGACGCACAAACAAACAAAAACAGCGTTTTGGAGAAAACCCGGCCCAGGGTTTTGGCATCACCCATTTTTGCGATCCCCACCACCAGTGTGGAGAGGATAAGCGGAGCGATAATCATCTTGATCAGACGTAAAAAAATATCAGTGACAATTGAAATATCGGCAGAATACTGCTGGTTAAATTCAGCCGTTGCCAGATTATTCAGTGCAAATCCTACGATCACCCCGAAAAACAATGCCACGACAATCCAGGTCGTTAAACTTTTTGACTTCATACTATCTCCGTTATGCTGATGTGTATTATTCTCCCGGGAGACTTAAATAAATCTGATTGGTTATCTCTGTTATTCTCTGCAACAGAAAAAACCATACACAGAAAGAGGGGGAGTTCAGAACAATACTGACGTCTGCCTTTAACAAAATGATCAATAAAATACACTGCCATTTACATAGCAATGCGTAATTTTACCCACTGAACTGAACACAATTCAGCCATTATTTTGTTGCAGACTAAGGATCACGTAATCGATGTTACGCAATAAAGTTACTTTCTTACTACCATTCACATCACATTAACAATGATGTTTAGTTTTTATACGAACGGCCTGTTTTTCATTAAGAAATATGGCTCTCACAAAATCATACTCCTTTTTTATTTGATATGGCGCGCTTTATTGTTTAATTTTTTGTTGCGGATAAAATAACCAATATCCTGTTTTTTATTAATTTTATTTATAAAAAAAGGCCGCACACTGTGCCGCCCTTTCTGAAAAATCATCCTGTAATCCGTTTATTTCGGCAGAACGCCATAGCCACGGAAATTACCTGTCTGTTTCATAAAATCATTGTGATACTCATTCTCTGCAACGGTATTTGAAGAGCCACTTTTTGCTGACGCGGAAACAAGCGCCATTGTTGTCTGATGGATCTCATCATTGAGCTTATCGTGAATATCCGCATTATCTGACTCTTTTATCTGTGTCAGAAGACCGGTTAATTTTACAGCCTGCTTCTGTGTCTCTGCATCCTTAAAAGCAGGCACCGGAATGGTATAATCAAAGGTCATATTCACACTGTCTTTGGTTTCATCTCCGGGAGCCGCCGGAGCCAAATTCTGACCATAATCAGATGCGATATAAGCGACTAATTCTGCCTTATCAAAACATTTTGTTTTAATATTTCCGACCGACTTGCGATCACCGGTGGTAATTTCATCCGGGAATGGCTTACCAACCGGATAGCTGCAATTAAACAGGTTATGATCAATCATTGCTGCATTACTGCTGCGCACCGGCATCTGTAATTCATGACCATTAATAGTGACATCAAAAAGTGCCGGTTTAAAACGGGAACCCTGACCTTCGGTCGCATAGATTTCCGACAACATATAATAAACGTGATTATCCGGGTTAATAATGCCGCCGCTGTTATTTTCATACACCATAAAAGTGTATTTCTCACCTTTTGCATTCTGAATGCTGTGCATACCGGGTGATAATTTAACGCTGCCGGTAGTACCCGGCTCAAGGGTATAATCTTTATCATCTACTTTAAATGTCAGGGCACTGTTCGCCGGATTACTGTACCAGAACTCATTTTTTGTACTATCAGGATCCAGACTGTCGCATGCAGCTGCCAGTAAAACGGCAATGCCTAATACACTTAATTTTAATGTGGTTTTCATTTACTATCTCATTATATGTGCTGATTTTAACCCCGATGTTATCAATCATTATTTGCGGGGTACAGATACAATCTCTGCCTGCATTTAATCTGTAAAAACAGGATAATGAGAGAAATTACCGCAACGGCGGAATAATTATTCCGATACTTTGGACTAACCCATTATTACCGCAGATTCTTTTTTACTATCACCAATCTGCCTTATTTTTCAGACAGTGTCAGCCCTCAGGGTTTGCAAAAAATTATTATAAATTTCAATGAAATTTTCTTTAAAATCCGGATAGTCGACAAGGTTTTTAATATTAAGTGTAATATGGCTCATAAAGCCGTGGATTAAGCTGCACAGCAGATCTGAGTTATAGTTTTTAATACACTGGTCTGCTTTCAGCTCACGGAGAATACTATCAACCCGCCCGCTGATATAACAGTGGTTAATGTTTTCAAATTCATACCAGCCGAGCACCGGCATAACTTCCTGAATAGGAATGAGCTCACGGTGTTGCCCCGACAGATAATCAATAAAACAACTGACAATATCTTCCAGTTCCTGCCATTTATCCGCCGGCGGCACAATGGCATCAAGCCGGGCACTTATCCGCTGTAATTGTGCTTCATAGCAGTGCAGTAACACATCACGTTTATTTTTAAAGTGATGATAAAAAGCGCCCTTTGTTACCCGGGCATGACGGGCAATTTCATCAACAGAAACCGCCTGATAGCCTTTTTCAATAAAAAGCGGGTGAGCTGAATTGAGCAGGCTCTGCCGCGTCCGTGCTGAATTTTCCTGTTGCCCGGTCAATGTGTTCATGGTAAATATAACCCTGTTGCATACCGCTGGTATGTAATCGTATCACAGTATTTTTTTGTGTGCCAATGAGCCGGAAATCCGTATGCTGAAACATAACACCGCTATATCCGAACCTGTTGATTTATCATCAGTTCCGGAGAATGAACAGGATGACAATGCCTTTTATCTCAGTGTGATAAAAGACATTATTTTATGGATTGAGCATAACCTGAATAAATCACTGCAACTGGATGTGGTTGCACAACGATCCGGCTATACCAAATGGTATTTCCAGCGGATCTTTAAACGGTTTACCGGCATGACACTCGCCGGGTATATCCGCAGACGTCGTTTGACCAAAGCGGCGACTGAGCTGCGCCTGACCACAAAAAATATCGGGGATATCGCCCTGAAATATCAGTTTGATTCCCAGCAATCCTTTGCCCGTCGTTTTAAAGCGGTGTTTGAAATGACGCCGACAGAGTACCGCCAGAGCCCGAACTGGGATCTGAACACACTGCAACCTCCGCTGCGCACAGACGTAACCGCGCTGCCACAGCCGGAAATTGTGGTTCTGGATGCTATCCCTTTGCATGAAAAGGGCTATCACTATCTGTCATCATTAGATGAGATAGGGCATTTACATGAAGAGATCCGCTGTACATTCTGGCGCGATTTTTTCCAATTTGTATCACCGGATATTCAGCACTGCTATGTCCGTACCGCCTGGGACAATATGGCGGATGATCCGGAAGGTATTGCCATCAGCTATCATATCGGTGTTGATGATGCTGAGTTAATCCGTCAGGAAAATCAGCTCACACCGGCGGTTATCAGCCACGGAAAATACGCGAAATTTCATTTTGATGGTTTATTCAGTGATTACCGTGACTTTACTTTTAATATGTATCTTTACTCGTTACCGCAGCTCGGATTATGCCGTCGTCCCGGTCTTGATATTGAAAAACATACCCGCACAGAAGAAATAAGTGACAACCTGCCGCAACGGCTGCGGGTCGATTATTATATTCCTGTCCTCTGAATTATCATCCCGCCAATTATTAATACTGCGCCGGTTTATTTTTTGTAACATAAAAATAACCGGCGGATGGTAAAAAAACCGATTCCGGTCAAAATACAACCACTAAAAAATCAATATAATAGATCAGTACTAAGCATTCACCCACCGGCAGTTAAATAAAATCACTACGGATGGATTTATGAATAAACTGACCCCGCTTAAACCTGTTCCCGCTTTAATTGCTATCGCGATTACCTTAATTATCTGGTTTATTATTCCTGTTCCTGACAATGTTAATCCGAATGCCTGGCATTTACTCGCTCTGTTTGTCGGGACGATTGCGGCGATTATCGGTAAAGCGCTGCCTATCGGGGCTGTGTCAATTGTGGCAATTACCCTGGTTGCAGTGACCGGTGTAACTAATCCGGACTCTGTTAAAGGTGCAATTAATGATGCACTGAGTGGTTTTTCCAATGAATTGATCTGGCTTATCGGTATTTCTATTATGGTTTCCCTGAGCCTGAATAAAACCGGCCTGGGTGCGCGTATAGGCTACTATTTTATTTCCCTGTTCGGCAAACGAACACTGGGAATTGCATACTCACTGGCCATTGCCGAAACAGTTCTTGCCCCGGTAACCCCGAGTAATACAGCCCGTGGTGGCGGGATAATTCACCCGATAATGCGCTCAATCGCTGACAGTTTTAATTCAAAAGCCGAAGATGGTACATCAGGTAAAATAGGACGCTATCTTGCGCTCGTTAATTACAATACCAATCCTATTACCTCCGCCATGTTTATTACAGCTACCGCACCTAACCCGCTGATTGTTACTCTGATTATTCAGGAAGCTGGTGCCGGCAGCGAACTAAGCTGGTCAATGTGGGCGGTTGCGGCTTTTTTACCGGCGCTTATTTCACTCATTACCATGCCGCTGGTTATTTATTTCCTGTATAAACCGGAGATTACTGCCACACCTGATGCCCCTGATTTCGCCCGTGCACGGCTGAATGAACTGGGGCCGGTTTCCCTGCCGGAAAAAATCACACTCGGTGTATTTATCCTGCTTCTGGCGCTGTGGGCCGGTATTCCGGGTCTGCTGTTCGGCGCAGAGCACAATGTTCATCCGACAACCGCCGCCTTTATCGGTCTTACTGCTTTGCTGTGCAGCGGTGTGCTTTGCTGGGATGATATCCTGAAAAATAAAGGCGCATGGGATACGGTGGTCTGGTTCGCGGCCCTGGTTATGATGGCCTCATTCCTCGGCAAACTCGGACTGATCAAATGGGTGTCACTCACCGTCGGCAGCGGTATCGATCACATGGGTATCAGCTGGATGGGCGGCATGTTGCTGCTGGTTCTGTTCTATGTCTATTCTCATTATTTCTTTGCCAGTACCACCGCCCATATCACCGCAATGTTTGCCGCCTTTTATGCCGCCGGATTATCACTCGGCGCACCGCCGATGCTGCTCGGACTGACACTGGCATTTTCATCCTCCCTGATGATGTCTCTGACCCATTACGGAACAGGAACAGCGCCGATTATTTTCGGATCCGGCTATGCCACTCTCGGGGAATGGTGGAAAACAGGGCTGGTGATGAGCATTGTTAATCTGACTATCTGGATTATTACCGGCAGTCTGTGGTGGAAATTTCTCGGATACTGGTAATGTATTTTCACAAAAACAGCTATTTCCGCTCAGGACTATCCGGGATCGATATTTCCCGGATAGTCTTTGTGTATACCCGGCGTCATTCAGGATGCAGGCTGCGCGAAGCCGGTGAACCTGCAGTTTGAATGAATAAGGGTATACCCAACGTCATTCAGAATGCAGGCAGGCGGCAAGGGAAGATAGACGGGGAGCATACATCAGTATGTGACCCGGCTGGCTGAGTGCGGCCAACGAACCTGCAGTTTGAATGAATAAGGGCATAATTAAGAATTATCGGATGAAGAACACTTATATACTAGCCGGTCTGTCTTATCAGTTATTTCACGCAAGGGATTATGCAGACAATGAAAATACAGCCGGAGTCCGCCGATACAGAGGCAACCAGAGCTATTGAGCAGCTCGCAGATATCCCCGCTCCTTATTCCGCTGTCACGCCCTCAACAGAAACACGTTATCAACAGGCGCTGACACAGGCGGATAATTATCACCGTGAACATAATCCTGTCTATGCCCGGCTGTATAACGCCTGTCCGTCCCCGGTTATTCCTGCCGGACTCTTTAATGATATATGTCCGGCAATACAGGCTGATGATAAAAATGCCGGACACATTCAGCGCGCCATGAAGACGATTCTCAGAGAGAACGGACTGACCTGCGCCACGCCATCGCGTTTTTTGCTGCTGTCAGACGGTTTAACCACTGCCGCACGGGATGGTGATACCGCTGAGTTCCCCGGATTGACATTATTTGCCCCGGTGAAAGAGTGTGTCTGTACCGCATCGGCTGACGAAGGTACTGACGCTGCACAGGCCTGGTCTATACTGAAACGCTGGGCTGAAGAGTCTGATCCCGTTTATATCTTCGGATTAACACATCACATGGAACGTCGCGGGCAACACACTGACCGTCAGGCAATAACAGGAAAATTACAGCTGACACTCCGTGCGGCATCAACCGATCTGCGTGAGATTTACAGCGTTCCTGAACACCCGCTGCACTATATCAGCTGCAAAGAAGGGTATTTTCATATCCCCGTATTCGCCCGCTTTGCCCTTATTGGTGAAGACGGCAACCCGGCAGCCCCCGGAAAATGCGGGCTTCTTCAGCTTGAAACCCCTCTTCTTAGCCGGTTATCAGCCCAGCGCCTGCTGACAACGGATGTATGTGAACAGGGAACCGGCTGCCCGTGCGGCTGCGTATTGCCCCGGATCCATTATCACCGCACGGTTGTATCCCCGGAAAACCACTACGCAGGAGGCATGTTATGACAGAGGAAATCAGACAACGCATCCGCGCGGTAAAAACCTGGCTCAGTGACCCGCAGACCCGGAAATTGCTGTTTTCAGCTGATCCTGCAACACAATCATTCTGCCAATTGCGCCTGCAATGGCTGGCTGACAGCAATGCGCTGGAAAATCAGGCAGAAAAAGATCTGGGACAGGCTCCCTGGCTGGCACCGGAACAAGTTCTTATCATTGATGACGGATGCAACCCGCTCAGTGTTCTGGATACCTTTCTTGCCGCCTGCCTTACAGGATCCCGTGTCCGCATTAAAACCCGGCACCACCGGGAGTGGCTGGTAGCGCTGTGCCGGCATCTTGACCCGGGTAATACACGGTATGATGTTGTTTGCCCGGGGCTGAGTGAGGCCGCTCTGCTGCACGGCACGGATACTGTTATCCCGGCAGGTAACGATGCCCTTATCCGCCACTGGCGGGCTGTCACTCCCCCCCATATCCGGCTTATCGAATCAGCGACTAAAATCAGTGCGATGGCAATATGTGGCGCAGATCTGCCTGCGCCGGAGCTGATTTTGTGGGATACCTGCCTGTTTTCACAGCAGGTAAACAGCTCACCGCGCTTTATTTTGCTGGACAGCCCGATGATAGCAGAGCAGCTCAGCATCTCACTGACACAGCTTCTGGATGAATTGCCCCGCCTGCCGGAATCGGTCCGTTTATTACAAATGGCAAAAAATAAAGAGCTGACACTGCGCCATATCCTGACACCGGAATTAAAACCGGCGGCTTACAGCCCCTGTTCGGGCTGGGGAATTACTCTGCAACGCACATTTGATCCTGAGCGGTTTCTGCCGTACGGATTTAATTTAATCGCGGGTAATACAGAAGAAAATCTGAAACGGGCAGCAAAACACTGGCCCGGACAACTTGAGACGCTAAGTTATCACGGGCGCACTGATCCGGCAGCGATAAAAGCCTCGCGCTTTACCCGTTACTGCGCCGCAGGGCAGATGCATAACCATCCGCTTTGCCTCAGTTCCACCGTCACCTTTATCACCGATGAAAGTAAGGCAAAAGTGACGTTGACCACACAGCAGGACATGTAACGTCTGCACACATCAAACTTACGCAGCCTGACACAGGATCTGGTATCATTACATGTCTCATCATAACCACGGATCTGAACCTGATGACCATCGCAGCACCTGTTTTTTTACTCGCCCCGCCTCAGCGCGACGAAGCCGAATACCTGACAACTCTGTGTCTGAGTTCAAAACAGTACTGGGGATATGATGAAAAATTTATGGCAACCTGTCGTGATGATCTGACCATTACATCTGCCGACTTTGACCACTCCTGGCTGATGACTGCCCGTATCAACGGAAAAATCGCCGGAATAGTTCAGTTGACCATCAACCGCCAGGAAGAGAACGGCAAGCTGTCCAAACTCTTTGTTCATCCGGATTATTTACGGCTGGGGATTGGAAGTGCGTTGTATCACTGGGCAGTTTCAGCGGCACAGGCACAATGTGTAAGTGCACTGCTGATCGATGCAGACCCGAATGCAGAAGCCTTTTATATCCGCCAGGGCGCTATCCGTATCGGAGAAACCCCCTCGGAATCCATGCCCGGCCGGGTACTGCCGCTGCTACTTATCTCGCTGCACTGATGACGGTGCGGTTTTTGCATCAACCGCCGCCGCATGCCGGATTAGCGCCGGAAAATCACTCTCGCTAAACGGCAGCAGCGTCGCCGGTAAATTACCCATATTCCGGGTCGGCCATAATTCAAACGCGGCTAAATCCGCCAATGACCAGTTGCGATAATGCTGCGGTAACGCTAATCGCATTCCTGCCTCTGTTTCCTGTTCCGGTTGTGACGGCAAACGGTCATCCGCCACATTATAATCCCGGTACAACACCAGAAATTTCTCCGGCACCCGCTGATGTTTATCCCACCAGCGTCCGTCAATACTGTCAAATGCGGCACGCGTTGCATCCGCAGGTTGCGCGGATAGCTGCGCCAGTGCCGACGGCAAAATACCCTGCATTCCACGGTTAAAATCCGCCACTGACCCGCCGTGCCCCTCAAGCAGCAAAGTTATCGCAAGGCGGGCCCCCAGCAGATTAGAATAGAGATCTTCCGGGGTAAATGCTGAGATTTCCTCAGAAAATCCCGGAACGGAATGATAACCGTACCATTGAGCGATTTCATGCCATACCGCTATCCGGAACGCGAGGCGTGCGGCAAGATACACACTCAGGGTATAGCTTTCGGCCACATTATCCGGCGGCGTAAATGCGCGAAACTGAACACGGCGGGAAGCCAGTTCATCAGTTAATGTCAGCATCCACGCCTCACCAAGACGGGGGTAAATCTGTGTGAATAAGTAATAAGTGTAATCTGCGGTATCCCGTACATGGGCGATATCAATAAATCCCCCTTTGCGGGAATAAATAATACCGAGATTTTCATTACTTAAACCAATGACTTCCGTTATCCCGAGCCAAAAACTGTCATTATAGATATGCTCGCCAAGGCTCTCTGTCGTCAGGACATTACCTATCCGGTAAAAGGGAACAGGAACCGGACCCAGTTTTGTTCCCAGGTCGTACCCGAACGCGCAGCAAGGGCGCAGACCTTCCGGCGCAGGGACGTTCCCGGAGACAGGAAATACCTGTTTGGCAACTTCACCGGTCTGTGGTGTGAGATTCGCCGCCACAGACGGAACCTCTGCCACACGGCTCTGACAGCCGGACAGAAACAGGATCAAAGCAATACAGGTGATAATACCGCGCATCAGAACGCTTCCCCGACCTGGAAATAAAATCCGCTGCTCTGCTTACCGACACCAAAATCGAGCCGCACATTCATCCGCGGTTTAAATTCAAACCGGTAACCCACGCCCGCATTCGGCAACCAGTGACCGCCGCCGAGATGACGTGCGCTGTCACTCATTGTTCCGCTGCCCGCCCAGAACACAATACCGTGCCGCCAGTCCAGTTTGCGCCGGTATTCCACCTGAGTGGCAAAAATATGATTATCCTGATAACGACCATCATAATAACCACGCATCTGCCGCCCGTTGCCCAGATGAGAGAGCTGATCCCACGGCACATCGCCGGACGCAAAACGCACAAAATTATCAAACGCCAGAACGTTTTTTTCATCCAGCGGATAATAATAATTGTACTGAATTTCAGTGGTATTAAAGCGGCTGTCACTGCCGATTGACGGCGCATAATAAGTATAGCGGAGATCAAGCGCCTGTCCGTGACGCGCATTCGGCAGAAAATCCCGGCTGTCATAGCTGAATGTGGCACTGACGCCGGAATTTACCGAATGTGAGCCAACATTATTTACTGCCATATAATCACGGAATGGTTTATCCGGTGAAGCAACATTCAGGGTGCTGAAATCCCAGCCCAATCCCAGATACGTATTATCAGCCACACGGCGCAACAGTGACGGCGTCAGCCGCAGCTGCTGTGACTTATATTCAGCGAGATGGTCTTTATGCGCCCGGCCTGATAACCTTTTCCCCAATAATTTGTCGGCACATTATTGAGAGTGCCGCTCAGATAAAAACGCCAGCGGTCATCATCAAGATAGGTATAGTTATTCAGATTCAGCCCGAAAGCCCCGGTTGATGATGCAAATCCGCTGAGTGACAGTGTGGAAATTTTACTCTCCGGAGCACGGTCCGCCTGATACATCCCCACCAATGCAACCCCGACACCTAATTCCAGCTCCGGGGTATAAAAAGGACCGGGTAATACACCCCAGTCAATGGTTTTACTGCGATCAAACTGATTATTACTGCCAAGCCCGGACAACGCATGATCAATGTCGTCGCGGGAAGGTAAAACGGAGGCAGTTGCTGTATGCGCCGTTACCAGGCCGGTCAGTACCAGCCCGGTAACGTAAATACGAAACGTCATTAAAAACGGAACTCGCCGGAGATAAAGAAACTATTACGATTATTAAAACCCACTTCTGAGATTATATTAAAATTGCGGGTGACTTCTAAACGGGCGCCGACTAAATTGCTCCATTTATGAGCAAGATGCTGTTCAACATCGAATTTCATATCCGGGTCATCCAGCATATTCACAAAGTCCTGAAATTGTCCCGGTAAACTCAATCCACTAATATCACCTCTAAAGCGTTGAGTAATATCCTGATACATCGCTCCGGTCCAGACCTGTAATTTTGTATTACCCTGTCCGGCAATTAACGGTGAAAATACAAATTCATAACCAACACGTGGTGAAATAACCAGTGCTTTAATATCCCCGTCAAGAATATCCAGGTTTGTTTTGGTATAATTAATATCGACAGTAGTAAAAAATTGCTCATACCCACCAGCGAGTGTTATACCCGCACCATATGTTTTCCCTTCAAAATCGAGATCAAATGGCTGACCTTCCAAAAATTCCAACGGTAATTGAGTGAAGCCGAGATCAAACGACCCACCATTAAGTATGGTATGAGATTTACCTTTAGTTTTTCCATACAAACCATAGACATTCATAAACGGAAATACCCAGGAATCCAGTTTCAGCATGTGCGTTTCACTTTTTTCTCTGGTATGCCCGGCATCTATAGATAACGCCCCTGCAGTCTCCGGGTTTTTGGGCATAATAAAACCAATCTTATCTACCACTATATCCTGACGCAAATTCATATAGTTATAGCCGACACCAAACGGCTCCGGGATATCATATCCCCTGGCGCGGGCTTCATCCCCCCAGATAGGCAGAATACGGGATTGGGATTCAGTCGGGCGCGTCGCATCAATTGAACCATCATCATTTTGTGATGCGCCGCCGGATTGGCTGACACTTAATGACAGTAAAGGCCCGTCAGCAAAGGCAAAAGCGCTCAGACTCAGGGAGCCGGTAATAATCAGGGAATGGAGTATCGGGCGTAACATAATATAAGCCGGTATTATTTAATTAAATGGTGATGAATTCTAACGACTAAACGCCTTAAATTGCGAACATTATGTGCGGATATTAACAATTATTGCTATAAACCCAATGGTATTATTACGTGTTGCGATAATGACAATGAGTTATCATTTTATATTTTATAAAATACAAATAAAAAACACATGTAATATTTATTTATTTTTTATTTTATTTGCAACAATTAAAATAACAAGAGCATTAACTTTCAATATTGCGGACATTACGCCATTCCCTTATAACTATTACCGAACCGCGTAATACTACGCATAACCCCGAAAGGAGTAATATCATGGCTCGTAAAACTACAATTAGGACAGTTGACAAAGGTGAATTCGGACATGTTTATCCAATAACTGTTGTATATCAGGTTGGCAAGAAAAGTTATCTTCTGTCAGAAGATCAAGGCGGTAATTATCTGATCAAGCCTATTTATGATAATGGTACGCTTGGTGAAAGTGTTGTTATCAAAAACTTCGGTCGTTATTATGATATTATGCAGGCTGCTTATGATGACCTTACTGCCACAACTTACCTCTGTGCAGTTAGCTTCGAAGGCAAATCTATGGAGCTCTTTTCGACCACGAACGGTGGATTAGTCTCTTCAACCGAGATAATTTTTGATCTGGAAGATCACAGAACATTCAATTTCTTCTTTATCTCAGGCCGTCTGTATATCTTCCAGGCTGGTGAAGATGCAAATGGTAAGTATACCGTAAAATCAATTACTTACTCAGAAGTATAATAAATGCTACATCACAGATTCACATATGTTAATTAACAAAACAATAATAGACTCCCGCTGAATACAGAGTAAAAAAGTGAGGTGTTTACCTAATTAAAACAAATTTTACATTTACTTGTTGATATTATCGTAAAATGTTCTAAATTAGGGCTAAGCACATAAGATAAAACCTTTTTACTTAAGATAGTTATTATTGTTGATAACAAGATACTTCGTTATATAAGTATTAAGTAAAAGCGGACATTGTGCCTGAGCAACCGTTAATAGTACCTCATATTCTTTTTGTTAAGATATGAAAACAGTTCGGCACCCTTATTAGTTCTGAGTGTAGCGTTACTGAGTTGATATTTAAAACTACGGATAGCAGCCCGTATATAACACTGTTAACTCACATAAATAGAGAGTGTCTGTTCATGGATTAGAACTCCGCTCAATATTTAAAATCAAATTAACCGTTTATCTGTGATGTAGTTTGTAATAACGCGTTTAATAGTAAAATAACTGATATTTTTATATCAGTTATTACCCTCCCAAAGCCACGTAATGAAAATTACGTGGCTTTTTTGATTACGTTTGATTATCACTTAGTACTAAAAACCATTTTAGGCGCAGGAAAACTGAAACCTGCGATCCCGCTTCACCTTTTCCGATAATTCTCAACTCTGGTATAAAGGATGTCCCTTTTTCATCAGAATCTGTGCTATTTTAAACGTATTGGCGAAAACCGTACCGCAATGCGGATGGTTGATAAATAACAACTTTTTCAGCGTGCCCACAGAATACCTATGACTGACAACCAGAATCTTGACTCACACACCCCTATGATGCAGCAGTACTTCCGGCTGAAAGCCCAGCACCCTGATATCCTGATGTTTTACCGCATGGGGGATTTCTATGAGCTGTTTTTTGACGATGCCAAGCGTGCATCGCAGTTGCTGGATATTTCGCTGACCAAACGCGGTCAGACTGCCGGGCAACCTATTCCGATGGCGGGTGTACCCCATCATGCCGTGGAAGGGTATCTGGCAAAATTGGTACAGCTCGGGGAGTCAGTGGCGATTTGCGAACAAATCGGCGATCCTGCCACCAGCAAAGGACCGGTTGAACGCAAAGTAATCCGCATTGTGACCCCCGGGACAGTCAGTGATGAGGCTCTGTTACAGGAGCGTCAGGATAACCTGCTGGCAGCAGTCTGGCAGGATGCCCGCGGGTTCGGTTACGCCACACTGGATATTACATCCGGCCGCTTTCGTATTTTACAGCTGGAAGATAAAGAGGCGATGGCAGCAGAATTGCAACGCACGCGCCCTGCCGAATTGCTCTATCCGGAAGATATGGCTGATTTTGCTGTTATTCAGCATCAGCAGGGTCTGCGCCGCCGCCCTCTCTGGGAATTTGAAATTGATACCGCCCGCCAGCAGCTGAACTTACAGTTCGGTACCCGCGACCTGCACGGGTTCGGTGTGGAAAATGCACCTCTTGCATTACAGGCGGCGGGCTGTCTGCTGCAATACGTAAAAGATACTCAGCGCACCTCTCTGCCACATATCCGCAGTGTGACGCTGGAAAACCTTCAGGAAAATGTGATCCTCGATGCCGCCACCCGCCGTAATCTGGAAATCACCCAAAACCTGAGCGGCGGAACAGACAATACACTCTCATCAGTGCTGGATCTGTGCGTCACACCAATGGGTAGCCGGATGCTCAAGCGCTGGCTGCACTCCCCGCTGCGGGATCGCACTGTGCTGGAAAACCGCCAGAAAACGATCGGCGCACTGATGGGCATCAGCCCTGATATCCAGCCGTTTCTGCGCCAAATCGGCGATCTGGAACGTGTTCTTGCGCGCCTTGCCCTGCGTACCGCCCGCCCGCGGGATCTGGCCAGGATGCGTCATGCCTTCACACAATATCCGGATATTCAGGCACAGCTGAACAGTATTACTGATCCCTATATTGAAACATTACAAAAACGTATAGGTCAGTTTGATGAATTACAGGCGCTGCTGGAACGGGCTGTCGTGGAAGCACCTCCGGTACTGGTGCGTGACGGTGGCGTTATCGCTCCGGGTTATAACGAAGAGCTGGATGAATGGCGCGCGCTGGCAGACGGAGCAACTGATTATCTCGACAGGCTGGAAATCCGTGAGCGGGAAAAACTGGGTCTTGATACGCTGAAAGTCGGGTTCAACGGCGTTCACGGCTACTATATTCAGGTCAGCCGCGGACAGAGTCATCTGGTGCCAATCCACTATGTGCGTCGCCAGACACTGAAAAATGCCGAGCGCTACATTATTCCCGAACTGAAAGAGTATGAAGATAAAGTTCTGACATCCAAGAGCAAGGCACTTGCGATTGAAAAAGGGCTGTACGAAGAGCTGTTTGATCTGCTGCTGCCGCATTTGGAAGCGCTGCAACGCAGCTCCGATACACTGGCGGAGCTGGATGTACTGACTAACCTCGCGGAGCGGGCTGAGACACTGAACTATACCTGCCCGCAACTGACAGATAAAACCGGTATCCGGATAACCGGCGGACGCCATCCGGTGGTTGAACATGTGCTGGCAGAGCCGTTTATCGCCAACCCGCTGACCATGTCACCACAGCGCCGTCTGCTAATCATTACCGGTCCGAATATGGGCGGTAAAAGTACCTATATGCGGCAAACTGCGCTGATCACCTTACTGGCGTATATCGGTAGCTTTGTGCCGGCGGAAAAAGCACTGATTGGCCCGGTAGACCGGATTTTCACGCGTGTCGGCGCATCTGATGATCTCGCATCAGGCCGCTCCACCTTTATGGTGGAAATGACGGAAACCGCCAATATCCTCCATAATGCCACGGAGCAAAGCCTGGTACTGATGGATGAAATCGGGCGCGGCACATCCACTTATGACGGGCTCTCTCTTGCCTGGGCATGTGCAGAGAGCCTGGCAAACCGAATTAAAGCACTGACTCTGTTTGCCACTCACTATTTTGAGCTGACAACGCTGCCGGAAAAACTGGAAGGTGTGGCGAATATTCATCTTGATGCCGTTGAACACGGCGATACTATCGCGTTTATGCACAGTGTGCAGGATGGTGCGGCAAGTAAAAGCTATGGTTTGGCGGTTGCATTGCTCGCCGGTGTACCGCGTGATGTGATTAAACGGGCAAAACAGAAACTGCGGGAGCTTGAAACACTGTCACTGAATGCAACGGCCGGTCATGTGGATACACCGCAAATGACACTGCTGGATAGCCCCGAAGAGTCCTCCCCTGCGCTGGATGCGCTGGCGGCTGTCAATCCGGACTCGCTGACACCGCGCCAGGCGCTGGACTTACTGTATCGCCTGAAAGATATGCTCTGAAACTCTCAAAAAAAACAGCGAAAAGGGGGAAGCGATTCCCCCTTTTTATTATTTACCGTTACTATCTACCGTTAAATAGTATTCTTTAACTTATTACTCGTGACGATTTTTGAGAAGCATCATTCATCTGGTCAATTAGTTGAATAATGAATTCTCACATAACCCATGATTATGCAGAATGTCTTTCAGGCGGCGCAATCCTTCCACCTGAATCTGACGCACACGCTCACGGGTTAATCCTATTTCGCGCCCCACATCTTCCAGTGTTGCCGCTTCATAGCCCAGCAGCCCGAAACGGCGGGCAAGAACTTCCCGTTGCTTCGGATTGAGCTCAAACAGCCACTTAACAATACTCTGCTGCATATTGTTATCCTGAAGGCGGTTTTCCGGTGTTACCTCATTCTCATCAGATAAAATATCCAGCAGCACTTTATCTGAATCTGCGCCGACCGGCGTATCCACTGACGTAATGCGCTCATTAAGACGCAGCATACGGGTGACATCATCCACCGGACGATCAAGCTGTAATGCTATTTCTTCCGCAGTAGGTTCATGGTCGAATTTCTGTGCTAATTCACGGGCAGTTCGCAGGTAAACGTTCAGTTCTTTAACAATGTGAATTGGCAGGCGGATGGTGCGGGTCTGGTTCATGATAGCCCGTTCAATAGTCTGACGGATCCACCAGGTGGCATAGGTTGAAAAGCGGAATCCTTTTTCCGGATCAAATTTTTCAACAGCACGGATCAATCCGAGGTTTCCCTCTTCAATAAGATCCAGAAGCGCCAGACCACGGTTACTGTAGCGACGTGAGATTTTAACCACCAGACGGAGGTTACTTTCAATCATACGCTGGCGCGCAGCGGGATCGCCCCGCAATGCGCGTCGTGCAAAAAAAACTTCTTCTTCTGCGCTGAGCAGCGGTGAAAAACCTATCTCACCCAGGTAAATCTGAGTGGCATCCAGAACACGCTGACTGACATTCTGAGATAACTCAATATCAGAGCTGAGATCATCCTGCTCCGCCTCTTCTGATAGCTGTTTTTCATCAAACAGCGCATCTTCTTCCTCAGTTTCAGCTTGCTCTGCGACAAATGTTTCGTCGTATGACTCGTTAACATTCAGTGAATTACGGCTCATCAGCTTGCTCCTACCCTAGATAATTCAGGCAGAACAAGCTGTTCTGCCGTTTATCGCTGCGGTAAATACTGCAACGGGTTGACTGATTTTCCCTTGTAACGAATTTCAAAATGTAATCTGACTGATGTGGTTCCGCTGCTGCCCATTGTGGAAATTTTCTGACCGGCAGCAACATCCTGCTGATCTTTAACCAAAATGGTGTCGTTATGTGCGTATGCCGTCAGGAAATCATCATTATGTTTGATGATAACCAGATTGCCGTAACCGCGTAACGCATTACCGGTATAAACCACCTTACCCGGCGCTGAAGCAAAAACAGGCTGTCCACGTGTACCACCGATATCAATACCCCGGTTACCGCTGGTAGGTCCTGTGTAGTTGGAAATGACATTGCCTTCCGCTGGCCAGCCCCATTTAAAGGAACCACTATTTACCGCAGCAGGCGCGCTGGTGGTGACTGAAGGTGACTTAACCACGGCTGGTGTGACTGCGCCTGAGTTACCCTTCGCTTGTGCGGTGACCTGTGGTGACAGCAT
Organism: Morganella psychrotolerans; assembly: GCF_001676055.1. GTDB lineage: Bacteria > Pseudomonadota > Gammaproteobacteria > Enterobacterales > Enterobacteriaceae > Morganella > Morganella psychrotolerans_B. The sequence continues at coordinate 11,550 of NZ_LZEX01000023.1, read as the reverse complement.
CTTACCGCCGGCAGATGTTGCGCCTGCAGATTCAGAATACGCATTAGTTGGTTGAGAATCAACCACCCTGTTTTGCGGAGTATTCTTATTTGTTGCTATCTGAGTACCGCCGCTGACCGGTGCAATGTTATTACCACCACCATTGCTTAACCGTATCACCTGCCCTTCGTTCAGGGCGTAAGGCTCGGGAATACTGTTCTGTGATGCCAGTTCACGGAAGTCAGATCCGGAAATATAAGCGATATAAAATAAAGTATCACCGCGCTGAACAGTATACGTATTTCCGCTGTAACTGCCTTTCGGAATAGACTCATAGTCCCGGTTATAGCGGATACGTCCATCATTGCTGGTCTGAATATTGGCGGCGCGCGGTTGTTGCTGTACCGCTGTCCGGCTCACAGGCTGTGAATTTGCTGAACTCAGTTGCGGACGTCCCGGCATCGGTGTGGAAACCGAAGAATTACTGTTGTCATTGCCCGCCGTCATCACAGGCGCACTGCTGCTCTCTTCCACACTACTGATTGGTGCGGCATGATACGGCGTTGAGCATCCGGCCAAAACCGTGCTCACCAGCGACCCAAAAGCAACCCATCGTATTGTTTTCATAGGGTTTCTTGAGTTCATATTTCTTCTCCCAAAACTGGAAACGTTGCGAAAACTGACAATCAGAAAATCGCCATGCGAAAATCGTCCGCATGGCAGGATTGTATTATTAAAACAGATACTAAGCGAAATGAAAAAGTGTTGTTACTGAAATCGCCATTTTTATCCCAAATCACCGTGGATAAGAGGAACAAACCGGACAGTTCCGATCGACTGAGTATGAAAATCATTGCCCTGACGGCGGATAAATTTGAGCGTCTGCTGCTGTTCGCCGACAGGCACCACCATCCGCCCGTTATCTGCCAGTTGATTGAGCAGAGCGACCGGCACTTCACTGGCAGCGGCAGTAACGATAATACCGTCAAACGGCGCACGGGATGACCAGCCTTCCCAGCCGTCACCGTGACGGGCAGAAACATTATGCAGATCCAGCTGTTTTAAACGGCGCCGGGCATGCCATTGCAGCCCTTTGACCCGTTCTACAGAATAAACGTGAGCGGCCAGATGCGCGAGGATAGCTGTCTGATAGCCGGAACCGGTACCAATTTCCAGCACATGTGCCTGCGGCGTCAGTTGCAGAAGTTCTGTCATTCTCGCCACCATAAAAGGCTGGGAGATTGTCTGCCCGTAGCCTATCGGCAGCGCCGTATTGTCATACGCTTTGTGCGTCAGGGCTTCATCGACAAAATTCTCACGGGGGACAGCCGCCATCGCCTGTAACAGACGTTCATCACGGATCCCTGCCTGACGTAACTGTGTTATCAGATCCTGTACTACCCGGCGGATCATTCCTCTGCCTCTCCTGTTTTTTTCAGCCAGTCTTCAATCTTTGCCTGTGCATTATAGGCAGTCAAATCAACATGCAGGGGAGTGATGGAAACATAACCCGCATCCACAGCGGCAAAATCAGTATCCGGCCCTGCGTCCAGTTTATCACCCGGAGGCCCCAGCCAGTATAGCGGATTTCCTTTCGGATCCAGCTGAGTGTACACCACGTCCGGTGCCCGCCGCGTACCGCAACGGGTAACTTTTATACCTTTGATTTCACTGAGCGGCACATCCGGCACATTCACATTAAGGATATTGCCCGCCCGCAACGGAACCTGCTGTAACATGGCGAGCAGGCGGCAGGTGATTTGTGCGGCGGTATCATAATGCGTGTCGCCGTTGAGTGAAACGGCAATTCCCGGTAACCCGAGATGACGCCCTTCCATTGCTGCGGCAACAGTCCCTGAGTAAATAACATCATCACCCAGGTTCGGCCCGCAGTTAATACCGGAAACCACGATTTCCGGGCGCGGGCGCATCAGATGATTAGCACCGATATAAACACAATCTGTCGGTGTTCCTTCCACCAGCGCAATATCACCGTTTTCATGAATGACTGTCCGCAGAGGGCGATCAAGCGTCAGCGCGTTAGATGCTCCGCTGCGGTTGCGATCAGGCGCGACAACCTGCACATGATAAGTACGCCGCAGTGCCTCAGAAAGCGCCCGGATCCCCGGCGCACTGACGCCGTCATCATTACTCACCAGAATTCGCAGCAAAACGGTATCCTTTTCTTTCTCAGTAACAGATTATCTTTCACAATGGTAAACTATTTTATCAAGTTAACAGCGATAAAAAAGTGTTATAGCAGATTTAGTCTGATTGCTTTTTACATATTTATTGCCATGATACTTTTCATAACTTTGTTATGACTGACAGGATCTCTGAATGTATACACTGCACAAAAAAACAGCCCGCTTTTTTTCCGTCATTATAATGGCGCTGACTGCAGGTCTTTTACTGGTATCTGAAGTGTTTGCGCTGACTCCGCAGGAAGAGACCAGAGTCGATAATTTACTGATTGCTGTCGGAAAACAGGAACAATTGCTCTTTATCCGTAATGGCAGTGAACATAATGCCACAGAAGCAGAATCTCACCTGCGGCTGAAGCTGGGTAAAACCAAAAAACGGCTGAAAACCGCAGAACAATTTGTGGATAATGTAGCCTCAAAATCATCAATTACCGGAACAGCCTATCAGGTGAAGCTCCCGGGACAACCGCCTGTTGATGCACAGGTATATCTGACACAATTACTGTCAGAAACCGATAAAGCGGCGAAAGCACAATAAAAAATAAAACGGGCAGAGTGATCACATCACCCGCCCGTTTTTATTCTCTGAGCTATCTGCTTAGCTATTCGCTGAACTATTCACTGAACTCTGCTGCCTGATCGGCGGCCAGTTCAATCACTTCGCGGATAACACTGGTTGCGAAGCAACCTGCCGGCAGGAAGAAAGAGAGTCGTACTGTTTCATCATCAATCCATTCACTGACAAAATGTTCCGGATACAACATGATTGCGCGGCGGGTATTCTCCACCCCTTCTTTTTCTGCCAACCGCCATAATGCCTGCCAGTCAGCCAATTGTTCCGTTTCAAATACCAGTGCAGCATCCTGAGTACCCAAATCACCTTTGCCCGGTAACGGTGCCGTAATACGCAACTCCCGGTTATCAAGGCGCTGCTGTACATCTGCCAGTTCATCTGTCTGCGCCACAAACCAACTGCCGCGCCCGGCAAGCTGTACCGCATCGCCGGACAGCACCGTTTCCTGTAAATGCTGAGTGATGCGGGCATCTGCCACCGCATTAAACATCGCACTGCGCGCCGCAGAAAGATAGAAACTGCGCTTACTGCGATCAGTTACATTAATTTCTGCGTTTGCCCAGCGGCGGGCAAAATACAGATTCTGACCACCGCGCCCGAAACGCTGTTCGCCGAAATAATTCGGTACGCCCTGCTCAGTAATAGATTGCAAACGCTGCTCTACAGCGGCGCGATCGCTAATCTGGCGCAACACAAGAGTAAAGTGATTACCTTTCAGTGTACCGATGCGCAACTTGCGTTTCTGGCGGGTGACATCCAGCACTTCGCAGCCTTCCAGTTCCAGCTTACTGAAATCCGGTGTCTCTTTGCCCGGCATTTGCAGACAGAACCATTGTTCAGTCACCGCATGGCGATCTTTCAGCCCCGCATAACTGACTGACCGGGCTGCTATTTTAGAAAATTTAGCCAGTTGCTCTGCGACAAAGCGGGTGTTACAACCGGTTTTCCGGACGCGCACCATGACATGTTCGCCCTCACCATCAGGCTCAAATCCGAGGTCTTCCTGAACAAAGAAATCTTCCGGCTGTGCTTTTAATATACCGGTCGCAACCGGTTTTCCGTGAAACCAGCTGACATTCAGGCTCATTGTGCAACCTTAACAAGCAATACGACGGCTTCGCAGGCGATCCCTTCTTTACGTCCGACAAAACCGAGCTTTTCAGTCGTGGTCGCCTTCACATTGATATCATCCATGTGGCACTGTAAATCTTCCGCCAGATTGACGCGCATCTGCGGAATATGCGGCAACATTTTAGGTGCCTGCGCAATAATAGTGATATCCAGGTTGCCCAGTTTATAGCCTTTTTCCTGAATACGGCGGAATGCTTCACGCAGCAAAACACGGCTGTCCGCACCTTTATAGGCGGGATCGGTATCAGGGAATAACTTTCCGATATCGCCCATCGCTGCCGCACCTAATAAGGCATCTGTCGCGGCATGCAAGGCAACATCACCATCAGAATGTGCCAGTAATCCCTGTTCATAAGGGATGCGCACACCGGCAATCACAATCGGGCCTTCGCCGCCGAAAGCATGAACATCAAAACCGTGTCCGATTCTCATCATTATGTCTGTTCCTTATTGTTATTGGACAGGTAGAACCCGGCAAGTGCGAGATCTTCCGGCTGTGTGACTTTAATATTATCCGCCCGTCCGGTCACCAGCAGGGGCTGATAACCACAAAATTCCAGTGCAGATGCTTCATCGGTTATCACCGCCTGCTGAGAAAGTGCCTGTTGCAGACAGGCACGCAGCAGATGAAGCGGAAAAAATTGCGGGGTCAGTGCATGCCAGAGTTGTGTGCGATCCACCGTATGATCGATACCCGTGTGTCCGGGTAATGTCACGCCGCGTTTCATAGTGTCACGCACCGGTGACGCCAGAATCGCCCCCCTGATCCGTCCGTCTGTATTTTCGTCAGACAGTACAGCCAGCAAGCGGTTTAAATCGTTGAGATGCAGGCAGGGGCGTGCTGCATCATGAACCAGAACCCAACTGTTTTCAGGTACATGAGCTGCCAGATAATCAAGACCGGCCAGTACTGAATCCGCCCGCTCACCGCCACCGGTGACGGTACGGATGCGGGGATGTTGTGCCACCGGCAGAGTACTGAACACCGTATCCTGCGGATGCAGCGCCACAACCACCTGCGAAATACGGGGATGAGCCAGTAAGATGGCAAGGGTATGTTCTAAAATGGTTTTTCCGGCAATGATAAGGTATTGTTTCGGGCATTCACACTGCATCCGCGTACCAATACCGGCGGCGGGGATCAGCGCTGTCACCTGAATATGATCAGAAATACCGGACAGATCCGGTGCCGGTTGTGAGCCGGTCATTACGGGAGGAATTATCATCATAGGGATTAGTTAGTACGGCTTTGCGGCTGCACATTTTGCTGAGTCCGCTTTTCAGACAGGACGCGGTAAAAACTTTCACCGGGCTTGATCATACCTAATTCACTGCGCCCGCGCTCTTCGATAGCTTCCAGCCCGTCGTTCAGATCGCCTATCTCAGCAAACAGCTGTTCATTACGGGCTTTGAGGTTCACATTCACCTGTTCTGATGCAACAACGTCTTCACTGACCTGTACATAGTCGTGAATACCATTTTTCCCTAACCACAATGAATATTGCAGCCAGCCCAGAATTATTAAGAGTAATAGCGTCAGTTTGCCCATCACTGCCCCCGAAAAGATCGGCTAATCTTCCCATAAGATCGGCGCAGATGCTACTACTCCCTCGGCTATTCCGTAATAAGGTAAGCAAACATGCCGCAGGAGCAGGATTTGTCCGTCAATACCGGACAAAATTAAAAATTCCGGGCGTCTGACAAAACAGGATTATTGCATAAGTAATATTAGTCAGCCGTTTTGCCGTTTATCGGTAACATTTGCGGTTATTTGTGCGTAAAATACCGTTTTTATACCCAACGTCATTCAAGATGCAGCCAACGAACCTGTAGTTTGAATGAATAAGGGTATATCCGTCATCATCCGGAGAACATCATGACCACCACGATTTTTAAAGAATTTCAGTTCGAAGCCGCCCACCACCTGCCGCATGTTCCGGAAGGTCATAAATGCGGACGCCTGCACGGACATTCGTTTCTGGTTCGTCTTGAACTGAGTGGTAATGTGGATGCCCATACCGGCTGGCTGATTGATTTTGCTGAAGTGAAACAGGCATTTAAACCTATTTATGACAGATTGGATCATCATTATCTCAATGAGATAGCGGGGCTGGAAAATCCGACCAGCGAAGTGCTGGCGCACTGGATCTGGCAACAGACCAAACCATTACTGCCGCTGCTGAGTGCCGTGATGGTTAAAGAGACCTGCACCGCAGGTTGTGTTTACCGGGGTGAATAATCACACAATCAATGTCCGGACTACCGGACATCGATTGTCCCTGTTATACCCAACGTCATTCAAGATGCAGGCAGGCGGCAAGCTCCGATTGCCGGGGAGCATACATCAGTATGTGACCCGGTTAGCTGAGCGTAGCCAACGAACCTGCAGTTTGAATGAATAAGGGTATATATCAGGCGATATTAAGGTATTTGTGAGTCTGCATGGAAAAACGCCAGTTACGGGCGATGCAGGTTTTAATACACAACTGCGTTGCCGCCGGTTTCTGGCTGATCGGCTGCAATGCCACCACCGGATATTTACCGGACGGCAGTTTCGCCAGCAATAAATCCAGCTCATCAATATCCCGCTGCCGCCCGACCGGGTGTTTTACTTCATCCGCGCGGATAAGCGCAGAAGTTAAAACATCATAACCTCCCCGCATATTCACTTTCGGGGAAACGGTGACCCAGGTTTTTTCACTGCACAGGACCGGCTGTGTGCCGCTGGTTTCAATCTGACATCGCCAGCCCTGCGCTTCCAGCTCCGCCGTCAGTGGTTGCAAATCATACAGGCACGGCTCTCCGCCGGTTATCACCACATGCCGCGCCGTGTAACCCTGCGCGGTAAATTGCATAATAATGTCTTGCGCACTCAGAGACGCCCACCGGTCATTCTCCTGTGTCTTATTCATCATCATATCTGCTGAACAGATTTTTTCCGGGTCCTGCTCCCAGGTGTGTTTTGTATCACACCAACTGCATCCGACCGGGCAGCGCTGAAGACGGACAAAAATAGCCGGTACGCCGGTAAATACCCCTTCGCCCTGCAATGTCTGAAAAATTTCATTAATTGGGTAATGCATCACTCATCTTTTCCTTGCGTTTGAAGCGGTATTATTGCAGATAATTATCCCGTGGGCATGACTCTTTATGATAAAGTACCGGGCTGAATTTGACCGCGTTCCACACCAGAAAAAACGCTGCATGTCATGACAGCGACGGGATAAATACATGAATGAAAATAGCACCACGCTGAAGCGCGGGCTGACAGGGCGGCATATCCGCTTTATGGCGCTCGGTTCTGCGATAGGCACCGGCCTGTTTTACGGCTCCGCAGCCTCAATCGAGCAGGCGGGTCCTGCTGTTCTGCTGGCATATCTTGTCGGGGGTGCCGCCGTATTTATGGTGATGCGCGCACTGGGTGAAATGGCAGTTCATCATCCGGTACCGGGATCGTTTTCACAGTATGCAAGCCATTATATGGGCCCTCTGGCGGGCTTTCTGACCGGCTGGAACTATGTCTTCGAGATGATCATAGTATGTCTTGCGGATGTCACGGCATTCGGCTTCTATATGAAGCTCTGGTTTCCGGACGTGGATCAATGGATCTGGGTGCTGGGGATTGTCTGCTTTATTGGTGCGCTGAATTTATGTCACGTAAAAATATTTGGTGAAATGGAATTCTGGCTGTCAATTATTAAAGTTACCGCGATTATTGCCATGATTGTCGGTGGTGCCGCCATCATGATATTCGGTTTCGGACAAGCGACAGATCATCCTACCGGCATCAGCAACCTATGGGAATTCGGCGGCTTTATGCCGAACGGAATAAGCGGGGTGATAGCTTCCCTTGCCATTGTGATGTTTGCTTTCGGCGGAATTGAAGTTATCGGTATCACCGCGAGCGAAGCACAAGACCCGGAAAAAACCATTCCGAAAGCGATCAATGCCGTACCGCTGCGTATTCTGCTGTTCTATGTGCTGACACTGTTTATCCTGATGTGTATTTTCCCGTGGAACCAGATTGGTCACAACGGCAGCCCGTTTGTGCAGATTTTTGAAAAACTGAATATCTCTTATGCGGCAAATATTCTCAACCTCGTGGTGATCACTGCGGCAGTGTCTGCCATCAACAGTGATATTTTCGGCGCAGGTCGTATGATGTACGGCATGGCGCAGGAAGGTCAGGCACCTAAATCATTCATGAAGCTGACAAAAAATGGCGTACCATGGATGACAGTACTGGTGATGAGTATTGTGCTGCTTGTCGGTGTGGTGCTGAATTATCTGGTACCGGAAAAAATCTTCATCATTATCGCCTCTATTGCGACCTTTGCGACCGTCTGGGTCTGGCTGATGATCCTGTTATCCCAGGTGGCAATGCGCCGTCAGATGACACCGGAAGAAGTCAAAACCCTGAAGTTCCCGGTCCCGATGTGGCCGGTGGCACCCGCTGTCACTATTGTGTTTATGGTTTTTGTTATTGCATTGCTGGGCTATTTCCCTGATACCAGAGTGGCACTGGCAGTAGGAATGGGCTGGGTGGTCATTCTGACGCTGGCCTTCTATAAAAAGACCCGCACTATTCTTGCATTAATAGCACTGTCTCTTATTGGCTTTCTTACTAATTATTACCGTGTAAACGGTGCATTACCGTTTATGCATTAATTCAGATCAGAAAGATATAACATAGAAATAGAATAGGGAGCTATCAGCTCCCTATTTTTATCGGTAATCAGGGTTCGCTGTCAATACGCTGAACGCGGGAGCCCATGATCTGCAAGGTTCTGAGCACCATGTGAATACCTTTTAATGTCTCAGGATCTTTCAGTAATTTGTAGGTATTACGGAAGTTGTATTTCTCATCATTATACATCATCTCCATTTTAGCCTGATTCAGTGCCAGACCACCTTCCCATAATTGAGCAATGGCAGATTCTGTATTATCCGCCAGCTTACTCACCTCATTCTTTCCGATGATATCAACCAGGTCAGCGACTAAAGAGAGCGCATCTATCACGTTATCAAACCGGTTCATCTGCATTAATACTGCCAGTTTGTCCCGTGTTTGTGCAGAAAACTCCGGCGCCTGCGGTGCCTGTTCAGTGTTGTGTTCAGTTGTCGGCATTATCAGTTCCTCTCTTATACCAGGCCACGGACGGTTGACCAGTACAGCCCGCGGTTAAAACCGGTGCGCAGTAATCCGCCCAGCTTTGTCGGCGGTGTCGGTGCAACATCATGCTTATAATCATATTGAAGCGGCATACCCGCATTCAGCCCCATCTGCGCTACCGCCTGAACACGCCCGTCATAAATCGCGGTGGTATAGCCGAAACGCATTTCACCGATAATATTATCCACCACAACTGTGGATTGATTATGGCAACTGCCCGCAGCCTTACTGATCGGAAGATCTACGGTATCACCCAATACATACACATTTTTCAGCCCGTAAACCTGCAATGTTTCAGGATCAGTCGGCAGCCATCCCTCTTCCGGATCGCCGTCACATAGCCCGGTATTACGTACCGCTTCGACGGCTGAAATAGGCGGAGTGCCGATCAGCAGGTCAAACGGCTGCTCTTCACCCTCTTTCGAATAGGCGATTTTTTTCTCCGGACAAACACGCTCTAAGGTAAAGCCGCGTTGTGCCTGAATACCACGCTCCTGAAAAACAGCCGGCAGGACTTCGCACACATCCTTTTGCATAAACAGGCAATTGCGTAATAACTGGGAGACTGTCGGGTAGGTATAAACAATTTCAATGTCCTGACGGACACGGCGCTGGCGAAAATAATCATCCAGCATCAGTGTCGTTTCCATAGGAGCGATACCGCACTGATGGGGAACATTCGGAGTATTAGGGAAAGAAACTGTAATGAAAATCCGGCCTTTCTCAAATTTAGCCAGCTTTTCTGCCAGCTGACGGGCGGGTTGATACTGATAGAAATGATCCGCAGCTTCTTTCATTCCGGAGATACGCTCTGGTCTTGGCTGACAGCCGGTGGCAATAACCAGATAGTCATAGCCGTATTTTGTGCCATTTTTTCCCAGCAAGGTCTGCGAGGCAAAATCAAAATGTTCAACCCGATCATGAACAAACTTAATTTCAGGGCGCAGCAGAGAGCGTTGAGATTTGCGTAACTCATCTTTCTGATACAAATTAAACGCAACATACATAAACGCAGGTTTATAATAGTGCCATTCACTGTCTGAAATCAGTACAACTTCCACTTTCTTCTGATAAATATCATTTAACAACTTCTTCGTCAGGATATTCGCGACCATTGTGCCGCCGGCCCCGCCGCCTACAATGACAATACGCTGCATTTAGTTTCTCCGATAAATTATTTAACGCTGAAATTAAATAAATAACACAAAACAATAACACCGGTTTAACTATAGCAGGTTGATAATTATATTTACTTACATAATTTATATTAATATATTATTTATTTGATGCAGTTCTTATTATTGAAATTCTGCAATCAGAGGATGATGATCTGAGGCATCCGTCAGCATGACATCTGACTGTATCAATTTAAATCCGCGATAAAATAAATAGTCCAGCGGATGCCCGAATACCTTAGTGCGGTGATCAACAGGAAAAATAACTTCTTTCAGGCGCAGGGTACGGGCAAACCATTTCAGTGCGTGCATCCGCTGCCTGCTCCAGGCATTAAAATCCCCACCCATAATGACCGGTCCGATATGACAACGGATCTGCGAACCAATCGTATTTAACTGATGGCGGTAAACATCCACACCAAAACTAAAATTAATTGCATGAACATTTATTACCATCAGCTGACGGCCATCCGGTAACGGATAAACCGTAATCAGAGCCGATTTTGCCAGACGTAATAACGGCTCTTTTTGCTGTAGCGGGCAGCAATAGACAGGATGTGACGTTGCGAGTGTCATGACACCTGAAGGGTGCTGCTGAAAGCGGAGCGCAGGAACCTGATCGGCGATAAGCTGATGTTTTGCCGAAAGATTAACTAATCCGGGTGATGGCTGAGCTTCCTGTAACAAAGCCAGCTGTGTATCACACAGGAGTTTATCAAGCGTTTTCTGCCATTCAGGCCGCTGCTGCTTATAAATATTCCAGACGACGACACGAATGGGTTGCGCCGGCGTAGAAATAGGTAAACCGACAGGAAGCCGGGATCCCAACATATCTGCTGACATAGGCGTAATTTGCTGTGCCGGAAGCCCTGCAACATAGCGGACTGACCAGGTTTTTTTCTTGTTCAATACGACCCTCAGGCTATTTACATCTATACCCATTATCTGTGTCTGTTATCTTAACAAATTTTATTACAGACTTTACGCTGCTAAGTGGCCTTTCTGTGTAAATTCGTCCATTTCTTTTTTATTACATACCGCTGCAAAAAATGTATTCCCACAAAGTATTATCCCGGCGCCCTCTACTCTGAGTTATGCAATATTCCATCATCTTTGCCGAAATATAGCGTCATCTATTTGTTAATACAGATATTTAATTTACCGACAGAGCCACAAAACAGAACACCTTGTTTCATTCACGGAAATTTATTCATAAAAGTATCGGGATTTACTGAATCAGGTCAGGATTACAATGGCAGAGAGTTATCAGAGCAGGTGAAAAATAGCGATGGTGTTGTTTATTCAGGGGTTTTT
>NZ_LZEX01000022.1 GCF_001676055.1 Morganella psychrotolerans | reverse complement strand
TGTTGTACGGCGGTAATAATTTAGCCAGTATGGCGGCTTTTCGTTCAGGTGAAATACGTTTCATGTGTCACTCCGCGCCCTCAGGTTTATTTTTCAGAGGGGGTGACAACTATCCTGACACTGAGGGGATGTCCGGATTTTATCTTCGCCGTAGTAGTATCAATGAGTTAGTTGTTGTAAATGGCGCTATTAACCCTTGTGATGGGAATAATGCAGAGAAAATAAAGAATCGAATTATGGCATCCTTAAAACGCCGCACTATATTAGAAAGAAAATTCCGTGATAGGTTTGACTCAGTCTCTATTTCAGGCCTCTTGGCTTTATTCTATAGTAACCAAGGCAACTCAAAAGATTATCAAAGAGAATATGAACGCCGTGCTCGTTATGAAGCTAATTTTGAAGATTTAATGCATGTAGTAGAAAAATTAAATTTTCCCTTTGAGGTTGTAAAAAACCTTTATAGTTTGGGCTATGTAGAGCTTGCAGATGAATTAAAGTTAAAATTTATTTCTAACCCGGATTTTCTGAAAGACTTGGAAGAATACAAGTCTCGGCTATGTTAGTAAGTGTTATATTGCTTTCACTGATCTACTAGTTGAATCAAACCTGCGGCTCTTATATCGAACTAAGTCACTCAGAACTTCGGTGGGCATATAGTCTTAAGAGCCTAGCTCATTTTCCATCCTAGCGCTAAAAGCTCCTCGTTTTGTTCTGGTTTTCCCTTCGTCAGCCACCCAACCAGTCGTACCATTATCCTACAAAGTATAAATTATCATCTATCCGTAGGAGATGCTCTGATGGCACGCAGGAAGGTTTCATCGAACACCGTTGAACGCCTGGGTAAACAATGTTTGCCTGAGGCGGGTGCGGTCAAACTCGCGCTTGAACTCGAAGCAAAACAACTTTACTTGCGTGCGGCAAAGCAATGGGGCGTAGCCATGCAGGAGCAACCTGCTTTTGCTGAGTACATTGCAGCCCAGCGATACCGCTGTATTGAACTGTCCAACATACGCCATGAGCACCGCATTGAGCAATATGAGATACGCAGCGATATAAAATCCGCCAGTAGTGAAGTGGGGGCCGCTTACGAACGCCTGTGCCTTAAAGATAATACGCGCTGGAACGTACTGTAATTTTTCGTCACCGGTATCTCTGCCCGTAAAATTTACCCATTACCCTATGGCACAACCTAAAATCAAACAGAGGTATTATGTCCACTTTGTTAAAAGACTTCGTACTCATGGCGCTGCCGCACCGTGAGTGGTCATGCGAGGCAGTTCACTTCCGGGTGAAGCTTTGCCCTGAGCCGGGCAAACTGGGCAATAAAAATCACACTTACTTCATCCTAGAGGACCTCTATGGGTTTGACACCAATGAAGCTTCACTCGTGATTTTCACAAAAATTCTTTTACTGCGTTTCCCACACCTGCCACCGAATCGCGTTCACATATTGATCCATTGCCGGGATATGTCCAAGTCCCTCGGCACCAAAGTGGTGCGGTACGATTTACTGCGCGACGAAGAACGCCAGGTCAAGTTGGATAAAAAACCAGAAGATGTATCGGAGAAATCGGGCTACGTCTCGATGTGTGCTTTCTAACTGTCAACGTAGTTATGGAGGGTTTACCTTGGCCGCACCTTATCATCGTTCTGTCGGTTCACCACTATTGGCCGGAGCAAGAACCATTCAATTCGGGTCGCATCAAAAAGTATTTTTCCCTGATTATGACCAGGCGCTAGTTGTTGCCACCAGCATGACCGCTGAGCACCGATTCCCAATGTGGATTTACAAGTCACTGCACAATAAGTGTGCCGGGTATTTAATCGCGGGTCATGGTTCGCATACGCTGGAAAAACCGGACTCCGCATTGCAGTCAAACCAAATTGATCAGGTCCAGTTCAAGGATAATCTCCCGACACTCCTGGAGAGTGATGCTGTTCAGCCAAGTGCGGTGGCGCGCGTTGCCATCCGGAATAACGAATTCATACAGTGCCATGCACGGGTCTCCGAAGCGGACATTGTCGCTTGGAGCATGATGCAATCGGATCCCGCACTCATTTTCAACGTTAACCCCACGAGCAGCCCCGCTGAAGCAAAGAAAGTCAGTAATCGCATAAAATCCATGCTTCAAAATGCATTGTACTGCCAGACCGCCATCCGTTGGCTTAACAGTTACAACTTCATTGTTGCTATGCGTTGGTCAGACGATGACGGGTTAAGCCCAAGACATAAAGTAGAAAATGGCTGGTGGATCCTGAGCGCACAAGAACAATGTTCGCATGGGGTTTCGCCAAAATGTGAAGACGTGCAGAAAAAAGCAAAAGACCGTTAACTGAAGAGGCAATCATGAAAACTGAACAGACTGACATCAAATTGTACCTGCAACGCCAAAGCGCATGCGGAATGCTAAAAATCACGCGTATTCTGGATGGTATCTTTACCCCACCATTTATCACATTCCTCCTGATTGGGGTGCTGTTTTCTGTCATCCAACTGACTATCATGCCAGTCGTTGTGGAAACCCTCCTTTTCATTCCGTTGTGCTTCGTTGTAGTTGGCTGTGTCGGTGTGCTCTTGTTTGCGCACTTGTATTATTCGTGTTCGTTTCCACGACTGAAGCCACTGTTGAGCGTTAATGAGATAGAAGCCCTCTGTTCCAGCACGTTCTGTGCATACCAAAAAATGGGCCATTTGTCCTCAAAACAGAAGTCCGGCATTGATTACATCGACACCTTAATTTGTGAAGGTATTCCAATGAATTATCACCACCGCGCCCGAGTAAAAGCATTGGTTGAGGCGGATGTGCGTGACCACGAGCTGAACACCTTAAGCCAGGAATTCGAAACCGTCATCGCACAAAGCAAAACGCTAGCATAAGCATTCCAAACTACTCGTACCCCCCCTGATCGTAGAACACGGACGATCAGGGCACAGAGAGAGCATCATGAAAATTGATAAAATGGACATTCAGTTGTACCTGCAACGACAGAGTAATAGCCGAATGCTGAAAGTCACGGTGTTTATTGAAAACACCCTCATGCCCACTGTGTTAACACCAATGTTGGTATTTGTCGTTTTCTATGCCGCTTTGTTTGCTTGGCGCTTTCTGGTGGGGTTCCACGACCCAGAATTGCTACACATAATAGATTTGGCAGGATACTACGCGCTGGGCTGCGTTTGCGTATTGGTTTTGATTGGGCTGTTCTTTCGTGGGTATTTGCCGAAGATCAAAGCCCAGTTAACCGTCCATGAAATTGAAATGCAGTACAAAGCAGCCGAAGAAACCTACACCCGCTTAAATTATGCCCCTGAGGACGAGCGCCCCGCGATTGATTACCTTAATGCTGTCGTCATGTCAGGTGTGCCCATGAACGGGGCGCATACCCGAACGGTGGATACCATGCTCGCCCTGGCACAGAAAGCCAGTGCGGACAAAGACGCTCTCCTCAAGGTGAAGCAAGAACTTTCAGCGCTAACTGACAGCATCGCAAAGACTTCGCTGACCGCCGAACATATCCAGAACGATAACCACATTGAATAATGAGGCTCTTATGAATATCGAAACGACAGATGTCGAACTCTACCTGAAAAGGCAAGAGTCATACTTGCGGATGAAATTCACCAAATTTATGGAGGGTTACATAGCATGTTGCTTCTACGGGCTCGCAATCGTTTTTCTTGCCGCTTTTGCCGTGATCCTGTTCCAGTATTATTCAGATAAAAATCCGTCTGAAGGCCTCGTGGAATTCGTCACCGTCGCTGGCTATCTTGCGGGTGTTTTCGGGGCATGCCTTATTTTTACTGTGTTATTTTTTGCTGGTAGGCTGTTCCGATTTAATGCCATGTTGTCGGTTGATGAAATCAAGCGGTTATACGAGTCAATGGGGCGTGAATATGACACTATGACTTACCTACCAACCGATGGACGTTCAGCTATCGAGTACCTCAACACTGTCATCGCAACGGGTATTCCGATCGATGTCACGCACGAGAGCCGGGCGCAAAAATTGCTTTACCGCGACACAAAGACGGATGACCTGAAGGCACGCACTGCCGGGGCAGAAAGTGCGCTTTTGAATGCATCGCGTTGTATTAGCGTTTCAGGTAAAATGCCTGATGTAAACAAAAACGAAAGTATAAGCAGCACGGATAGTCATGACTGAAATGAAAACCACCTTGAACCAAATGAGCGCACATCTTGCCTGGTGTGCGCTTGTCGCGTTGGCTATCGCCAAGCGCAATGGTCGGGCGAACGGTAACATACAAGAACATCTCTTTTTGTTCGAATGGTTGAAACAAGCCATGAGGCAAAAACGTTTTTCGAAAGATGTCGCCCCGGATCTGCGCTGGCTTATCAGTCAAGGAGAGAATCACCCCACGAGTGCCAAGCTGAAAGAAAAGCTGCAATACTTGTACGACAGTGGGACCGGTAAACTGACAACCAAAAATGACCTTTATCGACTGACGACTATTTTGGGGACATTAGCCCAAATGGGCTGGCCGTATTCACTTCTGAACGAAGTTGAATGGCTGAAGACGGATACCGCACGGCTCAATGCCAACACTGACTACCTCCGGATCCGAAAGTCAACCTTAGACCAGGGCTTTAGCAACGAGGGTGCCCAGGTAGCGCCCGTTGAAGTGCTGTTAACGGGCAGGGTGGAGAAGGTTCAATCTCTGCTGGCCTCTTGCAATTGGGCATTATCCCGCACAGAACCGCTACAGAAACCGCATTATTGTATGACCGCATTACCGGAATGACGGTCATGAATTGATGATTTAATCGGGTAGCCGGAGGTATCTAGCCTCCAGCCCCCACACCACCCTGCATGCGGCTCCGCACAGGGCGGTTCATTTAGAACTCCTAACTCACTTTTTGGTTAGGATAATGAACTGCGATCCATCCA
>NZ_LZEX01000021.1 GCF_001676055.1 Morganella psychrotolerans | reverse complement strand
CCATCCCGAACGGTGGTCCGGAGATACCCGGAACTGGCAAAGAAAAGAGACCGTCACCCTGAATCCTGAGCGGGAAAAACAGGCTGCCTAAATTAACAAAGGGTGACAACTACCTTGACACTTACCGCATCAGAAAGGCGAGTCTTACAGTATCTTTATCACATCCGTATAATGGCAATTCCAAACCAATCATTTTAGCTAAATCATGTGTGTTTTCGATAACAGCTATAGCCTTACTGAATGCCCTGTTGCTTAACGCATATTTTGACTTTAGCGACTCTCTAACCTGTTTGAATAATGCTCGCGCCATGTGTTTCTATCAGGAAGATGATTGGCGATATCAATTAGATCATTTCTTGATAAATCACCAGAAAAGTATCCCAATCCATAGTTGTCTAATGCCTCGGACATAAAGTTAGAGAATTTATCAAGCACGGATTCAACCCTATTAAATTGTGTCTTAAGGTCAATGACATTAATGATGCTTTCCCTCACCAAGTGTTTTTCGTTTCTCTTTGAAAATGGATATCTAAAAACTTGCCCTGTCGCATCAATGGCTGATAGTTCTATTATAAATTCATCAATCTCTTCTATAAACCTTTCTGAATTTCTTTCTGCAATAACTGCCTTTTGTTTAACGAACTCCCAAATAATTCCTATGTCGTGAGATCCAGTATGGTCAAAGCTAAAAGGTGTATTTTTAATGGTAAAGATTTCACTAATATAATGCTGACAAATATCTTTCAATCTTAATTCGATAGAGTGCCTGAAGTTAAAACATATTGGATATATAAAATCGTCTAACCACAGACGCACTCCCTTATCTGAGATTACAGCATCAAGTAAGACATTAGCTGCTTTAGAGTATCCTTTGTAATACTCAGTATATGAAGGATTCCCATTTTCCCCCACACATGCATTGGCCCATGTTGGCTCACCACCCTTAAAATATTTATTGCCCTCTTCTGACATGCAAACACATCCTTAATCTATATTCATTTAATTAATTCAAGCCAATTTATTATTAATTTCAAATATCACCAATAATTCACTTTTCTGCGTGATTTATATCATCAGTATTGACCTCTTCAAGTATTTTATAAACGGTTGATCGCGCGATCTGCATTTCTTTGGCAATTGCAGTACCACCTAATCCGCTTTCCCTCATCTTTAAAATTCTCTCACGATCAACGGACCGCTTGCGGCCAAATTTCACGCCTTTGAGTAACGCTTCTTGCCTACCCTCATTTGTTCGCTCCAGAATCCTTTGTCTCTCCGCTTCAGCGACTGCGGATAAAATGGTGACCACCATTTTTCCCATTGAGCCTTCAGTGCTTATACCATCATCCAAAAAACGAACAGCCACACCCATTGAGTCGAATTCTTTAATTAGTTGGATCATGTCGGCGGTATCACGGCCAAGACGGTCTAATTTTTTCACGAGAATAATGTCACCCTTCTCGACTTTAACTTTGAGTAACTGTAACCCCTCTCTATTAATGTGACTTCCTGACTCCTTGTCTGTAAATAAACGGTGCTTTGCCACTCCCGCCTCAATTAACGCTTTCGTCTGAATGTCAAGAGATTGTTGGCTGGTGGACACCCTAGCATACCCAAATAGGCGCAAATTGTGTCTCCTAAATCATTATCGGACAATAAGTGTCTTTTAATTAAAAATATCGAATTAATAGACACTATTTCAATATGTTTTTCAAGTGTCCGAAATATTATAATATAAAAGACAGCAATGTGATTGTCATATATTTGACAATATAACCTCAAGGCTATAAAATTCATTATAACTCGGAGGTTATATTTATTTATGTGGGAAATATTAACGAGAGACCTCTTCGATTCATGGTTCGAAGAACAGAATGAGGAAACTCAAATTGAAGTGTTGGCGGTGCTCATGATTTTACGTGAAGATGGCCCAAACCTTGGTCGGCCCCAGGTCGATACACTGAAAGGTTCGCAGTTTCCCAATATGAAGGAACTGCGAATTCAGGTTGGTGGTCATCCGATTAGAGCGTGTTTTGCATTTGACCCTATCCGCCGTGGCATTGTGTTATGTGCTGGTGATAAGAAAGGAAAAGACGAAACGCGTTTCTATAAGAAGTTAATCAAGATGGCCGACGCTGAATACTCAGCGCATCTATTAGAGCAGGAGAAATAACATGTCCACTTTAAATGAACTACTTGCAAAACAATCCCCAGAGGCGTTGGCTAAAATTGAAGCGCGTGCGGAAGAGATCCGTAGGGAAATAACGCTGGCTAAAATTCGTGAGGAACTCAATCTTTCCCAGTCAGAATTAGCCAAGTCCCTTGGCGTTTCACAACCCTCTATTGCCAAGCTTGAGAATGTTGATAACGATCCAAAGTTATCTACGTTGAAACGTTATATAAAAGCTTTAGGCGGCGAGCTTTCTATTGATGTAACGCTACCGAATGGTAAGCGTATTGGATTGCATCTTTAACAATATATTTATTTACATGAGAGTGTACATGAACGATACAACGAAATTTTTTTTTTATAGATGAGTCAGGCGATAAAGGTTATTCAAACTCAAAGCCTCGTGATGGGCTTGGTGTAATGGCTGGCTTCCTTATCGATGATTGGGATCTGCCCAAATTAAAAATCAGGATAAGTGAAGGATTAAGCACTCTCAATTTAAACCAGTCAAATAAACTGCACATGGCTGAATTAGATGACACACAGAAAACCAATGCCGTTAACTTGGTTGCATCTTTATTTAGAGAGTTTAGTCTCAATTTTATATACTCAGCAATATACACTGAATCATATAAAGATTTCGTTGGCCCTTCCGATAAAAAAAGAGTTATTGCATTCGCAGTTACTACAAAATAATTTAATAAGCGCCCTGACATTGCTGACAACATTAATTGAGAAATTCCGCGTTAATGTGAATCTAAAAATAGTAAGCGATAATATAGATGCTGGTGTTTTAAAGATCATGGAAAAAGAGTGCGAAAATATAGTTAATTACATGAATAATGCCCCAAATAAGCGCTATTATTCGAAAGGAAAGTATATCGAAACGCAAGTTGTTAATGCATCACCAGATCCCAGACCTAAAAACGGAAAATTTCACGTTGAAATGAGTGTTGAAACTTCAGAAATTACCTTTATTTCTGATGTATTGGCCTACACAACCTTCCAACACTTAATGGAATTCATGAAGGAAAATGAAGGACTATCACTCAATACAACAAAATCAATATCAGGCCATCCCTTGGAAGAGTTTATAGCATTGGTATACCCTCCAGAATTAGAGGATGAGAACATTTTCGGAAAAGTGCTTGGACCAGGCAGGGGGAAATAGTAGAGCCCCCACTCAAATAGTAAGGGCTGGCATACTACTTTTCCCTATATAAAATAAAGTAGCATTTTTGTATGCGCATGCTGTTGTTGATATACCCGCAGAGCCCCTCCTTTCCGTTAGTATCGCGGCCGATCCACAATCCGGCCAGGCGCTTGTCTGGTTTCTCTGACAGGACGTAAACCTTGTTGTTGAATTGCTCAACGCTTGCCTTTTGAATCCCCTCCGGCACGGTGAATTCCCCCAGGTGTGCGTAGCTGTTTAGGCGGAGAACGGTGACGCTCCCCTTTTCACCGTTCTGGGTTGGTGTTCCAGGCTGTGCCGCAGGCTGCTCATTTTTGCCTGCATAGACTGAATTCGGGTTGAACTGTGGTGCAGCCATTACGCTACCGGCCAACAGACCTAGTGCGCCCACCAGCGCAAGAACCTTGTGTTTCATCGTGTACCCTCTTGATGACATGCGCCAAACCGCATAAGGCGCACCGATCTGGTAAATCGCACACCCCCACGATACGCGAACGATCGATTGTGAGGCTCTTATGATTCAGAAGAAGAGTGTCTTTTTCAAGGTGCAGGAAGGGAAAGCACTACGATTTGAGGACGAAAAAAGCCACCCCGGCGCAGGCGATGCAGGTTGTCATCACCAATACCCCGAAATAGCGATAAAGCGAAGAAAGGAATATGAAGATAATCGGCCCAATCAGAGGCGCGAGCCAAACACCCGGCACTATCCCGAAGGCATACCAGGCATCAGCTGGAACCCAATACCCCGGCCAGTAGATAGAGATGAGCGCCCTGCCAAAAAGAATGCATCCAATCAACAGACAGATCAGCAGAGCATAGTGGAAAAAGCGAAAGTAGAGCCCACCATTACGCATTTGGTTTTGGCTCGTAGTCACCTGGTTCAGTGGCAATAACTTCACCCAGTTCGGGGCTGTATCGGAGTAATTCGTTTTTATCCAGGTACTCAACGTGGCGTTTTGTCTTGCTGTTCGAAAAGCCGAGCTCATGCGCCAGCATATTGATAGAAGGACCGATGCCGGTGCGCTTCATCATGCTTTTCACCGCTTTAATAATGGCTTTGCGATCTTCTGTCAGGTACACCTTATCAACCAGTTCATCATAGCCCTGCCCAATAGCAATGCGCATAGTCCTGGCCGTGGTTTTCTCTCCATCTATAACGATACGGCCTTGCTCATGCAGCTGCTTCACACGCCGGGCGACCAGTCCTTTTGAATAACCCAACGCTTTGCCGATTTCATCGTAAGTTGGGGGTGCCCCGTCTTCTTTGATGCATTTAACCAGGTAGTTAAATAGCGTCTCCAGGTGGGCTGAAGGGACTTTAGCTTTCGGCACCAGAGGTTCAGTTTCGTTTGCAGGTAGTTGGTCTGACATGATCTTTGGTCACCTCAAGCAATATTAGGCTGGTTATGGTAATGGGTGGATCCGGGTCACACTGGCGTTAACCTGGTTTACCGGCGCTTTGCCTTGCAGGCGAGTTCGGGTTTCAGACAGTGATATTAACGCATCCTCCAGCAATAGAATTTCTGCGTCGGAAGAAGCTTTATTAATGGCTGAATTAATCCTTTCGCCGATTGTATCTAGATCCTGAATTACACTCGAAATCACACCAGTAAGATGAGACATATTCCACCTATTCGTTATGTTTACTCTATTGTAAAACAGCGCCCAAATCCAGAGGTTTAACGCACTTTCTCATGTCCGGTCTGAGAGAAAATTTTCAGACCCAGACTTGTGACCTGATAATGACAACTGCCTTCATGGGTTAGGAGTTTCCGGACAACCAAAGCGTCCAGAATGATCCGGCTACGGCTCAGTGTCTGCACGGTTAGTTGGCAACCCGGCCACCATTTTCCAGCCTGCTGGATAACGATATCGTGCAGCAACGCGTGCTGAAGCTTACCCAGTGGTAACGACATGGTTTTTTCTTTTCATTTCTGCTCGCCTGGCTTTAATACGGTCGTGGGCTTCAGCTTGGGGATCGGTACATAACTGTATCGCCAGCAAGAGCTGGTGGCGCTGCTTCTGCTCATCAGCGGTCATGAAATTGAGAGCGGTAAAACCGACGGGCATGGTGCCGTGTATACGATAGCTCTCATCGAAACGCACTTGTGCGGTTGCGCTCAGCATATCAAAACGAGCAGTGACTTCATTTCGGCCAATGTCGTTGAACAGTGCGATAGCGCTCAGTTCGTCTTGGGGCATGTTGCTCATAACAATTTGCCTGTTTGATTTGTTTACCCCTTCATTGTCACATTAGATGTTACGGTGACGAAGGGGTTAGGCGAAGTTATTCCGTCCAGTGCGTGAGCTCATCATCCACGATGTAATCGGCTTCATCCTGGTCGAACTCTTCGGCATCAGTGATGCTTTCTAAAGATGACTCAGCCCAATCACGGCATTGGGTTTTTCGCTCATCTTCACAACCAAACTCCCAGGATACAGAACGCGACAGCCAGGCGTTGTATAGCAATTCAAGGTTTTTTTTCTTTAGTGCTCATGAGTTTCTCTGATAATTAAGTAGATCGGCTATGAATGGTGACCTTTACCAGTAAAACATGAGGTGTGCGAACGGCGAAATTCCTAGTAGAAATGAACAGGGAAAGATGGTGAATTGTAATGATTTGGTTGTTAATGGTTAGATTAATACATTATATTAATATATTATTCTATTTAATATATTATATAAAACTAACATATCACACATTGTAGGTGTTATGTCTGGAGTCAGGCCCATCATCATGGGTAAGGCAATGGCCTTAAATGGAGACAAAACCACCACTGGTGCCACCTGCATTGCAACTATACAAACGGTCACATGCTTTAATAAACAAGCTTTAAGAGTGGGCGATCCGACAACACCCTGTCCTAAGTGTGGTCAGCCAGGCACTGTCGTTTCTGGGCAGCAAGGCTTTCTAAATCATGGGAAACTTCAAGCTGTTCACGGATCAATGGTTAGTTGCGGCTGTCTTTCAGGAAGTAATACAGTTGATGTATATAAGTCGGACATTGAATCCTCACCATTGAAAAGTGTTCAGTTAATTAAAGAAAAGCTGACATCAGGCATTAATAATATCTCAGACACAACAAGGCATCATATAAGGTATTTGTGTACCGATGATTTTGGCAACCCTTTGTGTGATTGCAAGTACATAATGCATAACGTAAACGGCAACTCTTATCATGGAACAACTGACAATCAAGGGTACACCATGAGCCATACAACATCGGAAAAAGAGAATATTTCAATTCATTTACTTCAATAAATTAGAGGTGATATATGGCAGTTGGATATTTTTTACGTGTAGGAGACTCAACTACATGCGGAGGTCATATTCTGACAGGTGATAATACATTCCAGTGGTACGGTGTTGCTGGTGCGCGAGAAGGTGACTTGGTGACCTGTGGAAAACATTCAGGCGCATACTATATTATTGGCGGAGTTAACGATGTATGGATGGAAAACAGGAAGCACGCAGGTTGTAGTGGCATAGTTAATTTGGTCACCAACTCAGAGGTGATATCATCACCTCACAAACAGATAGGTGACAATTATGGCAAAACGAATAAGACGGCTTTTCAGTGCTGAATTCAAACTTGAAGCGGCTCAACTGGTGCTTGACCAAAACTATTCCGTGCTCGAGGCCGCCAACGCGATGGGTGTTGGTAAATCAACCATGGACAAATGGGTCCGGCAACTCAAGCTAGAACGCAAGGGTATTTCACCGAAAGCGTCACCCATGACGCCTGAGCAGATTGAAATTCGTGAATTAAAAAAGAAAATCGCGCAACTTGAAGAGCATAATGAGATCTTAAAAAAACTGCCTACATTTCGCGATATCCCCCATCTGACTAGAAACATAGAAAGATCTATACTCTAAATTAACCGGATAG
>NZ_LZEX01000020.1 GCF_001676055.1 Morganella psychrotolerans | reverse complement strand
AACCTCGCGATTAAGCCCTTGCCATTCGCTAGTAGTTAACGTTAAATAACAGTATGTTATTTAAACGGTGACCTTCCTACAGAGGACTTTCACCTCATTAGTTCATGCCCATGCTGGGCGTACACAAGTCGTTGCAGCACCGCTCCAGCACTTCGTGCCTGCGCTGGACAGTTTTTAAGTCGCGGCTTTATGGTTTTGCTGCGCAAAAGTATTCCATAAAATCACAACTTAAAAACTGCCGCTGAACTCGGCGTTGAACGACAGCTTTCCCAAAAGCTCTACGGCTGCTCTGGGTCGACACCGGTAATCGGATCGTTGCCGCACTGAACAGCGCCCCGTTCCAGGTCGCCTCCATTTATGCGGCTGAACCGAGGGAGAGCAGCTTTACGCCGTCTGGCCGCAGTTCGCCCTTGGGCGACACGTGCCGGTAGAGCGTCTGCCGGGTAATCCCGAGTTCTTCG
This sequence comes from Morganella psychrotolerans, assembly GCF_001676055.1. GTDB lineage: Bacteria > Pseudomonadota > Gammaproteobacteria > Enterobacterales > Enterobacteriaceae > Morganella > Morganella psychrotolerans_B. The sequence goes on along the minus strand of NZ_LZEX01000020.1, from coordinate 14,601 downwards.
CAGAGATCGCCCACCTTGGTTTCCGGTTGCCCCATGCTGGCCATCGCCAGGCGTAGCTTGGCGGCGGTCATCTTGAAGGGGCGCCCCCCTTTCCTGCCGCGAGCGCGCGCCGAGATAAGTCCAGCGACTGTTCGCTCGGAAATCAACTCACGCTCGAACTCGGCCAGCGCGGCAAAAATACCGAACACAAGCTTGCCGGCGGCAGTCGTCGTGTCGACCGCCGCACCGTGACCGGTCAGGACCTTCAGGCCCACGCTACGCGCAGTTAGGTCGTGCACGGTGTTGATCAGGTGGCGCAGATCACGGCCAAGCCGATCGAGCTTCCACACGATCAGCGTGTCCCCTTCACGAAGCGCCTTCAGGCAAGCAGCCAACCCTGGGCGATCATCGCGCCTGCCCGAGGCCAGATCCTCGTAAAGGTGCGCAAGGCTCACACCAGCGGCGATGAGCGCATCGCGTTGCAAATTGGTGGACTGGGATCCGTCCGCCTTCGATACCCGCATGTAGCCGATCAGCACCTTTTCACCCGTCACGTATACGTTCGATTATGTGACAGTGTGAGCCGGAAAGCTCTATCCGTCAAAATTTGTCACTTAACCCGTCATTTTGTTTAAGACATGCAAAGGGTGCATCAGGCAGGTAATGTGACAGAAATTCCGGCGGGATGCCTTCCTTCACGAAGGTGGCGCGCAACCGTTCCAAGGAAGCGGGATCGCGCCGACCATAGGAAGCCAACGCGAACAGCGAGCGTGCCGTCTCGGGGTTGTGTCGCGCTTCAATGATGGCCTCGTCGATGGCCTGGACTGCACGCTGCCAGTGATTGATGGGCTCGGGCTTCGGCGCTTTCGTCGGCAGGCCACTGGTGAACCCGGTTTGGGGCTCGGACCAGAATAGCTTTGCCTGCTCGCCTGGCGGGCTGATGTCCCTCACCTCAATCAAGCTGATTGCCGTTGCCGCCGCCTCCAGCATCTGTAACCGTACTATCGGATTCAGGGTTTCATACGGTCGCCACAGACTTTGCCCAGCACGCAGCGGATGCCCGCAGCCTTCCCAGACTTGGCGGGGATACCCCGCGCAGGTTCCGCACGCGGAAAGCGGGGTGTTCAGCTCATCGAGCAGCGTGCGAAGAAGTCGAAACCACAATCCGGCGTGGATGCGTCGGCGCGGCAGCTCCACGTGACCGGTTGTCAGTGCCTGCCAGGTACGCTGGTCCATCGCCGCAATCGCGTCGCTGGCGGTGCGCGGTTCGGCGTCGGCGTTCTCCCAGCCGAGAAACCGCCCTGGCACGCCCCAATAGGATTCCAGCCAGCAGCCATGCAGCGGGCAGCTCAGCATCAGGGGCAGCTTCCACGCGAGCAGTACGGCTTGGTTCTCCGGATCGCTCAGGCAGAGCGGACAGGCGCGGTTTATCGGCTGGCTGGGCAGCCAGGCACGCCAGCTCGTGATGGATCGCGTCTTACGGCGGAGTCTTGGCAGCAACACCGAGAGCTGAAACGCATAGGTTTCCAAGGCGTCTGGAATCTGGTCATCAAGGCTGTCCAGTAGCCAAGGCACCCATCCGGCGAAACTCATACAGCGCAGCCGGTCCAGCTCGATGCCGCTCCGCTGGGAAAGCAACGCCAGCAGCGAGAGTGGTGGCGCGGTGTCCAGGTCATCGACCTGGGGTCTCCTCGTTTTCAGTGCAATAAGTGACGGTACGCAAAGCTAGCACTGGCGCGGGGGTGGTCTGGGTAGACCGTTGATTTCATTGACTTTCCTGTTCGCTTTGTAAACGGGTATGGTGGCCTCCCACTTTTGAGGTTCACGATGCAGGGTTGGCACACAACGTTTTTGGGGATGCGTGGGCTCCCCCGCGATATCAGCGACTTCGAGATGAAGGCATTTTTCACCTTCGATGGTGCCGAGCGCGACGCAATCAATGCACGCCGAGGTGATTCCCACAAGCTTGGTCTGGCGCTCCATATTGGTTTCCTGCGCATGAGTGGGCGTTTGCTCGGTGCCTTTCGGGTAATTCCAGTAGCCTTGTGGCGCCACCTTGGCAACGAGCTTGGCATTGCAGCACCAGAAGTCGCCTCGCTGAGAGCCATGTATGAACGCGGGCGCACGCTATTCGATCACCAACAAGTAGCCTGCACGGTCCTTGGATTCCAGTGGATGAGCGAGCACCAGCGCCGCTCACTGGTACGTGAACTGCGCGACGAAGTGGCGCGCTGCGCCGACCGCGATCAGCTACTCGTGCGGGCGCGTCAATGGCTGTACAAGAACAAGCTGGTGATCGTGCACGAGCGGGCAATTCGGACACTGATTGCGGCGGCACTTGCCCAGCTTGAAGTTGAAACAGGCACCGCCATCGCCGCCAGCGTTGATCCAGCAACACTTGATCGCTGGCGAGCCTCAGTTTCAGAGCTGCGCCCAGATGGACAAACCCAGCAGAGTTGGCTATGGGCTGCACCGGCGAAACACTCAACCCGCCAAATCAGCGAGGTACTGGAGCGCATCGACCTGCTTTACACGCTGGACGTTCATAAGCACCTGGCAGACATCCCCGATCTCATCTTGCGCCGCTACGCGCGCCGACTTGTCTCCAGGCCGCCCTCAGCCGGAGCCAAGATCAAAGAGCCAGCGCGCACCGTGGAGGTCGCATGCTTTCTTCGGTATTGCCTGTTCACCACCACAGACCAGTTGATCCTTATGGTGCAGCGCCGGATCGCCGATCTGTGGCGTCAGGCTGCCGCCGATGTCCCCGCTACCGTCAATTGGGCCGCAATGTACAAAACGCTGCTCGGCGAACTTGTTGCCTTGAGCGCGCAAGGTGCGGTGCCAGATGCTGAGTTGCGTGCCCGTCTTGAAGCCTTGATCACCGAAACCCAGAAACGCAAACCACCGAGCAGGGCCTCCCTGGTCCGCGAGGGATTGATTGATGGAATTCGCCCCGTGCGGTCGTTGCTCGTCGCCATTGCAAAGCTGCCCTGGCAGGCCACCGGCGAGCATCCTGCCATCGAGTACCTTGCCAAGCTGCAAGCTTTATATCTCAAAGGATCCAGAAAGCTGCCAGTTGAAGTGGTGGCACCAAGTCTGGGAATGATCTGGCAGGTTTCGATCTCCAGCCCAGACCGGGAACGGGCGTTTCAGGCGTTGGAGGTGGCCACCCTGTTTGCCCTGCGCCGCGCGGTGCGCAATGGCTCGGTCTGGATTGAGCACAGCCTGAGCTTTCGGGGTCGTGCGCGCTTGTTCTTCACGGACGAGCGTTGGCAGGCAGAGTCCAAGAAACACTATGCCCGTCTATCGTTACCCAGCAAGGCTGCCACTTTCTTGAAGCCTTTGCTGGCCAGAGTAACTGCCGGTGTCGATGCGGTGGCCGCTGCAGCCCGCAGTGGCGTACTGCGCGTGGATGATGAACTCCATTTGTCGCCATTGCCCGCAGAGGACGAAGACCCAGAAGTGACCAAGCTGCGCGCGGCTTTGGATCACCGCATCGGTGAGGTTCAATTGCCGGAAGTGATTCTGGCCGTTGACGCCCAGGTGCGCTTTAGCTGGATCATGCTCGGACGTGAGCCGCGCTCTACCGACGAGCTGCTGATGGTCTATGCCGGCATCATGGCCCACGGCACCAGTCTGACTGCGGTCGAATGCGCGCGCATGATTCCGCAATTGTCTGCCACCAGCATTCGCCAGGCCATGCGCTGGGCGCGGGACGAACGGCGTCTGAGCCAGGCCTGCCAGGCTGTGCTGGAATTCATGCAGCGACACCCGATTGCCGCCACCTGGGGGCGGTCCGATTTGGCATCTTCTGACATGATGAGCATGGAGACCACCAAACGGGTGTGGCAAGCCCGGCTTGATCCTCGGCGCAACACACCTTCCATTGGAATCTACTCCCATGTAAAAGACCGGTGGGGCATCTTCCATGCGCAGCCCTTTGTGCTCAATGAGCGCCAGGCGGGCGTGGCCATTGAAGGTGTCATCCGCCAAGAAAAGCTGGAGACCAGCCAGCTTGCTGTGGATACCCATGGCTACACCGACTTTGCCATGTCACATGCCCGTTTGCTTGGTTTTGATCTTTGCCCGCGGTTGAAGGAACTCAAACAGCGCCACCTCTTTGTGCCACGCGGCACCAAAGTGCCCGCAGAAATCGCTGCGGTGTGCGAAGCCAATGTCGACGTCGCTTTGATCGAAAAGCATTGGGATAGTCTGGTGCACCTGGCAGCCTCGGTCATGAGCGGACATGCCAGTGCGGTGGCAGCTCTTGCGCGGTTCGGTTCTGCCGCCCAGGGCGATCCAATCTATGAGGCTGGCGTGCAATTGGGGCGGTTGCTGCGTACGGCGTTTTTGGCTGACTACTTTGTCAAGGACGCTTTCAGGAACGAGTTGCGCCGGGTGCTCAATCGGGGCGAGGCTGTTAACGCCCTCAAGCGCGCCATTTATACCGGCCGGATCAGCCCGGCGCAGGCCAAACGTGTCGATGAAATGCAGGCTGTGGCCGATGCGTTGAGCCTGATGGCCAACATCGTGATGGCGTGGAATACCTCACAGATGCAGGCGGTCCTGGATCGCTGGTCGAACCGCCGCCAGGTCATTCCACCGGAACTGATCGAGAAGATTGCGCCCACCAGGCTGGAGAGCATCAACTTGCGGGGTGTGTTTCGCTTCCCGGTTGACCGCTATGCTGACCAAATCCTGCCTTCGCGGCCAAATGCATCGATAACTGGCACCAATGGATGAAACCGACCACGGTTTGACGCCACGAATCGCAGATTTGAAAGTGAACAGGAAAGTCAATGAAATCAACGATCTACCAACACCACCTCCGCGCCAGTGCTAGCTTTTCGTACCGTCACTTATTGCACTGAAAACGAGGAGACCCCGACCTGGCCGTGACCAAGATCGTGCTCCAGCAGGTCGGGCTCCTCCATGTGATAGCAAAGGGCCACGCGGTTGAGCCATGAGGACAGCGCCTCGCCTTCTTTCGGGGCGGGATGCAGCGGCCAGCGCGGCGCAGGCTTCACATCAGTTCCCGCTCGAATTGCCGCCGCCGCTCGCTGGGTCCGGTGTAAACGGCCATGCTGAGTGTGCGATGGTTGATCGCTTCCTCGCCGCTCTCCACGGCGACGATGGCCGCCGCCATCAGCAAGTGCGCCAGTTCCCCTATGGTGCCCTCGCTGCGTGTGAGCAGGTAGCGAGCCATGTCCAGCGTGGCAATTGGGGAAGGCCGGCGCAGCGGGAGCGAAGCGGCGAAGCTGGCCAGCAGTGAGCAGCAATCGTCGTTGGCCTCCCATACCGGCAGCATCATCGGCTCGAAGCGATTTTCCAACTGGTCATCGGAGCGGATGGCTAGGTAGGCGTCGCGCGTGCCTACCCCAACCAACGGGATGCGCAGTTCGTTGCCGAGGAAGCGCAGCAGGTTGAGGAATTCCCGGCGGTTGACGCTGTTGCCGGCCAGCACGTTGTGCAGCTCGTCGATCACCAGCATGCGCACGCCGACCTTGCGCAGCAGTGCCAGAGCCAGTTGCTCCATTTCCGGCAACCGTGGGCGTGGGCGCAGCGGCGCGCCCATCGCGGCGAGCAGCGCGACGTAGAAGCGGATCACGGACGGCTCGGACGGCATCTGCACGACCAACACCGGGATGTGCTCCTGGTCGGCGTCGGAGCTGGCCGGGTGGGTGCGGCGGAACTTCTCGACGATCATCGACTTGCCATTGTTGGTCGGGCCAACCAGCAGCAGGTTGGGCATGCGTTGCTTGTTTGGCCACGCATAAAGGGCTTCCAGCCGGTTCAGCGCCTCGACTGCGCCGCCGGATAGCCGATCCAGCGGTCGGCGCGAAGGCGCTGGATGCGCTCGTCCGCCGGAAGACGGGCCAAGCCCTGGGCCGCCGGCAGCAGGTGGGACAGGTCGATGATGGGATATTCGTCCACGGCTACCACTCCTCAATCTGGTCGAACGGTTTGGCGGGTGGCAAGTTGTCTGCCTGCGGGTCGGCAATATCCGTATCCGGCGGAACGGGCTTGTCCGGCCGAGCTGATGTCTTGAGGTGCTGGCGGCGATCCGCGTCACGCCGCGCCTTGCGTGTGGCCTTCTGCGCGCTGGTCACAATCTCACGCATCTGGCCGATCATGCGGAACAGCGCCGACTCATCCACCTGTTCGCGCCCTTGCTGCCGCAGTTTCGCCAGCGCCTGCCGTTGTTCCCAGAGGGTGACAGCCGGATGCGACAAGGTACGGTAGGGAATTTCCAGGTAATGCTGTCCCTCCGGTTCCAGGACCCAGATACGGCTGATGTCGCGCGGATCGCGCCGGATCAGAAAGGACGGCCAGCGTTCACGCCGCGCAATCCACGGCTTGAGCGCATCGGCGTAGTAGTGGATGTGGTCGATGACAAAGCCGGTGCGGGTCAGCGTGCGCCGGAGGATCGGCAGAAAATCGACCAGGAACGAAGTAGCGCGTGTGACGACGGCCGGTACGCCGACACGCGCCACGGCCTCGGCCCAGCGCGCGGCCGGCGGTTGGAGCAGGCCGTTGTGCACCGAACCGTGGTAGGTGCCGACCGCCAATGTGAGCCAGCGCTCTAGCTCGCGCAGCGTCAGGGCGGCCTTGTTTTCGGAATCGTAGTCGCCGCGCTGGTCAGGGTTGGAGAAGGTCGTTCCCGGCAGTTCGTCGTGAATCATCTGCATCGCCGTGCCGATGATCCGTTCCACGATGCCGCCATAGTGCGGCTGTCCCAGCGGGCGATAGTCCAGCCGGATGCCATGCTGCTCGCAACCCCGGCGCAGGGCCTCGCTCTTGAACTCGGCCGCGTTGTCTAGGTAGAGCAGCAAGGGCTTGCCGCTCATCTGCCAATCCATTTCCACGTTCAGTCCTTCCAGCCAAGGGCGCTTGTCGCAGGCGACATGCACGAGGCACAGGCCAACCGAAACGGCAGACGGCGCTTCCAGCGTGACGACCATGCCGAGCACGCAGCGGGTGAACACGTCGATGGCGAGGGTCAGGTACGGGCGGCCAATAGGTTGCCGGTCGCGGTCATCGACCACGATCAGGTCGATGACGGTATGGTCTATCTGCACCTGCTCCAGCGGCGCGGTCACGGCAGGAGGCTCGCCGCCCACACCTTGTAGGTCACGAGCGGCATCCTGGCCTTCCCGCCGGCGGATGACCTTGCGCGGGTCAAGGCTAGCGATCCGTAAGGCCACGGTATTGCGCGCCGGCACTCGCAGTTTTTGAGCCTTGCACACCTGAGTGACTTCGCGGTGAAAGGCCGCTAGGCTGCGCTTCTGCTTGGTCAGGAACCGCTTTTGCAGTAGCTCGTGATGACGCCGCTGCGACCGGTTCCGGCAAGCGCCCCTTACCTTTACCTCCACCGGACTGGCCGGGCACCAGATCCGTCACGAGGCCGCTGCCTTGCCGGGCACGCCGGATCAGAACGTATACCTGGCGCCGAGACAAGCCCAGCGCCTGAGCCGCCATATCGGCCGCTTCGTGCCCGACCGTCTCCGACTGCGCCAACGGACTGATGATCTCCGCACGACGGCGCGCACGCTCCCAAGCCTCATCAGGCAGAGTGGCCACGCCTTGTTCTGGAATCCGTGGGGTGTCCGTCGCCATGCTCACCTCGCTTTGGTGCACACGAGTATTGAGCATAGTCGAGATTGGTGCAGATCACTTCTGATATTGAACTGTCAGGAGCTGGCTGCACAACAGCCATTACGCCCAATCAACTGGTGCAGTCGTCTTCTGAAAATGACAGCCCTGCTTGACATCAAGTTAGGGTATAGCCTAGATTGACATGCGCGATGCAACCCTTAACTTGCTTGCACCTATCGTTTCCATGCTAGCTTTATCGTAACGCTAAAGAAATTGGGCTTAATGCCGAACACAATAAAATAAAACAGCCAACCCTTGAGGCTCTTATGCGCCAGAATTTACCAGTGACGGGTCGAAACTTAGAACTCCCAAAAGATGCCAATATTCTTTCGACTACCTCCCCTCAAAGCCATATCACGTACGTTAATCCTGACTTCATTAAAATCAGTGGTTTCACTGAGGAAGAACTATTAGGCCAGCCTCACAACATCGTAAGACACCCAAATATGCCGCCTGCTGCATTTGAGCATATGTGGAGTACATTAAAATCTGGCCGCTCATGGATGGGGCTAATAAAAAATCGCTGTAAAAATGGCGACCACTATTGGGTAAGTGCTTATGTAACGCCAATAGCTAAGAATGGTTCGATTGTTGAATACCAGTCTGTAAGGACCAAGCCTGAACCTGAGCAGGTTTTGGCTGCGGAAAAATTATATGCTCAATTGAGAAGCGGGAAGGCCGCGAGGCCGAAATTGGCTGCTAGCTTTTCCGTGAAAATACTCTTGCTCATATGGGGTAGTATTATATCAAGCGCAATGGCTGCCGGCATGCTTACTGATACATCAATAAGCAGCTTATTGTTAGCCACTTTAATGTCAGGAAGCTTAAGCTCTGTTAGTGTTTTGGCTATTCTCTCTCCTCTTGGAAGACTGGTTGAAAGAGCCAGGAATATTTCCAATAACCCATTAAGTCAATCCCTCTACACTGGGCGCACCGATGAGTTTGGCCAAATAGAGTTTGCTTTACGAATGATGCAAGCTGAAACAGGCGCCGTAGTAGGTCGCATAGGTGATGCATCAAATCGGCTTAGCGAACACACCCGAGGCCTACTAAAGGATATTGAGTCAAGCAATCTACTTACAGTTGAGCAGCAGGCAGAGACAGATCAAATAGCAACGGCAGTAAACCAAATGGCGGCAAGCATTCAAGAGGTTGCGAGCAATGCACAGCATGCTGCAGATGCGGCCGTAAGAGCAGACACTGAGACGGCATCTGGCCAGCGTCTGGTAGCCCACACAAGCCAGTCAATCACTGCCCTTGAAGGTGAAATTAGGCAAGCCGCTCAGGTTATTCATGAGCTTGAAGGTCAAAGTAACGAGATATCAAAAGTTCTTGACGTTATACGAGGGATCGCCGAGCAAACGAATTTGTTGGCACTCAACGCAGCAATTGAGGCCGCGCGTGCTGGTGAGCAGGGGCGTGGTTTTGCTGTTGTCGCCGATGAGGTTCGCAGTCTTGCTGCTCGCACCCAGCAATCGACAACGGATATTCAAAGCATGATCAGCGCTCTACAAGAGCGAGCGCAATCCGCTGTTACAGTCATGGAGCAAAGTAGTCGGCAAGCGCACACGAGTGTAGCTCACGCAGAGGAAGCAGCTACAGCTCTTGATGGAATTGGCCAACGTGTTAACGAAATTACCGACATGAACTCGCAAATAGCGACTGCGGTCGAGCAGCAGGGAGCAGTAAGTGAAGACATCAACCGCAGTATTAACAATATACGCGATGCTGCTGATACCAATGTACAGACCGGGCAGAATAATTTGCAAAGTATGAAATCTGTCGCTCAGTTAACTAGCGCTCTGAGCGAACTGGCAAAACAGTTTTGGGAAAAACGAGGATAACGCTTTTCAGTATCTCGACAGGGATAACTTACTTTACCATCGGTTATCCCTTTTAGCCGCACAAATTTTAGCCATGGCTTTTCAGGAAGTCAGGGCTATCAGAATGGCCTTAGAAAGCCTAGTCAAAGAGCTGTCACGAGAACACCGTTAGCTTAGCGTACGATTTTTTCCGAATTCTGCGGTTCCCCCTAATGGTAGCAGGCAGGCAGAAGTTCGTGAGAGCACTGGTTATATTGGTTGGTATTCCGTGTATTTTACTCGCAATCATCACCGGCTATCACCCACCGGAAGGATATCAGGGCAGTATTTCAGGCTTTGTGGTGGGCGGGGTTATAATACTTCTGCATCGTGAGTATGTTCATTACCAAAATACCATCAAAAAATAGTTACTAGACAATCATTCGCCTCTGAATAATAATACTGTATATATTTACAGTATCAAAGAAGGTGGCGTTATGCATTTTTCATTATGTGAATTACCAGCGGGCATAAAACTGCCTTTTTTCGAGGCTCTAATCCCCGCAGGATTCCCGTCCCCAGCCTCGGATTATTCAAAAAATAACATAGACTTAAATGAATTATTAATAACACATCCGGCAGGAAGCTATTTCTTGAGAGTGTCTGGTACATCCATGATTGATGCCAACATCAGTGATGGAGATATCGTTATCGTCGATAGCAGTCTTCAGGCCAATGATGGAAATATTGTCATCGCTTCTATTGATGGTGAATTTACAGTGAAACAACTCCAAAAAACACCATTTCCAGCACTCATTCCGATGAACCCTGACTTTTCACCGATCCCAATCCCGTCCGGTTCAGAGTTTAATCTTTTTGGTGTAGTGACGTACATAATTCACAAGGCATTGTGATGCTGTGTCTCGCAGATATTAATTCGTTCTACTGTTCGTGTGAGGCGGCATTTAACCCACGGCTTGCAGGTTTACCTATCGTTGTGTTGGCAAATAATGATCACATTGTCATATCGCGCTCAAAAGAAGCAAAAGCCCTGGGCATCAAAATGGGGGCGCTGTACTTTGAGAATATCAACTTCTTTAAATATCATAATGTTCAGGTGTTTAGTTCAAATTATTCGCTTTATCAAAACGTGTCTGACCGTGTTATGTCTGTATTAGCTGGCTTCTCAATCGGTATGGAAGTGTATTCAATTGATGAGGCCTTTCTAACTGTGCCGGACAGAATACCTAACTCAAGCCTTGAAGATTTTGGTCGCGCGATACAGCAAGACATATTACAGATCACTCACGTCCCGGTAGGCGTAGGCTTTGGCCCCACAAAAACGCTCGCAAAACTGGCTAATCACGCGGCTAAGTCCTGGTCAAAAACGGGCGGGGTGGTGGATTTGAGCCAAAAAACGCGACAAAGAAAATTGATGGCGTTATTACCGGTGGGTGATGTGTGGGGAGTTGGAAGGCGCATCGCCGCGAAGTTAAAGGTCATGGGTATTCATACCATTTTAGACTTGGCCGACGCTGATATTGCGATGATCAGAAAAACCTTTGGGGTTGTTGTTGAAAGGACCGTGCGGGAGCTTAACGGGGACGCTTGTATCGAATTGGAGGAAGTCCGGAAAGTTAAGGAGCAGATCATCTCGTCTAAATCGTTCGGTAAGAAAGTTGAGCGGTATGATGATATGCACCAGGCGGTATGCAGCTACGCTGAGCGAGCTAGCATGAAGTTAAGAGAAGAAGACCAGCTGTGCAGTGTGGTCTCCGTGTTTGTGAGTACCAGCCACTATTCTCCCGGCTCAATGTACAGCAATCGTGCCATCGAGCGCTTGGTGTATCCCAGCGCCGATACGCGGGATATTATCAATGCCGCAGTCAGGGCGTTGAATGCAATTTGGCGAGACGGCCACCAGTATCACAAAGCCGGAATTATGTTGTCGGACTTCACCGATTCCAAGATAACTCAGTTCGATTTATTTAATGAAGTACAGCCATTCAAAAGAAGTGAAGAGCTCATGCGAATGCTGGATGACATGAACCGGTCGGGAAAATTCAACATTGGCTTTGCAGGAAAGGGTTGCGATCCTACCTGGCAAATGAGGCGGGGAATGTTGTCTCCTGAATACACAACAAACGTCAACGAGATCCCTATTGCTAAGGTGCGTTGAAAGGGTGCTTGCAAATGCTAAAACCAGAATGATTCAAGCGCCTACAACCATAATAACAGGCTTTCACTTATCACAAATATTTGATTTTATTAATTATCACAATAAATATGTCCTAAACTTTTGGATCTAATACCTCATAATAACCAGGCCCTGGTAGGTTTTCTGATTGCTTTCGATAATGCGTCAGTCTCTCTCGAAAATATTTTCTAAGATGTTCAGGTTGTTCTTGCTCCACTTGCACATCAAGCACCTGCTTATTCAATCTTTCCTTATATGCAACACCTGATGCAGCAAGATCTACGTTAACCTTGTCCATTTTTTCTTTTGGTAAATCCGCCAGATTGTGTCCCATGACTTTCCTAACATTCAACTCTCGATTTGTCGATCATAGATACCTTTAAAAATAAATCCATGCATATTGAATAATAACGTGACGATAGATGTTGATTTAGAGGTTCCAGAAAATTCTGAACAAAATGAAATCCCAACTCAAAAAAAAGCCAAATGTTAAAATTGTTAACGCGATACGCATAATCATCATTATGTTAAACGTGACTTAATAACGCATTGTTTTATATAGGTTATTTCTGTACATTCCTTTGTTGGGAGACCAAAAAAAGTCAGCATTTCCTTCAAATGGACTTCGGTGTTAATAACCTGCAAAACAGGGGCTCATTGTCATGTCGTCATTATCGGAGCCGTGTCGTTCAAACATCGTCACCAGTGGTAGTTTGTTCATGATTCTTAAACATGTACGCAAGGTTCTCTGGCAGATATGCACTATGTTGACAGAAGTGACGGATTTACAAGTCTTTTTGTCACGAAATGCAGTAAGGAGTATCAAATGTTAGACCTACCGATCGAAAGCGCACATTTCGCCACTAAAGTCCTGTAGTGTCTGTTTAGACTGCCTTTTCCTGATACTTGATGAGGTTTCTATGTTTAGCAATAAGGAAGTAATATCATCTTTTGAAGGTGACAGTTACGGGTTTACACAACACCTTACTTTCTACATCAACAATCACGATCTGACTCTGTCTCAAGGACTCACTGAAGACATTGACGGCATCCTATCCGATGCATATGACAAATCCATGCCGGAAGCACTGAAAGTAGTGCAAAACGCGCTGTTCATGATTTACCAAATTAACCTCTGTTATCCCTTATCAATTCCCGCGTCACTTCAGCATGACGAAGTGATATCTGTAATCAGGCGAAAAATTGAAGCCAAGTGGCTGTCTGCTGAGTTCGCAGGCCACACCAGTAACTGTTGGCAAGACGACAATTTTGCAGAATTCCTCGTCAATGTCTGGCAAGGGCACGCAGCATCCCATCATCCATTATTCGAATATCTGGAAAAAGATGCCACGGCTGAGCAACTCTATTTATTTCTCAAAAGCGATAGCGCTCTGAACCTGATTTTCTTCGACCTGGTTTCTCACACGCTGATTGGTGCGATGCCGGAGACTAGAGGCACTATCAGTGAAAATATCTGGGATGAAATTGGACATGGTGATAACTACTTCACGCACGTAAACCTCTACAAAAACGTCCTTGAAAGGCAAGGTATTCAATTACCGGAAAACCACTACATCGACCTGTATGGTGCTGATGCACTTACAGGGCATAACGCATTCCTGCTGGGTTGTGTGAATCGAAGCCATTACTACAAGCTGTTAGGTGTCATGGCAATGACTGAGTTGCTCGATCCACCGCAATACTCTAAGTTAATCAAAGGGTGTTCTCGACTAGGCCTGACTGACCGTGACTTCCACTACTATTCGGAGCACATCACGATCGATGTTAAACATGGCGAAGATTGGCTGTATAAAGTAATTAAAGTTATTACAGATCAGCACCCTGATTCCAAAAAAGAGTTTTACTTAGGAAGTATCTTAAGGCTTCAAACAGCTGAACGATATTACGACAATCTTTTATCACAAATTAAAAAGATTTAACCTATAATAACAAGTGGCCGAAAGGCCACTTTGGATAACGAATGGCATATTTATTACTAACATTAGCCGCTATTTTCTGGGGCGGTAATTACGTGGCAGGACATTTACTGGTTGGCTATATCGACCCTTACCTGCTGAGTATTCTACGATGGGGATTTACATCGCTGTTAATGTTCTCTCTGTATTGGAGGGTGATACGAAAAGACTGGCACCTACTTACAGAGAACCTAGCAATAAACTCTCTGTTTTCATTATTAGGCCAAGTAAGCTTCCCACTGACGCTCTATATCGGCTTGCAGTACACAAGTTCACTTAATGCCGCAATATACATTTCCGCCACCCCCTGCTTGGTTCTGATCATTAACTTCCTATTCTTCAAAGAGCATATTTCGAAACGAAACGTGATTGGGGCCGTTGTCAGCACTATTGGAGTTATTTATCTAGCCCTCTCTGATGTCAATGGCGAGTCACAGTTTGCATCGTTCGGAGTTGGAGATGTACTGACTATCATTTCCGCACTCAGCTGGGCATTTTATTGCGCCTTGTTACGCAAGAAAGATAAACGCATTACGCATACCTCCTTGGTCAGTTTCTGCTCGCTGATAGGAACTGTTTGTAGTGGCATAGTTAATTTGGTCACCAAGTCAGAGGTGATATCATCACCTCATAAACAGATAGGTGACATTTATGACAAAACGTATAAGACGGCTTTTCAGTGCTGAATTCAAACTTGAAGCGGCTCAATTGGTTCTTGACCAAAACTATTCCGTGGTCGACGCCGCCAACGCTATGGGCGTAGGTAAATCAACGATGGACAAATGGGTTCGGCAACTCAAGCTAGAACGCAAAGGTATTTCACCGAAAGCGTCACCCATGACGCCTGAGCAAGTTGAAATTCGCGAATTAAAAAAGAAAATCGCGCAACTTGAAGAGCATAATGAGATCTTAAAAAAACTGCCTACATTTCGCGATATCCCCCATCTGACTAGAAACATAGAAAGATCTATACTCTAAATTAACCGGATAG
>NZ_LZEX01000019.1 GCF_001676055.1 Morganella psychrotolerans | reverse complement strand
TTGTAATAACAGAATGATATGCACTGCACCCGTAGCTCAGCTCAGATACGAGTACCCGGCTACGAACCGAGCGGTCAGAGGTTCGAATCCTCGTCGGGTGCACCATCTTAATTTTCTTTTATTAAACGCTTTCGCACCCATAGCTCAGCTGGATAGAGTACTCGGCTACGAACCGAGCGGTCAGAGGTTCGAATCCTCTTGGGTGCACCATATAAAAACCCCACTCAATGAGTGGGGTTTTTTGTTTCCTGCATTTCCCGTCACTGAATCGTATCCGTTTTTACGTCATACTCATTATCTGAACCCTCAGAGGCTTCTTAAACTGAGCGGGTCATAATTGCGTGTAATTGGGATAACGCATCGTTATTGCTGTCTTTTCTGTTTTCCCGTTTGTGTGGGGGACGTTGAATCACAGCGACAAGATCCCGCCTTTGCGATAAAGTATCCTTCTTATGAATAACATCAATTATCAGCACGGGAGGTCGATTTGATCCCGGATGTATCTAAAGCGCTCTCATGGTTAGAGACGCACCCCCGAATTTTGAAAGGCATCAATCGTGGTATTGAGCGCGAAACACTTCGTGTCACACCCGATGGCCACCTTGCGCGTACCGGTCATCCGGACGGCTTAGGCAAATCATTAACCCATAAGTGGATCACGACAGATTTCGCTGAATCATTGCTGGAATTTATTACGCCGGTTGACTCGCGTATTGATTACACAGTGAAGTTTCTGCGTGATGTCCACCGCTACACAGCCCGTCACCTGAAAAATGAGCGTATGTGGCCGCTGAGCATGCCGTGCTTTATTGATTCAGAAGATGCCATTGAGCTGGCGCAGTTCGGCACCTCAAATGCGGGACGTTTAAAAACCCTGTACCGTGAAGGCCTGAAAAACCGCTACGGCGCGCTGATGCAGACTATTTCAGGTGTGCATTACAACTTCTCTCTGCCGATGGAATTCTGGCAGGCATGGAGTGGTGTTACCGGCGAAGAAGATGGCAAAGATAAAATTTCAGATGGTTACTTCCGCCTGATCCGCAACTACTACCGTTTTGGCTGGGTTATTCCGTATCTGTTTGGTGCATCCCCGGCAATCTGCAGTTCTTTCCTGCGCGGACGTGAAACTAATCTGCCGTTTGAAACATTACCCAAAGGCGCGTTATACCTGCCGTACGCCACGTCACTGCGTTTAAGTGACCTCGGGTATACCAATAAATCACAAAGTGATCTGAACATCACCTTCAACCATCTGGACACTTATGTCGCCGGACTGAAGAATGCAATTAAGATCCCGTCTGAAGAATTTGCCGCGATGGGATTAACCAAAGACGGAAAACACCTTCAGATCAATGCTAACGTGTTGCAGATTGAAAACGAGTTCTATGCACCTATCCGGCCCAAGCGTGTCCAGAAAGGCGATGAGTCGCCTTCTGATGCATTGCAGCGCGGTGGTGTTGAATATATTGAAGTCCGTGCGCTGGATATCAACCCGTTCTCTGCAACCGGTGTGGATGAAACTCAGATCCGTTTCCTCGACTTGTTCCTTATCTGGTGTGTACTGGCAGATGCACCGGAAATGAGTGCCGATGAGCTTGCCTGCGCCCGCCATAACTGGAATCGTGTGATTCTGGAAGGCCGGAAACCGGGTCAGGTTATCGGGATTGGCTGTGGTCGTGAAAAACAACCCTTGCAAAAAGTAGGTCACGCACTGTTTAATGACCTTCTGCGTGTTGCAGATGTGTTAGATTCCTGTTCAGCTACACATTACCGCGAAGTGTGCGAAGCATTAACAGCACAGTTTGACGATCCGGAACTGACGTTCTCGGGCCGTATGCTGGCGCTGATAAAAGAATCGGGTATCGGAAGTTATGGTCTGGCATTAGCGGACAGGTACTACGATGAGCTGAGCCACGAGCCGTATGAAGTGATCAGTGAAACTGACTTTGAAGAACAGCGGCAGGCTTCTGTTGATAAGCAAAAAGCGATGGAAGAGAGCGATACGTTGAGTTTTGATGAGTATCTGGCGCTGCATGGCGGTCGTTAGTCTCTGACAGATAAGAAAATGGCCACAAATATGTGGCCAAAAAAATATCTCAGAGAATAGGGATGATAACAAATTGCGCGTCTTTCATTACATCAGACCAGCGTATTTATAAAAAGTTTCATTCGTTCGGTTTTTTTTTACAAAAAAAAAGAGGAGCAGGAATTATGCCTTTACTGGATAGTTTTTTAGTAGACCACACACGTATGGCGGCACCTGCGGTACGCGTAGCGAAAACCATGACCACACCGGGTGGTGACACGATTACTGTTTTCGATTTGCGGTTCTGTGTTCCTAACGAAGAAATTTTACCGGAGAAAGGAACGCATACACTGGAGCATTTGTTTGCCGGTTTTATGCGTAATCATTTAAACGGCAATGGTGTTGAAATCATTGATATCTCACCAATGGGCTGCCGTACCGGATTTTATATGAGTCTGATTGGCGCACCATCAGAAACCCGTGTTGCACAAGCCTGGAAAGCGGCAATGGCAGACATTCTGGCGGTACATGACCAGGCGAAAATCCCGGAACTGAATCTGTATCAGTGCGGGACGTATCAAATGCATTCACTTGATGAAGCGCACCAGATTGCGAAAAATATCATTGAACGCGATGTGCGTGTAAACAAGAACGACGATCTGCTGTTAACTGACGATGAGTTAGAAAAACTGCACCCGTAATCTTGCTTCACCAGACAGAAAAAAACCTGCGGAGTATCAGACCGCAGGTTTTTTTTCGGGCTTATTCAGATATCAGCAGCGATATTTGCCTCTAAATGTGCCAGCGGGGTGACTTTCACGGTTTTAATGACATTTTCACCAATGGCAGTCACTTCAAACTGATAGCGGCCGATTTTGACTTTGGTATTCAGCTGCGGAATATCACCGAGCTCTTCCAGCAATAATCCGTTAATGGTGCGCGCACCTTCTTCGGGCAGAGATAACCCCAGTGCTTTATTGATTTCACGAATGTTTGTCGTGCCTTCAATCAGCATTGTGCCATCCGGTAACTGGCGCACTTCCTCTGCCAGTGACGGTGACATCGAGGTGGTGAAATCCCCGACTATCTCTTCAAGGATATCTTCCACAGAGATAAGCCCCTGAATATCACCATACTCATCAACAACTAACCCGACCTTCTCATTATTTCGCTGGAAATTAACCAGTTGGAGATTTAATGGGGTGCTGTCAGGTACAAAATAGATTTTATCCGCGGCCTTGATAAGCATTTGCTTGGTGAATTCACGCTTCTCAATCATCAGCCTGTAAGCTTCACGGACACGCAGCATGCCTATCGCATCATCCAGAGAATCGCGGTAGAGCACTATCCGTCCGTGCGGGGAGTGCGTGAGCTGGCGCAGAATTGATTTCCAGTCATCATTGATATCAATACCAATAATCTCGGTACGCGGCACCATGATTTCATCAACACTGACTTTATCGAGATCCAAAATAGAGATAAGCATGTCCTGGTTACGGCGGGAGAGCTTACCTTTGGACTCATTAACTATGGTCTTCAGTTCTTCTTTGGAGACGGCATCGCTGCGGATAACGGTTCCGCGGATACCGATACAGCGCATCAGAATCAAGGTTATGGCATTAAAGCCCCACACAACCGGCAGACAAATTTTTGACAACGGACGCAGCAGAATACTGCTGGGAAATGCGACCTGCTGCGGATAAAGTGCGGCGATAGTTTTCGGCATCACTTCAGCAAAAATCAGGATAATAAACGTCAGTACCCCCGTGGCTATCGCTACGCCGGCGTTACCGTACAAACGCATACCGACGATGGTTCCCAGCGCGGAAGCAATGATATTGACAAGGTTGTTGCCGATAAGGATAAGACTGAGCAGGCGATCGGGTTTACTCAGCAGTTTTTCGACACGCAGAGCAGATCGGTTTCCCTGTTTGGCCATATGACGTAAGCGGTACCGGTTGATTGTCATCATGCCGGTTTCTGATGCAGAAAAGTACGCTGAAATTAATACTAAAAAAATGAGAATAATAATCAGAGTGCTTGTTGAGACGTGCTCCACAGCGGTGTTCCTTCCTCATGTGATGAGCTTATATACCTTATTCATTCAAACTGCAGGTTTGTTGGCTGTGCTCAGCCTGCCTGTATCCTGAATGACATTGGGTATAGAAATAATAGATTTAGTGAATGCGTTATTTACGCATACAACATAATTTCCTGAAATAAACGGTGTCCGAAAAAGGCGAGAGTAAGAATAAATGCCCCGGCAAAGTTAAACCAGATAACCCGCTTGCCGCGCCAGCCTTCATGATAATGCCCCCACAGCAGCACGATATACACACACCAGGCAACCATCGACAGCAGGGATTTATGAATATTATCTTTATCAAAGATGTTATCCATAAAGACAATACCTGTCGCGAGTGTCAGGGTCAGCAAGACAACACCAACCTGAGTGATGTGAAACATCTTACGTTCGATAACCATTAATGGCGGCATATCCGGCGTAAACTTCAGGCGTTTATTTTTCAGCTGGTGATCCATCCAGCCTAGTTGCATGGCGTAGAGAGCAGCAATAATCAGCGTGGCGAAACTGAGCAGAGCAAGGCCAATGTGGACAAACAGAGGGACACTGGCCTGTAAATGCGTAATAAATTCGCCCGGCATCAGGGTTGCCAGGACAAGGTTTATCATCGAAAAACTGTATACGATGGGGATAAGAAACCAGGCGCGTCCCTGAAGGGCGACAACCGTCATGATAACCGAGACCATTAAACTGACCACAGAACCGAGATTGAGCAGAGTCAGGTTCTGGCCGACGCCCTGAAAAATCTGTGATTTAATCGCCATACCATGGCTTGCCAGGGCGATTACGGCGAAAAACAGCGCGAGCCGCCGGTAGCCGCGGTGATAGCGGAGCAGACCCGGCACCAGTAATACCAGACTTAACAGGTAAGCGCTTATTGCAACTACAGATATCTCAGGCATGGTGTTGTGATTATTCAGTCAGTGAAATGAAACAAAATTCATACTTCAGTATACCGCAGCCTGCCTGGCACTCCAATGATTACACGATACTTTACGTAAATCGGTTCACTGATTTGCATGAGCCCGTGTTATAATCACCGCCATCTTTTCTATTTTTAGCTCAGTTTTGGCAGAGTCGATGACATGTTTGATAATTTAACTGACAGACTTTCGCGCACCTTGCGCAATATCAGTGGTCGCGGACGACTGACGGAAGACAATATTAAAGAGACGCTGCGCGAAGTCCGCATGGCGCTTCTGGAAGCCGATGTTGCCCTGCCGGTTGTGCGGGATTTCATCAATCGTGTTAAAGAGCGCGCAGTCGGCCATGACGTTAATAAAAGCCTGACTCCGGGCCAGGAATTCGTCAAAATTGTTCAGGGCGAACTGGTTGCGGCAATGGGCGAAGAAAATAACGCCCTTGATTTATCTGCTCAGCCGCCAGCCGTTGTACTGATGGCCGGTTTGCAGGGGGCCGGTAAAACAACCAGCGTAGCAAAGCTCGGTAAATTACTGAAAGAAAAGCACAAGAAAAAAGTTCTGGTGGTGTCAGCTGACGTTTATCGCCCTGCGGCGATTAAACAGTTACAAACACTGGCAGAAACGGTGGATATCGGGTTCTTCCCGTCTGATGTTTCAGAAAAACCTATTGATATCGTCAATAGAGCGCTGAAACATGCACAGTTGCAATTCTTTGATGTCCTGCTGGTGGATACCGCGGGTCGTCTGCATGTCGATGAAGGCATGATGGATGAAATCAAAGCGCTGCACGCCGCGGTTAAGCCGGTTGAAACACTGTTTGTTGTTGATGCCATGACCGGGCAGGATGCTGCGAATACCGCAAAAGCCTTTAACGAGGCATTACCGCTGACCGGGGTTATCCTGACGAAAGTGGACGGCGACGCACGCGGCGGTGCCGCACTGTCTATCCGCCACATTACCGGCAAGCCGATTAAATTCCTGGGTGTCGGTGAAAAAACGGATGCACTTGAGCCGTTCCATCCGGATCGCGTGGCATCACGTATCCTGGGGATGGGCGATGTTCTCTCTCTGATTGAAGATATTGAGAGCAAAGTTGACCGCGACCAGGCTGAAAAACTGGCCTTAAAACTGAAGAAAGGCGATGGGTTTGATCTCAACGATTTTCTCGAACAACTGAAACAAATGCGTAACATGGGCGGCATGGCAAGTATGCTGACCAAGATGCCGGGTATGTCTCAGGTACCTGATGCGGTGAAATCGCAGATGGATGACAGCGTGCTGGTTAAAATGGAAGCAATGATTAACTCCATGACCAAGAAAGAGCGCGTCAAACCTGAAATTATCAAAGGGTCCCGCAAGCGCCGTATTGCAACGGGTTCCGGAACGCAGGTGCAGGATGTTAACCGCTTACTCAAGCAGTTTGACGACATGCAGCGCATGATGAAAAAGATGAAAAAAGGGGGCCTCGCGAAGATGATGCGGGGCATGAAAGGGATGATGCCGCCGGGTATGATGGGGCGGTAAACAAAGAAAGTCACAAAGAATAATCACTTTAGATTGATTTTTACGCCAAAGTGAGTAAACTTTTCGGGCTTTTTCTATGACAACCGGACACCATTCCTCGATGGTGTCTGGTTGTTTATAAATTCAATGAGGATGTTATGGTAACAATTCGTTTAGCTCGTGGCGGCGCAAAAAAGCGTCCGTTCTACCAAGTAGTCGTAACCGACAGTCGTAATGCACGTGACGGTCGTTTCATCGAACGCATTGGTTTCTTCAACCCTATCGCTGCTGGTAAGGCTGAAACTCTGCGCTTAGACTTAGACCGTGTTGAACACTGGGTCGGTCTGGGTGCAACTGTCTCTGATCGTGTTGCTGCACTGATCAAAGACGCTAAGAAAGCAGCTTAATCTGTCACGGTGGTAACAATGAGCAAGCACACTAATACGCAGGCACCGGCTGACCCTATTGTTCTGGGCAAACTCGGATCTTGTTACGGTATTAAAGGGTGGCTCAGAGTGTTTTCTTCCACCGAAAATGCAGAAAGTATTTTTGATTACCAGCCGTGGTTTATTCAGCGTGCCGGCGTGTGGCAACACATCGAACCGGAAGACTGGAAAAATCACAACCAGGATATGATCGTCAAACTCAAAGGGGTTGACGACAGAGATGCAGCAAATGCATTAATCAACGCAGAAATTGTGGTTGATAGTGCATTGTTACCGGAATTAGACGGCACGGATTACTACTGGAAAGACCTTATGGGCTGCCATGTTGTGACAACCGGCGGTTATGATCTCGGCACGGTGACTGAATTAATGGAAACCGGGTCGAATGATGTTCTGGTAATTAAAGCAAATCTGAAAGATGCTTTTGGTATGAAAGAGCGGTTAGTTCCGTATCTTGACGGGCAGGTTATCAGGAAAGTTGATCTCACGGCAAAACTGATTGAAGTTGAGTGGGATCCCGGTTTTTAAACCTCCGGTGATGGTTTTTTGATTTGAGTTGGATACAAAAATGTGGATTGGGGTTATAAGCCTGTTTCCTGACATGTTCCGCTCAATAACCGAGCATGGAGTGACCGGCCGGGCAGTAAAAAATGGCCTGATCAGTATTGATTGCTGGAACCCGCGTGATTACACGCATGACCGGCACCATACTGTGGACGATCGGCCCTACGGGGGCGGTCCGGGCATGCTGATGATGGTTGAGCCTTTGCGCAAAGCCATTCATGATGCAAAAGCTGCCGCAGGTGACAATGCGAAAGTGATTTATCTTTCGCCACAGGGGCGCAAACTCGATCAACAGGGAGTTTGTGAACTGGCAGCAAGTGAGAAGCTGATTCTTGTTTGCGGCCGGTATGAAGGGATTGATGAGCGCGTGATTCAAACCGAGATTGACGAAGAATGGTCAATCGGGGATTACGTGCTGAGTGGCGGTGAACTGCCTGCGATGACACTGATTGATGCGGTGTCGCGCTTTGTACCGGGTGTCCTCGGACATCAGGCATCAGCAAAAGAAGATTCATTTGCTGATGGTTTGCTTGACTGCCCGCATTACACCCGCCCTGAGGTGCTGGATGGTATGAGTGTTCCGCCGGTTTTACTGTCGGGCAACCATGCAGAAATTGATCGCTGGCGTATGAAACAGTCACTCGGTCGCACCTGGCTCAGAAGACCTGAACTTCTGGAAAGCCTAGCTCTGACTGACGAGCAAAGGATGTTGCTGGCTGATTTCCAACGGGAATATCAGACCGGAGCAACTAGTTAATCCGGACGTCCTGCGGGATGTCTTTTGAAATATCAGTTTACCTAGGGTAAGAGATTTATTATGAGCAACATTATTAAACAGATCGAAGATGAGCAGATGAAGCAAGACGTACCTTCATTCCGTGCGGGTGATTCCGTGGAAGTTAAGGTATGGGTCGTTGAAGGTTCTAAAAAACGTCTGCAGGCATTCGAGGGCGTGGTTATCGCTATCCGTAACCGCGGTCTGCACTCTGCATTCACTGTTCGCAAAATTTCTAACGGCGAAGGTGTTGAGCGTGTATTCCAGACTCACTCACCTGTTATCGATAGCATCAGCGTTAAGCGCCGTGGTGCCGTTCGTCGTGCTAAACTGTACTACCTGCGTGAGCGTTCAGGTAAGGCAGCTCGTATTAAAGAGCGTTTGAACGCAAGATAATGCGCAAGCATCCGATATGATAATAAAAGGCCAGCCACGTGCTGGCCTTTTTTATCGTTATTCCACAGGATTCTGCACCGTGGTAATATTTTATTTTTCTGTCTGACAATTTTTCGTTGTTATCCTCTGTTGTTCTCTTCTTAATTCCTTTATTTTTCGTAAATATTTATTTACATCGTGTCGCTTTTTGCCTTTTTTCAATGTACAGATAACGTCATTACCTTAATTTGTTTGCTTCGAATAAATTATGTTATTTATCATGGTGATGTGTTTGTTTGTTTTTTTGTTTTTTTTATAGGTAAAGATAACTACCGGCTGGTGTTTTAAACTAAAAAATAAATAATGTAATTAAAAATGTACGAAATGATAAATATTTTACATATTCGGATTGAATTATTTACGAAGGATGTTATGGTGTTTTCTCAGACATTCAACACGTAATCCATTTTTTGTAAAATTCAGCAGGAAGACACCATGATCATGCAAAAAGATGCACTCAATAATGTACATATCAGTGATGAAATTATTTTAATCTCACCGGAAGAGCTGAAACAAAAGTACCCGTTGAGTCATAACGACCAGCATGCCATTGCAAATGCGCGTAAAACGATCGCGGATATTGTTCATCACCGTGATCCCCGTTTATTAGTGGTCTGCGGTCCGTGCTCTATCCATGATACGGAGGCCGCACTGGTGTACGCGCGTCGTCTGAAAGAATTATCTGCTGAGTTGAGTGACAGCCTGTATATCGTGATGCGTGTCTATTTTGAGAAACCACGGACCACCGTGGGCTGGAAAGGGCTTATCAGTGATCCGTTTATGGACGGTTCTTTTGAGATGGAAAAAGGGCTGCACATTGCCCGTAAACTGCTGGTTGATCTGGTTCAGATGGGACTGCCGCTGGCAGGTGAAGCACTCGATCCGAATAACCCGCAATACCTGGGGGATTTATTCAGTTGGTCTGCGATTGGTGCGCGTACCACGGAATCTCAGACACACCGCGAAATGGCATCCGGGTTATCTATGCCGGTCGGCTTTAAAAACGGAACTGACGGCAGTCTGAGTACCGCGATTAATGCACTGAAAGCGGCCTCAATGCCACACCGCTTTATGGGTATTAATCAATCCGGGCAAATTTGCCTGTTACAGACACAGGGTAATCCGAACGGACATGTGATCCTGCGCGGCGGAAAACAGCCTAACTACCATCCGGAAGATGTGCAGGAGTGTGAGGCACAAATGGAAAAAGCGGGCCTGGTACCTTCTCTGATGGTGGATTGCAGCCATGGCAATTCAGATAAAGATTACCGCCGCCAGCCGGTAGTGATTGAGTCTGTCGCAGAACAAATTTGTGCGGGAAACAGCTCCATCACCGGTATTATGGTGGAAAGTAATATTAATGAAGGCAATCAATCCTCTGAACAGCCGCGTAATACCATGAAATACGGCGTATCAGTCACGGATGCCTGCATCAGCTGGGAAACCACAGAAGCGGTGCTGCGTCAGTTACATCAGCAAATTACCCCGGAACTGACAAAGCGCGTCGTCCGGTTACAGCAGGCAGGATAACTAAAACAGGGTAGGCAGTATGTCCGGCGTATTAACACATTTACGTGATCAAATTGATGAAGTCGATAAATCGTTGCTGACATTGCTGGCAAAGCGTCTGCAATTAGTGGCAGATGTCGGTGAGGTGAAAAGTCAGCACGGACTGCCGGTTTATGCGCCTGACCGGGAGGCCGCAATGCTGGCATCCCGGCGCAGGGAAGCTGAATCACTCGGTGTTCCGCCGGATCTGATTGAGGATATTCTGCGCCGGATCATGCGGGAATCCTATTCCCGTGAGAATGATAAGGGCTTTAAAAAACTCAATGAGCATGCCCGCCCGGTTGTGATTGTCGGCGGTAACGGCAAAATGGGGCAGTTGTTCCGCAGGATGCTGGAACTGTCCGGTTATACGGTCCGCAGCCTGGACAGCGGAGACTGGGATAATGCAGCTGAGCTGGTTCAGGATGCCGGCATGGTAATCATCAGTGTGCCTATCCACCTGACAGAGCAGGTAATTAAGCAGCTTCCTCCGCTGGCAGATGATTGCCTTTTGGTTGATCTTACCTCTGTCAAGGAAGGGCCGTTACAGGCAATGATGGCGGTTCACAGCGGACCGGTGCTCGGATTGCACCCGATGTTCGGACCGGATGTCAGTAGCTTCGCCAAGCAGGTGGTTGCGTTTTGTGATGGTCGTTATCCGGAGCAATACCAGTGGTTTCTTGAGCAAATTGCCGTATGGGGCGCACATTTACAGGGCATAAAAGCGCATGAGCACGATCGTAATATGCGCTATATCCAGGCTCTGCGCCACTTTACCAGTTTTGCTTACGGCCGTTATCTGGCAAAGAAAAACGTCGATCTTTCGCAGCTATTGTCGTTATCATCGCCTATCTACCGGCTTGAGCTGGTGATGGTCGGGCGGTTGTTTGCCCAGGATCCGCAGTTATATGCAGATATTATTATGTCTTCAGAAAGTAATCTCGATGTGATTGAAGATTATCACCGCGAGTTTGGTGAGGCGCTTTTGGTGCTGGAAAACCGGGACAAAGCAGAATTTATCGCCCAATTCTCGTCGGTCAGTGAGTGGTTTGGTGAGCACGCACAGCACTTTATGAAAGAGAGCAACCGGTTATTACCGCAGGCGAATGACAGCAGACGTTGATACTATTCAGCGCGAAATAAAAAAGCGGATGATATCATCCGCTTTTTACTTTACGTACGTTGACGTGTTAACTAAGCGCGATCAACCGGGAACGCAATTACATCACTGATCCGCTCAGCACCCAGTGCCAGCATAATCAGACGATCGACGCCGAGTGCAACACCGGCACATTCAGGGAAACCATGCTCAAGGGCAGCCAGCAGATTTTCATCAATAGGTTGCTCCGCCAGACCCAGACTTGCCCGTTTACGGTTGTCCCGTTCGAAACGCTGACGTTGTTCGGCGGCATCAGTCAGTTCACGGAAACCATTTGCCAGTTCGACACCTTTGTAATACACCTCAAAGCGCTCGGCAACACGGTGATCTTCAGAACTGATCTCCGCCAGAGATGCCTGGCTTGCCGGGAAGTGGTAAACAAAGGTCGGTTTTTCCAGCCCGATATGTGGCTCCACACCTACCATAAACAGCAATTGCAGCAGGATATCGCGATCCTCTTCCGTATCGGCAATATTACTGACATCCAGCTTTGCCGCGACTTCACGCAGTTTTTCTTTTTCGGCTGTCAGCGGATCAATATCCAGATAGCGGAGAAAAGCCTGCTGATAGGATAACGATTCAGCACTTTCACACTCTAAAATTTGCTGAAGTAAGTCATCAACCTCATTTATCAGACGGTACATATCATAATGAGGACGATACCATTCAAGCAGGGTAAATTCCGGATTGTGATAACGTCCGGCTTCCTCATTACGATAACTGCGCGCCATCTGATAAATAGGGCCGCTTCCCGCTGCCAGCAACCGCTTCATGTGGTACTCAGGGCTGGTCATCAGATAAAGAGTTAATCCCTGTGCGGCTCCCGGGCCGACAAACTGTGTTTCAAAAGCACGCAGATGGACATCGGTGACGGTCGCCTGACTCATGGTCGGCGTTTCGACTTCTAATACACCTCTGTCTGCAAAAAAATGTCTGATTTCGTTAACAATTTTTGCGCGTTTTAATAGATTGGCTATCGGGGCAGTCGGCTGCCAGCCCGCAATATCACTCATGCCGGAGAACTCCGAATAAAAATAAAGGGTGCAGTTTACCTGTAACCTCTGGTGGTGACAAATGGATATACCCTTATTCATTCAAGCCGCAGGTTCGTTGGCTGCACAGGGGTACCATCCTGCGCAGTAATAATCAGTCAGTCGATTAAGGCTGGCGGTACATGCTCACCGGGGTAGCTGCCGAGTACTTTGACAGAACGGGTGATAGCCTGTAACGCTTTCAGTGCTTTTTGCATACCGACAGAGCGCAGGTTGGCATGAACATCAATATAAAACATCTCTTCCCACGGTGTGCCGTTGATAGGACGCGATTCCAGTTTGCTCATTACTATATTGTGTTCTTTAAGGATAATCAGTGCATCAACCAGGGCGCCGGCCTGTTGTCCGGTCGCCATCAGCAGCGTAGTTTTTGCCGGAACCTGTTCGGCGACATCAATAGGGTGGCGGGCTATCACAATAAAGCGCGTCATATTGGTCTGCTGGTTCGCCAGGTTATCGGCTATAGCTTGTAAACCATAAAGCACGCCACCGGCTTCACTGCCGAGTGCCGCAACATCCGGGCGCCCCAGTGCCGCGACTTTTTTCATGGCCGCAGCGGTACTTTCACAATATTCAATCTTCCACTGTGGAAACTGGTTCAGATACTGGCTGCATTGCTCGAAAGGCTGAGGGTGACTGTAAACAGTGGTGATCGCCGTGAGATCTGTCCCGGGCAGTGCCAGCAACCCGTGATTTACCGGCAGACGCAATTCCCCGACTATCGACAGCGGGGTGGTTTGCAGTAAATCATAGACATCATTAATCGCACCGGAACTGGTATTTTCAAGCGGCAGCATGCCGTAATCGGCTTGCCCGCTTTCAATTAATTCAAAAATATCGCGAAATTTCCGGCAACTGCATTCAGTCATATGATCAAAATGACGGGCTGCGTACTGGCGTGCAGCAACATGTGAATAGGAACCTTTCGGACCGAGGAAAGCTATCCGTGCACTGTTATCCGGTGTCTGGTTCAGGTGTTTTTGTAAAATCGCCTGCTGGGTTAAAACCGAGTCTTCAATAATCAGCTGGAACAGGCGGGTGATATAAAATCCGTCCAATCCTGCGGTCTTTCCCCTGCGGATAAGCACATCCAGCAGTTCGCGTTCGCGGTTTTTATCGCGGATAGGACGGTTGTCCTGCAATTTTGTCTGTGCAACAGCGGCGGCGAGCTGACGGCGTTTAGCCAGCAGATCCAATAACTGTGCATCTAACTGACTGATGTGTTCCCGTATGGCTAAAAGGTCATTCATATTCCGTCCTCAAAAAACTGACTTTCCGGCGATAAAAAAGCCTCCGCAGAGGGAGGCTTTTATGTGCGTCTTCGTTTTCTTTCCCGAACGACAAAAAGCCTCGTCAGCAGAAGTTAAAAAAGAAAAGGAAGAAACAGTTACGCAGGATCATGGTCAGTGGTTTATCCGTTATGTCAGGTGATATGAATCAATTAACCCGATGTACGCCCGGGTGTCAACTAAAAAAAACGCGCCCGGAGGGCGCGCAGAGACAAAACTAAACGTATTATATTTTTTATTCTGTTGGTTCCGCGTCAGATTCGAAGTCTGCTTCTTTGACGCTGCTGTCAGCACGGCGGGCTTCGCCTTTGTGCTGCGCTTTATTCAGTTGCCGTTCTAATTTTGCCAACAGGTCATTGATGGCGGCATACATATCAGCATGCTTTGCACTGGCAACTAAATTTCCATTCGGTGTGCTGATAGTGGCATCAACCACAAAACCCTGCGGATCTTTCGCCAGGATGATATGCGGATTGATTAAAGGAACCTGCCATTTATTCAGCTTATCCAGACGGCTTTCAACATGATCCCGTATTGCTTGGGTGATCTCCATTTGTTTGCTGGTGATATTCACATTCATAGTGACCTCTCTTTGTTACATCCGTCTTGTTGAACTACAGAGTACGTGGATGCTGACAAGAAAAAATTGATCGCCGTCACTATTATTTTTTAGTTTTTTCAAGACGTTATATTTTTGTGATTCGGATAGAGAATCCGGATGATACAACTTGCGGCGGTGAAGGGAATCGTGCATGATTGATAAGTTGGCTGATCGCGTATTCTTTGCAAAGAGAAAACGGACAGCCATTTTTTATGGGCGAAGTGCTGATGCCGGACATAAAAAAACCACCGGCAGGCCGGTGGTTTCTTAATCAAATGAGTAAAATGAACTCAGTTTTTCGGGTTGGCCGCAATTAATTGTGCAACTTTTCCGGCTTCTGCCGTTAACCCTAACTCTTTATAGGCATTTTCCATCAGCGGAAGCGCCTGACGTGTTGCCATCGTATCCGGATAATCGCGCAGCATTAGCTCAGCACGATTAATCACCGCGACATATGCCCCGCGTTTCGTGTAGAATTTCGCAACGGCCAGCTCAAAGGCAGCCAGGCGGTCTTTCAGGAAAACCAGACGTTTTGCTGTGTCAGTTGAATAGATACTGTTCGGGTAGTAACGCAGTAACTGACTGAAATCCTGGAATGCCACGCGTGCGTTTTGTGGGTCACGGTCTGCACGATCGATACCAAAGAAACTCTGTAGCATGTTATCATCCAGTGCCTGTGCGGTCAGACCGCGCATGTACAGGACATAATCGATGTTCGGGTGTGTCGGGTTCAGGCGCATAAAGCGGTCAATCGAGGCCAGTGCCATCTGTAAATCGCCGGCTTTGTAGTAGGCGTAAATCAGATCAAGCTGAACCTGCTGCGAATACGGGCCGAAAGGAAAACGGTTATCGAGGGTCTCAAGCTGCGTGATTGCCCCTTTATAGTTACCGTCCTGTAATTTCTCCTGACCGACAGCGTAAAGCTCTGACGGGGATGCATCCGGGAGAATTTCCTTGTTACCGGAACAGCCGGACAACATGAGGCTTAGCGTGGCTGCAGCCACGAGATATTTCATACGTATCATCACGTGTTGATTATCCTCTGAATATTTTTTAGGGAGCACTCCGTTGTCGCTCCCGGTAGCGATCGCGATACAATAGCACATAGTTTAAATGAAACGGTCTTGCCGTTCAAAATATAACTTTCAGATACAGAGACAAATATGGCTCAAGAAATACAACTTACCGCAACTATTGATGATTCTCAGCTCGGTCAGCGTTTAGATCAGGCTTTAGCGGAATTGTTCCCTGACTATTCACGTTCACGCATAAAAGAGTGGATTTTAGATAACAGAGTTCAGGTTAACGGGCAGCTTGTCAATAAACCGAAAGAAAAAATGCTGGGCAGAGAGCAAATCAGTATTGATGCGCTGATCGAAGAAGATGTCCGGTTCCTGCCGCAGGATCTGCCGCTGAACATTGTTTATGAAGATGATGACATCCTGGTTATCAATAAGCCGCGCGGCTTTGTTGTCCATCCGGGCGCAGGTAATCCGGACGGCACCGTTCTGAATGCGCTGCTGTATCACTATCCGGAAATTGCGGATGTACCGCGTGCGGGGATTGTTCACCGTCTGGATAAAGACACTACCGGCCTTATGGTTGTGGCAAAAACAGTTCCGGCACAGACCCGTCTGGTGGAATCACTTCAGTTACGGGAAATCACCCGTGAATATGAAGCAGTGGCAACCGGGCGCATGACCGCCGGCGGCAAAGTGGAAGAGCCTATCTCGCGTCACTCCACAAAACGTACTCACATGGCAGTAAACCCGATGGGTAAACCGGCGGTAACACATTACCGTGTGATGGAGCACTTCCGTGCCCATACCCGTCTGCGCCTGCGTCTGGAAACCGGACGTACTCACCAGATCCGCGTACATATGGCGTATATTAATCACCCGCTGGTGGGGGATCAACTGTACGGCGGGCGTCCGCGTCCTCTTAAAGGGGCAAGTGATGAATTCCGCGATGAGATGCGTGAATTTGACCGCCAGGCACTGCATGCAACAATGCTGCGTCTCTATCACCCGATTTCCGGTATTCAGATGGAGTGGCATGCGCCGATCCCTGATGATATGGTGAAACTTATTGCCGTTCTGAAAGCGGATGCACAAGCCCATCAGGACGATATGGACTGGTAAGGAATAACAATGACAGCACTGCTCACTCCTGAATGGCCGGTTCCTGCACAAGTTACTGCGTGTAGTACATTACGCCGGGGCGGTGTCAGTCAGCCGCCGTTTGACAGCTTAAACCTGGGGTTGCATGTCGGTGATTCGCCCGCAGATGTTGCCCGTAACCGGGAGATTCTGGCGATATCCGCCGGGTTTCCTGATACGCCGTTCTGGCTTAATCAGGTTCACGGCACAGCGGTTGCGGTATTAGATAACACCACACCGCCCGGGCCTGAAGCGGATGCGGTGTATACCCGCACGCCGGGCAAAGTGTGTGCCATTATGACAGCCGATTGCCTGCCGGTACTGTTCTGCTCCCGTGACGGGCGCGAAGTTGCCGGTGCACATGCCGGCTGGCGGGGTTTGTGTGCCGGTGTGCTGGAAAGCACGCTGGCCTGTTTTTCTGCCGCACCATCAGAGATTATGGCGTGGCTGGGACCGGCTATCGGCCCGCAGCAATTTGAAGTGGGCGCTGAAGTCCGTGAGGCCTTTATCGCGCACTCCCCGCAGGCGGCTTCTTCTTTTATTCCCCGTGGTGATAAATATCTTGCGGATATTTACGGGCTTGCCCGTCAGCGCCTTGAGCAACAGGGCGTGCCCGCCATTTACGGCGGTACCGAATGTACCGTCAGTGACCCGGCGCGTTTTTTCTCTTATCGTCGTGATGCCCGCACCGGACGAATGGCGTCTTTTATCTGGATCACCCCGCCTCATCAGTCATAACGTTTCAGATTTACCCTTATTCATTCAATTTGCAGGTTTGTTGGCGGCGCCGAGCCTGCCTGCATCCTGAATGATGTTAGGTATACGCATAATATTTGCTATTTTTTCGAAAATTGACTTGAATATTTGACAAAAGTCCTCATTTAGTACTTAGCAAAAATTCAAAGCCACTTTTGGGAGGTGTTATGCGTTTGGATCGTTTTACGAATAAATTCCAGCAAGCGCTTGCCGATGCTCAGTCCCTCGCGGTCGGGCACAGCAATCAATTTATTGAACCCACTCATTTACTGTCAGCCTTTTTACATCAGGAAGGCGGGTCTGTGCGTCCGTTACTGACATCAGCCGGGGCGAATATTGCACAACTGAATCAGAAAATTGATGAAGCTGTAGATCGTTTACCGCAGGTGCAGGGGGCTGACGGCGATGTGCAACCCTCGAATGATTTAATTCGTCACCTGAATATCTGTGACCAAATAGCACAGAAACAAAATGATGCGTATATCGCATCCGAAATATTTGTTCAGGCTGTTTTAGAGAGTAACAGCTCATTAGCTGACATAGTAAAAGCAGCCGGTATTAATAAAACTACATTGAAGAAGGCTATCGACATTATGCGTAATGGTGAAAATGTAAATGACCAGGGCGCGGAAGATCAGCGTCAGGCCCTGAAAAAATATACGATTGATTTAACTGAACGTGCGGAGTCCGGCAAACTGGACCCGGTTATCGGGCGTGACGAAGAGATCCGCCGTGCCATCCAGGTACTGCAACGCAGAACGAAAAATAACCCTGTGCTTATCGGGGAACCCGGTGTCGGTAAAACCGCCATCGTGGAAGGACTGGCTCAGCGTATCGTCAACGGCGAAGTACCGGAAGGACTGAAAAATAAACGCGTTCTTTCTTTGGATCTCGGGGCGTTACTGGCGGGTGCCAAATACCGCGGTGATTTTGAAGAGCGCCTGAAAGCCGTGCTGAATGAGTTATCTAAAGAAGAAGGTAACGTCATCCTCTTTATAGATGAGCTGCATACCATGGTCGGCGCCGGTAAAGCGGACGGTGCTATGGATGCGGGAAATATGTTAAAACCGGCACTGGCCCGTGGTGAGCTGCACTGTGTGGGTGCGACGACCCTGGACGAGTATCGCCAGTATATAGAGAAAGATGCGGCATTAGAGCGCCGTTTCCAGAAAGTCTATGTGGCAGAGCCGACAGTTGAAGATACCATCGCTATCCTGCGTGGTCTGAAAGAACGTTATGAGCTGCATCACCATGTGCAGATAACCGATCCGGCTATCGTTGCGGCGGCAACATTATCGCACCGTTATATTTCGGATCGTATGTTACCGGACAAAGCAATTGACCTGATTGATGAGGCGGGCGCCAGTCTGCGTATGCAGATGGACTCCAAACCGGAATCCCTCGACAGACTTGACCGTCGTATCATTCAGTTAAAACTGGAGCAGCAGGCACTGAAAAAAGAGTCTGATGATGCCAGTAAAAAACGTCTGGAAATGCTTGAGCAGGAGTTGTCAGAGAAAGAGCGTGAATATGCGTCTCTGGAAGAAGAGTGGAAAGCGGAAAAAGCCACACTCTCCGGCACTCAGAATATTAAAGCTGAACTGGAACAGGCAAAAACCGCACTGGAACAAGCCCGCCGTAACGGGGATCTGACCAAAATGTCAGAACTTCAGTATGGCGCTATTCCGGAGCTGGAAAAACAACTGGCGGCAGCAAATTCAGTTGAAGATAAAGAAATGAAGTTGCTGCGTAACAAAGTGACGGATGTGGAAATCGCAGAAATTCTGGCGCGCTGGACCGGGATACCTGTCTCCCGCATGCTGGAAGGTGAGCGTGAGAAACTGCTGCGTATGGAGCAGATGCTGCACAGCCGGCTGATTGGGCAGAATGAAGCGGTCGAAGCTGTATCAAATGCTATCCGCCGCAGCCGGGCCGGGTTATCAGATCCTAATCGTCCGATTGGTTCGTTCCTGTTCCTGGGGCCGACCGGGGTGGGTAAAACGGAGTTATGTAAAGCGCTGGCTGATTTCATGTTCGACAGTGATGACGCGATGGTGCGTATTGATATGTCCGAGTTTATGGAGAAACACTCTGTGGCACGGCTTATCGGGGCGCCTCCGGGATATGTCGGTTATGAAGAGGGTGGTTATCTGACCGAAGCTGTTCGTCGCCGGCCTTATTCTGTGATCCTGCTCGATGAAGTTGAAAAAGCGCATCCGGATGTTTTCAACATCTTATTACAGGTGCTGGATGACGGACGACTGACTGACGGACAGGGGCGTACCGTCGATTTCCGTAATACAGTTGTGATTATGACATCTAACTTAGGTTCTGATCGCATTCAGGAGTACTTTGGTGAACTGGATTACGATGCAATGAAAGGTGCGGTCATGGAAGTGGTATCTCATCACTTCAGACCTGAGTTTATCAACCGTATTGATGATGTGGTGGTATTCCATCCGTTGGCAAAAGAGCAGATCCATGCAATTGCACAGATCCAGCTCAAACGGTTGTATAAACGCCTGGAAGAGCATGGTTATCAGGCTTCGATCACTGAGAGTGCTCTGGATAAACTGGCTGAAGCCGGATTTGACCCGCTTTACGGGGCGCGTCCTTTGAAAAGGGCTATCCAGCAGGAAATCGAAAACCCGATGGCGCAGGCTATGTTGTCAGGTAAATTGATTCCGGGTAAACCTGTCACTCTGGACTTAGTTGATGGTGTGATAACCGCGAAACAATAAATATAAAACAGCATTACCCAAAAAAGGGGCGCGAAAGCGCCCCTTTTTTGTTCATTCTGACGTTAAAATAAGCATGAGTACGGGGTTTTGTTTTATTTTTAAGCAAACAGAAAAAAAATTGAAATTAGCCCTTGCGGTCAGACAGAAACTCCCTATAATGCGCCCTCACTGACACGGAACAACACGCTGACAAGCGCGCCGACAGTAGAGAAAAGCGAAAAAAGTTGAA
>NZ_LZEX01000018.1 GCF_001676055.1 Morganella psychrotolerans | reverse complement strand
GGAGAATGTTATCAACTCAAATAGTTGAGTTTTAATGCCTTTTTCTGATTGCTTCAGGTTTTCATGATTTGAATATTGAGACATAAATTCACCTGTCACTTCAATAACATCGCGTTTTTTTTAAATTCTGCTTTTTACTATCTAAGTAATTTTGTAATGAAACAGGAACAGTGAATGCTTCCTCTCGCTCTATCGGATATTGCGTTCTTATTGGCGTATATGTTTCTTCAAATATCTTCGTGCCAGACTGCTTTAACCCTTTGACTATATGAGTGGTACAATTGTTACCCGTCACATCGTAGATATCAATTGATCTTCCATTTTTAATAGTTAGGTCACCAGCACCTGCCGGAAACTTAGGTATTACTCCTGATTTCCAAAGACGCTGAAAATAGTTTTCAGTTTTATGAATATCTGAATCTGTTATTTTGAAAACTCTGGCTGTGATTCTATAGAGTTCATACCTTATATATTTACCGGCATCCTCACCTGTCATATATAACATTATTCCGTCACCCGTTAATGTCAAAGGACCCGGGGTACCATAGCGACCGTAAGAATAGAGTGAAACCTGATTGTTTTTGTGGATAGTTATAAAGGAATGACCCGAACCATGTGTTTCCGTCCACACAAACACCCCCTCATATAATATATTATCTGCTATCTTGCTTTCATCTGTTAAAGAGGATGCAGTTGCTGATACAAATTGGCTCTTGCTGCTGTTTTGTGATGACGTTGAAAAGGCGGGAGATTGCGTGGTAAGACTGCGACTCTGTGCATTTTCCGGGTCACTGTAAGCGATAACTTTATTGGTTCCGTCCGGGCAGCCGCATTCCACAATTGAGTCATGAACAGCTTGTAACTTACCATGATTTAAAAAACCTTGCGGCCCTGATACGACAACGCCGGTCTGTCCGCACTCCGGGCATTTGGTTGTTGAGTCGCCGACTCTCAATGCTTTCTTGTTAAAGCAAGTCACCGTTTCAATCGTTGCAATACAGGTTGCGCCCGTTGTTGTTTTATCTCCATCCAGGGCCATTGCCTTGCCCATAATTTTTGGTCTTAATCCGGACATAACACCCCTTATGCAGTCAAAAACGATCCGACACAGATTCATAAGAAATGTTACACATGATACGTATACTTACCAATACCCATTCCGTGTTAGCGTGCAATCCTGTTTATTATCGTCAGGTTGGTATTTTTATCTTTTACTGAAATAAAAAAACCACCGGTTACATTGACGGTGGTTTTTGTGTATCTGATTCAGACAATTACGCTAAATCATTTCGTTCAGAGCAAGGCGGCAAGCGAAGGGGCACGGGGAGCATACACAAGTATGTGACCCGAGCCACTGAGCGCAGCCAACGCCGCTATGGACGGAAGGATGACGCGTATACGTTAAATTATGGGCACTTAAAGACCTGGCCCGTAAGCTTGCTATCCACCGGGATCAGACTGGACACAATCGCAGACTCTGACGGGCTGCCGATACCGTAAATAACATTTCCGCCCAGTGCGGCAGCCTTATTACGTAAATCGTTTGCTGCACCGCGCATGGAGCTGCTTTCATTACCAACACCGGTCATCCAGTTGCTTTGCACACCGGTCACTTCACCTAATTTCTGACACTCAGCGCCCGGCTGCTCTTCGGAAAAGCGGACCTGGGATCCTGCAGCACTGATATCGGTTGTGGTCGTACAGCCTGCCAGTAATAACAGTGCCAGGGCACCGGGTAACATTTTAATCCGCATGGTTTTCCTCATTCACGGTTGGAAAAAATCTATACAATCAATTTAACCACTTTGTTGCAATGACTTCAAAAACTAATCACTGAAAATTACCGGCTTATCTCACGCATCTGCAAATTACGCATAAAAAAAACCGGTATTCTGATTTTCCTCAGAACACCGGCTCGTTTTTCCCTGAATCAGCACAATAACTTATTTATAGTCTTTTTTAATTTCCTGAGCTGCCGCCACACCACGCTTCGCTTCTTTTTCTGCAATTTCAACAGACAAACCAATGTAAGCGCGCGGATCTAACATCGCGTTGATCTCTTCATTACTGAATGCGGCGGTAATCGCTTCATTCTTAATCAGATTTGTGTAGAAGTCCTCACCGTCTGCTGCGGTTTTGATAGCTTCTTCATACAATAATGAATGCGCCTTATCTTTACCCAGCTTCTCAGCCATTTTCATCATCACATATTCAGTATTATCTAACCCTTTGTTTCTCATTACGTTGTGTAGCATTCTCTCTTCATGAGGCACGATAGTCCGGGTAAGTTCTTCCGTTCTTAACAGAATTTCTGTGGTCAGTTCGAGCGCTTCCTCAATCAGCCCGTCGAATAACATATAGCTGCTGCTGTCACCTTCATACGGTCTGACCGCTGAATACATCCCGATACCCGGCAGTGAATACAGCTTCTGAGAGTTGGCGATAATCCCTTTAGCCAGTTTCGGGTTAATTTTATGCGGCATAGTGCTGCTGCCTACCGTACCTTTCGTAAAGCCTTCAGATACTTCGGCAATTTCTTCCAGTGTCGTGCTGTAAACTTCTTCACCGATTTTATGGCAGATATTGGCCATCAGCGCCAGGTTCGCCATGTATTCTAATTTATGCGTACTCAGATTCCGGGACGGTACTTCCATCGCATACATACCCGTCAGTTCAGCAACACGCTTTTGTACTTCCTGACCAATGCCCGGCATGGTGTTAAATGCACCAACTGCGCCGCCCATCATGATAGTGAATACCCGCTTTTCACACTCTTTCATGCGCTGGCTGCAGTCGATAAAATCACTTATCCACACCGCCACTTTATAACCGTAAGTGATAGGAATAGCATGGCGGCCATGGGTTCTGCCCGCCATCACCATATGTTTACTTTTCTCTGCAAGGCGCGATAAATTTTCAAGGATCTCACTTAACAGCAGCATAAATTTATTATGGACTGTCTTCATCATATACAGCTGCGAGCTCTGCTGAATATTTTGCGTGGTAATACCGTAATGGATATATTTACCGCTCTCTTCAGAGCACGCGTTCACTAATACTTTTAAGAAAGGAACGAAGCCATGACCTATTTTCTGATAAATACGGTTCATCTCTTCGAAGTCAATATTCTCAATGACGGCCTTTTCTTTAATTTCACCGGCGGCTGACAGGGGAATAAATCCCAGTTCTGCCTGCGCCTGAGCTAATACCGATTCAAACATCAGCCAGGTTTTGTATTTGGCTTCATCCGACAGCAGCGCTTTTATGCCGCGGTCATCAATAGTTTTACTTTTAGAATCATATAAAGCTCTCATCATATATCCTTTTATTTCTTCATTGCTTCATCAACAGCGTTGCGAACAAATTCAACCTTCGGTCCGTAAACAACATGGACGTGGTTTGCCGATGGAAAGAAGAATGCAGTACATCCTGATTCCGCCATTAGATCTTTATTGATTTTATTCACTTCTGCGACATCAATACGCATACGGGTAATACAGTTATCTACGTTATGGATATTTTGTTTACCGCCTAAGGCTTCAATGAGGAGCTCAGCGATTTCACCATAGCGTTTTTCTTTAATTAACGTGTTTTTCAGGTTACTTGACTCTTCACGACCCGGCGTTTTGATATCAAACCGGAGAATCGCCCAGCGGAAGATGAAAAATGTCACAAACGCTAAACCGGTACCGATAAGAACTAAGAATATCCAGTTAGTACGCTCGTACAGCAGACCAAAGATAGTGAAGTCAAACACCGTACCCCGGATATAACCTATCGCGACACCTGCGAATGACAGTAATACGGCACCGATACCCACGATGATGGCGTAAATTAAATACAGCAGCGGTGCGATAAACACAAAGGTAAATTCGAGCGGTTCCGTCACGTTACCAAGCATCGCAGTCAGTACCATGGTCACCAGCATGGATTTAACTTCAGCGCGGTTCTCTGCCTTCGATGTTTTATAGATAGCTAATGCGATTGCCGGGAACAGGAACAAGGTGACCAGCATTTGCTGCTGAGCCATAAAACGTGTCAGGCTTGGCATCATCGCCCAGTATTCAGTACCGGGGCCTTGTTTGAATAACACTTCAGTTAACGCCGGTACAACACCGACAAAGGTTTGTCCGTCAATTACATACGTACCACCTGCTTCGGTAAATCTGAATAACACATTCCAGACATGGTGCAAACCGAACGGAATAAACAGTCGCTCACCACCCGCCGTAAAGAACGGGCCGACAGGGCTTAAGAATACGGCAGAGAGCTTCATCAGCCCCTGAACCAGAACTTCCCAGATAAACGGTAAGGTCGCGCCGACCATGATCATGAGACCCACCATGATGATGGAAACAGACTTTTTGCCGGAGAAGAAAGCAAAGGCCGTCGGCAGTTCAAGGTTGTAGAATTTATCTGTTGCCCATGCCGCAATTAAACCGGTGATTATCCCTCCTGCGGCACTGATATTTAAGGTTTGGATCCCCAGAACCTTAATTTGCCCGACCTGCCCCATAATGGCTGGATCCGCCAGTTTGCCCGTAAGTACCAGCCAGATATTCATGGTGATAATCAATGACAGATAACCCACCACAGAGGCAAAGACAGCGATCCCCTTATCCCGCTGACTCATACCGTAAGCAACCCCCATAGCAAAGAGCAATGGAATGTTGTCAAAAATAACGCCAGCAATAGAGCGGATGCTGACAAGCAGTGCGTTAACCGTTTCATTGCCGAGAAAAGGGAACCGGGCGATCATGTAGGTTTGTACTAACGCCCCACTGATCCCCAATATCATACCGATCGGCGCAAGAACCCCGATTGGCAGAAGCAGCGTCCGGCCAAACCGCTGAATTGAATCCCCGAACTTTCTTTTAGCCATACTATTTCCTTATGACGAAGAATATTGATGTTATCCGGATACTAGCACTGTATATTTTAAATGAAATGATGATGCGGTTTTAAATATTATCTCAGGTCTCAGATTATGACTTAGGTCATTTCAAAACAATAACGATTTAAAAATCATAGTCATATTGATTTTTCTATACATATATTAATGATATTTAAATGAATGATTATTTTAAAAACAGAAGGAATAGTTGAATTAAAATCATTAAATAAACTTAAGCTAAATAATGAACGGCTTTATTTACAGCAAATTTTCCAATTCATTAATTAATAAATCCACCAAAATAAAAAACCCCGTTCTGGATTTTGAATCATCCCGCTTGGTGTCATAACTGTCAGAAAAACAAAAAAGCGAGTTATTCGCATATGTGGTCAGTTCATTGGTATGAAAAGCGGTCATGCTAATGATGTGGGCATCTTTCAGCTGGACGATTTTTGCGGTTTCGATAATCTTTTTGGTGCCACCGGAAAGGGAAATTAAAACCACGGTATCGTCTTTGCTGACAAGGCGGGTAAAGGACTCCGAAAGGTTATAATCATTAATAAAAAAGCAGTGTAAGCCGAGAGAAAACAATAAATGCTCAAGATAATAACCAACCGCTTTACTGGTTCCCCGTGCCACAAGAAAAATATTCCGTGAGCCATGCAACATTTTCGCACAGTCCCGGATCTGATCTTCATTAATCAATGTGAAGGTTTTCTGGATATTATTTTCGAGTTGTTTTTTATAGGACGCCGGCTTTTTCTTATCTTCTTTATTTTGTGAGAGGATGTGATTATTAATCTGGAACTTGAGTTCTTTAAATCCGCTGAAACCTAATTTCTGAGATAAATTGATAATCACCGTTTTGGATACAAACGTTTTGGCGACTAATTCATTAATATTCAACCAGGGAATATCGGCAATATTTTCCGTAAGATATTTTAATACTTTTTTTTCACTGACGGTTAAGTTGTCGTAATTCTTCAGAAAATCCAGCATATCCGGCAATCCCCTATTTTCAGCAGCGATACCTTCCGATAATACCTCATAATTTGGATAAACAGTGGGATATTATGGAATATACCCTTATTCATTCAAACTGCAGGTTCGTTGGCTGTACTCATCCAGCCGGGCCACATACTGATGTATGCTCCCCGTCTGTATTCTCTTGCCGCCTGCCTGCATCTTGAATGACGTTGGGTATACGCAAATAATTAACACAAAAAAGCCTGTAACCAATAAGGTTACAGGCTTTCTTTGGAAGCAATAGTGTTCAGACTACATGATTACATCATGCCGCCCATTCCACCCATGCCGCCCATACCACCAGCGCCGCCTAAATCCATTTTATCGTCTTTAGGTGCTTCAGTGATCATCGCTTCAGTGGTGATCATCAGACCGGCAATAGAACCTGCGAACTGCAGTGCAGAACGGGTTACTTTAGTCGGATCCAGGATACCCATTGCGATCATATCGCCGTACTCTTCAGTCGCTGCGTTATAACCGTAGTTATCTTTACCGGCTTTCACGTTGTTCACAACAACTGAAGGCTCTTCACCGGCGTTTTCAACGATCTGACGCATAGGTGCTTCCATCGCGCGCAGCGCAACACGGATACCCACGTTCTGATCTTCGTTATCACCAGTCAGATTCAGCAGTTTGCTTGCAGCGCGAACCAGTGCAGTACCACCACCGGCAACAACACCTTCTTCAACTGCTGCACGGGTTGCATGCAGAGCATCGTCAACACGGGCACGTTTTTCTTTCATTTCAACTTCAGTTGCGGCACCGACTTTGATAACAGCGACGCCGCCTGCCAGTTTCGCTACGCGCTCCTGGAGTTTTTCACGATCGTAATCAGAGGTTGAATCTTCAATCTGCTGACGGATCTGACCAACGCGTGCAGCGATAGTCTCTTCGTCACCGATACCATCAATGATAGTGGTGGTATCTTTATTGATAACGATGCGTTTCGCCTGACCCAGGTCTTCCAGCGTTGCTTTTTCCAGCTCCATGCCGATCTCTTCAGAGATGACAGTCGCGTTAGTCAGCGTACCGATATCCTGTAACATTGCTTTACGACGGTCGCCGAAGCCCGGTGCTTTCACCGCTGCAACTTTCACGATACCGCGCATGGTGTTCACAACCAGCGTTGCCAGTGCTTCACCTTCAACATCTTCTGCAATAATCATCAGTGGTTTGCTTGCTTTCGCAACGCCTTCCAGAACCGGCAGCAGCTCACGGATGTTAGAGATTTTTTTATCAACCAGCAGGATATACGGGTTTTCTAATTCAACAGAACCGGTTTCCGGTTTGTTGATGAAATACGGAGAAAGGTAACCGCGATCAAACTGCATACCTTCAACAACATCCAGCTCATCTTCCAGGCCGGTGCCTTCTTCAACTGTGATAACGCCTTCTTTGCCGACTTTATCCATTGCTTCTGCAATCAGTCTGCCGACAGTTTCATCTGCGTTTGCAGAGATAGTACCTACCTGCGCGATAGCTTTGGTATCAGAGCAAGGTACGGAAAGATTTTTCAGTTCTGCAACGGCTGCGATAACGGCTTTATCGATACCGCGTTTCAGATCCATCGGGTTCATGCCCGCAGCGACGGCTTTCAGCCCTTCAGTAATGATAGACTGCGCCAGAACTGTTGCAGTGGTGGTACCGTCACCCGCAGCGTCATTCGCTTTAGAGGCAACTTCTTTCACCATCTGTGCGCCCATGTTCTCGAATTTATCTTCCAGTTCGATTTCACGTGCAACAGACACACCGTCTTTTGTAATAACCGGCGCGCCGAATGATTTGTCTAATACAACGTTACGGCCTTTCGGGCCTAAGGTAACTTTTACTGCGTCTGCCAGAACATTGACACCACGGAGCATTTTGATACGTGCGTCGT
Source organism: Morganella psychrotolerans (assembly GCF_001676055.1). Classification (GTDB taxonomy): domain Bacteria; phylum Pseudomonadota; class Gammaproteobacteria; order Enterobacterales; family Enterobacteriaceae; genus Morganella; species Morganella psychrotolerans_B. Next base: position 16,937 of record NZ_LZEX01000018.1, on the reverse strand, counting down.
TACCGAATTTTACGTCTTTAGCTGCCATTATTTCTATTCCTTCGAATGCTTTATGGTTTAAGAAGATCTGAATACACTCAGTACGGTATGATTACGCTTCGACAATCGCCAGGATGTCACTTTCAGACATAATCAGTACTTCTTCATTATCAATTTTTTCAGCTTTCACGCCGTAACCATCATTGAAAATCACGATATCACCGACTTTAACGTCGAGTGGTTTCATTTCGCCGTTTTCCAGGATACGACCGTTACCTACCGCAAGGATTTCACCACGGGTGGATTTACCTGCAGCTGTGCCGGTCAGGACAATTCCGCCTGCAGATTTCGCTTCGGCGTCTTTACGTTTAACAATAACACGGTCGTGCAAAGGACGAATTTTCATTGATAGATCTCCTATAAAAAGTCCATATCAAATAACGTGGATTAAAGGTTCAGGCCGGATACTAATTTATCATTGCCATGATTCAGCAAATGGGGTCAGTCGCCGGCAAGTTCAAGGGGGTAAGGACGAAAAAAAGATAAATTTCGTCATCTTTACCGAAACGGATCAAAAAATCAGAGTTTGTCCTTCGGGTTGTCATCATTACCGGGTACCGAAGGCCGGTTGAGACTCTGTGACGGATGGTCACGACGATGCTCAAACTCCCCTTCAAAAACATTCCCCTGATTCGCGGCGGAACCGGAGAACGGCCCTGTACGCGGCTGATAGACTTTAATGTGCGGCAACACACGGGATACCAGGAATCGCTGTACCGGTGACAACAACAGTAACAACCCTAAGAAATCGGTAAAAAACCCGGGCAGCACCAGCAGAATACCGGCAAGCACCAGAGAAACACTTTTAATCATCTCCGCCGCAGGACTTTCACCAGCCTGAATTTTTTGCTGAATCAGGCTCAGATTACGCATCCCCTTATTGCGAACCAGAGAAACCCCGAAACAGGACGTCAATACTACAAGAACCAGTGTCATGAACACACCGATTCCCGATGCAACGTAAACAAAAATGACGGCTTCTATATAAATAAGCAGACAAATCAGAATGAGGGGGAGCCAACGCATAACGTCTTCCTTATTAAGGTGCCCTGTGGTGTAAAAATCGTCTCTTTATCAGCCTTTGTGAGCTACCTCTGAGAGACGCACGATAAATTCGATTTTTCATAATAGTTGTACATAATGATGGGGTCATTTCATTATTTTTCAAGCGCCGCCGTCGCGATAATCTCACATAACATTTGTGAGTTATCGCACATAAAAGTGATAACCTTGGAAATATTTCAGTTAATAAGTGATCTGGCTAAAAGGATTCAACTCAATTTCAGCATATCATCATTGTGAATTCACGAAACCGAGTGATACGCACTATTAATATCGGAAAAATTAATATAATTGCTGCCTTTACTATTAAGTAAGGCAACCATTCAATCAAAGAAGGTTCTCATGTCAAATAATTTTCGTATCGAAGAAGACCTGCTGGGCAAACGTGAAGTGCCGGACGACGTGTACTATGGTGTTCACACACTGCGGGCTATCGAAAATTTCTATATCAGCGACCGTACAATCAATGATGTTCCTGAATTCATCCGTGGAATGGTGATGGTGAAAAAAGCCGCTGCCATGGCAAATAAAGAGCTGCATACTATCCCCCGTGCGATTGCCGATACGATTATTAAAGCCTGTGACGAGATGCTGATCAACGGCAAATGCATGGATCAGTTCCCTGTTGATGTATTCCAGGGCGGTGCCGGTACCTCACTGAACATGAATACAAATGAAGTTCTGGCAAACATCGGCCTTGAGCTGATGGGTCATAAAAAAGGGGAATATGAATTCCTCAACCCGAATGACCATCTGAATAAAGCGCAATCCACAAACGATGCTTATCCTACCGGCTTTCGTATCGCAGTTTATAACTCAATCACACATCTGATTAAATCAGTTGAGTATCTGAGAGGTGAATTTGACGCCAAAGCAACTGAATTTAAAGATATTTTAAAAATGGGCCGCACACAGTTGCAGGATGCGGTTCCGATGACATTAGGTCAGGAATTCCGCGCCTATGCCATTTTGATGAAAGAAGAAGTCAAAAACCTGCATTACACCGCGCAACTCGTGCTGGAAGTGAACCTCGGCGCAACCGCAATCGGCACTGCACTGAATACAGCGCCGGGTTATCAGAAACTGGCAGTTGAAAAACTGGCAGAAGTTACCGGTCTGCCATGTGTACCGGCAGAAGATTTAATTGAAGCGACCTCAGACTGTGGTGCTTATGTCATGCTGCACAGTGCCCTGAAACGCCTGGCAATGAAACTGTCCAAAATCTGTAATGACCTGCGTCTGCTCTCCTCTGGTCCGCGTACGGGTCTGAAAGAGATCAATCTGCCGGAAATGCAGGCTGGCTCATCTATCATGCCGGCAAAAGTGAACCCGGTTATTCCTGAAGTGGTTAATCAGGCCTGTTTCAAAGTTATCGGAAACGATATTTGTGTGACCATGGCAGCTGAAGCCGGTCAGTTACAACTGAACGTGATGGAACCCGCTATCGGTCAGGCGATGTTTGAATCCATTTCCCTGATGAATAATGCCTGCCGTAACCTGGGCGAAAAATGCATTTCCGGTATTACCGCAAACAAAGAAATTTGTGAAGCGTATGTGTTCAACTCCATCGGTATCGTCACTTATCTGAACCCGTTCATCGGTCACCATAACGGGGACATCGTCGGTAAGATTTGTGCAGAAACCGGTAAGAGTGTACGTGAAGTGGTATTAGAGCGCGGACTGCTGACAGAAGCGGAACTGGACGATATTTTCTCTATTGAGAACTTAAAAAACCCCGCTTATAAAGCAAAACGTTTTGATGACTAATATACCTATACCCAACGTCATTCAAGATGCAGGAAGGCGGCCAGGGAAGACAGACGGGGAGCATACATCAGTATGTGACCCGGCTGACTAAGCGCAGCCAACGAACCTGCAGTTTGAATGAATAAGGGTACATAATAATAAGATCGATATAGAAAACAGAGAGCACGTCATCGCAAGGTAACGTGCTTTTTTCTTACCCTGCAATGAAAATTTAACATTTACTTTCCGGGATTTTACAGGAGCAATTTATGCTGGCTATCGAATTTATTATCGTACTGCTGGCCATCTATCTTGGTGCCCGCCTCGGCGGGATAGGCATCGGTTTCGCCGGTGGTCTGGGGGTTCTTGCCCTCGCCGCCATCGGCGTCAAACCGGGCAGTATCCCGTTTGACGTGATCTCCATTATAATGGCTGTTATCGCTGCAATATCTGCCATGCAAGTTGCAGGCGGATTGGATTATCTGGTTCAGCAAACTGAAAAACTGCTGCGTCGTAATCCGCGCTACATCACCATTCTCGCCCCTATTGTTACCTATTTTCTGACACTGTTTGCCGGGACCGGGAATATCTCACTGGCAACCCTGCCGGTTATTACTGAAGTCGCGAAAGAACAAGGGATCAAGCCCTGCCGTCCGCTCTCCACCGCTGTCGTCGCCGCCCAGATAGGGATCACCGCATCACCTATCTCTGCAGCTGTCGTTTATATGGCATCCGTTGTGGAGCCTATGGGTGTGAGCTATCTGCATCTGCTGCTGATCCTTATCCCGTCCACTTTTGTCGCGATTATTCTGATGTCATTTATCGTTTCCTGGTTGTTTGATGACAAACTGGCAAATGACCCGGTCTTTCAGAAACGTCTTGCTGAAGGTGTGGTGGAACAGAACCGTCGTGAGAAAACGGTAATCAAGCCTGCCGCCAAACTCTCTGTGTTTCTGTTCCTGCTGGGTGTACTGTCTGTTGTCGCCTTCGCTATCATTAACAGCAAAAGTGTCGGGCTGGTATCAGAGCCTATCATGACAACAACCAATGCAATTCTGATCATCATGCTCAGTGTTGCAACGCTTATCACACTGATTTGTAAAGTAGAAACCGATATTATCCTCAATTCCAGTACCTTTAAGGCCGGGATGAGCGCCTGTATCTGTATTCTCGGGGTTGCCTGGCTGGGTGATACGTTTGTTCAGGCCAATATGGACTGGATCAAACTGACGGCAGGCGATTTAATCGCCGGACATCCGTGGTTGCTGGCGGTTATTTTCTTCTTCTGCTCTGCATTACTGTATTCACAGGCAGCAACAGCCAAAGCACTGATGCCGATGGCACTTGCGCTGGGAGTTACGCCACTGACCGCTATTGCCTCTTTCTCAGCGGTTTCCGGTTTGTTTATCCTGCCGACTTACCCGACTCTGGTTGCAGCGGTTCAGATGGATGACACCGGTACCACACGCATCGGTAAACTGGTTTTTAACCACCCGTTCTTTATACCGGGCACCATTGGCGTGACCTTGTCAGTCTGCTTCGGCTTTCTGTTAGGCAGCCTTGTGTTATAACGTTTCCTCTTCTGATCCGCCCTGTCCGGGCGGATCATCCTGATTTTATTTTCACCGCTCTCTCGCCTTTCCCTGACTCTCACGTTATTCTGAAAAGTATTGCTATCTTTAAAGGAAGAGCCTGCTGTGCAACGTGAAGAAGTCCTCAACCAGGCACTGAGTCTGCTGGAAACCCACGGCATACTGATGCCGGAAATCACTCTGATTCAAAACCTGAATACCGATACCGCCCGCCTGCGTATTTTCTGGCCGACCCATAATGATCTGATTTATGACTGCCTGCGTTATCACGGCAACCAGATTGATATCTGGCAGCGCCGTATTCTGCTGGATGAATCCATATCCGGGGAAGATAAACTGCTGGCGCGCTATACCGCACTGGCTGAACGGGTCAGAGAAAACCGCTTCCCCGGCTGCCTGTTTATCGCGGCATGCAGCGCCTTTCCGGACGCTGAACACGCTATTCACCAATTATCCTGCCAACAGAAACAAAGTGCTTTTGCATTCACTCTGGAGCTGCTCAGAGAGCTGGATATTGATGACTGTGAAATGGTCGCACATCAGTTAGAACTAATCCTGGAAGGCTGCCTGAGTAAACTGCTGATATCGCGCAGCCAGGATGATATTGCTACCGCCCGCCGGCTGGCAGAAGATGTACTGACCATCGCCCGCTGCCGTAAAAACGGGGCACTCAGCTGATTTATACGTTGCGCGGATAATATCTGCGCACCTTTTGCATAAAAAGAGAACACACGCACTTTTTTTATGTTTTTTTGGCAAAAAGGCATTGACGCAAACCACGGAATACGGTTTAATGCGCCCCGTTGCCCGGATAGCTCAGTCGGTAGAGCAGGGGATTGAAAATCCCCGTGTCCGTGGTTCGATTCCGCGTCCGGGCACCAATTAATTCAGAACCGGCTTGTCAGTTAAACATGATGTTATCCTGACAGGTGCGAAAAAGAGTACGATTGATTATGGGTGATATTGTTACCCGTAGTTAAATTAAAAGCTCTTAAGAAACAGACTTGCTCTAACAAGTCTGTTTTTTTTATGCGTGCGAGTTTTACAGATCTTCTCCGTCAAAGTCAAACTTAGTCTGTTCATTCCTCCTTTAAGGGCTACATCAGCTCTGTTTCCAATATATTCCGTAGTCCGTCAACACTTTCATCAATATATTCCATCGTAGATGCCAGACTGACGTGCCCCAACAAGCGCTTTACCACATACAGGTTGCGCTCCGGTGATTTCATCATATGAGTGGCGACAGTGTGTCTGAACCGGTGCGGAGAGACAGTAAAATTGCATTCCCTGGATAAGCGCCGGAAGAACGCTCTCAGCGGTCTCTCATCCATCACCTCCGGATACTTGCGTTTACGTCTCGGATCGAACCAGCCTACATTAAACAGCTGATGCTCGGGCTCCATGCCCTCCTCTTCAGCTCTTGCCAGCAGATATTCCAGCAGCGGGTATAAGGCTTCAACTATCGGTACACGATGCTCATCATGGTTTTTAGACCCGTCTGAACTCAGATCGATCCAGCGTTCTTCCAGGTTCACATCACACAGGCGGATATGAAGCAATTGCCCCATACGGATAGCGGTATAACGCAGCACACTGATCGCCGTCCCCCAGAACCACGCAGGGTGCATCGCATTTCTGCGCCCGTTATACAACACACAACAACCATGTGCTTTCTCGATATCCAGATACTGATCTATTCGCCGGTACAACACATCCATCTGGCTTTTCGTCAGTATTTTCTTCCGCTTTTTACCCGCGCGGACTACCGTGTAATGAAACGGGTTCTGCTCGTGGGGTAAAAATCCCTGTGCAATACCAAAATTAAACAGCGCCCGCATGTGACTGACTTTATTGTTCCAGGTTCTCGGAGCACGTTTCTGTTCTTTCAGAACAAGGTTACGCCAGCCCAACACGATATGCTGATCCACTTCCGTGGGCGGAACAGACGTGAAATCCTTAAATGTCCGGACCACTTTCAGATAGCTGTCTATCGTTTTCGGGCGCAGTAATTTTTTGTAGAAATACTGATCCGTCAGGTACTTGAACGTAATATCATCCATAACATGCTCTTTTGTAACGAAACGCCAAAAAAATCAGGGGCGTGTTATCGCTTATAACGCGATGAGATACCATCATATTTCGACCATTCATTATCCTGAGTGGTCTTTTTGTTCCTCCGGGCTGTCCATCAGTCCGTTCTTTCATCTATAAACCTCACGCCTTCGGCTGTCCGTAACCAGCGCGGTGCTTTTAAATCTGTTCTGAAATAATCGAGTAACTCATACAGCAACCAGCTCAGATGCATGGCTGTCTGCGAGCCGAACCCCTGTCCGGCAAGGACATGCGTCAGCGTGAGGCAGTAGTTGCAGAGTTCAGTGCTGTCAGGATTAAAACGGGGAATATCTGTGGGTAATATGTCCGTTGTCAGACTTTCAACAAGGTGAGGAGATACCGGATCGGAGAGTGCGGATTGCAACAGCGTGAGACAGGCACTGATCCTGCCGCAGAGTGCCAGTTTCTGCACCGGCTCGACAGACTCAATCAGAATTTCAGCAAAAAGCGCGCAGTGGTCAGCTAATACCGTGAAATCAGTATCGGCAGAGAATGAGACAGAAAATAACGGGTGATCGGGGTTAAGGGTCGTCGCCATAAGGCATCCTCAGGTAGGTGAATAACTATAATCCACCGCCGGGGAGGCTAATCCCACTGGTGGTGGAACCGAACGGGGTTAGCCTTACCGGCCCTACCTGACACCGGCGCGTCTTTCGACGCCCCCGTCCGGCCCACCATTGAGGTACAGCCAGACGCACGATATATAAAATATCGCAGGTAGGGTTTTTCAGGAGGCTAATCCCTGCTCCTGATTTTGCAGGAGCGCTGGAAAGATACCGTGATTAGTAAGTCGCTTCAAGCGCTGTTTACAGGGAAAAACAGCAACTACCGCTCTGACGGGCTTTTGCTGAAGCTCATCTATCGTAGAGATCTATATTCATTGGGAATATATAACGATATCATTATATAACAACAAGCCGTGGATTATCCCCGTGTTTCAGAGTATCGCTAAACACCTTATCCACCGGCACCAGATACCCGCTCAGCTTCCGGTACTGTCCTTCCCTGTTTTCCGTCTGATATAAGTGGCAGGTAAACATCGTGCCATTATCCCGCCGGTGATACCGGAGCCGTTCAAACGCTTTCTGGAGTGCAGCTTTTTCCTGTTGCTCACTACCGGTATCAGAAAGAAACTGATGAAAAACCCACGGCGAGGGCAGAAAAAGGTATCCGCCAATCAGATGGACACTGTTATCCGGCTGATTTATGGCAATATTATCACTCCGGCAACCTTCAACCAGCCACTGCCAGAATATATTGCCGGGATTATCAGCGTGTTCAGCAGGAGATTCATTCACCTCACCGATATCTTCTGTGATGGTCTTTTCATTCTCTCCGGTCGTCAGCCGAACGGCCTCAGAAATAATGCGGTGAACCACACCGGTTTGTTCCCGGAAGCCGTTCAGGTACAGCGACAAGGCGCGGAACGCGTCCGGGTAATTGCTCAGCCATAAAATCGCTTCTGCCGGAATTATCCGCCACGCCAGCATTGCACCAAAACTCTGCCGCTCTTCTGCGGACGACGACGGAGAAAAGCGGAACCGGTAAGGCATCGGTGGCGCATCATTCAGCGGAAACCAGCGTTTTCCATTCGCCAGCTCAATATGTACATCACAGAGATAACCCAGTGGGGATAACATAGACGCGTACACTATCACCGCATGCCACGCGGTGCTCTGTGCAGCCTGCTCTTCCGGCGGTGCGCCGGGCGGCAGCATATAGCCTTTTGCCAGCCGCACCGCATATGGCAGACTTTCCAGCATATAATCCGCCATGCCGCCGGGGCGGGCATGACTTCCCTGCTCCATCAACGGAAACTGCTGCATCAGTACGAGACACTTCGTTAACGGGGTCTGATAATAGTGCTGGAACTGTGCTTTTGGCAGAGATGAAGAATCCCGCAGATACTTCAGCCACTGCCGCCGATGCGGGATTGCCGGGACGTTTTCTGCACTGAAAGGACGATAATATCCGGCGGGAGTTTCCGGTATTTTTTCAGAGCGTGATTGTGGGTGAAAGAAGGATTTCAGGTTCAGCATCAGGGTTTCCGGATATAAAAAAAGAGCTACCGGATTTCACGGTAACTCCTGATTTTTTTAATCGATTTCTCCGCATCAGCGGCAGTTTTTAGTTTCTGCGGTCAGATATTCAAATGCCTCACGCGCATAACGGGCGGCACGGAATATCGCCCGGTTATCCTCCTTCAGGATCGTCAGCCAGGACGCGATGTTACCCAACGTCATTCAAAATGCAGGCAGGCGGCAAGCTCCGACCGCTGGGGAGCATACATAAGTATGTGACCCGGCGGGCTGAGTGCAGCCAACGAACCTGCAATTTGAATGAATAAGGGTATAGCTTTCATGCTGCAAATCGCCCTGAATACCCAGGTCTGCACACAAAAACGCAGCACCCATTTCGGCGACCAGCTCCTCAAATCCATACACTGGGTCGTGTTTATCCGCCGGACAGGACACAATTCCTTCCCGTGCCAGACGCGATGCATGACCCGTTGAATGCACCAGTTCATGCAGCAGCGTACTGTAATAATCCGCCGGGGTCTGAAACTGTGCGGCCTGTGGCATCATGATGTGGTCTGCCACCGGATGGTAACAGGCACGTCCGCCATTGTTATGCTTCACCGGAACACCACTGTCAGCGATAATTTTATCCGCTCCGGTGATGCGCTCTGCTTCCGGCTGCACAAGCGGCTCCGGACACAACTTATCCGGCAGATTCTCACACTGGCTGATGTTGAACAGATGAAAGCTGGTCATCATGTGGTAATGCTGCAATACCGGATCGCCGTTTTTGTCCGTGGTTGTCCGCCCATGTTCATCCTGCTCTGCTTTCTGAAACGGTTTGAACAGCACAACGGATGTGGATTTTTCCCCTCTGCGCACATTGCCGCCAGCCTCCTGCGCCTGCCGGAATGTCAGCCAGCGGTTACGCTCATACCCTTTGTTTACCGCATCCGCCCACAACAGCATCACATTGATACCGCTGTAGTTTCTGCCGGTCACAGCATTGGCGGGCAGTCCTTCGTTTCCGCTCTGCCATGCCTTGCGCCACGGTGGTGTGCCGGACTCTAACGCAGCAATAATTTTGTCGGTTACCTCCCGGAATAAATCAGCTTTTACAACGGGTTTACGGTTTTTTTTCTGTGTCATGAGACATCCCTGTCAGTTAAAAAACGAGGATGTCTCCCGCAGGAAAAATCCCCGCACGGGTTAATATAAACATCACATTTCGGCTGTTGTCAGTGACAACGAATTAGCCGCCCGATGCTAATTTTCCTGTGCTGACAGGGCTATCAGAAACTATATTTCACGTTCAGAAGATTTCGTGTAAACGCGGACGACATAGCGCCCGCGTCCGTCACCGTGTCCGAGATCCATTGACACCATCGCGCTGACTTCCTTTTCACTCATGCCGCTGCGTGTGTGGAATGCCATCGCGTCCACCGCCCAGGCATAGCGCAGACTGTGCGGTGCCGATTTGCCGGTCAGTCCGGCTTTGCGGGCAACATTGCGATAGCGGTCAATCGCCGATTTCAGATCCGGTCTGTCCACCAGGCGACCGCTCTGCGCATTCGCCACCGTCAGGGCATGATTTACCGCGTGCAGCATTTTCTCCCGGTCAGTCACTGTCGTATCGCGGGGACGTCCGCCTTTTGTGCCGAACACCACACGAACCCTCGCCTCCCCGCGCAGCAGCGCCTGTTGCCAGGTTTTCAGCGACTTCACCGACTGCACCGCCTCTTCCGTCCGCAGTCCGAAACAGCGGGCAAGTTGCAACGCTGCCGCTACACCGGCGTCCTGTATTTCTGCACAGGAAACCGCTGCGAGATAGCGCTCCGCACTGATGGCGGTCTTAGTACCGTCACGGCTCGCACCAGCTAACCCGAGAGCTTTATTGCCCAATTTCTCATGCTGGGGATCGGCCAGTTTTCCCCGACCAGAAACGGTTAAAATATTTCTCACCGCCGCCATCTCATTTTGCAGCGTGCGTGTTGAAATCCCCTCCGCCTGACGGCTCCGGATATATTTTTCAATATGATGCGTTTTGACATGTTTCACATCGCGGATCTGGATATTCAGCGCGGCCATCTTTGCGGCAAAGCGGGCAGCCAGTTTTGAACGGTCAGCCACCGTTTTAAAACTGCCGCCGCCCTGCCGGGCGAGAGTGGTAAGCTGTTTGGTGAGTTTTGACATGGGGGTATCCTTGAACATTGACAGGTCTTTTAAACAAGACCTGTGTATTTAAGGATTCTGAACACAGAGTAACGAGGGATCACTAGGTAAATATTTTTCAGAAACAGAAAATTTATGTTCTTTTATAACCAGACCATAATAAATCAAATAACATTTGAAATAGCCATTCAACAAAATTCGGGTGACTTCCGAATAATATTCCATTCATTTTTCTGTCTCAATATCCCGTCATTTACTCAGATGTCATGACAGACTGCGACGCGAACAGTGTGGCACCACAGGTGGTTTTCATTCCCTCCAGGGCGATTTTTTTACCCTGAAAGGCCATCAGTGAAGAACCTGAAACAATCTGAAAGACCCCTTTGCATTTCGGACAGGAGACTGAATCCCCTTCAGTCGCCACCGGGCGACCGTTGATGTTGTAATTATCAAGGGCTGAAATGACCACACCACCGTGGTCAGTCACATCACCCAGGCAGATAATCCTCTTACCGGCCATTCAATTTTTGCTCCAGCAATTTCAGATCCCGCTCATTATCATGAGGAATTTCACGGATAAGCCGCCATTCTGTCCGACCGGGCGGATTGCCCTCAATATCAATGGCCGGTGTGCCCTGAAGAAAAATTGTCTCCACATTCTCGCGGCCTTTGGTCGTCCAGTAACCGTCAACCCGCGCCGGTTCACCCGCATATAACGGAGAAACAACTAATGGTCCTCTGTCATACCGTTCATACCATTGTTTGCTGGTTTTTCCGGTAAAATGCCCATCGCCGAGAAAATGTAAAGAGTGTCCTTCCTGAAGGACATAACGGATTGGTCTGATCAACTCATTAATCAGATAATAGCTTTCCGGCGGCGTGCCCGGACGGGGGGTAATATCCGGATAACCACCCGCCTGAATAATCAGGCCGCCGGGATAGCGGGTCAGGGTAATATCCGGATCGATCGAAAGAACTTTACGCACATGAGTTTCACCGCCAAGGCGTTCAATATAACGATCGGCAAGAAAGGTCAGCCACTGAACACTGCGGATGGAATTTTCATATTCACTTGCAGCCATATGAACCGTAGAATTTACTACTATTGCCGGATAGCGCTGTGCCAGCTCATACTCCTGCGGCATACATAAATAATAATCACGCGGCATCACCAGCGTATAGCCACAATCACCATGGTCAGGTTCTAATTCTTTACATAAAAAGGTTACCCAATCCTGAAATTCCTGCTTTCCCTCTTCTGTGAACAAAATATTCCACGGCAGGTATAGAGATAAGTATGAGGTACCCCAGGTGCCATCTACCTCATAAGAGTTAAGGCATCGCATCACATATTCAGGAGCTTCATCACCATTTTTCGCATCACTGATATACCATTCCACAACATCATTCGGTTCGGATGCCTTAATATACTGCTCCAGCTTTTCAATATTTTCCGGTGAATACTTTTTCATTCCCTTGCGGTTATGGGTATGAAACCGCAACCGCCCTGCATACAGCTCACGAAAGCGCCGGAAACAGCTGATAATTTGTACTTTTTTTTCCGGGGTATAGCTGTTTTTAAAGAAAAAGGTCATTACCAGTCCCAGACGGGTCAGATAACGTTTTTTATCATCAATCAGTAAAAATCCGGTAATTTCCCGGATAGCATTCAGTTCTGCTTCCTGTTCTGTCATCATATTTCCTTGTGATTACTGAGTGGCGGTGGTTAACGCGGCGCCTGCCAAAAAAGCAGCCAGAGCATCACCCAGTCCGGCAGCGGCGGCACCACTGGTGCCACCACTCACCGGCATAAGTGCAACCAGCACAACAATCGCCGCAGCAACGGCGACACTGACGATAATTTCAAATACATGATCTTCAACCCAGAGCGCCACCTGAACCATACCATTACCAAGATCAGTCATCATCTGTAACCATTTAATGCTCTTCAACACCTCAATGGTCAGGTCAGTATAGAAACAAATTTTCTGCCATTCACCGAGCAAATATTCTTTACTCAGCTGAATCATTTTTCCGCCCGCATCACCGAGCCAGTACACCGCATATACCAGTGCGTCAGTACCCGGCTCCACCACTTCCCTGATGACCCACTTTCCGGTTTCACGGAACCAGACGCCGGTGGCCGCAAATGCCGTCTGTAATTCATCACTCAGAAAATCCAGCCCATAGCGGGTATAATCACAGGCTATCGCCCAGGTTTGCGCAGCCGTATCTCCGGTGTACTGATAACCCGCGGCAATGTAGCCCTGTGCTTCCTGAATTAAATATTCTCCCGCTTCCTGCATTCCGTCCGTAAACACCTGCCAGGCAGATACAGACTGTGACTCAGCCAAAACAGCCCGGCCGAATGCCGGGATATCCACATTCAGCGCCCACCACAGACTCAGAACCGGTTTAACCTGCCAGATCTGTTCACTGACCAACGGAATATCAACCAGCATCAGTGTCTGAAGTGACTCCTCTGATACCGGTAGCTTGCCGTGCCTTTTTTCGTATGTCGCCAATAAACCAGCTTGTGCCTGACGGGCACTTTCTCTTTCCTCCCGCCGGCGGTTATCCTCCACATAAAATACACTGAACCGATCTTCGGTCGCTATTTGTTTATAGTCCCGTTCCTGTTCCTCAGAGAGACTGTCTCCCGGAAACTTGACCTCAATCAGCCGCAGCAGATTATCTGTAGCTCCTTTCCCATCCCAACCTTCACTTCGCCCCGGCCAGCGGTTTGACTGGTCTCTGACTAAAATAATATCGGGTCGCCGCATCTGGGTCACACCTTCACGCAACCACTGTTCCGGAGACGGCCGGGCAAACGGATTTTCTGAATGCGGCAGATTACCCCCGTATTTTCCCCGTTTGTTCTTACTGGTGGCCATCATCGGCAGCGGTTTTTTTTTCACCCCGCGAATTGCAAACACCACTTCCGCTTTATAAGACCACAGCCAGTCATGTATGATTTCCTCAATCCGGATAAGCCCGCTCATCGCCAGCTGTTTTAGGGATCGCTTTGCGCCGTCCTTTGTATACGCCTTTCTCGGAAAATAAATGGCAAACAGCGCTTTTTCTTTCAGATAACATTCATTTGCCGGTGACGGAAGTTGAGCCCCTTCCACCCGACAGGTAATAGTGGTGCCACCGGGACACACTTCTTTAAACGGTTTCATTTGTTATCATCCTTAAATTCCATCACATAATCCGCCTTGCTGTTATCAAACATCCGGTATAATTTACGGGTTTTCGGCTGACTCTCTTCAGGCACCGTCAGAGTCAGAGATTCCGCCTGCTTCGTCTGAAGCGTCATGGTAAAGCCGTTAGCATCCGTCACGCCTCTGACAGCCTGACCACTTGCTGTGGTGATCCGGTAAGGCTGATTAACCAGTGGATCTTCTGTTCCTTCCGCTGTCAGCCGGAAACGGCCGGAATGCTCAAACAGGGCGGGCGCTGCTTTAATTCCCGCAGCATGATCAGAGACGGTGACAGACAATCCTTCAATGCGGATATTCCCCATCGGGTCGATCACTATCTGGCCGCCGGCATTGCCGATGATGATTTCCCCGCCGGATGAGCGGATCAGAAGATTTCTCCCGATATGAAGTTCATGATTATCGGCAATCTCGGTATACAGACTCTTGCCAACTTTCTGTGCCAGCTGACCGTCCGTTGTCTGGGTGACATTACCGGAGACATACAGTGACGACTGCCCGCCGACGGTCAGCTCATCATTTTGTTTTACTGATACCGTCCGGTTATTACCGATTTCCGATGTTTGATCCTGCATGACCGACACTTTTTGATGTTGCCCGATACGTTCCTCATCATCATGATCAATCTCAGTAAGACGGTCATGCAGAACCCGGGTATTCATATCCTTCTGCGCATGAAGATAAATTTCCTGCTGCCCACCCAGATCCTCAAAGCGCAGTTCATTAAACCCATCCCCTTTGTGGGTTTTTGTCCGAAACGTCGTGCGGGTTTTATCTTTCGGCAGGTTCAGCGGCGGACGGTTGCGTCCGTTATAGGTGCAGCCGGTGATAATCGGCCGGTCAATGTCGCCGTTCAGATAGGAAACTATCACTTCCTGACCGATGCGTGGGATCGACATAAATCCAAATCCGTCACCATTCCAGCCCTGGGCTACGCGCAGCCAGCAGGAGCCGCTGTGGTCAGGGTTTCCGCGGCGATCCCAGTGAAAATACACTTTTACCGCGCCCTGTTCATTGGTATAGATTTCTTCCCCGGGCGGCCCGACAACCGTTGCCAGTTCATCACCGTCCGCAGTGGGTTTGTACCGGAAAGGCGGACGCCATTCCTGAGTTCCCGGGATAAACTGCACTGTATTTGAAAGCGTTGTCCCTTCACCGCCACTGTTGTCTGCCAGCGGCTGCACACCACGATGGCTGACGCTGATCACCTGCCAGGCAGCATTCATATCAGCGGAGGGATGATTTTTCAGGGAAAAAATCTTGCCGGGTCTCAGGGCAAAACAGTTAGTGCCCGCCGTGCCGGTCTGGCGCTGGTTCTGCGATTGCTCGTAGCGCAGCTGAGTAAAAGGTTTTCCCTGCTCATCCTGCTGAAAACGCCCGTAACTTTCAAAGGTGGCGTGCTGGTGATGCACCTCACCGGTGACCTGATGTTGCAGCGGGTAAGACGGATTTTGCGGATTGTAATCTTTGTGGATCTGAATATCGCCGCACAACCGCTCCGTATAGCGCCAGGAGGAAGCGGTGCTGTCACTGATATCCGTATCTGCCTGCGGGTTATAAGTCAGATGAATACCGGCGGTCATGCCAAGGTGGTTGTCGCTGTAAAACAGCTTCGGACCCTCTTCAAACCAGAAACTGATCCCTTCCTCTGCGGCCAGACGGCACCAGAATTCATAGGCAGATTCCCGTTTTTGCGTGATGTAGTGCCGCTTTTGGTGCAACTCATCCTGATAGAATTTTTTATCACATTTGACATGCGCTTCATTCAGCAACGTTGCCAGAATTTCTGGGACCGATTGTTCACGGAAAATACGGCTGTCCTGGTTCAGGCTCATTACCCACATTTCCGGGCGGATAATAAAATGATACCAGGTTTTGTTACCGTCGGTATTGCCCTGTTCGGCAGAGGCCAGCAGCCCCTGTACGGTACGGATGCGGGTACCGTTACGGGTCACTGTCAGCGAGGCCGCCAGACCGAGACATTCTTTAAAACTGACTGACGGCAGCGGGCTGACAACAGAAACAGATAAGGTAAATAAAGAAGAAAGAGCTTCATTGAGGGTAAATTCGGTGACCTGAAACGTCTCTTCCGGCAGATTATGAACCCGGCAGGTAAAGACCAGCCCGGAGCGCCCCTGTAAGTTCTGTAAGAGATCAGAAAAGGAAGGCATAGCGGTTTCCCTTTATATCGGAAAGAGAATTTCGGACAAAGCTACCGCTGTCCAGCGCTGTCCGAAATTCCCTGAGATAAAGATTCAACCCAGTCAGCACATTGCAGACTGGGTTGTGATTTTTTACGCTTCGATTGGTGCGCGCCAGTCGTCTGCACCGGAAGTACCGGCAACAGTGTGTTCCCAGTCGATTTTGCGGTAAGAGAGCGACACTTCAATCAGTTGAGTAAAATCAGACTTGGACGGATCCTGACAGTGCGGCATTTTGCAGTCGATATTGACGATAGTCGCATCTTCCAGAGAGGTGGTGAAGAAATGCTCCTGCTTGCCTTCGACTGAGGTGCGGTACCATTTCAGTTGTACTTTCGGCAGCATTTCACCGGACGCCAGGGCGTTATACAGCAGCGGAACCGCTTTGTTCAGTGCGACGGTGAATTTGAACGGGCGGTGCGCACGCTGACCGGATGGCTGACCAGACTGTGGATCAGTCGGGACAGTCACAATATGGTCAAACTGCTGCACCAGCATTTCGTCCTCATGACCCTGCACATAGATATTGCCGACAGATTCAGCGGTAAACGCACCGGCAGTGATATTGCCCTGAGTTTTGCCTTCGATGGAGATGTAGCATGGAGTTGGCATAGTAAATTCCTTGTAAAGTGAAAAAATAACAATAAGTTACCTGACGTTTCATCGTCATCAGCCAATGCGCATGGTGATAGTGTGAACCCAACGTCATTCAAGATGCAGGCAGGCGGCAAGCTCCGGCTGCCGGGGAGCATACATTAGTATGTGACCCGTCGG
>NZ_LZEX01000017.1 GCF_001676055.1 Morganella psychrotolerans | reverse complement strand
TCTCAAAAATAATATTTTTTGCGATATGTCCTGTGAGTGCCCACACAGATTGTCTGATAAATTGTTAAAGAGCGTTGCAACTTACGCTGCCGTTGCCGGTCTTCTGCGTTGTTGCGAGGCTGCGTATATTACGCTTTTCACCTCTGAAGTCAAGCATTTGTTTTTCAACTTCTTGCTGTCCTTCTCACTGTCGGCGCGCTTGTCAGCGTGTTGTTCCGTGTCAGTGAGGGCGCATTATAGGGAGCTTTTATTTTTGCACAACTCTTTTTTTGAATTTTCTTACTGACTGTTTGTCTTTTGAGCATTGAGTCGTATTTTTCGGCAATTCAGCCCAAAAGTTACATTGCCTGCGGTGAACTCTCTGGCTAAGATCACTGAAACTCATTAATACACTCAGAGGTAATAATTGTGAATAAACTCCGCCCTTATCTGACACTGACGCCATCCATTGGTGAAAATGTCATGATTGACGACTCTTCTGTCATTATCGGTGATGTTCGTATAGCAGATGATGTCGGTATCTGGCCTCTTGTCGTGGCACGCGGGGATGTGAACTATATTCAGATAGGCCGGCGTACAAATATTCAGGATGGTTCTGTTTTACATGTATCCCACCAGACCAGCGATAACCCGGCGGGACATCCTCTGGTTATTGGTGATGATGTAACGGTCGGTCACAAAGTAATGTTGCACGGCTGTACTATCGGGGATCGTGTTCTTGTGGGGATGGGTTCTATTCTGCTGGATGGCGTGATCGTTGAAGATGATGTCATTATCGGCGCAGGCAGTCTGGTGTCTCCCGGTAAACGGCTGGAAAGCGGATACCTTTACTTAGGCAGCCCTGCAAAAGTCGCCCGCCCGCTGAAGCCGGAAGAATATGAAGGGCTGAAGCATTCCGCAGATAACTATGTCATGTGGAAGAACGACTATCTGTCGCAGGGTAACCGGTAAGGTGGTTCTTCAGCCCCTTCTTTTTCAATAAATTCCGCGAACTCTTCCTCCAGATCCCAACGGCTCCGGCGGAAGAGAGCCAGCATATCTTCATCAGCACCCGTCCCGTAACGGGATTGCAGATATTGCCCGGAGACACAGCAATCAGACAAAAAACCGTTAATCATGACCGGAAAAATAATACATTGCTGGTCGTCATCCCGGGATTCACGATCAGGAAACTGAATTGACTGATTCATTATGCCATCCTCTGTTTAAGCTGAGCCAGTACCGGTGCAATATCAGGCAAAACACCATGCCATAGCTTAAATGCGAATGCCGCTTGTCCGGCCAGCATTCCCAGCCCATCAGCATAGCGCACCACGCCATTATCCACCGCAAGTTGCAGGAATGGGGTCAGCCCTGTCCGGTAAAACATGTCATAGCAGGCAACCGTGTTATTCAGCAGCGATACCGGGATCGGCGGGACACCACCATCAACACCGGATGATGTCGCATTAATAATGAGAGAAAAACCGGCTGTATCCATTTTATCTGTGGCGACAGTATTAATGTCACCATATGTAGAAAATTGTTCTGCCAGCGATTGTGCCTTCGTTAATGTCCTGTTTGTGATTGTGACCACGCAGCCCGCCCGTAACAATGGCAGTAATGCCCCCCGGGCAGCACCACCAGCACCGATAAGCAAAATTTTCCCGCCGGGACGGATAAAATTCAGTCGCTGCAAATCAATCACCAGCCCTTCACCATCAGTATTGTCACCAAATACCCGGTTATCTTCTTTAAGATGCAGAGTATTTACTGCTCCGCAGATTTTCGCCCGCTCACTCAGTTCATCTGACAATGCGTAAGCCTGCTCTTTAAAAGGCAGAGTCACATTTGCGCCAAGCCCGCCATCTGCAAAAAAAGCAGAAACACAATCACGAAAACCGGCCAACGGAGAGAGTATCCGCTCATAGCTCAGATCAATACCAAATTGCTTTGCAAACTCCTGATGAATAAACGGTGACTGACTGTGTGCAATAGGATGACCAAAAACGGCAAATTTTTTCATTCCGAACCCTTTTGGTATTCTGTCAGCCCTGACGATATAACTGTCCGGTCAGTGCATCACGGATTTCAGACGGATTTTGTCGCCCGCCGACCAGACCATCCACTACCGGAATGCGCCCGTTAAACTGCTGATTAACTTCCGCTGTTGTCCGGCAGGGTTCATAACCGCTCAGATTTGCGCTGGTCGAAACAACCGGTTTTCCATAAGCGGAACATAATGCTTTTACCACCGGATGGTCTGTTACGCGGACTGCCAGTGAATCAAAACGCCCGGTCAGCCACTGCGGTGTTGTTGATTTTGCCGGTATAACCCAGGTCACCGGACCCGGCCATGTGGCAAACATCGCATCACGTTGTTCTGCAGTCAGTCGTGAATCATCGATATAGGGTTTTACCTGATCGTAATTATCTGCAATTAAAATCAAGCCTTTATCCCACGGGCGCTGCTTCAGATCCAACAACGCCATTACCGCTTTTTCGCTATCCGGATCACAACCCAAACCAAAAACAGCTTCTGTCGGATACGCAATAACCTTTTGATTATTCAATGCATCTATGATTTCATCGAAATTAATTGCTGTGTCATTATTATTCATCATTCTTCTCATGTTGTTGTTTTTGTTGTTTTGCACAGGCTTTACTCGCACAACTTAATCTCATACCCGCCGCCGTCTTTTTTTCCACCAGCAGCGGATAATGGCAATATTGGCATTCACCAGCAACCGGTTGATTATTAATTGAGAATTGACATGCCGGATAACGATTGCAGGCATAAAATGTTTTTCCGAACCGGGATTTACGCTGAAGCAGTTTTCCGTCATGGCATTGCGGACAGGCCATTGTGGTTTCATCTGGTGAATTCATAGAGGCAACATATTCACATTCAGGATAATTACCACATCCAATAAACATGCCGTACCGTCCCTGACGCAAAACCAGCGTTCCGCCGCACTGCGGGCACAGTTGTCCGTCCAGCACTTTTATAATGTGCCCGTCAGTACCTGCTTTCAACGGACGGATATAATCACATCCGGGATAGGCAGAGCAGCCGAAAAACGGCCCGTGAGCGCCATTGCGGATGACCAGTTGCCCGCCACATTCCGGACAGCTATCTGCTGTTGATGTTGACATTATGATTTCACCTTACACCATACCGTTTTATTTATGCAGGCGGATATATCCCCCGCTGACCACGGCTATTTTACCTGATAACTCAAGCTGCAACAGTTGTGTGGTCACCTCAGTGACCGGCAGCTCACACCGTTGTGCAATAACATCCGCCGGAGTGGGTTCATCATCCACATTAATCAGCACATGTGCAAATGGCAACTCTTCCTGGTCCGCAATCATCTCTTCTTTTTTAATTTCTTTAACTTCCTGTATCTCCGGCAATGAAAGCCACTGCATATCCAACGCGAGATGATCGGTAATATCTGATGGTGCAGTCGCAATATACGCGCCCTGCTGCAATAACCAGTGGTTACCTTCATAAGCCGGATGCCCCAAAACCGCGGGCAGGGTAAAAACATCCCGTCCCTGTTCCAGAGCACATTGCGCGGTGATAAGTGATCCGCTGCGCCTGCCGGCTTCAATTACAATCAGCAGACGGCTTAACCCACTGATAATCCGGTTACGGCGGGGAAAATTTTTTGCCAGCGGAGGAACATCCGGAAAGTATTCAGAGACAAGCGCGCCTTTCTCTGTGATTGTTTCCGCCAGTTGCCGGTGTCTTGCAGGATAAATATGAGAAAGCCCGCTGCCTAATACCGCGATAGTTTTCCCGCCTGCCGCCAGTGCCGCACGATGACAGCATCCGTCAATTCCGGCAGCCAGCCCGCTGGTTATCACCAGGTTATGCTGCACCAGATGGCGGGTAAAGGATTCGGCCCACTTTTCACCATAATGGGTTGTGGCACGACTGCCCACCAGACTGACCTGCGGCGCAGACAACTCCGCACACTGCCCTGCCACAAAAAGCACAGTCGGAGGTGAATAGATCTGCTTTAATAAAAATGGATAGTGCGGTGATGACAGAGGCAATATTGAATGACCCGGTAAATCAGCCCATAAAAGTGCAGTTTTCAGCCGTGATGAATTCACATTCATAAACTGCTGACATTGTGCCAGTGTTAACCCGCAATGGTGTAGCTGGCGCAGGATCTGTGCTTTTTTCTGTGAACAGATCTCCGTCAGTGTTTTCGCCACACTAACAGCATGATGTGTACTTAACCGCCTGATACACGCCAGACGTAACCAAATTTCCCTTTCATTCATCATGCCATCCTGACTGAGCCTGTGATAAAAATGCCGTATCCGTTATGTGCAATACTGTCAATCAGGCTGATAACTGTCTAGAATAGACATTAATTTCCATCCATTTTTTAGATAGAACACGAAAAAATCTATGGCGTTATTAACTGTATTACATTATCCCGACGAGCGGCTTCGCAAGATTGCCAAGCCTGTCGAAAAAGTCGATGCTGCGATCCAAAAGATCGTCGATGATATGTTTGAAACAATGTATGAAGAGGAAGGCATCGGGCTGGCAGCGACTCAGGTTGATATCCACCAGCGCATTATCGTGATTGATGTATCCGAAGAACGAAATGAGCGCCTGGTATTGATTAACCCTGAGCTGATTGAAAAATCCGGGGAAGCCGGAATTGAAGAAGGCTGTTTATCAATTCCTGAACAGCGGGCATTTGTACCGCGCGCTGAGCGCGTAAAAATCAGGGCGCTTGACTATAATGGCGCACCTTTCGAGCTGGAAACAGGTGATTTGCTGGCCATTTGTATTCAGCATGAAATGGATCACCTGGAAGGTAAACTATTCGTTGATTACCTTTCTGCGTTAAAACGCCAGCGTATCCGCCAGAAAGTTGAGAAACTGGACAGGCTCAACGCCCGTTCATAATACCCGGCGGCCTTTTCCCTGCCACATGCCGCTATAGTGCTCCGGCGCTGTAACTGTTTGTGGCATTATTATTCTTACAGGAAAGCAACGTGTCAGATTCATTACGTATTATTTTTGCAGGAACGCCTGATTTTGCCGCACGCCATCTGAATGCACTGATTGACTCAGAGCATGAGGTTGTTGGCGTATTAACCATGCCGGATCGCCCGGCCGGACGCGGAAAAAAAATCACCGCAGGCCCGGTAAAAGAACTGGCACAGCAACACAATATTCCTGTATTCCAACCGGCAACATTGCGCAAAGAAGAGAATCATCAGTGGCTGCACGAACAGCAGGCCGATATTATGATTGTCGTGGCATACGGAATGATCTTACCGCAGGCGGTGCTGGATATTCCGCGCCTTGGTTGCCTGAATGTTCATGGTTCACTGCTGCCGGCATGGCGTGGCGCCGCACCTATTCAGCGCGCCTTGTGGGCAGGAGACGCTGAAACAGGTGTTACCATTATGCAGATGGATGCCGGTCTGGATACCGGTGATATGCTGTATAAAGCCGCATGTGAGATCACCGCAGAAGATACCAGCGCATCATTATATGAAAAACTGGCAGATATCGGACCACAAGCACTGTTGCATACATTATCACTGCTTTGCCGGAATGAATTGCAGCCGGAGCCGCAGAGCTGCAGTCTGGTAACCTATGCAGAAAAACTGAGCAAAGAAGAAGCCCGGCTGAACTGGAATTTATCCGCAGCACAGCTTGAGCGCTGCATCCGCGCATTCAATCCGTGGCCGGTCAGTTATCTGATCATTGATGAACAGCCGGTAAAAGTCTGGCAGGCAAATGTGATAGCAGAGCCTGTCACTGTGGCACCGGGAACAATCATCCGTGCAGATAAGTCCGGTATACAAATCGCAACGACTGACGGCATTCTGAATATGACACAATTACAGCCGGCCGGTAAAAAACCGATGTCAGCGACTGATATTCTGAATTCACGTAAAGAGTGGTTTATCCCCGGCAACACACTTTAATTATGTTCTGTGGCCGGCAACAGCCCCGGTGGTATGCCGGCCACGCCTTCTCTTCATCATTATCGCCGGTGCACCGGAACAACAATGAAAAACAGTTATAATTTACGCAGTATTGCAGCCAAAGCTATCAGCCAGGTGTTGGATCAGGGACAGTCTCTCAGTGCTATCCTGCCTGATTATCAGCGGGATATTAATCCGAAAGATAAAGCACTGCTCCAGGAGCTATGCTTTGGCGTGATGCGGGTTCTGCCTGAGCTGGAGTGGTATTCTCAGCAATTAATGGCAAAACCTCTGACCGGAAAGCAGCGCGTGCTGCACTATCTGATTTTAACCGGGCTTTATCAGCTCCGTTATACCCGAATCCCGCCTCATGCGGCATTATCAGAGACAGTAAACGGTGCGGTGGTACTGAAAAAACCACAACTGAAAGGACTGATTAACGGCGTATTGCGCCAGTTTCAGCGCCAGGAGCCACAACTTGCTGAGCGTTTTGCCAATTCAGAAAGCCGCTGGTTACATCCGAAATGGTTACTATCCCGTATTCAGGCTGCTTACCCTGATAAATGGGAATCTGTCATCACCGCGAACAATGAAAAACCACCGATGTGGCTGCGGATCAACCGCAATTACCATTCTGCTCCGGCTTATCAGGCACTGCTGGCTGAAGCCGGGATTGAATCTTTTTATAACCCGGCGTATCCGGATGCACTTCGCCTGGCAATGCCTTGTCCGGTTACTGACCTGCCCGGGTTTGCGGAAGGTTGGGCGACAGTCCAGGACAGCTCGGCGCAGGGCTGCGCTCTTCTGTTAGCGCCGCAGGATGATGAAACTGTTTTAGATTTATGTGCCGCACCCGGCGGAAAAACCACGCATATTTTAGAGATTGCTCCCCGCGCACACGTCATGGCAGTGGATGTGGATAAACAACGTTTAACGCGGGTAAATGAGAATTTACAGCGGCTTAAACAACACGCCATCATCAAAATCGGTGACGGCCGTTATCCGGAGCAATGGGCAGAATCACAGATGTTTGATCGTATTTTGCTGGATGCGCCCTGCTCCGCGACCGGCGTTATCAGACGGCACCCTGATATTAAATGGCTGCGTCGTGACAGTGATATTGATGAGCTGGCAACACTGCAACGGGAGATTCTGGAAGCTATCTGGCCATATCTCAAACCCGGCGGAACAATGGTGTATGCGACCTGCTCTGTATTACCGGAAGAAAACATTCATCAGGTAAATCATTTCCTGTCCGTTCACAGTGATGCGATATTAACTGATACACCGGTGTCCGGTTATCAGATGCTGCCTGATGCACAAAGCGGAGACGGGTTCTTTTACGCTAAACTGACTAAACGTAGCTGATAAACAAAACCGGACGATCATTTATATGAAAATTATTATTCTCGGTGCCGGGCAAGTCGGCGGCACACTGGCAGAAAACTTAGTTGATGAGAACAACGATATTACTGTTGTGGATACTAATCCGGACAGGCTACGCCAGTTACAGGATAAATTCGATCTCCGGGTTATCAACGGATCCGGTTCGCATCCCCGTGTACTGCGGGAAGCGGGCGCTGAAGATGCCGATATGCTCGTGGCGGTGACCAATTCTGACGAAACGAATATGATCGCCTGCCAGGTCGCTTATACCTTATTCAATACACCGAATAAGATAGCGCGGATCCGATCGTCCGAATATGTACGTGAGGCGGATAAACTATTTTTGCCCGAAGCTATTCCTATTGACTACCTGATAGCCCCTGAGCAACTGGTTATTGATAATATTTATAAGCTTATCCAATACCCCGGTGCATTACAGGTTGTTAATTTTGCCGAAGGCCGGGTCAGTATTGTGGCAGTAAAAGCCTACTATGGTGGTTCCCTGGTCGGGAATGCCCTCTCCAGCCTGCGTGAACACATGCCACATATCGAAACGCGCGTTGTTGCGATTTTCCGTCAGGACCGACCGATTCGGCCACAGGGCTCAACGATTATTGAAGCCGGCGATGAAGTATTTTTTGTCGCTGCATCCGAGCATATCCGCGCCGTAATGAGTGAATTACAGCGACTGGAAAAACCGTATAAGCGGATCATGATTGTCGGTGGCGGGAACGTAGGCGCCGGGCTGGCATTGCGTATCGAAAAAGATTACAGCGTTAAACTGATTGAACATAACCCCACCCGTGCAACAGATCTGGCAGAATTACTACATGACACCATCGTTTTCTATGGTGACGCCTCTGATCAGGAATTATTAGCAGAAGAACATATTGAGCAGGTCGATGTATTTATCGCTCTGACCAATGATGATGAAGCTAATATTATGTCCGCAATGCTCGCCAAACGTATGGGTGCCAAAAAAGCTATGGTGCTTATCCAGCGCAGTGCATATGTTGATCTCGTCCAGGGCGGCGTCATTGATATTGCCATCTCCCCGCAACAAGCAACAATTTCAGCCTTACTCGGCCATGTACGCAAAGCAGATATTGTCAGTGTGTCCTCATTACGCCGTGGTGTAGCCGAAGCTATCGAAGCCATTGCTCATGGAGATGAAAATACCTCTAAGGTTGTGGGGCGAAAAATTGCCAATATTAAACTCCCTCCGGGCACAATAATCGGTGCAATTGTCAGAGATGAACAGGTAATTATTGCAAATGACGAGCACAGTATTGAACAAGGAGATCATGTTGTGCTGTTTATCACTGATAAACGCCATGTTCCCGAGGTGGAAAAGCTCTTCCAGCCGAGTCCATTCTTCCTATAAATAGTTACTTAATGTTTTGATAGTTAATGTTATTGATCTTATACTCGAAGATGACAACTTGTTAACATTTAGGTAGGGGATGAGCTATGAGCTTCATAAAAGAATTTCGTGAATTTGCTATGCGCGGAAACGTCGTCGATATGGCTGTCGGTATCATTATCGGTGCGGCATTCGGGAAAATCGTTTCCTCATTAGTTGCCGATGTCATCATGCCACCGCTGGGATTACTTATCGGGGGTATTGATTTCAAACAATTCACTGTCGTGCTACGCGAAGCAAGTGGTAGTGCTCCTGCGGTTTTACTTAATTATGGCGTCTTTCTGCAAACTGTATTTGATTTTGTCATCGTGGCATTTGCCATCTTTATTGCAATTAAAATGCTGAATAAATTACGTCGTGAGCAAGCTGAAGCACCTGCTGAGCCAGCAGCACCTCCGGTTGAACAACAGTTATTAACTGAAATCCGTGATTTATTAAAAGAACAAAATAAAAAATAAACTAAAAGGCCGGTAATAAAAGATCTGCGAATCGTTTACTACCGGCCTCCCGGTTACCTGCCTTATTGAATTTTTCTTTCCGGTTATAACTTCCTTTTCCTTTCTTATTTTTCTCAACCCGCTGACGAAAAAGTGGGTCAGATAATAGTGCTTCCAGGGCATTGTCATTTATTATGCCGCGCTTATGCGCATATTTTGTCATAGTAACGTAACCTCATTTTATTGAACAACCACAAGGCTCTACCGCGCCTTGCTCAAGAATTTCTAAAATAGTGCATTGCGAACTGACGTGCGCCGTACCACAGCATGCATCACTCAGCATTTTCAAAGAATCCCGCATACGTTGCATTTCAACCAATTTACTTTCCACATCTTTGAGCCGTTCATCAACAATCTGCTTTGATTCCTGACAAGTATGATGCTCAGGATCAACACGGATCGATAATAATTCAGTGATCGCATCCAGTGTAAAGCCCAGTTGTTTCGCATACCGGATAAACCGCAGGCGGTGCAGGTCTTGCTCTGTATACAAACGGTATCCGCCATCTGTCCGGGATTGATGATCCATCATTCCCTGCTTTTCATAGAAACGGATAGTATCAGGTGTAACTTCTGCCAGTTTTGCCAGCTGACCAATCCGGTACATAAGAAATCTCCTGACATCATTGAGTACGATGTCATAATAGCAGAATAGTGAAATTTTGCATGTTACCGGGAAGAATAAGAAGATATGGAGTATAGGAGAAGATAACGGTGGCACTAATAAAAAACAGAAATAAAAAAACCGGGTAAAACCCGGTTTTTTTACACAGCAACAGATTACTCTGCTACTGCTTCCGTCTGGGATTCAGCACGGTCAACAAGCTCAATGTAAGCCATTGGAGCATTGTCACCGGTACGGAAACCACATTTCAGAATGCGGGTGTAACCACCTGCACGCTGTGCGAAACGCGGGCCCAGTTCGTTGAACAGTTTTGCCACGATCTCGTTATCACGAGTACGGGCGAAAGCTAAACGACGGTTAGCAACGCTATCCGTTTTAGCCAGGGTAATCAACGGCTCAACAACGCGACGCAGTTCTTTTGCTTTAGGCAAAGTCGTCTTGATTATCTCATGACGAACTAAAGAACCGGCCATGTTACGAAACATAGCTTGGCGATGGCTGCTGTTGCGGTTCAATTGACGACCACTCATACGATGGCGCATGACCTTATCCTTCTCAGTAAAACCTTAACCTGTGATCTTATTCGTCAGCAATACTTGCCGGTGGCCAGTTTTCCAGGCGCATGCCCAGAGATAAGCCACGAGATGCCAGAACGTCTTTAATTTCAGTAAGTGATTTCTTACCGAGATTAGGCGTTTTGAGCAACTCAACTTCTGTACGCTGAACCAGATCACCGATGTAGTGGATTGCTTCTGCCTTGAGACAGTTAGCAGAGCGGACAGTCAATTCGAGATCGTCTACAGGGCGCAGTAAAATCGGATCGAATTCTGGCTTCTCTTCTTTCACTTCTGGCTGACGAACATCACGTAAGTCAACAAAAGCTTCCAGCTGTTCAGCCAAAATGGTCGCTGCACGGCGAATTGATTCTTCTGGATCAATTGTACCGTTAGTTTCCATCTCGATGACCAATTTATCCAAGTCAGTGCGCTGCTCAACACGTGCTGCTTCAACATTGTAAGCAATACGCTCAACTGGGCTGTAGCACGCGTCTACTAACAGACGACCGATTGGGCGCTCATCTTCTTCCGAATGAATTCGGGCAGACGCCGGAACATAACCACGACCACGCTGAACTTTAATGCGCATATTAATAGATGCGCCTTCGTCAGTGAGATGGCAGATTACGTGCTCCGGCTTGACGATCTCAACATCACCGTCATGGATGATGTCGGCTGCAGTCACAGGGCCAATGCCAGATTTATTCAAGGTTAAGATAACATCATCTTTCCCCTGAAGCTTAACCGCCAGCCCTTTCAGGTTGAGCAGAATTTCCAGGATATCTTCCTGTACACCTTCTTTAGTGCTGTACTCATGGAGTACACCATCAATCTCAACCTCAGTTACCGCACAACCCGGCATAGACGAAAGCAGAATACGGCGCAGTGCGTTACCCAGAGTATGACCGAAGCCACGCTCTAATGGTTCAAGGGTCACCTTGGCGTGCGTCGAACTGATTTGCTCGATATCAACCAGGCGCGGTTTTAGAAACTCTGTCACAGAACCCTGCATTGTGTCCTCTCTTTGGTGCTAAGCTTTACTTGGAGTAAAGCTCGACGATCAGGTGCTCGTTAATATCAGCAGAAAGGTCAGTACGCTCAGGAATACGTTTGAACACACC
This sequence comes from Morganella psychrotolerans, assembly GCF_001676055.1. Classification (GTDB taxonomy): domain Bacteria; phylum Pseudomonadota; class Gammaproteobacteria; order Enterobacterales; family Enterobacteriaceae; genus Morganella; species Morganella psychrotolerans_B. The sequence continues at coordinate 13,513 of NZ_LZEX01000017.1, read as the reverse complement.
TTCCATTTTCGCAGCATCAACTTCCAACCAAGTTGGTTTTTCACGCTGCTCAGCCAGCTCTAAAGCAGCCTTAATACGAGACTGTTTTTTCGCTTTTTCACGAATGCTGATTACGTCGTTAGGGGAAACCTGATAAGAAGCAATGTTTACGACACGGCCATTTACCATTACAGCTTTATGTCCGACGATTTGACGTGATTCTGCACGCGTCGCACCAAAGCCCATACGATAAATAACGTTATCTAAACGGCCTTCCAGCAGAGTCAGCAGGTTTTCACCTGTGTTGCCTTTCAGACGAGTTGCTTCTTTATAGTAGTTACGGAACTGACGTTCCAGCACGCCGTACATACGACGAACTTTTTGTTTTTCACGTAACTGAACACCATAATCAGACAGACGCGGTTTACGTGCGCCGTGCTGGCCTGGTGCTTGATCTAATTTACACTTGGTGTCAATCGCGCGAACACCAGACTTCAGAAAGAGGTCTGTTCCCTCGCGACGGCTCAGCTTGAGCTTAGGACCCAAATATCTAGCCATTTTCTTTCTCCAACTATCCTAAAAACGTAAGAGCGATTAAACGCGACGTTTTTTCGGAGGACGACAACCGTTATGAGGGATCGGAGTCACATCAGTAATATTCGTGATGCGGAAACCGGCCGCGTTTAACGCGCGAACAGTTGACTCACGGCCAGGACCAGGTCCTTTAACCATAACTTCCAGATTCTTAATACCGTACTCTTTCACAGCCTCTGCGCAACGTTCTGCTGCAACTTGTGCTGCGAATGGAGTTGATTTACGAGAACCACGGAAACCGGAACCACCGGCAGTTGCCCAACCTAATGCGTTACCCTGACGATCAGTAATAGTAACGATTGTGTTGTTGAAAGAAGCATGGACATGAGCCACACCGTCAGAGACTTGTTTTCTTACACGCTTGCGTGCACGAACAGGTGCTTTTGCCATTATAAGATTCCCCGATTATTTCTTGATCGGCTTACGCGGACCCTTGCGGGTACGTGCGTTAGTCTTGGTACGCTGACCGCGTACTGGAAGACCACGACGATGGCGTAAACCACGATAGCAACCAATGTCCATAAGACGTTTGATGCTGAGGGTCACTTCACGGCGCAAGTCACCTTCTACAACGTATTTAGCAACTTCGTCACGCAGCTGGTCGATTTGCTCTTCAGATAGCTCACTGATCTTAACATTTTCAGCAATACCCGTCGCTTTACAGATAGACTGTGAACGGGTTAAGCCGATACCGAAAATTGAAGTTAATGCAATTACGGCATGTTTATGATCAGGAATGTTAATGCCTGCTATACGGGCCACTATGCACTCCTAAATAATTTGGGGTAATACTGTTCTGAAAAGCCCGTTTTCAGGATACTCAAACAGTAAAACCGCATTTAACCAAAAGATTGGCTGGCTAATTTAGCCAGCTCAATCCAACTTTGCAAGAAAAATATGCTTTTTATTAGCCTTGACGCTGTTTATGCTTAGGCTCAGCACTGCAAATCACACGCACGACACCGTGACGCTTAACGATTTTGCAGTTACGGCATAATTTCTTGACGGAAGCACGAACTTTCATTTTTACTCTCCGTAACTTCTAAAGCAACCGAATTAACGGTTATAACCTTTGAGGTTCGCTTTTTTCAATGCAGACTCATACTGACTTGACATCATCAGAGTTTGCACTTGAGCCATAAAGTCCATGATGACCACAACCACGATTAAGAGGGAAGTACCACCAAAGTAGAAAGGTACTTTCATTGCGTCACGCATGAACTCCGGGATTAGGCAGATAAAGGTAATATATAACGCGCCAACTAATGTTAAACGAGTCATTACTTTATCGATGTACTTGGCCGTTTGCTCTCCCGGACGAATTCCTGGTACAAATGCACCGGACTTCTTCAGGTTATCTGCTGTTTCTCTTGGATTAAATACCAATGCGGTATAGAAGAAACAGAAGAATATGATTGCAGTAGCATAAAGTAACACATAGAGCGGCTGGCCCGGCTGCAGATACATAGAAATTGTCGTCAGCCAATCCCAACCCGTACCATCACCGAACCAAGATGCAATTGTACCAGGGAACAGGATAATACTGGAAGCAAAAATTGCAGGAATTACACCCGCCATATTCACTTTCAACGGTAAATGTGTACTTTGTGCCGCATATACACGGCGGCCTTGTTGACGTTTTGCATAGTTAACGACGATACGACGCTGACCACGCTCCATGAAGACAACAAAGCAAGTAACCGCAAACACTAAGACTGCAACCAATAGCAACAGGAGGAAGTGCAGTTCGCCTTGACGAGCCTGCTCGATGGTGTGACCGATTGCCGATGGTAAACCCGCGACAATACCTGCGAAGATAATGATTGAGATACCGTTACCGATACCACGCTCAGTAATCTGTTCGCCAAGCCACATCAGGAACATTGTTCCCGTCACCAAACTTACAACAGCCGTGAAATAGAATGCAAAGCCCGGATTAATTACCAGACCCTGCATACCAGGCATATTTGGTAAGCCGGTCGCGATACCGATAGACTGGAAAACCGCGAGGACTAACGTACTATACCGGGTGTACTGGCTAATCTTACGACGACCAGCTTCCCCTTCTTTCTTAATCTCCGCTAAGCGTGGATTAACCACACTCAGAAGCTGGATAATAATCGATGCCGAAATATACGGCATGATACCCAGCGCAAAGATAGAAGCACGACTCAACGCACCACCAGAGAACATGTTAAACATTTCAATGATGGTGCCCTGTTGTTGCTCGAGCAATTTCGCAAGAACAGTGGCATCAATACCAGGGATAGGAATAAAAGAACCAATACGGAAAACAATCAGCGCGCCGATAACAAACAGTAAACGACGCTTTAACTCACCTACTCCGCCTTTAGCACTTTGGAAATCTGTACCTGGTTGCTTTGCCATCTGTTACTTATTCCTCGATTTTACCGCCAGCAGCTTCGATAACAGCACGAGCGCCTTTAGTAACACGCAGGCCGCGTACAGTAACTGCACGAGTCAGTTCACCTGAAAGAAACACTTTCGCGAATTCAATCTGTGGACCAATAACGTTTGCGGCTTTCAATACATTGAGATCGATTTCATCGCCTTCGATCAACTGCAGATCAGATAAACGGATCTCAGCAGTGACCATCGCTTTACGTGAAGTAAAGCCGAATTTTGGCAGACGACGATATAAAGGCATCTGGCCACCTTCAAACCCACGACGCACGCCACCGCCAGAACGAGAGCTCTGACCTTTGTGACCGCGGCCGCCGGTTTTACCGAGACCTGAACCAATACCACGACCTACACGTCTTGGTGCGTGTTTAGCACCTGCTGCCGGAGACAGAGTATTTAATTGCATCTGTTACTCCTCAACCTTAACCATATAGGAAATACGATTGACCATACCGCGAACCGCTGGTGTATCTTCGCGTTCAACAGTATGACCAATATGACGCAGACCTAAACCGACCAGCGTTGCCTTGTGTTTAGGCAGGCGGCCGATTGAGCTGCGGATTTGTGTAATTTTAATAGTCTTAGCCATGGTCCATTACCCCAGAATTTCTTCGACGGATTTACCACGCTTAGCTGCAACCATTTCCGGAGACTTCATGCTATCTAAAGCATCCAGTGTTGCACGAACAACGTTCATTGGATTCGTGGAACCGTAGGTTTTAGCCAGAACGTTGCGAACACCGGCGACGTCAAGCACAGCACGCATTGCACCACCGGCAATAATACCGGTACCTTCGTGAGCAGGCTGCATAAACACGCGGGAACCGGTGTGTGTGCCTTTCACTGGGTGGAATAACGTACCGCTGTTGAGTGCAACGGTTCTCATGTTGCGACGGGCTTTTTCCATCGCTTTCTGGATTGCTGCCGGAACTTCGCGTGCCTTACCGTAACCAAAACCAACGCGACCATTACCATCACCCACTACAGTCAATGCAGTGAAACTGAAGATACGACCACCTTTAACAGTTTTAGATACGCGGTTTACCGCGATTAGCTTTTCCTGCAGTTCGCCAGCCTGTTTTTCGATGTGTGCCATCTTACACCTCTACCTTAGAACTGTAGGCCAGCTTCACGGGCAGCATCTGCCAGTGCCTGGACTCGACCATGATATTGGAAACCAGAACGGTCAAAGGAAATACGCGTAATCCCTTTTTCCAGTGCGCGCTCAGCAATAGCTTTACCTACTGCGATTGCGGCATCTTTGTTTCCTGTGCTTTTTACTTGCTCGCTGATAGCTTTTTCTAAAGTAGAAGCGGCAACCAACGTTTCAGAACCGTTTGGTGCAATAACCTGCGCATAAATATGGCGTGGGGTACGATGTACCACCAGGCGCGTCGCACCAAGTTCCTGGAGCTTGCGGCGTGCGCGGGTCGCACGACGGATACGAGCTGCTTTCTTATCCATAGTGTTACCTTACTTCTTCTTAGCCTCTTTAATACGCACGACTTCGTCGGCGTAGCGAATACCTTTACCTTTATAAGGCTCAGGGCGACGATAGGCTCTCAGGTCTGCCGCTATCTGGCCAACTACCTGCTTATCAGCACCTTTCAGTACGATTTCAGTCTGAGTCGGACATTCAGCAGTAACACCTGCCGGTAGTTTGTGCTCAACCGGATGAGAGAAACCTACAGACAGGTTTACTACATCACCTTTGATAGCGGCACGATAACCTACACCTACCAGTTGCAGCTTCTTAGAGAAGCCTTCGGTAACACCAACGACCATAGCGTTAACCAGCGCACGAGTTGTACCAGCTTGTGCCCATGCGTCGGTATAACCGTCACGTGGACCAAATGTTAACTGGTTGTCCGCTTGTTGAACTTCTACAGCGTTGTGGACATTACGGCTCAGCTCGCCGTTTTTACCCTTAATCGAAATAACCTGACCGTTGAGTTTTACCTCTACGCCGGCAGGAATGACGACGGGTGCTTTTGCAACACGAGACATGCTTTCCTCCCGATATTATGCTACGTAGCAGAGAATCTCGCCACCAAGACCAGCCTGGCGAGCTGCACGATCAGTCATTACACCTTTAGATGTAGAAATAACTGCGATACCCATACCTGCCATAACTTGTGGCAGATCGTCTTTGCGCTTATAAATACGCAGACTTGGGCGGCTTACGCGTTGAATACTTTCTACAACCGCCTGGCCCTGGAAATACTTAAGAGTTAATTCCAGTTCCGGCTTGGTGTCGCCTTCGATTTTAAAATCTTCAATATAACCTTCTTCCTTCAGCACGTTGGCAATTGCCACTTTCAGCTTGGAGGAAGGCATGGTGACCGCAACTTTATTCGCGGCCTGACCGTTACGGATACGGGTCAGCATATCCGCGATGGGATCTTGCATGCTCATCTGTCTTTACTCCCGTGATTCAAAATGGTGACAATTACCAGCTTGCTTTCTTAAGGCCAGGGATTTCACCGCGCATGGCGGCTTCACGGACCTTAATACGGCTTAAGCCAAACTTCCGCAGAAAACCATGTGGACGCCCGGTTTGGCGGCAACGGTTACGCTGACGGGAAGGACTGGAATCACGTGGCAGAGATTGAAGCTTCAGAACAGCATCCCAACGATCTTCATCTGATGCGTTAACATCGGAGATGGTAGCTTTCAGTTCTGCGCGTTTTGCGAAGAATTTCTCAGCTAAATTTGCACGCTTTACATCACGCGCTTTCATAGATTTCTTAGCCATGAATACCCTGCCTTACTTGCGAAACGGGAAGTTAAACGCTGATAACAGTGCGCGACCTTCGTCATCTGATTTCGCTGTGGTAGTGATAGTAATATCAAGACCACGTACACGATCCACTTTATCGTAATCGATTTCAGGGAAGATGATTTGTTCACGTACGCCCATGCTGTAGTTACCGCGACCATCGAAAGACTTAGCGGATAAACCGCGGAAGTCACGAATACGTGGTACAGCAATAGAAATCAGACGCTCAAAGAACTCCCACATGCGTTCGCCACGCAGGGTTACTTTACAGCCGATTGGATAGCCCTGGCGGATTTTGAAGCCTGCAACAGATTTGCGTGCTTTGGTGATCAATGGCTTTTGACCAGAGATTGCTGCTAAGTCAGCTGCTGCGTTATCCAGCAGTTTTTTATCAGCAATTGCTTCACCAACACCCATATTCAGGGTGATCTTCTCGACCCGAGGGACTTGCATGACAGAATTGTAGTTAAACTGAGACATCAGTTGTTTAACTACATCGTCTTTATAAAAATCATGCAGTTTCGCCATCGTATACTCCAAAAGTTACTTGATAGTTTCGCTGTTAGATTTGAAGAAACGAACTTTTTTGCCGTCTTCGAATCTAAAACCTACACGGTCAGCCTTGCCGGTTGCCGCATTGAAGATTGCAACGTTAGAAACCTGAATTGCAGCTTCTTTTTCAACGATGCCACCTGGTTGGTTCAGGGCCGGAACCGGCTTCTGATGTTTCTTAACCAGATTGATACCTTCAACGAGGACTTTCCCGGAAGAAAGAACCTGTTTTACTTTACCGCGCTTACCTTTATCTTTCCCGGTTAGCACAATAATTTCGTCATCACGACGGATTTTCGCTGCCATAGTGCCGCTCCTTAGAGTACTTCAGGTGCCAGTGAGATAATTTTCATAAACTTCTCGTTACGAAGTTCACGAGTTACCGGCCCAAAAATACGCGTACCGATAACTTGCTCGCTGTTATTGTTTAACAATACACAAGCGTTGCTATCGAAGCGAATGACAGAACCGTCAGGGCGACGAACACCCTTCTTGGTGCGCACCACTACTGCTTTCAGAACATCACCTTTTTTAACTTTACCACGTGGAATTGCTTCCTTGATGGTAATTTTGATAATGTCGCCTACGGCTGCGTAGCGACGGTGCGAGCCACCTAGAACCTTGATACACATTACGCGACGTGCACCGGAGTTATCGGCAACGGTCAGCATAGTCTGTTCTTGGATCATTTTAGTGCTCCGCTAAAAGTCAACTACTACTGAGCCAGTCCAAAAGGGAATGGCTGTCCAAATACCCATATATCGAGGGCGCGGCATTATAACACCACATCTTCGTTATGGATAGCAAAAAATAAACGGCTCATAAAGCCGAGCCGTTTATTCTACACCAGAAAACCAGGCTATTACAGCTCTGCTTTTTCTAAGATGCGAACTAAGGCCCAAGATTTAGTCTTAGACAGTGGACGGGTTTCGCGAATTTCAACGAGATCCCCTGTGCCACATTCATTGTTCTCATCATGTACGTGCAGTTTAGTCGTACGTTTGATGAACTTACCATACAGCGGGTGTTTCACCATACGCTCGATAGTTACAACAATGGATTTCTCCATTTTGTCACTAACAACACGACCTTGCAGAGTACGGATTTTATCGGTCATTACGCACCCGCCTTCTCAGTCAATAAAGTCTTAACACGTGCAACATTACGACGCACTTGTTTCAACAGATGAGACTGTTGTAACTGGCCGCTTGCCGCTTGCATACGCAGGTTAAATTGCTCACGCAGCAGGTTCAGCAGCTCAGTGTTCAGCTCTTCAACGCTTTTTTCACGCAGCTCTTTTGCTTTCATTACATCACCGTCTTAGTTACAAAGGTGGTTTTGATAGGCAGTTTAGCTGCTGCCAGCTTGAATGCTTCACGAGCAAGCTCTTCTGATACGCCGTCCATTTCATACAGGACTTTGCCAGGCTGGATCAAGGCAACCCAATATTCTACGTTACCTTTACCTTTACCCATACGCACTTCAAGAGGTTTTTCAGTGATAGGTTTGTCTGGGAACACACGGATCCAGATTTTACCCTGACGCTTAACTGCACGGGTCATAGCACGACGTGCTGCTTCGATCTGACGGGCAGTCAGACGACCACGGCCAACAGCTTTCAGACCATAAGTGCCGAAGCTCACATCCGCGCCAGCTGCCAGACCGCGGTTACGGCCTTTGTGCATCTTACGGAATTTTGTACGCTTTGGTTGTAACATTCAGCGACTCTCCTTACTTACGGCCTTTACGCTGCTGTTTTTTAGGTTGAGCAGACGGTTTTTCCGCCAGTTCAACTGCAGCCATGCCACCCAGGATCTCGCCTTTGAAGATCCACACTTTAACGCCGATCACACCATAAGTAGTTTGTGCTTCAGATGTGTTGTAATCGATGTCTGCACGCAGGGTATGCAAAGGCACACGGCCTTCACGATACCACTCAGTACGAGCGATTTCAGCGCCGCCTAAACGACCGCTTACTTCCACTTTAATACCTTTAGCGCCTAAACGCATTGCGTTCTGTACAGCACGCTTCATAGCACGACGGAACATAACGCGACGTTCCAGCTGTGAAGTGATGCTGTCAGCAACTAATTTTGCGTCCAGCTCAGGTTTACGTACTTCGGCAATATTAATTTGCGCAGGAACGCCAGCGATGTCTGAAACGCTTTTACGCAGTTTCTCGACGTCTTCGCCTTTCTTACCGATAACGATACCAGGGCGGGCAGTGTGAATAGTCACACGAATGCTTTTAGCCGGACGTTCGATAACGATGCGTGATACTGACGCTTTTTCCAGTTCTTTTGTTAAGTACTTACGTACTTTGAAATCGCCGTCTAAATTGTCAGCGAATTCTTTGGTGTTCGCAAACCAGGTAGAGTTCCAAGGTTTAACAATACCCAGGCGAATACCATTTGGATTTACTTTCTGACCCATTGCTAGTCTCCAGAGTCTCAGCGATCGGACACAACCACAGTAATGTGGCTGGTGCGCTTAAGAATACGATCTGCACGACCTTTTGCACGAGGCATGATGCGCTTCATGGTTGGGCCGTCGTCAACGAAAATCTTCGCTACTTTCAGATCATCGATGTCAGCGCCATCGTTGTGTTCTGCGTTAGCAATAGCAGACTCCAGGACTTTCTTAACTAAACCAGCAGCTTTCTTGTTGGTAAATGCTAAAATTTCCAGAGCTTGCGACACTTTCTTACCGCGGATCAGGTCAGCCACCAGGCGAACCTTCTGAGCAGAAGAACGAGCGTGGCGATGCATAGCAATAGTTTCCATCTCTTCCTCCTACCTTATTTCTTTTTGGCTTTTTTATCAGCCACATGGCCGCGATAAGTACGAGTCGGCGCGAATTCGCCCAGTTTGTGTCCGACCATTTCATCGGTGACATAAACAGGAACATGCTGACGACCATTATGGACAGCGATGGTCAAACCGATCATGTTAGGAAAGATCGTTGAACGACGGGACCAAGTCTTAACAGGCTTTTTGTCACCGCTTTCCACCGCTTTCTCTACCTTCTTCAGCAAGTGCAGGTCAATAAAAGGACCTTTCTTGAGAGAACGTGGCATGGCTTATCCTCTAATTATTTCTTAGTACGACGATGAACGATGAAGTGTTCAGTGCGTTTGTTTTTACGGGTCTTCTTACCTTTAGTCTGAACGCCCCAAGGTGTTACAGGGTGTTTACCAAAGTTACGACCTTCACCACCACCATGTGGATGGTCAACTGGGTTCATCGCAGTACCGCGAACGGTAGGACGAATACCACGCCAGCGACTTGCGCCAGCTTTACCCAGAACGCGCAGCATGTGTTCAGCGTTACCAACTTCACCTAAAGTTGCACGGCAATCTGAAGGAATTTTACGCATTTCACCGGAGCGCAGACGGATAGTGACATATGCACCATCACGCGCAACGATCTGAACGTAAGTACCTGCAGAACGTGCTAACTGACCGCCTTTACCTGGTTTCATTTCTACGTTATGAACAGTAGAACCAACCGGGATGTTGCGCATTGGCAAAGCGTTACCCGCTTTGATTGCTGCATCAACACCAGACTGGATTTGATCACCAGCTTTCAGACCTTTAGGTGCCAGGATATAACGGCGTTCGCCGTCTTTGTACAATACCAGAGCAATATTTGCTGAACGATTTGGATCATATTCCAAACGTTCCACAACAGCCGGGATACCGTCTTTATTGCGTTTAAAGTCAATAATACGGTAATTCTGCTTATGACCACCACCGATGTGACGGGTAGTGATGCGGCCATTGTTGTTACGACCACCTGACTTGTTGTTTTTTTCAAGCAGTGGGGCGTAAGGCTTGCCCTTATGAAGCTCAGGGTTAACCACTTTAACAACGTGGCGACGACCCGGAGACGTAGGTTTACATTTAACAATTGCCATTGTTCTTTACTCCTCCGACTTATTCAGCGCCGCCGACGAAGTCCAGATTCTGGCCTTCCTGCAGGGTGACGTAAGCTTTTTTCCAGTCACTACGACGACCGGAACGCTGACCGTGGCGCTTCACTTTACCTTTAACAAGCAGAGTGTTAACACCTTCAACTTTGACTTCAAACAGTTTTTCAACTGCAGCTTTAACTTCAGCTTTAGTCGCGTCTTTAGCAACTTTGAGCACGATGGTATTTGTTTTTTCCATCGCGGTAGACGCTTTTTCAGATACGTGCGGCGCGCGCAGTACTTTCAGCAGACGTTCTTCACGGATCATGCCAGCATCTCCTCAACTTGCTTAACTGCTTCAGCAGTCATCACTACTTTTTTGAACGCGATCAGACTGACCGGATCAATAGCAGTGACATCACGCACGTCAACCTTGTACAGGTTGCGAGCTGCTAAGAACAAGTTCTCATCAACTTCGTGGGTGATAATCATCACGTCTTCTAACGCCATGTCTTTCAATTTCTGTACCAGCAGCTTAGTTTTAGGCGCTTCGACAGCAAAATTTTCGACGATAATCAGACGATCCTGACGTACCAATTCGGACAGAATGCTTTTCAGCGCGCCGCGGTACATCTTTTTGTTAACTTTTTGACTGTGGTCCTGTGGTTTCGCAGCGAACGTGATACCACCAGAGCGCCAGATTGGGCTCTTAACAGAACCAGCTCGAGCACGACCAGTACCTTTTTGGCGCCATGGTTTTTTACCAGACCCAGTAACTTCAGCACGAGTTTTCTGAGCACGTGTACCTTGACGAGCACCAGCTGCGTAAGCAACAACTACTTGATGGACAAGTGCTTCATTGAAATCACGCCCGAAGGTAGTTTCGGAAACAGTCAGCGCGCTTTGCGCGTCTTTCATTACCAATTCCATTCCTATCTCCTCGACGTTAAGCCTTGACAGCTGGTTTAACAATCAGGTTGCTACCGGTTGCACCCGGGACCGCACCTTTTACCAGCAGCAGGTTACGTTCAGCGTCAACGCGAACGACATCCAGGCTCTGAACGGTTACACGTTCGTTACCCAGTTGACCTGCCATTTTCTTGCCTTTAAATACCTTACCCGGAGTCTGGTTCTGACCGATAGAACCCGGAACACGGTGAGACAAGGAGTTACCATGTGTAGCATCCTGAGTACGGAAGTTCCAACGCTTAACAGTACCAGCGAAGCCCTTACCTTTGGATGTACCAGTAACGTCAACTTTCTTAACGTCAGCGAAAATTTCAACACTGATGCTTTGGCCAACAGTAAATTCTTCACCTTCTGACAGGCGGAATTCACGTAACAGGCGACCAGCTTCAACACCAGCTTTTGCGAAATGTCCAGCTTTAGGTTTGTTCACACGGCTTGCTTTTTTGCTGCCGGTGGTAACCTGAACTGCACGATAACCATCAGTATCTTCAGATTTAACCTGAGTTACGCGGTTATTTTCGATTTCGATAACAGTAACAGGGATTGATACGCCATCTTCAGTGAAGATGCGGGTCATACCCACTTTTTTACCGACTAAACCAATCATTGTTTCAACCTCTCAATCAATTGATACCTGATTAACCCAGGCTGATCTGCACGTCAACGCCGGCAGCCAGATCCAGACGCATCAGAGCATCAACGGTTTTTTCAGTTGGCTCAACGATGTCAACCAGACGCTTGTGAGTGCGAATTTCGTACTGATCGCGCGCATCTTTATTGACGTGCGGAGAAATCAGAACGGTAAAACGCTCTTTACGGGTCGGCAGCGGGATAGGACCACGAACTTGCGCACCAGTGCGCTTGGCAGTCTCTACGATTTCCGCAGTTGATTGATCGATCAGACGATGATCAAAAGCTTTAAGGCGGATACGGATTCTTTGGTTCTGCATGAGACCAGAGCTCCAACTATTTTATAAACGTAAAAAATTACTCCTCGCACCCATTTCGATTGACGGGGGAGTGTAATCATTCTCGATGTAATCCCCATATCGGGAATATTTTCATAAAGGGCTAAACATCAGCCATTTAATGCTGGTATCAACCAGGCTTACTCTATTGGTAAGCCCGCGTATTATACGTGGATGAAAGCCGAAAGCAAGGGACAAACCGGGATTTGTGCAAATTATCTCCGCCGCAGTGTGGCGAATGATAGCACCAGCTCGTCACAGAATAAAAAAACCGCCGGTAAGAATATCTTCCGGCGGTTTCATCATGTATTTTTATTTTCGCTTATTCATCTTCAGACATCTGGGCCTGCTGATAATTTTGCAAGCCAACGCGGGCTATCAAGTCTAACTGAGTTTCAATCCAGTCGATATGCGACTCTTCTTCCGCCAGGATTTTAATCATTAAATCACGGCTGACATAATCTTGTTTAGAATCGGCATAGGCGATAGCTTCACGTAAATCTTTGGCGCCATCAAGTTCCAGCTGAAGGTCTGATTTAAGCATTTCTTCAACATCTTCACCAATATGAAGCTTGCCGAGGTCCTGAAGGTTCGGGAGCCCTTCCAGAAATAAAATACGCTCAATATATTCATCGGCGTGCTTCATCTCATCAATTGATTCTTCATACTCTTTATTATTAAGCTTAATTAGTCCCCAATTTTTAAACATGCGTGCATGGAGAAAGTACTGATTAATTGCAACCAGTTCATTTCCAAGCAGTTTGTTCAAATAAGAGATCATTTTTTTATCGCCTTTCATATGCCCTCCTTGTTTCCAGTCTGTTTAGTATAGACCCGGCAATCCAACCGTGAGGATATTACGGCGATAAAATGGCGATACAGCTCAAAAAATTGACAGGCGGGGATAAATCCGAGGAAATTCAGGCGACCTGGTCGACGGCGACAGACATGTTCTCTTCCGAGATAACCGCTTTTGCGTGGCGGATACATTTACCACACTCATTACCGACAGGAATAATTTTACGTAATTCACCAAACGAATGAACCTGATGCCGGCGCACCACATTACGAATAGCTTTGTCACTGATAGCATTACACAGACAAACGTACATTATCATTCCTCCTGATTTCGACAAAGAGTAAATGATAATCAATATTATTACAATTACGATTATGTAAAGTTAGTTATGTACCATCAAAATACAGATATAAAAAAAGGGAGCCGGTAGCTCCCTTCTTAATACGCGATCGCGTTATGCAGCAAGAACTTTTGCTACAACACCCGCGCCGACGGTACGACCGCCTTCACGAATTGCAAAACGCAGACCTTCGTCCATTG
>NZ_LZEX01000016.1 GCF_001676055.1 Morganella psychrotolerans | reverse complement strand
TCTTCTGCGTTGTTGCGAGGCTGCATATATTACGTTTTCAGCCCCTTTGAGTCAAGCGTTGTTTTTCAACTTTTTTCGCTTTTCTCTACTGTCGGCGCGCTTGTCAGCGTGTTGTTCCGTGTCAGTGGGGTGCATTATAGGGAGTCGCTTTCAGAAGACAAGTGTTAATTTTCGAATTTCTGACTGTTTGCTGCATTCCACAGCAAAACCCCTGCTTATACCGGGTTACGCACAAAGTTATCCACAAACTGTAAAAAATCATAAAATTCCCAAGCATCACAACGTTTGCGTTACAATCAGCACTATTAATGACCTGTTGATCTTTGCCCCGGGTTTTGAAATCTTATGCAATGACCGGGTTTCACCTGCACTCCACTCTCATTTTTAGCTGAACTCAAGGGATCCAAACTCATGCAACAGCTTCGCCCTATCCGTCGCGCCCTGCTCAGTGTCTCTGACAAAACCGGCATCATTGAATTTGCACAGGCGCTCGCCGCCCGCGGTGTTGATTTGCTGTCAACCGGCGGCACTGCCCGTCTGTTATCTCAGGCCGGACTGCCGGTCACCGAAGTTTCCGATTACACCGGTTTCCCGGAAATGATGGACGGACGCGTCAAAACCCTGCATCCGAAAGTACACGGCGGGATTCTGGGACGCCGAGGTACTGATGATGAAGTAATGGCGAAGCATCAGATAGAAGCCATCGATATGGTGGTAGTGAATCTCTATCCGTTTGCTGAAACAGTGGCAAAACCGGGTTGCACCACAGAAGACGCGGTTGAGAATATTGATATCGGCGGTCCGACCATGGTCCGCTCTGCGGCAAAGAACCATAAAGATGTGGCGATTGTGGTAAAGAGCAGCGATTACGCAACTATTATTGCCGAGATGGATGCCGGTCAGCACAGCCTGAGCTTTGACACCCGTTTTGATCTTGCGATTAAAGCCTTTGAGCACACCGCCGCTTACGACAGCATGATTGCTAACTACTTCGGGCAGCAGGTTAAACCCTATCACGGTGATACCACTCAGCCTTCCGGTCAGTTCCCGCGGACCCTGAATCTGAACTTTATCAAAAAGCAGGATATGCGCTATGGCGAGAACAGCCATCAGAATGCTGCCTTCTATATAGAAGAGAATATTCAGGAAGCCTCGATCAGTACCGCCGTTCAGTTACAAGGCAAAGCCCTCTCTTATAATAATATCGCTGATACTGATGCTGCACTTGAGTGTGTAAAGCAATTTACCCAACCTGCCTGTGTCATTGTGAAACACGCAAACCCGTGCGGCGTGGCTGTCGCCTCTTCATTACTGACCGCTTACGACAATGCGTTTAAAACTGACCCGACTTCTGCATTCGGCGGCATTATTGCCTTTAACCGTGAGCTGGATGCCAAAACAGCCTCTGCCATTGTTGAGCGCCAGTTTGTGGAAGTGATTATCGCCCCGTCAGTTGCTGAAGATGCATTACCAATTCTTGCAGCAAAACAGAATGTCCGCGTACTGACCTGTGGTCAGTGGCAGAACCCGGTTGCCGCACTTGATTTCAAACGCGTAAATGGCGGGCTGCTGGTACAGGATCGTGACCTCGGCATGGTCAGTGGCAGCGACTTACAGGTTGTCAGCAAACGTCAGCCGACAGAGCAGGAGCTGAAAGACGCGCTGTTCTGCTGGAAAGTAGCAAAATTCGTCAAATCCAATGCCATTGTTTATGCAAAAAATGATATGACCATCGGTGTGGGCGCCGGTCAGATGAGCCGTGTGTATTCCGCAAAAATTGCCGGGATCAAAGCCGGTGATGAAGGACTGGAAGTTGCCGGCTGCGCCATGGCATCAGATGCCTTCTTCCCGTTCCGTGATGGTATCGATGCCGCAGCCGCGGTAGGGATCACCTGTGTTATCCAGCCGGGTGGCTCTATCCGTGATGATGAAGTGATCGCCGCCGCAGATGAGCACAACATTGCCATGATTTTCACCGGCATGCGCCATTTTCGCCATTAATAATAGAAGAGACCGGAACTTACCTTATGAATATTCTGATTATTGGTAACGGCGGGCGCGAACACGCCCTTGCCTGGAAAGCGGCGCAATCTCCGCTGGCGGAACATGTTTATGTCGCTCCCGGTAACGCCGGTACGGCGCAGGAACCGCATCTTCAAAATGTGGCGATTGATGCAACCGACATTGACGGCCTGCTGGCCTTTGCACAATCTCACGATATCGGTCTGACCATTGTCGGCCCGGAAACACCGCTGGTGATGGGTGTGGTCGATGTGTTTACCGCGGCAGGTCTGACTATTTTTGGTCCGACAAAAGGGGCAGCACAGCTGGAGGGCTCAAAAGCCTTCACCAAAGATTTTCTGGCACGCCACCATATTCCGACAGCCGTGTATCAGAATTTTACAGAGATTGAACCGGCGCTGGCATACCTTAATAAAGTCGGCGCACCCATTGTTATCAAAGCAGACGGACTCGCGGCGGGCAAAGGCGTGATTGTCGCCATGACGCTGAAAGAAGCACAGGATGCCGTGCATGACATGCTGGCAGGTAATGCCTTCGGTGATGCCGGACACCGCATTGTCATTGAAGAGTTTCTTACCGGTGAAGAAGCCAGTTTTATTGTGATGGTCGATGGTAAAAATATCATACCGATGGCAACAAGTCAGGATCACAAGCGGGTCGGCGATGGTGATACCGGCCCTAATACCGGCGGCATGGGTGCATATTCTCCGGCGCCTGTCGTGACTGATGCTGTTCATCAGCGGGTAATGGAAAAAGTAATTTACCCGACAGTCGAAGGAATGGCCGCCGAAGGTAATACTTATCAGGGATTCCTGTACGCAGGTCTGATGATTGATGAAAACGGTGAGCCGAAAGTTATTGAATTCAACTGCCGCTTCGGGGACCCGGAAACACAGCCGATTATGATGCGTCTGCAATCTGATCTCGTGGCGCTGTGTCTTGCGGGGGCGCAGGGGCAGTTAGCCGGGAAAACATCGCAGTGGGATCCGCGTCCGGCGCTGGGAATTGTGATGGCAGCCGGTGGCTATCCGGGTGATTATCGTCAGGGTGATATCATTGACGGGCTGAATATTCAGGAAGCAGACTGCAAAGTATTCCAGGCAGGTACAGCGCTGAAAGACAACCATATTGTGACCAACGGCGGGCGGGTATTGTGTGTCACCGCATTAGGTGATGATATCGCACAGGCGCAAAAACAGGCTTATGCGGCGCTGCGTCATATTCAGTGGAACGGGGCATTTTATCGCCGGGATATCGGCTATCGTGCGATTGAAAGACTGAAAGACTAAGCAGTGATAAAACCTGCGGGAGATTTACAGTGAATCTTCCGTGGGTTCCCATTTACAGAAGTTATCGTTTGCAGCCAGCAAAATCTCACGCCCTTCCGGCGATTCCAGCCACGCAATATAGATAGGTGATGTACTGTTCCGCTGGCGCTTAGCCAGGAACTGTTCCGTTTCGGCATCAAACTCAACATACGATTTATCTCCCTGACAGTCAGTCACATAGCTGTCACGCCATTGTCCCTGCTTCAGACGGATGTCACCGGTGATAAGCGCGGTATTCAGGGATAACTGGCGCTCTGCCATAAAAGTTATCCGTGCCACTTCATCTGTACTCAGTGGTGATTTCTGTCCGTTCTTTTCCCGCTGCATAAAAATCGCATTGCCCTCGTGGTCAAGGCGCAGTTGTTCGGAGAAACCATTATCACCAAGGTATTCAGTACGGATTTGCCAGAGTTTTCCACGGCGAAATTCATAGACGGTCACAACCGTTTGTCCGTCACGGTACGGGCTGTAAACACTCATCAGAACACGGGAGACATTGTCGGCGTTAAGACGCCACATTCTGACAGCGCCATCATCCGCAATATAGCCGGAGGCACTGAAGGGAGGAAGTGTGGGTTGACCGGAACAGGCGCTGAGCAATGAGCAAAAGCCCAGTGCGAGCAGCCCCTGTCTAATCAACAAAAGGGGACGAAATCCCCCTCTGATAATCTGTTTTTGCAACGCAATTATTTTACTGCGTCTTTCAGTGCTTTACCGGCAGAGAAAGCTGGCACGTTTGCCGCTGCAATTTTGATTTCATTACCAGTCTGCGGGTTACGGCCGGTACGCTCTGCACGATGGTTAACTTTAAAAGTACCGAAGCCAACTAATTGTACAGCATCGCCTTCTTTCAGAGAGTCAGTGATGGCCGCCAGTGTGGATTCCAGCGCTGCTTTTGCCTGTACTTTAGACAGCTCTGCTTTTTCTGCGATAGCATCAATCAATTGAGTCTTATTCATAAAATATCCTTACAGTGTGTTTATCGTTTGCAAAGCATCGAGTGCGTCGGATATGTCATTTGACAGCCCTGATACACGCGCCCCGATAGCCACTTCTTTTCGCCCCTCACTGTAGACCAGAGACGGGGCAATTGTGAAGTCTTTAACATCGGCATTTATAGGCTTAAATCACGTTTTTTTGATTTAATCGCCTAAACTTACGCCAATATTACTGACCCCCGCTTCGCGGAGGTCTGATCTCAAGCCTTTTATCAACTCAATGTCGCGCTCTTCGCATGCAGCTAACAGGCGAAAAATTTCCCACTGAATATCCCACTCTTCTTCAACAGCGGGTAATTCTTTTAATTCTTCATCGGACATTTCGCGTCCGGCTTGTGTCATTTCCAGCATAGCGACTGTGCCGACCGAAATCTCACTTACCGCAATAGCATGTTCCAGCGTTTCACCGCTCAGACGCATGTGGATAAGTTCACTGAGTGCCGCACAGGCATCAATAGCCGGAAACACACCGTAAATATCATAGTCTTCACCATCAGGGATAGCTTCTTCCAGCTTTTCCAGCTGGCTGTCAAAGTTCACTTTCGCATCTTTAACAGTAAGTACTTCCCAGATGAGTTCCAGAATACGCCGGTAAAGAGACGGATCAGCAAACCCGGTCTGCTGACAAAAAACGGCATAATTGGGATACATTCTCTCGCACAGACTTGCTGCGAAAGTGAGATGCTGCCAGCTTTCCAGTTTTTCCAGCCGTAAATGGATCGGGTTCTTTAACATTCCGTATTACTCGTTACTCTGACATGTGCCGCAGTTTACCTGAAAATCCATAATATCCACATCTTTACGTGGAAAATCTGGATATTTCTGTTTCAACCGGACGAAAAACGTTCGATTTGAGGCAATACCATCAGCCCAGCGGGTGGGTTCAGGCAGGCGATAGCCGCGGATCATGGCTTTCACCCACACTAATGCCGTGTCAATACTCACAAGGTGGCCGGGAGAAATGAACAAGGGATTACAGCGCGCTTTGCTGCGCCAGACCCAGCCGAGCTGTTCATCTTTATCCGTGAGAGGAGATTGTGCATCCACACCTTGTGCAAGTTCGTCATAGTGCCCGCACAGGCGGCTTTTGGCGACGCCGATAGCCGGGATATTCAGTGTTACACCCAGATGACCGGCAACACCGAGACGGCGCGGGTGCGCGCGTCCCTGCCCATCCACCAGCACAAGATCCGGTTTTAAGGTCAGTTTTTCCCACGCAGCAAGAATGGCCGGGATTTCACGAAAAGAGAGCAACCCCGGGATATAAGGTAACTGAGTGGGAATGCGGGCAATCTGATACTCCGCCACAACCAGGTCAGGGTATGTCAGGATAACGACAGCGGCGCGGGTTACCCGCCCTTCATCCTCAAAACCAACATCAACCCCCGCCACATAGCGGGGATCGATAACCACATCCTGCAAACTGACCTGTTGTGCCAGTTCAATCTGCCGGGCTTTCAGCATACGGGTGTCAATCTCTGACATCACGACCTCCGTTACTCTGTTAAAGCGGGCTGATATCAACCCTGATGGTATTTCCCTGACAGGCGGTGTACCGCGTCAATAAAGGCGCCGGCATGCTCAGGCTCCACATCCTGATGGATACCGTGTCCGAGGTTAAACACATGCCCTTCGCCGTGCCCGAAACCGGCCAGAATTGATGCTACTTCGTCTTCAATACGCACAGGTGATGCATATAACATGGACGGATCCATATTGCCCTGAAGTGCGACTTTATCACCTACACGGCGGCGCGCATCCGCGATATCCGTTGTCCAGTCCAGCCCCAGCGCATCACAGCCGGTTGCTGCCATCGCTTCCAGCCACTGACCGCCGCCTTTGGTAAACAGAGTTACCGGCACGCGGCGTCCGTCATTTTCACGGATCAGCCCGTCGATAATTTTGTGCATGTAATGCAATGAAAATTCAAGATAATCACGCCCGGTCAGTACACCACCCCAGGTATCAAAAATCATCACAGATTGTGCGCCGGCTTTGATTTGTGCATTCAGATACAAAATCACGCTGTCTGCCAGTTTATCCAGCAGCAGATGCAGTGTCTGTGGTTCGGCATACATCATTTTTTTGATTTTTGTGAAGGCTTTGCTGCTGCCGCCTTCCACCATATACGTGGCTAATGTCCACGGACTGCCGGAAAAACCAATCAGCGGGATATCGCCGTTCAGGGCTTTGCGGATAGCACGGACAGCATCCATGACATAACCCAGCTCCAGTTCCGGATCCGGCACCGGCAGCTTTTGCACATCACGGGCACTTTGCACCGGATGCATAAAACGCGGGCCTTCGCCGGTTTCAAAATAGAGCCCCAGCCCCATCGCATCAGGAATGGTGAGAATATCGGAAAAGAGAATCGCCGCATCCAGCGGGAAACGACGCAGCGGCTGCAATGTCACTTCACAGGCCAGCTCTGTGTTTTTACACAGTGCCATAAAATCCCCTGCCTGTTCGCGGGTAATTTTATATTCAGGCAAATAACGCCCGGCCTGACGCATCATCCATACCGGGGTGACATCCACAGGCTGACGCAGTAATGCACGCAGATAGCGGTCGTTTTTCAATTCACTCATGACAGACTCCAAAAAGTTAATGGCCGCGTAACGTATTGATGTACGTTATAAAAGCAGCATTGTAACATGCTTTCAGTATCACGCGTCTTCATCATCCTGACGGCACAGTGCAACCGTGTCTTCTATCAGGCGGCGGGCAATAGTATCCGGTGGCGGAATAACCGGAAGGTTATCATAGTGATACCAATCAGCACTGAGTAACTCGCCGGGATCATGATGGATTTCACCGTCGGCATAATCCGCCAGAAAGCCCATCATCAGTGAATGCGGGAACGGCCACGGCTGAGAAGACACATAGCGGATATTCTGAATTTCAATGCGGCTCTCTTCCATCACTTCGCGGGCAACCGCTTCTTCCAGGGTTTCCCCCACTTCCACAAATCCGGCAAGTACCGTGAACAGCGGTGCATTTTTATGGCGGCGGTGCTGTGCCAGCAGAATAGAATCATGACGGCGGATGCCGACAATAATGCACGGTGCTATCTGCGGATAATAACGTTCGCGGCAGGCATCACACAGGCATGCCCATTCGCTTTCACTGTATTTCATTGCCGCACCACAATAGCCACAATAACGGTGTGAGCGGTAAAATTCCGCAAGCTGCACGCCACGTCCGGCCATTTTGAATAAATCATCATTGTCTGCGGCAATAATACGGGGCGAGCACATATCTGAGCGCATTTTTTCACGGATTAGCCAGACCGGCAGCCCCTGCCATTCGCCAATACGTACTGCCGGTTTGCCGGTCAGCATCCATTGCGCCGCACTGCCTTCCGGTAATTGCCCTTCCGGCAGCCAGACCCGGTTGTCTGCGCTGATAACCCAATACCCTGTTTCATCGCCCGTTAAAATCTGCTGCATAGTTTCACGATATCTTGTTAATAAAATAGTGATGAATTAAATCATACTCTCTTCACAGGGAGAACACCCGGCATGCAAAGCGGTTACGCTTTCTGCCTTTCCGCTGTCAGAAAAGTGTCATATCAGTGTCAGCCCGTTGTCACAAATGCGTCATACCCTACCATCGTCTGCTTATACTTAGTCAGCTAACTTACGAGGGTATTATGAAACAATTTTCTGCTCCGGTTATCACCAAGACATTACTGACTGCCGCCGTTATTACAGCATCCTTTTCCTCATTTGCCACAACAGATAATGCCCGGTTAGACGAATTAATTGCCGCCGCCAAAAAAGAAGGTGTCGTGTACAGCGTAGGTATGCCAGACGCATGGGCGAACTGGAAAGGAACCTGGGCCGATATTGAAAAGCTGTATGGTCTGAAGCATCAGGATACAGACATGAGTTCGGCACAGGAAATTGCCAAATTTGCCGCTGAAAAAAATAACGCCACCGCGGATATCGGGGATGTCGGCGCATCATTTGGTCCGGTTGCCGTACAGAAAGGCGTTGTTCAGCCTTATAAACCCACCACCTGGGATCAAATACCTGACTGGGCAAAAGACAAAGACGGTAACTGGGCGCTGGCCTATACCGGCACCATTGCTTTTATCATCAATAACGACCTTGTTAAAGACCAGCCGAAAAGCTGGGCAGATCTGCAAAACGGTAAATACCGCGTCACTATCGGCGATGTCGGGATAGCCGCACAAGCTAACAGCGGCGTGCTCGCAGCCGCCTTTGCCCTCGGCGGTAACGAAACCAATATTCAGCCGGCAATTGATATGTTTGCACAATTAGCCAAACAAAAACGTCTGTCACTCAATGACCCGAGTGTGGCCAATTTAGAAAAAGGCGAAATTGAAGTGGCCGTGATGTGGGATTTTAACGCCCTCAGCTACCGCGACCAGATTGATGCCAAACGCTTTACCGTGGTGATCCCGTCTGATGGCTCTGTGACATCCGGTTACTCCACCATCATCAATAAATTTGCCAAAAACCCGAATGCGGCAAAACTGACGCGTGAATTTATCTTCAGTGACAAAGGACAGCTTAATCTCGCCGAAGGCTATGCCCGCCCTATCCGTGCGGCACACCTGACACTGCCGGACAGCATCAAAGCAAAATTGCTGCCTGAATCTCAGTATACCAGTGCCAAACCTATCACTGATTTTGATGGCTGGGAAAAAACCTCCCGCCAGTTGCCTAAACTGTGGCAGCAGAACGTTATCATCAACATGAACTAACGGAATGACCATGAATCACGCTGTTATCCTGGTCGTTCTGGATGGCTTAAACTACCGCACAGCCCATGATTGCATGGGCTTTATGCAGGGTTTGACTGAATCTCAGGACGCCACACTTTACCGCCTTGATTGTGAATTACCCTCACTTTCCCGTCCGCTGTACGAATGCATTCTGACCGGCATCCGCCCGGTCGACAGCGGGGTTGTTCATAATCAGGTTGTGCGTTTGTCATATAACG
This sequence comes from Morganella psychrotolerans, assembly GCF_001676055.1. Lineage (GTDB taxonomy): Bacteria > Pseudomonadota > Gammaproteobacteria > Enterobacterales > Enterobacteriaceae > Morganella > Morganella psychrotolerans_B. Next base: position 27,505 of record NZ_LZEX01000016.1, on the reverse strand, counting down.
ACAGTATTTTCTCCCTGGCACAAAAAGCCGGAAAAATCACGGCGGCTGCGGCGTATCACTGGGTTAGTGAGTTATATAACCGCGCACCATTTGATGCCGTTCGTGACCGCTTCACGCATGATGATTCGCTGGCTATTCAGCACGGCTGTTTTTATCAGGCAGACAGCTATCCGGATGATCATCTGTTTATGGATGCGGAATATTTACGCCGTGAATACCATCCCGACTTTCTTCTTATTCATCCGATGAATATTGATGATGCCGGACATAAGTTTGGCGGCGATTCCCCGCAGTACCGCAACAGTGCCCGCCGGGCTGATGGTTTGCTCTCCGCTTATCTGCCGGCATGGCGGGAAGCCGGTTATCAGGTGCTGGTGACCAGCGACCACGGTATGAATAATGATCGCTCACACGGCGGCATTCTGGATGAAGAGCGCCATGTGCCACTGTTTGTTGTCGGGGATGCCTTTTCTCATGATGATTCTCTCCCGGTAAAACAGACACAACTGTGCGGGGCAATCTGCCGGTTACTCGGCCTGAGCGGACACGACAAAGCCTCTGTGCCTCACCTGCTGCGGGAAGACCACCATGGCTGATATCCTGCCGGAGCTGACCGTCATGAAAAAACAGCAGCATATCCGTATAACATCACGTCGTATTGCACTGAAACCGATGCTGTTACTGTTGCCTGCGGCAGTCCTGTTTCTGCTCTTTCAGCTTGCACCGATGCTGTGGGTGATTATTAACAGCTTTATTTATGAAGATGCCTGGTCATTTGCTAATTTCAGCGAGATTTTCACCAGCCCTTTTTATATTCAGGCATTTGAAAACACCTTATGGATTTCCGCTATTTCAAGTGTCGGCGGGTTGATTCTTGCCGCGCTGTTTGCCGCCTCTCTGCAACATGCACCAGCGCGCCCCCGCCGCTGGCTGATTGCCTTCACCAATATGACCGGAAACTTCAGCGGTGTGCCGCTGGCGTTTGCGTTTGTGATAATCCTCGGCGTGAACGGCGCGGTAACTCTGCAACTGAAAGCCTGGGGCGTGATTGATGATTTCAATCTCTACAGCGCCACGGGGCTGATGCTGATTTATCTCTATTTTCAGATCCCGCTGGGTATTTTACTGCTCTACCCCGCGTTTGATGCGCTGAAACCGGAATGGGAAGATGCCGCCAAAACCATGGGTGCCGGACGCTTTGCTTACTGGCGCTATGTGGCGCTGCCGGTGCTCTCACCCGCGCTGCTCGGTACCTTTATCATTCTGTTCGCCAATGCCGTGGGCGCTTACGCATCCACCTATGCGCTGACAACCGGTAACTACAATATGGTGACCATCCGTATCGCCAGCCTGGTCTCCGGGGATTTATTCCTTGAACCCAATATGGCGGCAGCGCTATCCGTATTACTGATGATTATTCTTGGATTTATCACCGCAACATATCATTGGCTGCTGAAACGGAGTTACCATGCCAAGTGCTGATCTTGCTCTGACCTCACCGGCAATTCCCCGCTACCACAAAATTATGCTCAGCATCATTGTGGTCATGCTGCTGTTACCGATTGCCGCCACGCTGATTTATTCGTTTTCCTCCCGCTGGGGTGCGACTGTACTGCCGGACGGGCTGACACTTCAGTGGTATCTGAAACTCTGGCAGGATCCGCGTTTTCTTGCCGCTTTCGGGCGCTCGCTGTTTATCTGCTTTGTCACCCTGCACTCAGCGCCCTGGTGATCCTGCCGCTGGTATTTGCCGTGTTCTATTATTTCCCGCGTCTGAAAGGGCTGATGGAAATACTGATTATTCTGCCGTTCGCTGTGCCGCCGGTGGTGTCGTCAGTCGGATTACTGCAATTGTTTGCTGACGGACCTTTCCCGATTGTCGGTACGCCCTGGATACTGATCGGCACCTATTTCACTATTGCGCTGCCGTTTATGTACCGGGCGCTCGCCAACAGCCTCAATGGGGTGCCGCTGAAAGATTTAATGGATGCCGCGCACCTGCTTGGTGCAAACACCTTTAAAGCCGTTTTGCTGGTCGTGATACCGAACATCCGTAAAGGCTTGCTGGTATCACTGCTGATCGCATTTTCTTTTCTGTTCGGTGAATTTGTGTTTGCCAATATCCTGGTCGGCACGCGCTTTGAAACACTGCAAATTTATCTCTATAACATGCGCCAGACGAGCGGGCATTTCACCTCCGCGCTGGTGATGAGCTACTTTGTTTTCACCCTGATCCTGACACTGACAGCGTCGCGTTTAAGCCGCTGAGGAACTGCTGATGAGCTATGTAATTGCTGAAAACCTGACAAAATCCTTCGCTGCCACCCCGGTATTTTCCGGGCTGAATTTTTCAGTGGAAAAAGGGGAGTTTATTACTCTGCTCGGCCCCAGCGGCTGTGGGAAATCCACCTTACTGCGCTGCCTTGCCGGTCTTGAGTCTGTTAATGACGGGAAAATTTATGTGAATAAACATGACATTACTCATGTGTCGCCACAAAAACGTGAAATAGGCATGGTATTTCAGAGCTATGCTCTGTTCCCGAATATGAGTGTGGAGCGCAATATAGCCTTCGGTCTGAAGATGCAAAAAACGCCCCTGCGTGAGCAGCAAAAAGCCGTGGCAGATGTGATTAAACTGGTCGGGCTGAACGGCAAAGAGCAGCAGTTACCGCAGCAGCTTTCCGGCGGGCAGCGTCAGCGTGTGGCACTTGCCCGGGCGCTGGTGATGAAACCCCGGATCTTGCTGCTTGATGAACCGCTTTCCGCACTGGACGCGCAGATCCGCAAACATCTGCGCCAGCAAATCCGCCAGATCCAGCGGGAACTGAATTTAACCACTATTTTTGTTACTCATGACCAGGAAGAGGCGATGCTGATGTCTGACCGTATTTTCCTGATGAATAAAGGAAAAATTGTTCAGAGTGATACCGCGGAAAATATTTATACCCAGCCGGCTGATGAATTTGTGGCGCGCTTTATGGGGCATTACAACCTGGTCAGTGCGGAGCATGCAAACAGCCAGCTCGGTCTGAATCTCAGCGGAATTGTCGCTATCCGTCCGGAGTCGATTTATGTGCGCGAAACCGGTCGTCAGTACGGCGATCACATTTCTCACCCGGTATCAGGTACAATACGTGACAGCCAGTTACTGGGTAATATCATCCGTTATCAGGTAGATACCGGACTGGGCGCACTGACGGTTGATCTGCTGAACCGCTCCTCGGAGCGACTGTTTGAACAGGGCACACAGTTGGAACTGATGTTCAATAAAAATGAAATCCGCGCCCTCGCCCCGTCAGTTAATTAAAGGAATACCATGTCTGTATTAGCCATTTTCGATCTCGATCATACTTTAATCGCCGCAGATAGCAGCCTGTTATGGACAGAGTATCTGTGGGAAAAAAAGATTATTACGGATCCCGCCTATCTCGATGCAGATAGACAAATGATGGAAGACTACAGCACCGGCAAGCTGGATATGGCGGCCTATATGGCGTTTAATCTGAAATCTCTGGGGCATGCCACAGTGGCGCAGGTAGATGAATGGGTTGCCGATTTTATTGACTGCAAAATCCGCCCGGTTATCTATCCGGATGCGGTAAAAACGCTCGCATTCTACAAAGAGAATGGCGTGCCGATAGTGATTATTTCTGCCACCAGCGATTTTATCGTCAAACCGGTGGCAAAGATGCTGGGTGTTAATCTGGCTTTCGGCATCGAACTGGAAGTGAAAGATGAACGCTACACCGGGGCGTTACAAGGGATCACCACCTTCCGTGAAGGAAAAGTTGAAAAACTGGCTAACTTCCTGGATATCCGCCAGTTTTTACCTGAACGCACGATTTTTTATACTGATTCCGCCAATGACCTGCCCCTGTGTCACTATGCAACAGATGTCCTGACCGTCAATGCCGACCCGGTACTACAGGCCGAAGCAGAAAAACAGGGCTGGACACAGCTGGCGTGGTCTTTAGCATAAAAATAAAGCGCAGCCAACGAACCTGCAGTTTGAATGAATAAGGGTATATAACAAACAAAATCAGTTGAGGTTTTATAAACCCCCCTTATACTGAAGTCTTTCTTGTCGGAGTGCCCAGCATTTATCCTTGTGATAAATCGGGCTGAGACCGTTAATTCGGGATCCGCGGAACCTGATCGGGTTAGTACCCGCGAAGGGAACAAGAGTAATCTTTTCTTTTAACCGCTGTTGGTGGTATCAATCTGTAATCAGATCAGATAGATGCCTGACAGCCCGGTTATCACGTATTACTCCTGACGCACCTCCAGACAAGCAATTTCTCACTTTTTCTTCCGGCGTATTGCCGGTTCACTGTAAGGAATTTGCTATGTCCAATGAGCACCGTATTCACACCACTGATATTTCGCCGGATGCAGAACACACACCTGCGCCCTCCAAAGCCCGCACACGCCGTGAACAACGCGATGCCGCAGAGGAATATATCAGCACCCTGCAAGGGGTTAATTTCCCGAACTCTTCCCGTATTTATCTCACCGGCTCGCGCCCGGATATCCGTGTACCGATGCGCGAAATTGCGCTGTCACCGACACTGATCGGCGGTGATAAAGCCAATCCGCAGTTTGAAGAAAATGAGCCGGTACCGGTTTATGACACTGCCGGGTCTTACGGCGACCCGGACATCAAACTGGATGTCCGCGCAGGTCTTGCGCGTCTGCGCGAAAACTGGATAGCGGAGCGCAGTGATACAGCACAAATCTCTCAACTCAGTTCTGATTTTACACAACAGCGTCTGGCAGATAACGGGTTGGATCATCTGCGCTATCCGGATCGCCCTACCCCGCTGAAAGCCAAAGCCGGGCTGTGTGTGACTCAGTTGCATTATGCCCGCCGGGGCATTGTGACCCCGGAGATGGAGTTTATCGCCATCCGTGAAAACATGGGGCGCGAGCGCATCCGCGGGGAAGTATTGTTACAGCAACACCCGGGACAGCATTTCGGGGCGAATCTGCCGGAAAATATCACACCGGAATTTGTCCGTGATGAAGTTGCCGCAGGCGTGCGATTATTCCGTCGAATATTAATCATCCTGAATCAGAGCCGATGATCATCGGGCGCAATTTCCTGGTAAAAGTGAATGCCAATATCGGGAATTCCTCTGTGACATCCTCCATTGAAGAAGAAGTGGAAAAACTGGTCTGGTCAACGCGCTGGGGCGCGGATACGGTGATGGATCTCTCCACCGGGCGCTATATTCATGAAACCCGTGAATGGATACTGCGCAACAGCCCGGTGCCTATCGGTACAGTGCCTATTTATCAGGCGCTGGAAAAAGTAAACGGTACAGCAGAAGATCTGACCTGGGAAATGTTCCGCGATACTCTTCTGGAGCAGGCGGAGCAAGGCGTGGACTACTTCACTATCCATGCCGGGGTGCTGCTGCGCTATGTGCCGATGACAGCGAAACGCCTGACCGGGATTGTCTCGCGCGGTGGTTCAATTATGGCAAAATGGTGCCTGTCACATCATCAGGAAAACTTCCTTTATGTGCATTTCCGCGAAATCTGTGAGATTTGTACCGCCTATGATGTCGCGCTCTCTTTAGGCGACGGGCTGCGTCCGGGATCTATTCAGGACGCCAATGATGCCGCGCAGTTTGCCGAACTGCACACCCTGGGCGAACTGACTAAAATCGCGTGGGAATATGATGTTCAGGTGATGATAGAAGGTCCGGGGCATGTGCCGATGCAGATGATCCGCAAAAACATGACCGAAGAACTGGAGCACTGTCATGAAGCCCCGTTCTATACCCTGGGACCGCTGACAACAGATATCGCCCCCGGCTATGACCATTTCACCTCCGGCATTGGTGCGGCACTGATTGGCTGGTTCGGCTGTGCCATGCTCTGTTATGTGACGCCCAAGGAGCATCTGGGATTACCAAATAAAGAAGATGTTAAACAAGGGCTTATCACCTACAAAATCGCAGCTCATGCAGCAGATCTTGCCAAAGGACACCCCGGTGCGCAGATCCGCGACAACGCCATGTCCAAAGCGCGGTTTGAATTCCGCTGGGAAGATCAGTTCAATCTCGCGTTAGATCCTGAAACTGCCCGTACCTACCATGATGAAACCCTGCCGCAGGCATCCGGCAAAGTCGCGCATTTCTGCTCAATGTGCGGACCTAAATTCTGCTCCATGAAAATTTCACAGGAAGTGCGCGACTACGCCGCCGGCATGGAAGAGATGTCTGACGCCTTCCGCGCCAAAGGCAGTGAGCTGTACCACAGTGCAGAGGAGCGTATCGATGAATCAGCCTGATGCGCCATTCGCCCGGACGGCACAAAAATTGGGGCTGTATCCGGTGGTGGATTCCGTACTGTGGATTGAGCGCCTGCTGAAACTTGGCGTGCGCACTATTCAGCTGCGGATAAAAGATAAAACCGATGCACAGGTTGATGAGCAGATCCGTACCGCCATCGCGCTTGGCAAACACTATCAGGCGCGTCTGTTTATCAATGATTACTGGCGGTTGGCTGTAAAACACGACGCTTACGGTGTGCATCTCGGTCAGGAAGATTTAGAGCGGGCTGATTTACAGGCGATCCGGCACGCCGGGCTGCGCCTGGGGATCTCCACACACGATGAAAACGAACTGCAACGCGCCAAAGCACTGCATCCGTCTTATATCGCGTTGGGGCATATTTTTTCCACACAAACCAAAGAGATGCCCTCTTCACCTCAGGGGCTGGACAATTTGGCCCGCCAGGTGGCAGCAACCCCGGATTTTCCGACTGTGGCTATCGGCGGTATTTCCTGTGAAAGAGCCCCGAAGGTGCTTGCCACCGGCGTCGGCGGTATCGCCGTGGTCAGCGCCATCACCAAAGCTCCGGACTGGCAGGCGGCAACCCGGCAATTTTTGCGGCTGACCGGTGAATACACAGAAAACCCGGAGGTCAGCCATGCTCAGTGATTATGATTTTATGCGCTACAGCCGTCAGTTGCTGCTGGAAGATATCGGGCCGGAAGGTCAGCTGAAACTCCGACAGTCTCATGCCGTGGTTATTGGTCTCGGCGGGCTGGGCTCTCCGGCGGCACTTTATCTGGCTGCCGCCGGAGTCGGCGAACTGACCCTGATTGATGATGATGACATTCATATCTCCAATCTTCAGCGCCAGATTTTATATACCGAAGCAGATGTGCAGGCGAATAAAGCGCAAACCGCAACAGCACGTCTGCGGGCGCTGAATCCGTCACTGCGCCTCAATACCATCACTGATCGTCAGACGGGTGACACACTGCAACATCATGTAAAAAAAGCCGATATCGTCCTGGACTGCACGGATAATATGACCACGCGCCATGCTATCAATGCCGCCTGTGTTGCACAGCGTAAAACCCTGGTCAGCGGCAGCGCCGTCAGGTTCAGTGGTCAGTTGCTGGTACTCACTCCGCCGTTTGAGCATGGCTGCTATTGCTGCCTCTATCCTGATGATGTGGTTCCTGAGCGCAACTGCCGCACAGCCGGTGTACTGGGTCCGGTAGTTGGTGTGATCGGCACATTACAGGCGCTGGAAGCCATCAAACTGCTGGCAGGGTTACCCTCTGCGCTGAACGGAAAACTGCGCCTTTTTGACGGCAAACAGCAGAGCTGGAGCACCTTACAATTGCAGCGGGCAGCACTCTGCCCGGTATGCGGGGAGGCTGCCGTATGCGCATAACAGTAAATGATGATGTGATGATATTCACAGAGCCGCTGACTGTCAGTGCATTACTGGCGCACCTTGAACGCCCGGTGACCGGGGTTGCCGTTGCGGTCAATCAAAGTATTGTTGTCCGTGATGAATGGAGTAATTTCATCATCAATGACGGCGACCAGGTGTTACTTTTTCAGGCTATCGCCGGAGGTTAATTATGCTGACCATTGCAGATACCACATTTACATCTCACTTATTTACCGGCACCGGAAAATACGCAAACAGCCGCACAATGCAGGAAGCAATTGCCGCCTCCGGCAGCCAGCTGGTTACTATGGCGATGAAGCGCATCGACCTTGCACAGGGACATGATGAGATCCTCGCCCCGCTCCGCGAACTGGGGATAAAACTGCTGCCGAATACCTCCGGCGCAAAAAATGCACAGGAAGCGGTATTTGCCGCACGCCTGGCGCGGGAAGCCCTGGATACCCACTGGATAAAACTGGAAATTCATCCCGATGCCCGCTATTTGCTGCCTGATCCGATAGAAACATTGTCTGCTGCCGAAACCCTGGTCAAAGAGGGATTTGTTGTTTTGCCCTATTGCAGTGCAGACCCGGTATTATGCCGCCGGTTAGAAGAAGTCGGTTGTGCTGCTGTAATGCCGCTGGGTGCGCCTATCGGCTCCAACCGGGGATTGCAAACCCGCGATATGCTGCGGATTATTATTGAACAGGCAACAGTACCGGTCGTAATTGATGCGGGGATCGGCGCACCAAGTCATGCCCTGGAAGCTATCGAACTGGGGGCTGATGCCGTACTGGTAAATACGGCTATGGCAGTTGCGCGCTCACCGGTACTGATGGCCAATGCATTCCGTCAGGCAGTGGAAGCCGGTCTTCTCGCGCGGGAAGCCAAACTTGCCCCGCAACAACAACATGCAACCGCCACCAGCCCGCTGACCGCATTTTTGGAGGCGTTATGAGTGATAACAGCACCTTCAGCGATCACTGGCAGCAACTGGATTGGGACAATCTTACTTTGCAGTTGAACAGTAAAACTGCGCGTGATGTAGAACAGGCACTGAACCGGGAAAACCTGACGTTACCGGACTTTATGGCACTGATTTCCCCGGCGGCACGCCCGTATCTGGAAGAGATGGCGCAGAAAGCGCAGACACTGACCCGTCAGCGTTTCGGGCACGTCGTCGGTATGTATGTGCCGCTTTATCTCTCCAATTTGTGTGCCAACGATTGCACTTACTGCGGTTTCTCCATGAGTAACGCGATAAAACGCAAAACCCTGACACCGGAAGAGATCCGGACAGAATGTGAAGCGATTAAAGCGCTCGGGTTCGACAGTCTGCTGCTGGTGACGGGCGAGCATCAGCGCAAAGTGGGTATGCCGTATTTCCGCGAAACCTTTCCGCTGATCCGCAACTATTTCAGCACCATGATGATGGAAGTACAGCCGATGGCGACGGAGGAATATGCCGAACTGCGCACGCTCGGGCTGGATGGTGTGATGGTTTACCAGGAAACCTACCACGAAAGCACCTATCAGCGGCATCACCTGAAAGGTCGCAAGCAGGATTTTCACTGGCGCTTACAGACACCCGATCGCTTAGGTCAGGCGGGGATCGACAAGATAGGCCTGGGCGCGCTGATCGGTCTTTCCGCTCAGTGGCGCACGGACTGCTATATGGTCGCGGAGCATCTTAATTATCTCCGCCTGCGCTATCAGAAAAGCCGCTATTCGGTTTCATTTCCCCGCCTGCGCCCGTGTGCAGGGGGGATTGAGCCGGAGTCCCTGATAAATGACGCGGAGCTGGTGCAACTAATCTGCGCCTTCCGATTGTTTGCGCCGGACATTGAGCTATCCCTCTCCACCCGTGAATCACCGTATTTCCGTGACCATATGGTACCGGTCGCGATTAACCAGATCAGTGCCGGGTCAAAAACCCAACCGGGCGGCTACGCACAAGGGGATGACCCGGAGCTGGAGCAGTTCAGCCCGCATGACAACCGCACACCACAGCAGGTAACAGATGCTCTGCTGGCGGCGGGGCTTCAGCCGGTTTGGAAAGACTGGGATCACTATCTGGGGCGATAAAATAAAACAGGCCGGTATTTTTCCGGCCTGTTTTTTTTAGTCTATCCGCTTACAAAATGTCACCGGCGGCACATCTTCACCGGCATTTTTTGCCGGGATATAACGTCCCCAGAAATCATTAAATAACCGGAAAATTTCTTTGCGCTGACTCAGAATTAATATCATCGTAATCAGTACATAGACTGCACTTAAAATATCCGTCAGCGCCCATAAAATATCAGCCTGTAAATTACTGAATAAAATAATCGGCGCCAGATAATAAACGCGGTATAAGTTTTTCGCTATTTTATTGGCTCTCGTATCACCGAAGAAAAAGTTAACGGCTTTTTCGCAGGTGAAATACATACCAATGGTTGTTGTACAGGCCAGCAAGGTGATAAATATCGCCATAAACCAGCTGCCGACATCACCATACGTAACTTTAAACGCTAATGTTGTCAGGCGGGATGATGTAATTCCCGCATAATCGACCCAGACATTGGTTGTCAGAATCGCTAATGCCGTTACTGTACAAATAATAATGGTCAGGAAAACTTCACCAAACCCCCAGCTTGACTGGCGGATAGGGTGATCCGTTGTAGCTGCCGCATGAGCGACAATGCCGTAACCAGTTCCTGCGTCATTGGAGTAAATACCGCGGGCAATACCAAAACGAATAGCTTCCATGACTGTTGCACCGGCAAATCCGCCAACACCGGCAGCCGGTGAAAATGCAGATTTAAAAATCAGGGCAAATGCAGCAAGAATCTGATCGTAATTCATCACCAGCAGGATCACCGCAACGGTCAGATAAGTAATTGCCAGTTTCGGAACTACACTCTCCATTTTTGAAGAAATACCTTTTAAGCCGCCGATAATGACACTGGCAATAAAAATAACCATCACAATCAGGGTCAGATAACTGTCGACATTAAAGGCTTCTTCAATAGAGGATGTTGCTGATTCGCTCTGTACCAGGCACGTCCACGGCCCGAGCATAAAGCAGCAGACAGAAAGTGCCACCGCGCCTTTTTTCCAGCCCAGTGCATGCTCCATCACAAATGAGCGGTCACAGACATATTCATCCATGGACTTTTCATATTTGACGCGATAACGCTGCCCGAGAATAATTTCACACGCTTTGGTCGCAATACCAAAGAAAGCAGAAAACCAAAGCCAGAATATCGCCCCCGGACCGCCCATAGTAATTGCGGTGGCAACCCCGCCGATACTGCCGATCCCGACGGTATTAGCCAGTGCGGTACAGGCCGCTGCAAAACTGGATACCGAACCGGCTCCCTGAATTTTTTCACTGATACCTTTTTTATTAAATAAGCCGCCGTATGTATTCTTTATATTAAACCGAAAATTAAATTGGTATTTAAAACGGAATTTAATGGTTAACCAGATGCCGAGACTGACTAATAAAATCGGCATCGGATACGTCCAGATAAAATCTGAAAACTTATTAATTATATTTAGTATTGAGTCCATAATGAGTATCCGAAATTAATTAAATACATCAAGTGCCTGAGTGATATCAGCAATTAAATCCTCAGCGGCTTCGCAGCCGGCAGAAATACGAATCAGTCCTTCATGCATACCGAAATCAATAAGCTGTTGCGGGGTAAATTCAGTCCTGAATGCTGTCGCCGGATGCGCCAGTGATGTGCGGAATCCGCCTAATGTTCCCAGGTAAGTGATCAGTTCCAGACGGTGAATAAATGCATCCACCAGCGGCTGTTCATCACGCACTCGGAAACTGAGCATCGGACCATATCCGTGAATAAACAGTGAGTCAGCCAGCACATGCTGCGGATGGCTCTCAAGCCCCGGATAATTGACCAGTGCAACACGCGGGTCACGGCTGAGTGCCTGTGCAATAGCCTGCGCATTTTCCATCTGCCGGGTAACACGCATTTCCATCGTGCGGATACTGCGCAGACAAAGCCACGCGGTATATGGATCACTGCATCCGCCCAACAGACGGGCTTTCAGTTCGATTTTCTGCATCAGTGCCAGCGAACAAGTCACCGAACCTGCAGTTAAATCACTGTGTCCGCCGAAAAATTTTGTCAGACTGTGGATGACAATATCCGCACCATGTTGCAGTGGTTTAATAACAAAAGGGGTTGAAAATGTATTATCAACCACCAGCAGACACTGATGTTTACGGCTGATAGCCGAAACAGCATCAATATCAATCACTTTAATCAATGGATTGCTGATAATTTCGGTATACAACATGACGGTTTCCGGACGTATTGCCGCCGAAATCGCTGCCGGAGAGAGGAAGTCTGCGTAGGTCACAGTGATACCCAGCGGGATTAAGATCAGATCGATTAACTCAATGGTTTCGCCGTAAATTGATTCATTAACAACAAGATGGTCGCCCTGCTTCAGCAAGCTCAGCAGTGTCGCTGAAATCGCTGCCATGCCTGATGCCATAACCGCAGAAATTTCGCCGTCTTCCATCATTGAAATCGCAGCGGATAAGCTGTCACGATTCGGATTCGCCGTGCGGTTATACTGATATTCACCATTTCCGCTGCTGACAGCATAGTAATGCTGTGTATCACGCATCGCATAGGCCGTTGCCGGAAATATTGCCGGTGAATCCGGGTACATACCTTCCGGATAATCCATTTCCCCTGAATACAAAAGTTGAGTGCGTTCTTTCATTATTTATCCTGAATAATCATTTTTCATCACTGTTATAAAAGTGACAAATTAAAATAAGTACGCACTCACCCTAAACCTTATAGCCGGAATAAGGTTAAATCAGGTTTTTCGGATATGAGAAGATAATCACAAAATTATTTTCACAGAAAATAGTATGTTAATTTTAAATCTGATAGTTTAAATAAAAGTGACATTTACCCGGACACAGATATGAAAAAATATTTTACAATTGGTGAAACAGCCAAATTATTAGGTATTTCAACACAAACGCTACGTTTCTATGATAAAAAAGGCATTCTGAAACCGGGATATGTCGATAGTGAAACCGGATATCGTTACTATTTATTTGAACAATTTCATTACATTGACCGAATTAAGTATCTTCAAACGTTAAATATGAATTTAAGTGATATTAAAGTCATTATTGAAAGCGGAGATAAAGAAAAATTAACACATTATTTAATACAGGAGAGAAAACGGAAGGAACAGCAACTAAAAGATCTGCATAATATGATAGAAACATTAGACTGGTATGTGGATTACTTCAGTTTTGTTGATAATAAGTCAGGAGGTGAACCTTTTTACAGTGTTGAACTGCCGGAACGCTGGTGTCTGTTCGTTCCCTGTTATCCGTCAGACCGCCCCATTTCTAAGATGGAACTGAGGCTGGCAGAAATGAAATCCAGGCCGGAAAATAAATCACTGTCTTATTTACGGCAATATGCCTATGTTCTGGATTATAATAATATTATTGAACAAACATTTTATCCGTCCAAGTATCTTATCTATCTGAAAGAAAAGCCGGACTTTGATTCACCTGATCTGGTTTGCCTGCCTGCGGGATTGTACTTATGCTGCATCTGTAATTATCTTTCTGAAAATATTGATATTATTATGGTTGAACAATATTTCAAAGATAAAGAGAAACCCCGGCTGATCATTGCAAATGAATTTGAAGATAACTTAGTTAATTATGATTCAGCGCCTTATGAACTTCAGTTTCTTATTTCCTGAAGGATGATTTATTTATCTGTCATTATGTCACGCCCGCTTTTCCGGAAAATAAATTACCGGAAAAGAAGACGTCACATAAAACAAATTTAACAGATAACTATATTAATTTTTACTTATCCACAATAATATCTGTATTCACGACTTCCGGACCACTGTTACCGATCATCGAGGCAAATTTCTCAATTGAATCAGTTCGTAATGCATAAAGGCGTTTCAGTGCATAAGGGTTATCGCCCAGCCGTACTTTGCCCTGAATGGTGGTCACCGCGAGTGTCATTCCTGCCTGAGACGCCGCATCCATTGCATCCTGATTATACGCCCCGAACGGATAAGCCAGATAATGCTGCTCCGGATTCAGTTTTGCCAGCACGCGCTGTGAACGCTGATAATCCAGCAAAATGGAATGCTCCGTCCGGCTGAAAATAATCGGGTTTTTCCGTTTATCCAGGCGATGCAAAAAGTGAGCGTGGGACTGAATATCAAAAATATCCCGCGATGCCAGTAACTCCGTCCAGTTCATAAACTGTAAGCCATCCGGCGCCCATTTCTGAACCTTTGACTTAACGCGCGAAGAGATAACAAATAGCGCGGCATGCTGATGATTGCGTTTGAGGATCGGATACGCATAGCGGTAAACCGATTTGAGCCCGTCATCAAATGTCAGAATAACCACTTTTCCCGGCAGGTTATTTTCTTTTTTCAGATAGCCTGCGACATCATCAAGAGAGAGTGTCCGGTAGCCATTGTGTTTCAGATAATCCATCTGCGCCTGAAAGGCCTCAACCGATGTGGTGGTGGAGGTATGCAGGAAGTTCTTATTTTCACTCTCTTTGAGGATGTGATGATAAGTCAGAACAGGAATGCCTTTATCCAGTTCCACATCCGACAGGCGGACATACGCCAGCCGGTCTGCCAGACGGATAGTCAGCCAGACAATTTTCTCACCTTCGCGGTTTTCTCTGACCATCTTAGCCAGTACCGGATAGCGCAGATTATCAAACAGGGTTGCAACCGGTGGCTTTGATTCATCCGGTGCGCCAAAAATATCCGTATTCTTTATGGTTATCAGATAGTCATAGATAGGGTTATTCAGCTCATTCAGTGTATCCAGCGGCGGCACTGTTTTCGGTTTTTTAGCCGATAAACCGTCGTTTTCAATAAAGCCGCGGTCATTACCAAACTGCAGTTCACGGTAATCCCCTTTCATCGGGTAGATATAAAAACCGTGAGATGGATTCAGCTCTGCCACACCCTGCATTACCCCGGCGACCGGTGCAAAAATGGTTTGTGGTGCCAAAACCTGAATCAGTAACGGCGGCTCATCTTTCAGCAACCACTCCTGAGCGTCCGGTGGTTGTACCGCAGGCACTGCAATTGCCCGGTTAAACCCGGCAACAGAAAGAAAAACTATAAGTATATACAATAGGTTGCGCATGATGTGTTCATTGCCTTATATCCTGCACAAAAAAGCCCTCCTTAAAAGGAGGGCTATTCAGTTGGTCACATTACTGTGCCACTTACTCTTTGCTGCCACCGAAGCCGGCGTTCAGAAGCTCAGCTAAGTTCGCTGTTGCTTCATCTGCACTGACTGCCTGTGGTGCATCGATAGCTTCTGCCAGATGACGACGGCGGATGCGTTCCTGGTGGTACGAGAAACCAGTACCGGCAGGGATCAGGCGACCCACAATAACGTTCTCTTTCAGACCGCGCAGTTCGTCGCGTTTACCCGCAACAGCTGCTTCAGTCAGAACGCGTGTGGTTTCCTGGAACGATGCCGCAGAGATGAAGGACTCTGTCGCCAGTGATGCTTTGGTAATACCAAGCAGATCACGTTCGAAGGTTGCAGGGATCTTGCCATCCTGCTCCAGCAGACGGTTTGCCACTTTCACGCGCGCATATTCAACCTGCTCGCCTTCGAGGAAGTCAGAGCTTCCCGCAGAAGAGATGGTGACTTTACGCAGCATCTGACGAACGATAACTTCAATGTGCTTATCGTTTATCTTAACGCCCTGTAAGCGGTAAACTTCCTGGACTTCGTTCGCGATATAACGGGCAACCGCATTCACGCCACGCAGACGCAGGATGTCATGTGGGGATTCCGGACCATCAGATACGACGTCACCACGTTCAACCATCTCACCTTCAAACACGTTGAGCTGACGCCATTTAGGGATCATCTCTTCGTAAGCATCACTACCGTCAATTGGTGAAATCACCAGACGACGTTTACCTTTGGTTTCTTTACCGAAGGAAATGATACCGCTGATTTCAGCAAGGATAGCCGGCTCTTTCGGACGACGGGCTTCGAACAAGTCCGCAACGCGCGGCAGACCACCGGTGATATCTTTTGTACCGACAGATTCCTGCGGAATACGCGCTAATGTGTCACCGGCACTGATGGTCACGCCATCATCCAATTGCACAATCGCTTTACCCGGCAGGAAGTAAGCTGCTGGCATATCCGTATTAGGGATCAGAACATCATTGCCTTTCGCGTCAATGATTTTCAGTGCCGGACGCATTTCTTTCGCACTTGCTGTACGCTCTGCAGAATCCAGAACGACCAGTGATGACAGACCGGTTAATTCATCAGTCTGACGGGTAATGGTCTGACCGTCATGCATGTCGGTGAAACGAATAACACCGGACACTTCACTGACAACCGGCATGGTATGCGGATCCCAGTTAGCGACAGTTTCGCCACCGTTAACTGCTTCGCCGTCACCTTTAGTCAGCTGAGCACCGTAAGGCACTTTATAGCTTTCTTTAGTACGACCGAATTCATCAACCAGACGCAGTTCGGTATTACGGGAAGTGACAACCAGTTTACCTGCGGTGTTACCAATCAGCTTCGCGTTGAACAGTTTCAGTGTACCGGTATTACGGACCTGAATGCTGGACTCAGCAGCAGCACGGGATGCCGCACCACCGATATGGAACGTACGCATGGTTAACTGTGTACCCGGCTCACCGATTGACTGTGCTGCAATAACACCAACGGCTTCACCTGAGTTGATGATATGACCGCGCGCCAGGTCACGACCGTAGCACTTGGCACACACACCGAAGTCAGTTTCACAACTTACCACAGAACGCACTTTCACGATGTCTACAGAGTTTTCTTCTAACAGATCACACTGTTTTTCATGAAGCAGGGTGTTACGCGGGATAAGAATATCCGCAGTACCCGGTTTCAGGATATCTTCTGCAGCCACACGGCCCAGAACGCGATCACGCAGTGGTTCTTTAACATCACCACCCTCGATAACCGGCGACATCATGATACCTTCGTGCGTACCACAGTCATCTTCAGTGATAACCAGATCCTGCGCGACGTCAACCAGACGGCGGGTCAGATAACCGGAGTTCGCTGTTTTCAGTGCGGTATCCGCCAGACCTTTACGCGCACCGTGCGTTGAAATGAAGTACTGGAGTACGTCAAGACCTTCACGGAAGTTCGCGGTGATTGGCGTTTCGATGATGGACCATCCGGTTTCGCCATCAGACCACGCATACCGGCCAGCTGACGAATCTGTGCAGCAGAACCACGCGCACCGGAGTCGGCCATCATATAGATGCTGTTGAAAGAAACCTGTTGTTCTTCTTCGCCGTCACGGTTAATCACGGTTTCCGTTGACAGGTTTTCCATCATCGCTTTAGCAACACGTTCGTTTGCCGCAGCCCAGATATCGATAACCTTGTTGTAACGTTCGCCGGCGGTAACCAGACCTGACTGGAATTGTTCCTGGATTTCTGCCACTTCCGCTTCCGCTTCCGCGATAATCCCGGCTTTTTTCTCAGGGATAACCATGTCATCGATACCAACAGATGCACCTGAACGGGCAGCGTAGGCAAAACCGGTGTACATGATTTGGTCAGCAAAAATAACGGTCGGTTTCATGCCCAGAATACGGTAACAAGTATTCAGCATTTTAGAGATCGCTTTCTTACCCAGTGGTTGGTTAACCAGAGAATAAGGCAGACCACGCGGAACAATACGCCATAAAATGGCGCGGCCGACAGTGGTATCGATCAGGCTGGTTTGCTTGGTGATATTACCTTCGCCGTCTTTCACTTCTTCAGTGATACGGACTTTCACGCGCGCATGCAGTGATGCATGGCCGGAACGGTAAACACGTTCAGCTTCTGTTGAACCGTTAAGCACCATGCCTTCGCCCGGGGCGTTAACACAGTCACGGGTCATATAGTACAGGCCCAGAACAACGTCCTGAGAAGGTACGATAATCGGATCGCCGCTTGCCGGTGACAGGATGTTGTTTGTGGACATCATCAGGGCACGGGCTTCGAGCTGTGCTTCCAGGGTCAGAGGGACGTGAACCGCCATCTGGTCACCATCGAAGTCGGCGTTGTATGCCGCACAAACGAGTGGGTGTAACTGGATAGCTTTACCTTCGATAAGGATAGGCTCAAACGCCTGAATACCCAGACGGTGAAGTGTCGGCGCACGGTTCAGGAGAACCGGGTGCTCGCGGATAACTTCATCCAGGATATCCCATACAACGGACTCTTCGCGCTCAACCATTTTCTTGGCAGCTTTGATGGTGGTAGCAAGACCACGCAGTTCCAGCTTACCGTAGATAAACGGTTTGAACAGCTCCAGTGCCATTTTCTTAGGCAGACCACACTGATGCAGACGCAGGTACGGACCTACGGTGATTACAGAACGACCGGAGTAGTCAACACGCTTACCGAGCAGGTTCTGACGGAAACGACCCTGTTTACCTTTGATCATGTCTGCCAGTGATTTCAGCGGACGCTTGTTAGAGCCGGTGATAGCACGACCACGACGACCATTATCTAACAGTGCATCAACCGCTTCCTGCAACATACGTTTTTCGTTACGTACGATGATGTCAGGTGCAGCCAGATCCAGCAGGCGTTTCAGACGGTTATTACGGTTGATCACACGACGGTACAGATCGTTCAGATCTGACGTCGCAAAGCGACCGCCGTCGAGCGGAACTAACGGACGCAGATCCGGTGGTAATACCGGCAGAACTGTCAGGATCATCCACTCAGGCTTATTGCCGGACTGGATAAAGGCTTCTAACAGTTTGATGCGCTTAGTCAGTTTTTTACGTTTGGTTTCTGAATTGGTTTCGTTCAGTTCTTCACGCAGGTTTTCGACTTCCTGTTCCAGATCCATTGCTTTCAGCAAGGCCTGGATGGCTTCCGCACCCATTTTCGCGTCGAATTCATCACCGAACTCTTCCAGAGCGTCCAGGTACTGTTCTTCTGTCAGAATCTGGCTGCGCTCAAGGCTGGTCATCCCGCCTTCAACAACAACATAAGATTCAAAGTACAGGACACGTTCAATATCACGCAGCGGCATATCGAGCAGTAAGCCGATACGGGATGGCAGTGATTTTAAGAACCAGATGTGTGCGGTAGGTGATGCCAGTTCGATGTGACCCATGCGCTCACGACGCACTTTAGTCTGGGTCACTTCAACACCACATTTCTCACAAATCACACCACGGTGCTTCAGACGTTTGTACTTACCGCACAAACATTCGTAATCTTTTACCGGCCCGAAGATACGCGCACAGAAAAGCCCGTCACGTTCAGGTTTGAACGTACGGTAGTTAATGGTTTCCGGCTTTTTCACTTCACCAAATGACCATGAACGAATCATGTCAGGTGAGGCCAGACCAATTTTGATCGCATCAAACTCTTCGGTCTTGGTTTGCGCTTTCAGAAACTTTAATAAGTCTTTCACGAATGGCTCCTGTCGGAGTTAGACCTGTGAGACAAGCAAATAATGCCTGTCCCTTAAACCAGATTTACTGGTGCTGCCCGCACTGATGCGGGCAGCCACAACGGCAATTACTCGTCTTCCAGCTCGATGTTGATACCGAGTGAGCGGATTTCTTTCAGCAATACGTTGAAAGATTCCGGCATACCCGGTTCCATCTGATGACTGCCGTCGACGATGTTTTTATACATCTTCGTACGACCGTTAACGTCATCCGATTTCACTGTCAGCATCTCCTGGAGGGTATAAGCGGCACCGTATGCTTCCAGTGCCCACACTTCCATCTCCCCGAAACGCTGACCACCGAACTGAGCCTTACCACCCAGCGGCTGCTGAGTAACCAGGCTGTAAGAACCGGTAGAACGCGCATGCATTTTGTCATCAACCAAGTGGTTAAGTTTCAGCATGTACATATAACCGACGGTAACCTGACGCTCAAAACGCTCACCGGTACGACCATCAAATAAGGTGATCTGACCGGAAGTCGGTAAATCAGCCAGAGTCAGTAATTCTTTGATTTCCTGCTCTTTCGCGCCGTCAAATACCGGTGTTGCAGTCGGCATACCTTTTTTCAGGTTCTCTGCCAGACGCAGTACTTCTTCATCACTGAAAGTGCTCAGATCCACTTTCTGACGCGGGTCATTACCCAGGTCATAAGCTTTCTGGATGAAACCACGTAATTTCGCGATTTCCTGCTGCTCTTTCAGCATCTTGTTGATTTTCTCACCGATGCCTTTCGCAGCCATACCCAGATGGGTTTCCAGGATCTGACCGATGTTCATACGCGATGGTACGCCCAGCGGGTTCAGTACGAGGTCAACAGGGTTACCGTTTTCATCGTATGGCATATCTTCGATAGGGTTAATTTTTGAGATAACCCCTTTATTACCGTGACGACCCGCCATTTTATCACCAGGCTGGATCTGACGTTTCACGGCCAGATACACTTTGACGATTTTCAGCACGCCCGGTGCCAGGTCATCGCCCTGAGTAATTTTACGACGTTTCGCTTCCAGTTTTTTAGCGAACACAGATTTCAGTTCGTCATACTGTTCAGCCAACTGCTCTAACTGATTCTGTTTTTCTTCATCAGTCAGTGCCAGTTCTAACCAACGCTCGCGCGGCAGTTTGTCCAGTTTATCTGCTTCCATTCCGCCGCTTACCAGGACAGAACGAATACGATAGAACAGGCCGGCTTCCAGAATCTGTAACTCTTCTGTGAGGTCTTTCTTCACATCACGCAGTTGCATTTCTTCGATTTCGAGCGCACGTTTATCTTTTTCCACGCCATCGCGGGTAAAGACCTGTACGTCGATAATAGTACCGGACACGCCGTTCGGTACACGCAGTGACGAATCTTTCACGTCAGAGGCTTTTTCACCGAAGATAGCACGCAGCAGTTTCTCTTCCGGGGTTAACTGTGTTTCACCTTTAGGTGTCACTTTACCCACAAGAATATCGCCACCTTTCACTTCCGCACCGATATACACGATACCGGACTCATCCAGTTTGGAGAGAGCAGCTTCACCCACGTTCGGGATATCAGCGGTGATCTCTTCCGGCCCCAGTTTGGTGTCACGGGACACACAAGCCAGTTCCTGAATGTGGATAGTGGTGAAACGGTCTTCCTGAACAACACGCTCGGACACGAGAATGGAGTCTTCGAAGTTGTAACCGTTCCATGGCATAAATGCCACGCGCATGTTCTGACCCAGCGCCAGTTCACCCAGATCGGTGGACGGGCCATCTGCCAGAACATCACC
The DNA here is from genome assembly GCF_001676055.1 of Morganella psychrotolerans. Lineage (GTDB taxonomy): Bacteria > Pseudomonadota > Gammaproteobacteria > Enterobacterales > Enterobacteriaceae > Morganella > Morganella psychrotolerans_B. The sequence continues at coordinate 6,505 of NZ_LZEX01000016.1, read as the reverse complement.
GCGCTCAACAGGCTCACCCAATGAAACGCAAGGCGTCTGGTTGATACAGGTGTTCTGGTTAGAACGGGTATATTTAGTCAGACTATAGATGTCGATACCTGCTTCGCCGGCATACATCTCTTCGTCATTAACTTTGATAACGATACGTGACGCATCAACGTACTGAACTGTACCACCACGTTTGGCAACGGCGGTTACGCCGGAGTCAACCGCAACAGCGCGTTCCATACCGGTACCAACCAGCGGCTTGTCAGCGCGCAGAGTCGGAACCGCCTGACGTTGCATGTTCGCACCCATCAATGCACGGTTGGCATCATCGTGTTCCAGGAATGGAATCAGTGACGCACCCACAGAAACGATCTGCTGGGTGGAAACGTCCATATACTGAACCTGGTCGCGGCTGAATAAGCTGGACTCACCTTTATTACGGCAGGTGATCAGTTCATCAACAAAGTGACCATCGTCATCTAAAACGGTATTTGCCTGAGCAATGATGAAGTTACCTTCTTCAATTGCAGACAGATAATGAATCTCATCAGTTACAACATCTTCACGCACTAAACGGTACGGGGTTTCCAGGAAACCATATTCGTTTGTCTGTGCATAAACAGATAAGGAGTTGATCAGACCGATGTTCGGACCTTCAGGGGTCTCGATAGGACAAACACGACCGTAGTGCGTAGGATGAACGTCGCGCACTTCAAAGCCTGCACGCTCACGGGTCAGACCGCCCGGGCCTAACGCAGAGATACGGCGTTTGTGCGTAATTTCTGATAACGGGTTGTTCTGGTCCATAAACTGGGACAGCTGGCTGGAACCAAAGAACTCTTTTACCGCAGCAGAAATTGGTTTGGCGTTGATCATGTCCTGAGGCATCAGATTATCAAGATCGCCCAGGGACAGACGCTCTTTCACTGCACGCTCAACACGCACCAGACCTACACGGAACTGGTTTTCAGCCATTTCACCGACAGAACGGATACGACGGTTACCTAAGTGGTCGATATCATCCACTTCACCGCGGCCGTTACGAATTTCGATCAGTTTCTGCATCACATCAGTGATGTCTTTTTTGCTCAGGATACCTGAGCCATCAGAATCTTCACGACTCAGTGAACGGTTGAACTTCATCCGGCCTACTGCAGAGAGATCGTAACGATCTTCTGAGAAGAACAGATTTTCAAACAGATTTTCGGCAGCTTCACGGGTTGGCGGCTCACCAGGGCGCATCATACGGTAGATTTCTACCAGGGCGCTTAAACGATCGTTGGTCGGGTCCACACGCAAAGTTTCTGACATGTAAGCGCCGTGATCCAGGTCGTTGGTGAACAGGGTTTCAATGGTTTTGTGACCGGACTGGCTGAGACGTGCCAGCAGATCCAGAGACATTTCCATATTAGCCGCGCAAATTAATTCGCCGGTCGCTGTATCGATGTAATCACGTGCAACCACTTTCCCTGCGATGTATTCAACAGGAACGTCGATCTTCGTGATTTCTTCTTTTTCAAGCTGACGGATATGACGCGCAGTAATACGGCGTCCTTTTTCGATATAAACCTTTCCGTTCGCTTCGATATCAAAAGAAGCAGTTTCACCGCGCAGACGCTCAGGAACGAGAGTCATCGTCAGTTTATTATTGCTGATTTCGAACGTTGTTTTGTCGAAGAACAGGTTCAGAATCTCTTCCGTGCTGAAATTCATTGCACGCAGGATAATAGACGCAGGTAATTTACGACGACGGTCGATACGGACAAATAAATTGTCTTTAGGATCGAATTCGAAGTCCAGCCATGAGCCGCGGTAAGGGATAATACGTGCGTTATACAGCACTTTACCGGAAGAGTGTGTTTTACCTTTGTCACTGTCAAAGAACACGCCCGGGCTACGGTGTAACTGAGAAACGATAACACGCTCAGTACCGTTGATGACGAACGTTCCGTTATCGGTCATGAGCGGAATTTCGCCCATGTAAACTTCCTGTTCTTTAATATCTTTAACTGTGCCTTCCGGTGCTTCACGTTCGTAAATAACCAGACGCAGTTTTACGCGCAGTGGTGCTGAATAGGTAACACCGCGGATTTGACACTCTTTAACGTCAAATACCGGCTCACCCAGACGGAAGCTGACATATTGCAGTTCAGCATTACCACTGTAGCTCTGAATCGGGAAAACGGAACGGAATGCGGCTTCTAAGCCATTCTGACCATCCGGATCGAGTTCGATGAATTTCTGGAATGAATCCAGCTGAATAGAAAGGAGATAGGGAATGTCCAGTACTTGCGGACGCTTACCAAAATCCTTACGAATACGTTTCTTCTCGGTATAGGAGTAAACCATAGGGTTCCTCAGCTCGCTTGATCAGTGACCCGACCTGCCTGTTACAGACGGCAGTCGCTACAACTATCTAATTAGGACAGAAAATGGAACATTTTCTGCTGATACTTATTGCAGTTACCCTTAAATCATTTCATTGCGCAGCTGACTACCGAGCTACCCGAGCGGATCGTAGTCGTCAACACAGTATATTAAGTCGTCAATAGCAAAGAGTATTCGGAGAGTTCGCAGGTGTCAGATAGCACAGTTGCTACCCAAAAACACGTGCATGCGCATTAGCGCAAAAAGGCTGGTGACCAATAAGTCACCAGCCAGCAGCCATTTTCAGGCTGTTGCTAAAAAAAGTGGCTTATTTAACTTCAACTTCTGCGCCAGCTTCTTCCAGAGCTTTCTTCAGCGTTTCCGCTTCATCTTTGCTCACGCCTTCTTTCATTGCAGCCGGTGCGCTTTCAACTAAGTCTTTAGCTTCTTTCAGGCCCAGACCAGTTGCGCCGCGAACAGCTTTGATTACTGCTACTTTGTTCGGACCAACAGCTTTCAGAATAACGTCGAATTCAGTTTTTTCTTCAGCAGCTTCAGCAGGACCTGCAGCTACAGCAACAGCAGCAGCAGCAGAAACGCCGAATTTTTCTTCCATCATGGTAACCAGTTCAACAACGTCCATTACAGACATTTCAGCAACTGCGTCCAGAATTTGTTCTTTAGTGATAGACATACGATATGTTCCTAAAATTCAGAATAAGTTTATACGTTAAAAAGCAACGAAGAAAAGAAAGAGCGATTAAGCGGCTTCTTTCTGATCGCGTAACGCTGCCAGAGTGCGAACCAATTTGCCTGCAGCGGCTTCTTTCATGGTTGCCATCAGGCGTGCAATTGCTTCGTCGTAAGTCGGGAGTGTTGCTAAGCGATCGATATCTTTCGCTGCAATGAACTCACCTTCAAAGGCTGCGGCTTTAATCTCGAATGCAGGGTTCGCTTTCGCGAAATCTTTGAACAGACGAGCAGCAGCGCCCGGATGTTCATGAGAAAATGCAATCAAGGTAGGACCGACGAATACGTCTTTCAGGCACTCAGAAGAGGTACCTTCAACAGCACGGCGCAGCAGGGTGTTACGTACAACGCGTACGGTAACATTAGCTTCGCGACATGCTTTACGCAGATCGGTCATTTTATCTACAGTAACACCACGGGAATCCGCGACAACTGTAGACAGCGCGCCTTTGGCAACTTCGCTGACTTCAGCAACAATCGCTTGTTTGTCTTGAAGATTTAATGCCATTAGCTTCTTGCTCCTGGTTTAGCCGGGTATACAACCCCGGAACTCACTTCACTCAACACCGAAGGTGAAGAGCGCTAAAACACGGTGAGCAGAATACTCGAATAAAATTCTTGTGGCTCTGTCACCGTCTACGCAGGAAAATTAAGTAATTACTTACACCTGCGGTCTTGGACGGGGTCCGGATTAAGGCCGGACTCCAACCGAAATTCTTTTAGTTGTTGCCATTTTTGTGATGAAAATCACAAAGACGAATACAACAAACATTGGGCGTCAGATTCTATAGAAACCTGACGCCAATGTAAAGTGCTTATTATCCGCAGATATTAAGCAACTGCTGCGCTCAGACCAGCCTGGTCGATTGCAACACCCGCACCCATGGTGGTAGACAGGCTGATTTTCTTGATGTACACGCCTTTTGCTGAAGATGGTTTTGCTTTTTTCAGCGCAACCAGCAGAGCTTCCAGGTTTTCTTTCAGTTTATCAGACTCGAAATCTACTTTACCGATAGTGGTGTGGATGATCCCGTTTTTGTCGTTACGGTAACGGACCTGACCTGCTTTAGCGTTATTCACAGCTTCAGCAACGTTAGGGGTTACAGTACCTACTTTCGGGTTAGGCATCAGACCGCGTGGGCCTAAGATTTGACCTAATTGGCCAACGACGCGCATTGCATCCGGAGAAGCGATAACAACGTCGAAATCCATTTGACCGGCTTTGATTTGGTCAGCCAGATCGTCCATACCAACCAGTTCTGCGCCGGCAGCTTTTGCTGCTTCAGCGTTAGCGCCCTGTGCGAACACAGCTACGCGAACAGAACGACCAGTACCGTTTGGCAGCACAGTTGCGCCACGAACGTTTTGATCTGATTTACGGGCATCGATGCCGAGGTTAACTGCAACGTCAACGCTTTCAACGAATTTAGCAGTCGCTAATTCTTTCAGCAGAGCAACAGCTTCATTAATGTCATACTGTTTAGTGACATCAACTTTTTCACGGATATTGCGCATGCGCTTGGTCAGTTTAGACATAGATTAACCCTCCACTACCAGGCCCATGGAACGAGCAGTACCTTCAATAGAACGCATCATAGCGTCTATATCAGCACCAGTCATATCCGCTGCTTTAGTCTCAGCGATCTCACGAACCTGAGCAGAAGTGATTTTACCCACTTTCTCTTTGTTCGGTTTGCCGGAACCAGATTTCAGACCTGCAGCTTTTTTCAGTAAAACTGCCGCTGGCGGAGTTTTAGTGATAAAAGTGAAAGAGCGGTCAGCGTAAACTGTAATAACAACAGGAATTGGTAAACCTTTTTCCATGCTATCTGTTTTGGCGTTAAACGCTTTACAGAATTCCATGATGTTTACGCCCTGCTGACCCAGTGCCGGACCAACCGGTGGACTTGGGTTTGCCATACCAGCTGACACTTGCAGCTTGACATAGGCTTGTACTTTCTTAGCCATCTAAATAATCCTCAATGTGGGTAATAGCGCTTGTTGCCAAGCTCCCCTATGAATACAGGCCCGCGTAAGAACGCGAGCCTCTGAAAAACAAAAGGCGCGAAATTGTAGATAAATTTCCCGGCTTTTGCAAGCCGGAAAAAATCGCTTACGGTTTTTCGACCTGGCTGAAATCCAGTTCGACCGGAGTGGCACGACCAAAAATAGAAACAGATACTTTCAGGCGGCTCTTCTCATAGTCAACTTCTTCAACCACACCATTAAAGTCAGCAAACGGACCATCGGAAACACGTACCATTTCGCCCGGTTCGAACAGTGTTTTCGGACGTGGCTTATCACCCGCTTCTTGTAAGCGGTTCATGATAGCATCCACTTCTTTATCACTGATCGGTGCAGGACGGTCAGATGTTCCGCCGATAAAGCCCATTACACGCGGCACGTTACGCACCAGATGCCAGGACGCATCGTTCATCAGCATCTGAACTAATACATAGCCCGGGAAGAATTTGCGCTCGCTTTTACGGCGCTGACCACTGCGGATCTCGACGACTTCTTCAGTTGGCACCATAACTTCGCCAAATGAATCTTCCATCCCGTTGATTTTGATATGTTCACGCAGAGACTGCGCAACCCGGCCTTCAAAACCTGAGAAAGCCTGGATGACATACCAACGTTTTTTAGGAGAATCCGACATCTTTAGAACCTCAGAAGGATGTTATATAGGAAACAAGACGGACAAGGATACCATCAAGGCCCCATAACACTAACGACATAACCGCTGTTACTGCTGCCACAATAAGTGTTGTTTGCAGTGTTTCCTGGCGTGTAGGCCAGATAACTTTACGCATTTCAACCCGTGCTTCACGGGCGAAAGTCAGTGTCGCTTTGCCTTTTGTTGTCCACAGTGCAATACCACCGGCTAATGCAATGACGACAACGACTGCCAGCGCACGCAGCGCAAGGTTAAATTCGCGGAAGTAATAGTTCCCGCCAATGGCGGCAACCAGCAGAACTGCAACCACTAACCATTTGGCGACATCGGCACTGCGGCCGTTTTGTTGAGCTTCGCTATTCGCACTCATAAACCAACCTGTAACCATGAAATAATAAGTTAGCCAGCTTGCCTCGCTACTGCAAAACAAATCAGACCAAAATTAAGGACCGGAGCAATTGTATCTGACTTGACGTCATAATCCAGCATGAGTTTCGTATTCTTCGAAAGACTCACCCTTCGTTGCGTGAGAGCCTATCTCACCAGTAGTTGATGTACAACTAGTGATGAGATAGGTTCTTCATAAAACGATGCTGAAAAAGGGAGCCGGTAGCTCCCTTCTTAATACGCGATCGCGTTATGCAGCAAGAACTTTTGCTACAACACCCGCGCCGACGGTACGACCGCCTTCACGAATTGCAAAACGCAGACCTTCGTCCATTG
>NZ_LZEX01000015.1 GCF_001676055.1 Morganella psychrotolerans | reverse complement strand
CAAGGCGCAGCTCGTCCCGCGAGTTCAACATCACGCGAACTCTCTACCAGTACCTCCGCACGGACGACTGACACATGCCGCGTCGGCTTGATCCTCTCGGCCACGGACGGCGGACCAGCCTGCTCGCGCTGCCGGAAGCCAGGATGACCTGATCCGCTACTACACCTTCAACGATTCCGACCTGTCACTGATCCGCCAGCGGCGCGGCGACGCCAACCGTCTGGGCTTTGCGGTGCAACTCTGCCTGCTGCGCTACCCCGGCTATGCGTTGGGCACTGACAGCGAGCTGCCCGAACCGGTCATCCTGTGGGTGGCCAAGCAAGTCCAGACCGATCCGGCGAGTTGGACGAAGTACGGCGAGCGCGATGTGACCCGTCGTGAGCACGCCCAGGAACTGCGCACCTACCTTCAACTGGCCCCGTTCGGCCTGTCCGACTTCCGCGCCCTGGTGCGCGAGCTGACCAAACTGGCCCAGCAGACCGACAAGGGCTTGCTGCTGGCCGGCCAGGCGCTGGAGAGCCTGCGGCAGAAGCGACGCATCCTGCCGGCGTGAGCGGTGATCGACCGGGCTTGCTCGGAGGCCATTGCACGGGCCAATCGGCGGGTCTACCGCGCCTTGGTCGAACCTCTCACCGACTCGCATCGGGCCAAGCTGGACGAGTTGCTTAAGCTCAAGGCCGGCAGCAGCATCACCTGGTTGACCTGGCTGCGGCAGGCACCGCTGAAACCCAACTCCCGCCACATGCTTGAGCACATCGAACGGCTGAAGACATTTCAGCTGGTGGACTTGCCCGAAGGCCTTGGCCGGCACATCCACCAGAACCGCCTGCTCAAGCTGGCCCGCGAGGGTGGGCAGATGACGCCCAAAGACCTTGGCAAGTTCGAGCCGCAGCGACGTTATGCGACCCTGGCCGCCGTGGTACTGGAGAGCACTGCAACCGTGATTGATGAGCTGGTGGATCTGCACGACCGCATCCTGGTCAAGCTGTTCAGCGGCGCGAAACACAAGCATCAGCAGCAGTTCCAGAAGCAGGGCAAGGCGATCAATGACAAAGTGCGCCTGTACTCCAAGATTGGCCAGGCGCTGCTGGAGGCAAAGGAAAGCGGCAGCGATCCCTACGCCGCCATCGAGGCGGTGATTCCCTGGGACGAGTTCACCGAGAGCGTCAGTGAGGCCGAGCTGCTGGCCCGGCCGGAGGGCTTCGACCACCTGCACCTGGTCGGCGAGAACTTCGCCACCCTGCGCCGCTACACGCCGGCCCTGCTGGAGGTACTGGAGCTGCGCGCCGCCCCGGCCGCACAAGGCGTGCTGGCAGCCGTGCAGACCCTGCGTGATATGAACGCCGACAACCTGCGCAAGGTGCCGGCCGATGCCCCCACCGCCTTCATCAAGCCGCGCTGGAAGCCGCTGGTGATCACCCCGGAAGCCTCGACCGGCGCTTCTACGAAATCTGCGCGCTGTCCGAGCTGAAGAACGCCCTGCGCTCCGGCGACATCTGGGTCAAGGGCTCGCGGCAGTTCCGCGACTTCGACGACTACCTGTTGCCGGCCGAGAAGTTCGCCGCGCTCAAGCGGGAACAGGCCCTGCCGCTGGCGATCAACCCGAACAGCGACCAGTACCTGGAAGAGCGCTTGCAGCTGCTGGACGAGCAGTTGGCCACTGTCGCCCGCCTGGCCAAGGACAACGATCTGCCCGATGCCATCCTCACCGAGTCCGGCCTGAAAATCACCCCGCTGGATGCGGCGGTGCCGGATCGGGCGCAGGCGCTGATCGACCAGACCAGTCAGTTACTGCCGCGCATCAAGATCACCGAACTGCTGATGGACGTGGACGATTGGACGGGCTTCAGCCGCCACTTCACCCACTTGAAGGACGGGGCCGAGGCCAAAGACCGGACGTTGCTGCTGTCCGCGATCCTCGGTGATGCAATCAACCTCGGACTGACCAAGATGGCCGAGTCGAGCCCCGGCCTGACCTACGCCAAGCTGTCCTGGCTACAAGCCTGGCATATCCGCGATGAAACCTATTCGGCGGCCTTGGCCGAGCTGGTCAATCACCAGTACCGCCATGCCTTCGCTGCCCATTGGGGCGACGGCACCACCTCATCCTCCGATGGCCAGCGCTTCCGCGCTGGCGGCCGGGGTGAGAGCACCGGGCACGTCAACCCGAAGTACGGCAGCGAGCCAGGACGGCTGTTCTACACCCACATCTCCGACCAATACGCGCCGTTCAGCACACGCGTGGTGAATGTCGGCGTCCGAGATTCCACCTATGTGCTCGACGGCCTGCTGTATCACGAGTCCGACCTGCGGATCGAGGAGCACTACACCGACACGGCCGGTTTCACCGATCACGTCTTCGCCCTGATGCACCTGCTGGGCTTCCGCTTCGCGCCACGCATCCGCGACCTCGGCGAAACCAAACTGTACGTGCCGCAGGGCGTGCAGGCCTACCCGACGCTGCGCCCGCTGATCGGTGGCACCCTGAACATCAAGCACGTGCGCGCTCATTGGGACGACATCCTGCGCCTGGCCAGCTCGATCAAGCAGGGCACCGTTACCGCCTCGCTGATGCTGCGCAAGCTCGGCAGCTATCCGCGTCAGAACGGCCTGGCTGTCGCCCTGCGCGAACTGGGCCGGATCGAACGCACGCTGTTCATCCTGGACTGGCTGCAAAGTGTTGAACTGCGCCGCCGCGTGCATGCCGGCCTGAACAAAGGTGAGGCGCGTAACTCGCTGGCCAGGGCGGTGTTCTTCAACCGCCTTGGGGAAATCAGGGATCGGAGCTTCGAGCAGCAGCGCTACCGGGCCAGCGGCCTCAACCTGGTGACGGCGGCTATCGTGCTGTGGAACACGGTGTACCTGGAACGCGCCACCCAGGGGTTGGTCGAGGCCGGCAAGCCGGTGGACGGCGAGCTGCTGCAATTCCTGTCGCCGCTGGGCTGGGAGCACATCAACCTAACCGGCGATTACGTCTGGCGGCAGAGCCGCAGACTGGAAGACGGGAAGTTTCGGCCCCTACGGATGCCCGGAAAACCTTAGCGTACGATTTTTTCCGAATTCTGCGGGCTCCCCCATTACAAATGCTAAGCCAAGGATGAAACCAAGAAATGTCGTCGCATCAACGCCCTCGTTTACAAGCTGAACTGCGGTTAATGCGACAATAAATATTGCGATGAATAACTTGTTTTTTTGGCTTAGGTACAAGTAACGGATGAATTCGAGTAACTGCATTAAACTTAACCCTTCCCGTGAATATCCATATACAATTTTAAGCCACTGTCGATGGAATTGGTGAAAATTTGAATGACACTGTCTGCATTCCTACTGAGCAGCGCATCACGCAAAGGAAAATAGTATTTAGGCCAATCTTCTAGTGATGTGGTTCCATAAAGAAAGTGGAAGCTAGGTCCAACACTGACCCAGAGCTGGGTAATCAACGCCATAAGTTCAGGAGAATTAGAGAGTGAAAACATGCGCAACCTCAACGCCCAGTGTAGCTGAACGGCAGTTTGAATTTCCCCGGACAAGTGAGCCACTTCAAGATCTCGAGTCAGTTCCACAAGCGAGCCAAGATCGTCATCAGACATGATATTGATTGAGCGAGTGATCGCGGGCAACTCCAATAACTTCCGGATGCCCATCAATTCAATAAGGCGGTCTGGTTGAATTTCGGGAACCAGAAATGCATGCGAAGGTGAAACATCCAGCGCCCCATATGAAGAAAGCCTGACCAATGCCTCTCGGACAGGGGTGATGCTCATATTTAACGAATTCGCAATGTCTTTGGTGACCACCTTTTGTCCTGGCGCAAGAAACCCCAATATAAGGGCACATTTTAGGCGGTTTTCAACTTGCTGGGTTAAGCTGATCCTACGCGGAGGTTTTGCATTTAATGAGGAAAGAACCCGATCTGAAATATCACTTAATTTAAATTTTTTTTTTATTCATAACAACATATTCCGTGGTGTTTTATGCCTAACAAAGTATTGATAGGAATAATTAATTAGAATTGAATCTTATTGAAAAAGCAATTTAAAGAAGTAAACATATCTTTCATGTCATACGGTCGTGATGCTTTCAGGCTTGAAGCCGAGTATCCTATGGGCTGGGACTGAGGTAATCGAGAGAGGTGGTGAAAGTGAAGGGGTTGATCGATTGTAAGGATATGGAGATTATAGAACAAATTCATAGCATAACGGATTCGCTAGGAAGCAAGGGATTCTCCTATGCTGTTAAGCCTAAGAGCAAACAGCAAAACCCATCTATTGTTTCAAACTTCCCTCAGCACTGGAAAAACAAGTATGAAAAACTATCATTTCATCACATCGATCCTATCATGGTCTACGCTCAAAAAAGTATACTTCCTTTTCACTGGGTGGATGTAGGAAGTAAACCATTTTTGGATGTGAGGAATGTTAGGGTATCCAAGCATGTAATTCCTGGTGTTTTGAATGGGTACACCATCCCCTTACATGACCATATGGATAACGTTATTGCTTTTAGTGTTTGGGGTGAAAAGCAACAACTAGAAATGATGGAGAACGACAAACGCCTTAATGATGACGTATACAGAAGAATTCTTATCCTTCATGAAAGCACATTGCAAAAATACAACCAGTGCCCAGAAGATAAATTGCAGATCCTCAGCGCTAGAGAGCTACAGGTTTTAAATCTGGTAAGTCGAGGTAAAACCTATAGCGAAGTCTCAAATAGATTATCCATTTCAGAGAATACAGTTAAATTTCACGTCAAAAACATATTAACAAAACTAAATTCAAGTAATATGAAACAGGCCATCGCGGCTATGAGAGGATGGTAACCGTTTAGAAATTCAATACCTATGCTAAGTAAAGAGATATAATGCATCGACGAGGTAATTTTAATTGCATAATATCAAAAGGAATCACTATATACGCGAGTGACATTTGCACCGAACCGAGAGCAGATAACCTGCCTGATAAGCAAGCACTCCCTCCTTTTTCCTACCAAATAAACATCGTAGTTTGCAATGGCAGGATGTTCTTTTATTTTATTTTTCAATGCATTAATCACACTCTTGTTTGTTCCCTCTCCTTTAGGGAAGTGAAGTAAATTTACTGAAAATCGTTCTGGTAGAGACTCCAACATGTCCCTTTCATAAAAGTCCTTTTCGGTTTGAGTAATCCAGTAAAAGCTTACTTTTCTGTTCGTGTCATTAGATGCTTCAGTAAGCAATATAGAGCGGGCATAAGAATACCCCGAGCCAAATGCCAGAATGATGATTGGTCTATAGGTATCTAACCGCAACCAAGCATTCCCCATAGGACCGGCAACGCTGACTTTATCACCGACTTGTAGTTTTGACAGAAAACTATCAGGTTTTCCTGTGTCTGCAATATGTAGTTCGATTGTTTGGCCTACCCTTTCAGGAGAGGCTATTGAAAAGTACCCAGAGCGGCCGCACTCCAAAGTTACATGGATGAACTGACCTGATATATAATTCAATTCCGTATCAAAAAACATCCCAACTCGGCATATGTAAGAATTTAAGTTGCTCACACTGGATATGCTAGCAGTCGTCATTTCAACCTCACAGCTTAGGCTGGGATTACCCAGCCTATACGTATTAAATGAACAGGTTGTTTGAATGTCCATTGAGAAGATATTGCCCGCATTGCTGAACAATCGATTCACTGGCAACCGCATGCTGATTCATGGTGTAGCTATCGCGTAACCATTTGTCCATTGGGGTTTCTCTTTTATAGATCGAAGCCCCACCAACAAGGTCATAAAGGGATGAGATAATTTGCCGGGAAACTTCGAACGCTTGCTGCCTTGCCAAGGCAACAGTAATGCGCCGCATATCGCTTAGAGGCTCTTTACCCGTAAGACTATCCCATTGCTCACTTAGAGAGGAATATACAGCGCTACGGGCGCTATAGAGCGCAATTTCGGACTGTGCAAGGACCATCTGTACGCGTGAGCTGTTTTTCCATGAAACGGACAATGAACGGTCGAACTTGTGTTCGGCGAGGCTGATTGCATAGTCCAGCGATGCGCGAGCCATCCCCAGAGGTATCCCTGCCATATTGCGCAGGATCGCATCAGGAACGTCATGCAAAGGGCCTTTACGATACGGCTCACTAAAACTGAAGCTGTGTTCAAAAGGAATAAACAAATCGTTGGCGCAATAATCACGACTTCCACTTGCTGCTAGTCCTGTTGTGTGCCAATTATCCAGCAATTCGTACTCATCTGGTTTAGCCATCATAACCCGCCAAATCGGCGCTCCTTGTGCATCTAAGAGCTTATTTCCGTTTTGGTAAACGTAGCACCCAGCGCTGAGTATGTCGCAGTGGCTTAATCCACTACCAAACCGCCAGCGGCCAGTAACGCGATATCCACCAGGCACTATTTCAGCTTTCCCTTGTGGATGTATCCAACCTGCTGTTATGGAGTCAACAGTGAACATGTTGCGGGCCACTGACTCTTCTATAAAGCCTGAGTAGATCCCAGAGTCACTACCAATCATTGCACACCAAGCTACAGCTGCATCACCTACCGCAAGCTGCTCAATAATCTGCGTTTGTTGAGGTGAGGTTAGTTCCAGTCCTCCCCATTCCATAGGGAAATTCATTCTAAATACACCGATCCTTTTGAGTTTGTTAACTACCTCGGTGGGTAACCGGCGCTGTTCTTCGAACGCTCGACTTTCAGGAGAAACTTCCTTCGCCAGTTTTTTTGCATCAAGTAACAATGATTCGAATGAGATTGCGTGCATTTTGCTCACCTATAAATATCGGTCATTACTGATAATATTATTGGGGTCAATGAATTGTTTTAATTCACGAACGAAGCATCTTTCACCTTCGCCGGGTGTGACTAGTGATGCCCATTTGGCATGCTCAACACCCAGCCGGTACGGGATAAATCCTTTGGCCGTAAATTTTTCATGTAACTTATTTAAGGCTGCTAACGCATCCGCCGACTCTTTCTCGGTTTTCTTAAAAGCGATAGATACGACCAGGTCAATTACATCACCGCTAAGGGCGTTGATCGTAGCTCCACAAAGAATTCCTGTATCTTTGTGAACCTCATCAATCAACTGATAGGCCATTTCCAAGGCATCAGAAGTAAAAGGAATTAACGGGAGGAAGAAGATCCAGCCATTGCCACCAGCATCAATTTTGGTATGACCGGCCCCCAGCGTTTTCCTAAGCAGAGTGTCATTTAGTGAGGTATCGCCAACATGCGCGGCTTCAACTAAATTTGCGATTACATCAGGCCCAGGGTAATTACCTTCGGTGACCGGATTGGATGTCACATTTGTGAACACTTGTGAAGACTCGCACAGCCTTTTGATCAAACTAACTCGCTGCACGACATCATCAGATAAGCCGTCTACACACAGGTGGACAGTATATAAGCCGTCACTACCCCCCCGTAAGTTGAATTGGCCGTGGTGTCATAAATCTTCAATACACCACTACTGAGCCCATTGGCTACCCACTTTTTCAACAGCTGTATTGCTGGTGAAAGCAATTTCCGGCTGAAGTTAAATCGAACTACATTGGTGCTTTCAGGGCGGTTATGGAGTTTGATTACTCCCGCCGTGATGATCCCAAAACTCGACTGAGCAAAGAATTGTACCAGCGAGGGCCCAACACCATGTGAATACACAGGCGTTTCAACATGGCTGGGCCACCAGCCAACGCGAATAACTTTTCCCGTTGGCAATAGAACTTCAATGCCAACAAGGTCTTCAGTCCGTTGGTGACGAAGCCCTACCCCTCTATCCAGCGAGTTGCCGAGGAAGCTAGAGTGAGCAGAAGACGCTGTTATGTTTAACATTTTTGGGGTGCCAATTAACAGCTCAGACAGCTCACCTTGAGTCACGCCAGGCTCAATAATTGCCCAGCCTTGGTCAGTATCAATTTTTCGTACTGTATTTAATTTTTGTAGTTCAACAAGGTAGCTACCATCAGCAAGATCCTTCTTAGAACCAAGTCCCCAGTTATACCCAACACTTACAGGGTGCAATCGGGTTCCTGGAAACTCATTTGCGCCGATCACAATCTGCTGGAGATCAATGAATGAATTTGGCCTAAAAATCCCTTTAATTTTCCTACGGCGAAAAGCACTGACGTTATCAGGCAGACGTTTTGCTCTGAACACACATTCACCATCAACACGAGACTCGATATAGCTCAAGAAATCTTCTTTCATGATATTCACTTATATGGATAAATTATTACTTCAGGGTTTTGTTTTTACGTAACTCAGTTGATCACTGAAAGTACCATCCTGATTAATTAGACGGGTTTTACTGACACCTTCATGAATGTAGCCTGCTTTCAGTGCGACTTTTTTGGAGGCCACGTTTTCGGGTTTAACGCCTAACTCCAGACGATAGAACCCCCCCTCAGTCATGAGCCACTCTGAAAACATCTTTAGAGCTAAGGAAGCATAACCTTTGCCTCGAAAGCCTGAGTAGACACCGTAGCCAACATCACCTACGTTGGGGGGAACTACAGGCCGAAGGCTGATTCTTCCTATTAGTTCTTGCGTTTTATTTTCAAAAATCGAGAGCATCATTTTTTTCCCAGCAACCAATACAGTCCAGCTAAGCGACAGTCTTTATCAAACTGAGAAAATGGAATGTCAGGATAGATAGACCAAAATCGAGTAATAGAGTCGTGGTGATCTTGGAACATTCGAGTTCCATCTGGCCGGGAAGAAACGCGTAGTGTTAGCACTCCATCGGACAGCCCTTCTTTAGGAAATGGAGTGAAGGATTTTTGAACAGATTTAGGACTTGTGAATTGTAGTTCAACCACATCAACATCAGAGCCGTTAGGATCTTTAAACGCAATCAATCCACTTGAACTGAATCCAACATTCAACGCAGCGGCCACGGCTGGCAGGTTGTCCGATTTAATATGGGTAAGAACGGTTTTTCCGGCCTGCTCAAATTCAAGAAGTTGGGGGGTAAGCTTTAGATATTCAGATACAGGATCCGAACACTCTCCCAAAGAATGGGAGATGACGTTTTCAGATACTGGGTGAAGACTAAATAATGACACAACGCCGTTTGAATCAGCTAGGCGAACAGCACGGTGATGCATGTTTAGGGAGTCTAGAGCATGCTTAATATCGCTGCAAAGCAGTGGGGAAGTTGCATGAAGTAGGGAGATCATCGTTAAACCTGTAAGAAGATTATTTAGGCTAGGATGTAGAGCATATAGCCAATTCTTGCAGGTTTAACCTACACAAAAGGGTGGTTTATTGTGCAACGTTTTATTATGGCGTTGTCGTGTTGATGGTCTTTGTCGCTATTTCCAGTTCCTCAATGGTAACACTGCCTTGAAGTATGCCTAATCGGGTGGCGAGGTTTAGACGGCAGTTGACATAGAGCCAAGCCATAGCCCCCATACAGTAGGATTCGCGGCCTGATGGCTGATACTGCCCTTCTTCCATGTCGTCTGCACTACCCTGGTAGGTCGTCTTGTGACAGAAGAAAACCTCTTGGTCTGATGAAAGCAATGTGCGTTTAATGTCATCCAAGCGCCCTTCTGCCAGCGAGATCCCTCCCACCTTTCTGAAGGGGCAATTTGTACAAGGTTTTTTTACTGCAAACAGTTTTTTAATGTTCATGATTCTCCACCGAATTGGGCATAAACATCACGCTGAATAACATTAAGCAAGTGCGGCCAAACAGCACCATTTGGTAGCTCACCGAGTCGATTCATCAAAAAATCCTCACGAGTAAATCCGGAGTTGATTGCTTGGTATAGACATTACCACCACAAGGTTCGCCGTCGAAAGAACACCAACCCCAGGCCGAGTCAACTGCGGTTCCTTTGAGCACTCTGTCGATGCGCGGTAGCTGAAGCATGGCTTCATCATGCAGAGCGGTGTTAGTCTGCTTGAGCATCGGGAGGATCCGGTTACCCATTTCCCACAAGTGGAACAGGATACTTTCATTCACGCCGGGTCTTGCTATCTCATGTATTTCGGGGAGTATTTTTTGAATCTGGCACAGCTGCTGTTCCCAGTTAACATAGAGATCAACTTCCGCCTCGATAGCGGTACGATCAGTAATGACATACGCGCCGTAGATGCGGTGCATTAACACGATGACATCCAGCTCACACAGCCCGTCATTAAGGAAGTTGAAGGACGGAAGGTTGAAGTGCATAAACTGAAGATAAGCAACAGCCATATTGACCTGACGCAAACTCATTGTGGTTTCAATCGCGTAAAAATCATCTTTCCGAATTGCGTAGGTATGAGTAATACGAAACTTATTCATTTCTTACCACCTAAATCCCAGTGCCCAGGGATCGAGTCACTTAAAAGTAGTAACGGAGTGTGTTGCCCACCTGATGGGTACCGTTCGTCCAAAGCGGTATACACGTCATCTGCATCCAAATCCGTCACTCGTAACGCATCCACTAGTCGACAAACGTTCTGCCCTTTGCGTTCCAGATCTACGAGCAAAACGACGACTCGGCATAAGCCTTGCTTAGCACTGGCCTGCGTATATCGAAGTTCGCATGCGATTGTATTGGCTTCAGGACTGTTCGGAATATTCAGTTGCAGATAGGCAATGGCCGCAGCTCGGTTGTGCTCAAGGTTTTTAACCAACGTTAGGATTAATACTGGTATCGAACCAAGATGATGAGGTGATGTCACAATATTAAGTGAGTCACTCATGACAATCATTTTATTGGTCAATTTCCAAAGGTAGGTGCGGTTATTATTGTCCAGAACATAAAGAAAACGGAGCAAAATCACGATAATGGCGATCAGCACGTACACCATCATTTAACTCCGTATTTGATGTCTACTTGCTCGGCGCGCGCAATGCTCCCGGCAATCAATTGCTCGCACTTCTCACGGCGAAAATCTGGGCCTGCCCCGATCTCATCAAACTGAGTTTTCAGCTGGCCGGTGAATTGCTCAATATTTTCACGCATTTTTTCTGTCATGGCCTGCGCTCTTTCATCAGTGCTTTCTTCGGCACCGAGCGCTTTATGTAACGCCTGCTGCATTTTAAGGGCTACCTCTTGGCCTCGCGAACTTGGGCTTTCAATGTACGCTCGGCACTCAGCAATTGAGGTCAGTACAGCACCGTGTGAGCCTGCAATTTCGCCGATGGCTTCGTTAGGCAAAGGCGCGGCTTTTGCTGTGGCAAAGCCCAGAGACAGCATTATGATTATTAATGTAGCGATGGGGAGTTTCATGGTTAACCTCATAGTTTAATTTCGACAGGCAAAGACAGCGCGGCAATACGTTGGATAACAGCGGTTAATAGCGCGATGGGAACGATGGAAGAAAACACCAACCAGTCACTGTTGAGTGACGTATACGACCACAGAGCGAGCACGGCAAGTGAAAGCATGGCGATGATAATCATAATGCTCACGTTGCGAAATACTGCCAAGAAGACCGTTTTGAAGTTACGAAATAATGAGCTCTCACAGCGCACCACAGTCCCGATGAACATTAGCATCATGGGCAGGATGATAAAGGTTGTGAACGTCACCAGGCTGTACATGTTGAAGTAGACCGGGAATAACGACAGGGAGCCTTGTGGCTGGGAGACAGGATCCATTACTAACGGGACTGGAACCTGAGTGTTACCTGCGGCAGCGCTGGCCGTTGGCATATAAAGGCTGAAGCACCAAAGCGCAAACACCAACAAGAATGTGGCAATAACACCGGCAAACAAAGTCACTAGCAGGTTACGGATGTGGTTTTTCACAGGCAGTCTTTTGCCAGTGATCTTTTGATGGGTCAGCGTCATCATCACCAGTGAGGCAATGAATACGGGTTGAAGGATGAAGAAACCAATATCGGCCATTGAGAGTCTCTGCATCATCAGGGAAAGTAATCCCCCTCCAATTAAGGCCGGAACAACCAGCATTAAAACTCCATAAACGCTTACAAATGATTTACAGGTTTCGGTGAAAACGGGCTTGATAGAATGGGAGCTAACTTTCGCGTGTTGCATGGTGGACATTGGAAATCCCTTATTTAAATATGGACTATTGACCGCAACGCTTTTGGTGCGACGAGTGTGAAATGACATTGACCAGGTCACGACGCTTTCGGCGCGTGCTAAGGTCTACAACGTTGGAGCCTGTAGATCGTGAGGCAAGAATAGTCACCTCGGCAGGTTGATAAGCTTTCAGACGGATACCTTGGAATGTTAACGGGATTCCCTCTCCGCCATCTTCATTGCAACGACCACCAGCGAGCTCATGGAGTTTCATGCGCTGTTTCACATCAGAGCCTTGCGGCGAAACTCATCCATGCTCCGGCGATCAGCCAGGCACTTCGAAAGTTCGTCGTTGCTCAATGTAAAGCGGTAGACCACCAGCTTTAACCAATGTTTAAATTTACCCATGACTCTTCCTAAGCAGTTTCGAATGCGTTAATTGTCTCATGCAACTACCGCTGACAAAGAACGTAAAGGAGATCGAAACGCCTTCATTTTTTGCTTGTTCTGGGCTGTTTACCTGATGTTTTATCGTGCCTGTATCGTTGAAAGGTATTTTTTACATTGCTGGTGGACACGCCCGGCAAGGATGATTGAGGCGGTATAGTCAAGGGTGTCTAACCCGAATTCTTTGAGCGTGTCATCGTTAGTTGGCTCAAACCAACGGCGGACGCCACGACGGCTAACTTTTAAAAACCAGGAGACCCCTGTGGCCCTGTCGTGCTCAATAAAAAGGCGTTCAATGCCTGTCTCATCGGTAATGATAAACCCTGAGTCTTTAGGATAAATAAGACCTGAAGCACCGGGAGGGATAGAAGATGAATCTTTGGCGGAAAAAGCCAATCGCTTACCGCGCAAATTAACAAACTGAGTCACACTGTTGTCCTGGGTTTAGATAATCACTGATAACGCGAGCCATATAGGTGTAGAAAAAGCAGCAAAGATGGCATAGCTAACCTATGAGGCCGTTATTTTACGATGATGGGGAACGGTGACGAAGGATAATGGCCGACAAAATGTCGGCTAATTTTGGGAGCGGTAAACGTTGACTTGGCTATGAACACGACTGAACACTTTTACTTCGTCTGAGGACTTATCAACGTCGATAGCGAAGACGCCTAAAAAACGGTACAAGGTACGGTTTAATTCATCACGGGAATGCGCCATAACAATGCGGTAATCCCACGTTTCCTGATAGTTTCTTGTTGCATTAAGGCTTTGTTCAGTGATCTTGTTGCCGTCTGCCAAGAGTGCATTTTTCCACTCTCCAGCCTCATACAAACGAGGAAACCAGACCATTACGCGGCCTGTCAATCCGATGGACTGAACGACTTCAGCAGGCAGAGCCCAGCTGCCTGACTGATGATGTCCCTCTCTTCGGTACCCAAAACATTGCAAAGCATCTCTGTGATATCGGAAAACCGAGTTAGGGCCCACGGCCATGTAGCCAGTATTTATATGCTTTTTTGCAGAGTATCGTTCGTCATAGTCCCAGCGGAAAAACAGGCCTTGATTTTCGAGCTCTTCTTTTTTGTCTTTAACTAAACGGACAAACTCATCAACCAGCTTATTTACCTCGCTGAGAGTTATGTTACTGGCAGGGATCCGTTCCTCCTGGAACCCTGTTGCCTCTACGATATCTAAACGACGCACGGCGTCAGCTTTTCTAGCGTCGTTACTATCATGATGAGCCTCATCAATCTCAAGATAGAGGTTCAGCTGTGGAAAAAGCAGATCAGCAAGGTATATTTTGCCTAAGTGCCCTTCTTTTCGAATGCACTGTTGGCAAACGAACTCAATATCTGGATCATCCAGCGTATGGACGACCCGATTGATAATGTAGTGCTCCCAGCGTTTATGCGAAATCTTTGACAACGCACGGAGTATGTAGTCTGTTTTGCTCATGAGATTACCGTTAATGCCGTAGTATATAGAGTATGCTTCGGCAAATAATTTTAATAAAAATCAATAACGAAT
The DNA here is from genome assembly GCF_001676055.1 of Morganella psychrotolerans. Taxonomy (GTDB): domain Bacteria; phylum Pseudomonadota; class Gammaproteobacteria; order Enterobacterales; family Enterobacteriaceae; genus Morganella; species Morganella psychrotolerans_B. The sequence continues at coordinate 22,970 of NZ_LZEX01000015.1, read as the reverse complement.
AGTTTAACGTTAATGTTTGTCTTATCAAATGCGTTTTCGTAGGAACCTACTTGATTGACTGAGCATTCCCTCTCAATTAACGCCTTAACATTGTCTTGCGTAGCGCTGCCTGGCAGGATGGCAACTATCCTACCTTCACTCTTAACGAATTGCTGAGCATGCTTAACGTGCAATTTCCATCGGTTTTGAGAATAGGGAGGATTCATTAACACTCGTTCGAATAATCCGAGTTGTTTAACTGTGGCATTTAGGAAATTTTGCTGGTAGGTATCCCAGCGTAGGCGCGAGCACGCAGCAGCAACGCTGTTTGTCTCTACCCCAGTTACCTTGATGCCCTCCGGCAAGTTGCGGAGAAGTGTGCCAAAACCGATACTCGGTTCTAATAGTGAGTCCCCTTCTTGCGGGTCACATTCATCCATTGCAGCTTTCTGAAGCTCGCCTGTTGTTGGATAGAACTGATGCGTTTTCTGGTCGGGCAGCGTGCCACTGATGGCGATCGCTTTAAATGCTTCCATCGGCCAAAATTCAAATTCGTAGACTTCAGGTTTAAGCTCTACAGCGCCCAGAATGCGGAAGATGCTATCAAGCTCCTTCCTCACCAGGTCGGCATAATGGTATAGGCGAGGCATTACAATAGTGAATGGTCCTGTGCCATATTGTTTCGCACTGTGTTGGTTGTTTCGCGCCATTTCAGCGAGTTCAGTGCATGTTGGGAACGCAATCCGGTAGTCAATTAAATCGCCTGTGTATTGCGTGTTGTGCGGTGCCTTGTTGGTTTTTCCTCGCTCTTTGAACTGTGGGATGAGGCCAGGCATTCGGTAAGCTAATACCGTATTGAGGTCATCGCACACAGCCTCTGAGACCTGAATATGTACATTGCCATTCAGGAAGCCTTTGCATGTCAGAGTGCCACCGTCTACCGATATCCACTCCCCAACATTATTACTGAGGGATTGCTCTAACGCCCATTTATTCACGATCTCTGCGCCGGGACGGCCTTGCATGAGGCCGATAATTTTACGTAGATCGCTGAGGTAATCCATATTGTCATAACCCCGCTTATAGTCACGGCAAGGCAGGCAATTAGTGATTACCATTTTCGGACTAAATCCTTGCGCCTTGTTGGTTTTGTGAAATACGGACAGGTTTTTGAATACGCCTTCGACCATTTCTGCGAAATAATCTTTTTTCTCGGTGGTCAAGCCTTTGGCTGTGGCAAGCACGTTCTCTTCCGTGAAGGCAACGGGCCGCAGGGTGGTAAGTCGATCTGGTGAAGCTTTGCGCCACTGTCGAAGCGTGTTGTACCATTCATCTTTTCGGGCGGTCGGCATAAAGTTTCGTACCCCAGTCAGATCTAATACCTGTTGCCAGAAAGACTCATCCAGTGCGCATGTGGCGCGCTGGAGATCAAACAGGCAATCAACGGCCAACGTAGTCCCCATCGAGTTGTTACATCCGTCTGTGAAATAGCGAAATGCCTGGCTGTGGCGCTTGCCCATCACAGCGAGATGCAGGGATTCGATTTCGCTACGAGCCTCACGGTACTCCGCGAGCAACTGAGTCAGTGAATTAAACATACGAAACCCTTCATGCGGATTGATACCAGCATGATGACTGTCTTCAGTTTGATACAGGGGTAACATAGGCTGAAATTCAACGGCGCGATTGGGATCGTAGATGGCTAAAGTGGTCATGGAGTACCTCACGGGAAATAGAATTATTATCCTGTGGGGGTAACTGCTGACGAAGTGAATCGGCAAAAAAAAAAGCCTCGTCCTAAACGAGGCATCTATTAAATAAGGTACTACTTTCTTATCTCTCAACACACGTCGTCTTCAAGGTCTTCACCAAATTCATCAAAACAAACTCGCGTTGGGAGAGCGACTCCTTTAGGGCGAAAAAGATGATGGATCTGGAGATTATTCAAAAACTCAGCTTGTATGAGTATTTTTATACTGTTTCGTAGAATATCCGAGGTTGGGCTCAAGATCCAGCCACAATTTACTTGAACACCGTGTCTATCTGTGATTTGCGCGGTGCATTCACTTTCGTGGTTCGAATCCTGATTGCAGTTCGGGCAAAGGAATACGGGCGCTGAACCGCTTTCACTGAGGCACTCGCGAAATTCTTCAGCGGTCGGCCAAGTGTAAGCATCGCAAATTTCCGGCAGGCGCTGATCGCTGTAGAACTGAACTGGCGACTCATGACCCCGAATATCCTCTAGTGACTGGAGGACCCGCTCCGGCGAAAGAGATAACACATCGCTGTATTCTTCCAACTTCGCGTAGATCGTGTTGCGCATGACGGTAATAGATAACACGTCAGCTCCTGAAAGCAAGGCTGTATTCTCAAGCGCCTGAATAGCTCCCTCAACCGAGTTCGGTGGTAATTTGGTGTGAATGCGTTGCGCTATCGATGGTTGGCTCATTTGCACTTCCTTAGGAATGTATATAATGCTGATTTTACTTCGGGTAGTGCCGCTGACCGAATTTACAGGTGCTACAATTTGCTGCTGATGGTTAGGCCATCACTTGTCGGGATGTCAAAGCACAGGGCATTTCCAGACTGATATTCGTAGTCCCCCATCAAATAGCAAAGCTTGAAATTCCTACGATGGTACTGGCGCAGTTCAAGCGGCAGGCCCGGATTGGGGAAAATTTGTAGCTGAACGGTAAATTGGCCCTTAGTGGTCTGAAAATCTGTTTTCATGCCAGTGCCGGTTTCATTATATGTCCGAATAACTGGCTGAGTGACCGCACCAACATCCCAGGTAGTGACCAAGGTTGTCGAACGCCAGTAATAAATTACCGATAATGCAGCAACAATTAACACCAGAAGGAACGCAATCAGGTACTCCCTTGATGAAATCGAATACGACCAGTGCCTGTGCTTTTTGCGTGCACGTTTTTTCCGGCGCGGGGCCCTTTTTTAGTTCGCTCTGTCGTGGACATAGAAAACCTCTTTTTAATCGTTCTTTGCTATTTTTAAACCAGTTAACATATACATGACCTGAAGCTCACTCAAGGCATTAAGATTGAGTTCTTGTATATATCTGTGTATCCCTTCCGGGGTTTCAGTGACCGGCATACCTGGCAATGCTCCTCCCCCCGCACGCTTCGCTAGATGTAAACCGGCATAGATATAATTGACCTGGTGAGAAGAAAGTGTTGCGATGTCCATATGGTCCAGGTAATCCCGCTGCTGCTGAATGCTATAACGCTCCCGGACATCATACTCATCAGGCAGCGCCACAACACCTTCTATGCTGGTCGCCGTGAATTTATCAAAGGAAGAGGAAATGCCTGCAACATTGAACTGTTGATCGGCAACGTAAACAACCTCACCCTTGGTAAGATGACCGTCCTGGCGCTGAAGGAACACTGTGGAACCAGCGTGCAAATTACCGGTCCAATACCCGTTGGATTGAGACATTTCATCCCCCTTTAATTGATCTCACAAATTCATCATATCAGTCGTTCAGAATCGACAAAGCCCGATCAGGTCGGGCTTTTGTTTTGTTTACTCGAATTGACCACCGGAGATGGTTTCCGCTATATCGATCGCCAGGTCGTTATCACTGATATCAGCTAGGCGCTCGTAGCGGTAAAGCGGGATGTTCAGCTGACTGAGTAAGCCAATCAGAAACGCGCTGTTCCCGGAGTCGGCCAGGCGTTCTTCCGTCAGCATTACCAACACAATTTCGCCGCTGTGTACGTCACTGAGGACAAAGTTGAAGTTCATGCGTGACATAAACTGCATGGCACTTTTCACGTCCAGACTCTGGCTCTCAAAATCCTTTTCTTCTGCTTGAATGATGTCTGTTACCCGAACGCGTGGTGCAACGGCATACTGGTCGGCAAACATCTCAATCAGGCGCGAGTACAGGTTGCTGGCATCGCGGGGGAGAAGAAACTTATGCCGCTTGTAGCCAACATAGATTGCGGGTGTCAGTTCATTGTCACTGACAATCACGCTATCGGGATCATCCTGCTGGTAAATTCGCTCCCCAGTCACTTCATCAATGGGAAACAACTCATCCAGCGTTGGTTTCCGATCCCCCTTTTCGCCAACTGGTTTCTTACTTGACTTCCCGGTAAAAAACAGTAAGTAGGCCAACCCTAGCACACCTGCAATAAATACGGCCAATCCAATCATCTTGAAAGACATGACGCACCCCCGTGCCTGTCTTAGTTTGTATTTCCTGTTATACCGGCCTATCCGCAATATCGTTGCGGATCAGGTAGTCTGCCAGGTCCCTTAATGAAGAAACGCCCAAATCCCGCAGGCGGGCGCTCTTTATTGATTTCAGCTTCACGTGCTTTGCGAACGTTTTGCAAATAACGGTACATCTCTTCCGGTAAGGTCATGGCCTTGGCACTCAACAACGGATAATCGCTCCGAGCAAACCAAGCTTCATAGGCTCCATCCTTACGTGCTTTATACAGCGGGTATTCCTCCTGCCCTTCAACAGGCGGTTGCCAAGTATCGTTATTCCGCTTTTTGCGCTCCAAAGAGATGAACCATGTTTCGAAAAATTGCTTTACCAGGCTGTCAGTCACGCTCATGGGTTTTCCTTGTTGTACCACGGGGAGAAGTCTTCAAAATTCCAACCTCCCTCATCTTTGAGCCATTTCACGGCCAGAAAACGGAAGGGATAGTGTTCAGCGGCCAGCTTGATCTTGACTCGCGCGTCCTCTTCCCAATGCCCCTTCACTTCATGCACCTCCAGATCACCCGAGGCCAGCATGACGAAGAAGTCCGCTGTATACGTCGTCTTGTCGGCGAGTCGTAGCTTGATGGATTCAAACTTGAACCAGACGACTTCACCAGCATGCATAAGCCATTTAAGATGTTCAGCGTAGCGCGCTTCAGTTTTATTCATCGTGCCCGTGCGTAACCGTCCCAGTGCTTGGGTTCGTTGCTTTGCCGTCAACTCAGCAGGCGCTGTATCAAGAGTTTGCTGGTGGACCGTAACAGGCTGCGTGTCATTCTTTGGTACCGATTTGGGGCTCGCGCTGCGCCCCATTCTTTGCTCGTATTCGCGTTGCTGATCTTCAGTCCAACGAAGCATTAAGCGTCACCCTCGGTTGTGATTACCTTATTCATACTCGGTATGGTTAAGCTCTACTCGTCACCGCCCTGGGCGTCTTCATCATCAGACTCACCACCTGCACCGCCTTCACCAGAATCCTCGGTACCTTCCGCTCCTTCAGCCGATGACTTTGCTTCCCCGCCGAACGCAGCAATTAACTGATCCAGCAGTTCCATAATAACTCCGGTAAACAAAACGAAGTCCGCATCAAACCGCTGGACTTCATCTTCGCGATCGATATCGTCATTTTGCTCAATAAGGGCGTCGGCAAAGTTCAACCGGGAAATGACAAAGCTGTCGTTGATGACGAAGTTGAGTTGCTCCATCCAGCTCATCGACAGCTTAGTAACTAACTTGCCCGCCTCGATGTGATTGGCAATCTCATCGCAAACCAGATCTTGGCGTTTCGTCGTTACCACGCCACCGTCTTCCAGGATGGCTTCAAGGGTCGCCTCATCGCACAACGCCAACCCAGGAGGCAGCTCGGAAGAGCGAACCCACTCCGTTAGTTTGAGCTCCACCGGAGTTTCCAGCGTGAACGGAATGATAGGCAGAGAGCCCAGCGTTTTACGTAGGAGCGCAGCGGCGTCTTCAGCGCGTTTAAAGCTGGTGGTATCCACAATGATCAGACGGGATTTTGGGTCAATCCACATGTTCATGTTGGCGTACTTACTCAGGGCTTTGGGCAGCAACTCCCCCAGCACCAGATCGTTAAGCGCTGAAATTTCTGTGCGCTTCAGGCGACGATGCTGTTCTTTTTCAAGTTTGGTCACGCGCTGGCGAACGAGCTCCTTCACCGTGGCCGGAGGAATGATTTTGCTTTCGTTACGCTGAGTCAGCAGGATGAGACCATTCGCCTGGTGGGTGAGCTCTTCGTACTCCTCACCCAACGGACTTACCCAACCGGTGCGCGCCATATCCTGCGGTCCACACGGCTGAAATACGAAGGTTTTCAGCTGCTCTGCGATGTTACTGAAATCAATTTGACGGGTGATGCGGTACACCACGACACTTTTAGGGCGAAAAAGAGGCATAGCTCCCTCACTATGATTTTTGCTTTGACAGGTACCGGATGCGATCTCGAATAGCCAATTGCTCCCAATACACCAAATTATTCTTTTTGATAAATTCCAAATACTGACGACTGGCTTTAGCAGGGTCACGTTGGTGAATGGCGGCTATTTCACCGCAAAAACGCTCGGTCAGCGGATTCTTCAGCGGCGGAACCTCAAACACTGGCACGGTCATGCTGCGGTCTTGCCGGAAAAGACAGCTTGACGGATAGCGATGATTTCTTTCGCCTTCTTCCCCTCACCTGTCCCGTTGTACACACTGCGCGGGGCAGAGAAGCCCTTAACCGTGAATCCGGCATACATCTGACGGATGTTCTCGGCATCATGACTGGAGGCCACCACATGCACCCCTTTCTCAGGCAGAGTATTCAGAATGTCCACCAGCGCGCGTTGCTGGGCTTCAGAGAAACCACTGGAGTGATAACCCGTAAACTTGCCAGGATTGACATAAGGCGGGTCGCAGTAGACCACATCACCTTCACCCGCTAGCTTCAGCGTTTCTTCAAAGCCTGCGCACAGCAAGTCCGCATTTTCAAGACGGTCTGCCATGTAACGGATCTCTTTCTCAGGCAGATAGGGTTTACGGTAATCGCCCCAGGGAACGTTAAACTCCCCTTTACGCTTGTTGTAGCGGCATAGGCCGCGATACCCGTGGCGATTCATGTAAATGAACATGGCGGCCATGCGGACAGGGTCAGCGGTGCGCGCGTTAAATTCTTTACGGATCGCATCGTAGTGTTCACGAGTACGGCACGTTTCGTAGAGCTCAGTCAGTGCAGCAATAACGCTTTCAGCCGCGTTACGGATGGTGTCGTAGGTGTTGATAACGTCGGCATTGATGTCGGCCAGCACGTAGTTTGAATACGCGGTGTTCATCATCACCGCACCCGAACCACAGAAAGGTTCGATCAGACGGATACCTTTTGGCAGCGCCAACTTCAGCTGAGCCATGACCCCCTGCTTACCCCCCACCCACTTGAGAACTGTATTCATGATTCCACCGTAGAAAGCGGACAACCCCACGTTGCCCGCATGTATGGATAAGGCTTACTTGATGCCGTTCGCTAGCGCTTTACGTTCTTCCACCAGATTGCGGTTCACATCGTGCGCCAAGAAGGTTTCGAACTTCTCTGGATAACGAACGGCCAGCTTGACGATGTTCGTTTCCAGAATACGGCCATAATGAATGCCTGAAGCAGACGGGAAAACGCCCAGAGCGTACCAGTTCAGGTCACCGAAATCTTCGGATAGGTTCACCAGATCGAGCGATTGACCTTCAATGGTGTTCACCAACGCCTTACAGATTTCGGCAGACTCAGTGAACACCCCCAGAGAGGCGTGTAAAATACGCGTGTCGATTGCAGCCAACGACCCCAGGCCGATATTGTGAGTTTTACCGTCAAAGCCGTTCATCAGCAGGATTTTGGTATCATCGTGCAACTCTTCTGCGGTGATGGATTCAGGCGAAAGCGTGCCAATCAGGTCTTGCAGGTCGGTCAGACCTTTTTTAAAGCGATTGATGTCGATAGGTTTGCGGTAAAAAATACCTTTTTTAAACTGGTCCAGCATTTCACCCAGCGAATGAGCGGCAGACAGCAACAGATACAGGTGAGGCGCACTCACGCCGCTAATTTGCGGGAGCACCGATTCGGTGCGCAGGGCTTCTTCATGATATTGCTTCAGTTCCACGTTAAATCCTCATGTTCGTTGTTGCTGGTGGTGCAAAGGGGCATTTTGGTCAAAACCAAACATGACCTATGCAGGGGTAAAGTGAGCCCATAATAACCGTTGATGTGTTGCATTCCCTTCAAAAAGGAGGTCAATTTGTCGTTGTTTTTCAGTGGGAAATGTCATCGTAGGCGTGCGCTCGACACGCCATTGCTTTTGGTCAACAAAACAAACGGTTACAGTAAAGACTTAGAAGCGAACCGGCATGATGATGTCACAGCAGTCATCACCGAACCCGATTTCCATCCCTGTTAGCGTATCTTTCAGCGCAAAGGTGATGTCGGCTTCTTCACCTGAATGGGAGACTAAGCTATTCAGCGAGCGCAGCAGATATTCACAGTTCATACCGATTTCAATTTTGTCTTCTTGCTCCCCGGCCACTTTCTCAATGTCCAGGACTTCTTTGCACTCAATCAGGTTTTGGCTTGGCGACTTGATCATCAGGGCATTGCTTTTGAATACGAATACGCCAGTGCTGTTCGAATTCTTATTGACCGCTCCTGCGTTGATGAGCGGAAGAGCACGACTCAATGCTTCACGCAGGACCAGAGCATTCACGCTGAACTTCTCAGTGTTATGCTTAACGACACCTGCTACACGACGCCAGTCGGGATAGCGGCCATTGATCAAGTTGGACACCACTGTCACGTCACCCAGATTAAAGGTCAGGTAGCTTTCGCTGTAGTCCATACGGAAGCTGCCTTTGTTCGCGGCTAGCAGTTTCATCAGGATAGGACACACTTCGATTGGCAAAATTACGCCGGACGAAGTACCGGAAAGTGAAACTGGTGCAACTGGTGAGGTGATATCTTCCTGTGGCTCATCGGTAAACAGGACATCTTCGGTCATCACCGACATACGGTGCCCATCGGTAGCAACAGCGTTGAAGACATTCTTGTCCAGGCTCAGGAAGACACCGTTCATGTAATGCCGCACGTCGTTCTTGCCAGCGGAATGCATGACACGTTGCAAGGTACGATGCAGCATGTTCGCCGGGAAAGTAATGCTGTATTTGGCTGTCAGGTCGGACTCGACCACAACCGGGATGGCGTCCATGCACAGCGGGATATTGTAGGCGTTCTTGCCGGTTCGAATGATGAGACGATTGCGCTCTTGGTCGCATCGCACATTAACGGTTTCTTCACCTTTCATATTACGGAATAAGGTGCTGATGTGGGTTGCTGGCACAGAGGCTACCATGTCACCGTTGGCTTTATGGACTACACCTCGGGAGATCACCTGCCCAGTATTGTAGTCAACGCCGAGCGCGCTCAGGTTGTCTCCCACCAGCGTCAGGGTCAACATTTCCAATACTTTGAACTGTACGTTACCACGCTTGATGATCATGCAAGGGGCATCAATGATGCTCAGCATGTCATTTGCAGAGATATCGAAGCCAGGCAGATCTTTAAAGGTACGCTTCTTAGGTGCCGCTTGCTGATTCAGAGTAGTGGTCATGACGTGTCCCTAAAGTTGAGTAAGTAGTCGTAATTAGACTAACTTGACCCAAACCGCTGACGAATAGCAAAACCACGAAATATTTAGGATAAGGAAAGATTACAGAAGTCAGTAAAACGAATGGGGTCACTTGACCCCATCACTCGCTGTTAGCGCAAACAATCCGCCACGCTAAAATAACCGAGCCGCCGCATCATGTCGTACATCTGGCGGGCTTTACCGTCAGGCCCTTCGTGCTTACCCAATTTGTAGATCAGGACGCGCATTCCCATTAACACGCTCTCCGTCTCAGGTTCTCCCTTGACCAGCGGCTTATCGGTGTTTTCCAGCCAGGTTCTGTGCTGTGCGAAATGCAGGATGTCCCCGGCCAATAGTTCAGGGTGTTGCAACATCAAGTTGCAAGTGGTGACCGCAAACTCAGTGGCTTCAGCTTCACTTACCCCCAGCGAGCTTGCCAATCCGGCCACAGCCTTAATTGTCATGACGCTCTCCTTTCTCATGCAGGTTGTCAAATACGCCATCCACCAGCCGCTGACTGGTTGCCCGTGCGGTATTTTGGTCATCTGCACTGAGGCTTACCGTTGAATGGTTGACCCGATGCATCTCCTTGCGCAGGCGGAGTACCGAGCGAACGCTGTATTGATTTTCCAGACGGTGCGCTCTTCGCCTGGCTTTAATGTTCAGCAACACCGACTGAAGCAACTGGCCGAGACAATTAACCCAGATCATCGTTACACTCCGGGTTACCCCCCAGCTTCAGCACCAACGCCTTGAGTCTTTCTGTTTCCACATCAGCTTCAAGGCGCTCAGTACGCAGGCGGTCATTCTCAACGGTCAGCTGCTCGTTGGCCCCACGCTCTGAGTTAACTTCATCTTGAAGGCGCTTAAGTTCAGCCGGACCGTCACCTTCTTGCTTTGCTTTTTCACGGTAGAAAGTCAGCTGCTTACCAAATGAGACATTTAGTTGCTGAAGGGCATTGAACTGGCGTAACAAGCCTTGATAGTCAGGTGCCGGGGAATAGCTTCCCTTATAATCCCCGGACATAGTAGCCAGCGTTGAGACCAACTGCGTAATGAGCTCAGAGGGAGCCGTGACTTTTCGTAGATTATCAGCACTAATCCCTTTCTCTTTCAGTGTTTCACGGGTTTGGTTCAAAATCGACTTCAGGTTCATGGTAGGTCTCTCCTATTACTGATGTTGAATTAAAGGGCATTCAGTAACGCGATCATTAAGCTACCCAGGGTTTCCCTACGGCATCCAATGCGGTAATAACGGCTTGACGATAGGCAGCAATAGCCCCCGCAACCTGAGCGGTATAGACCATGTCAGAAGACAGATTCACGGGCTGATTAACGTGCTCAGTCAAACGATCCAATGCCGCAATCAGGTGAGTGACGTTTTCGTATCCAAACTCACTGTCAGCCCGGTCATACAGGCTAATAACAGCATGATGATGTTCGCCGTGCTCTTGGAAGTGTTCTCGAAATTCGTCAGTCAGCGCGCGCATCGTGGCGATAGCTGAATGCGTTTCAGGTGTGAGTAATTGTGATGCTGGTTGTTTCAAGCGCGCATAGTGGCAGCGAACCCAGGCATTCCATTCAACGTTCAGATCGATATGCTCATCGTCGTCTTCGATATAGCCTGCTTCGATGTGCTCTGCTGCTTCAACGTGGTTGATACCAAGGCGCGACTGGAGATCTTCCAGGAACAGCTGACGCAGGTTTAACAAGCATGGGTCTTTCATGAGATATCCTTGTAGATAATTTCAGGTAGCGTAACGCGGGTGATACGGGCCACGAAATTTTAGGCAAAGAAAACCCGCCGTTAAGCGGGTTGGTATCAATCGGAATTATTTTGGCCCGGTAAAGGTGTTTTCGATGATCTTCTGGCTTCGTTCGACCCAATCGCTGCTGTTTTCACAGTTGACGTTGGCTTCGAACACCTGGCGTGCGGACGTGTACATGGGGCTGTTATAGCCACCTCGGTTAGCCAGTACGACACGGATACCATTGAGGTATGGATAAATCGGGTCCTGTAAAATGGTCTGATCCACATCACCGGCTTGCTGACAATACTGGGTACGCATCTTGATGATGTCCTGTGCGACCTGCAAACACTCAGGGCAGTTGGCTTTGTAGGACTGGAATTCTTCTACGGATTTCCCTGCAACGGGTCGCCCACTGGCATTCGTTGGGATTTCTGCGAAGGCACTGGAGACGCACAATGCGGCAATGGCTCCAGCCAGTAAAGGTACGTTACGGATACGTTTAAACATGTTTTTCACCTTGTTGATTTTCACCCCGACGGGTAGATCGATCCTACTACGGACGGGATTTCCACTCGCCCGAAAAGGCTAGCAAAACGAGGACAAAAAACGATGACGTGTAACCAAGGACAGGATAGCTTATTCATATCGCATATGATTAGGTATTAATATGGAAAACACCACTCAACACCGGAACTCATCGCTACAACAGGATGTACTGTACGTGTTGCTAAAAATAAGGGCACGCAACAGAAACCCAATTCCGTTTACGGCAATTTTCACGATCCTCAACAAAGGTCGTTCGCGTGAGATTGAACGGCCTAATTTGCGAATCTCGTGTCGCACGCTGGTGGAGCGCAGGCTTTTACTTAAATACCGTGACCAACGCACTCTGACGGTGGCGTATACGTTAAGTGATACCGGAAAGGAATTGGCAGAGACTATCCGCAAAGGGCGAGAAGAAGAGTAAAGATAATCGGCACAATGCGTGCCAGATAGTTATGTTAATTGAATCTGCTCAGGCTTAAGCTGACAGATTTTGTAGATAGTGCAAATTAACTCTGAAAGTCCGCTGAGAGCGAAAAGCGGACATGCGGGAGCATCGGCTATGTATGAAATCTAATGATGATAAATACCTTCTTCCAAAGGGGGGCCTGCGGCAGTAACCCCCGTGATATTACTTGGCGGACCAAAGATGGCTTCACCAAATATCGCATCAAACTCTGCTTTGGTGTCTGATAAGTATTCCAGTATGATCTCTAGCAGCTCTCTATACGTATCGCAATGCCGTTCAATATGAGGACAAATTAGAGCTAGAACCCTGGTCTTAAAATCATCCAGACTCTTTGGGACTTCCAGCAAGTTGCCAGAGTTTAATGCTTTCGACATAAACTTGTAATTAAACATAGAGAGAACCGTTACTGATACACTTTTTTCTTGCCTTAACTGATCAAACTTCTTCTGTGATTGAAGGCTAAGCTTGGCGTATTCGCGATCTCGCTCAGAGTTGATTGGTTCGACGTACTGAAGCGGCTCGTCTGCGGCATCACCGATACGTGGACAAAAGTACCTATTCCACCAAGCCTCAAAGTACCTTTGTTGGAACTCTAGGTATGTCATCCCAATAATATTGGTGTTTTGAGTGTACTGTTTAGCACCTTGCTGAAGCCCATGCTTTGAAATAATAAATCCAATGTTAGCTCCGGTTTCATGCATTACCGTGGTGAACGAATGGACCACAGTCTGCGGTATAGGAGTACCCCAGTTTTTGCATTCCACGATGTATCTGATTTTGTCCACGCTCCTAACATCTGTCGCGAGAACATCCACATTCACCGAACCTCGCGGGGTTTCTAAATCGACCTCAACTTCTGCAAGCAAGCCAACATTACGGAATATACGTTGAACACCTGTCTGGAGGTCTTGCCAGTTCTCTGGTAACGGATCATCAATCACTTCTGCTTTTCCTATGCCTATACGCATGCAGTTAAGACTACAGGAATACACAAACGTCGTCATCCACTAAAAGGTTCAAATATGAGAACAAAAGAGCACTAATCTGCCCTCAAAGATGGTTCAAGAGGCTGGTTTGAGCAAAAATAGGACTTTGCGATAATATCTACAAATGTGGATAACTCAACTCGTGAAAATAAATGGTATTTTTTATAAATTCAAATCTACATCATCAGGATGCTTTATTGGATTTTTGTTTCTAATGTCAATAATTACATCGGCTAATTCTTTATAGGTCTCAGGTATCTGAGATACTGAAGTCATCATGTTATCAGCCAAATTTATTTTATTTATAGAATTGGGCGTCCCACCATTGGAGAAAATGAATTGTTTTAATTGAGATAGCCACGGCTTAGTTGGATTAAATATTTTTTCAAAGTCATTACGTCTTGATAAAAAAGAACTAGCCATGACATTTTGCTGAAAACAAGCTGTTATAAAACAATCTTTAGGAAAACTTTCTTCAAATGATCCGCCTAAGGAGCCATCACTATAAGAAACTACAGGGTTAAATGGTATTTTAAAATATTCTATCAATGGACTATTAATTTTATTTATTTTTTTGCCAGCATGATCATCATCATACGTTACTATTATTGGTCGATCATGGCTCAATGTTTTATGTAGAAGTCTTATGGCGTTTTTTAAATTATCAATCCCATTGTAATTCGCAATTACAATGCCAAATTTATCAAAATCTATGCCACATTCTTCAAGTAAGGGTTGAAAAGCAAGTTCTTCAGACTCACCTTCGACAAAAAGATAAATACACTGTTTTTTTGCTTCATTCTTCATTACTTTTTCGTAGATATGCTTATGTAACATTTCTTCGTATAGGATGTCCTCAATTGTTGTTCCCACTAATAGATTCCTCCTGAGAGTTAACTTTACTCGCTATTGAAAACCCAAAATACTACGGAAAAATTATCCTACAGAACCTAAACATTGCCATGCCCTAAATCAATTAATATCTGAATTGACCGACAGTTCAATGTGTTCACAACGTCTGCTTCTGGCACAGAACAGCCTGTCAGAGCATGCTAAATTAGATTTCATGTGGCACAGGGGAACATCCGTGTTCATAGAAATGTTTCTTAAATAAGTCACCCTAAGTAGCGACGGTTAATTGAAATAACACTGCGACGGCGAACAGGGGAGGTTACGGTTTGCGGCTCCATAACATGGTCGGCGGTATCGCCCTGAGGCTTTACATCACCCCCCTTTCCAATCAGAGCTCGCCGCATGTGCCTGTCCATCAGGTCACGCGTCCACCCGAACGCATATGCTGGCTTCCCACATTGACTGGCATCCATCAGAGGTCCGGCGATGATGTCCCGTATTTTTTGTGTCAGTGACTGACCGCGAAGGCCATATCCGGACAGCTTCCGGCGTAGCTTTTTAGTCGTCATTGAGTGCGTAGACTGTCCGTTTTTCACGTTAATTCTCCACCTATTGAGCCCAGGGGCTAGTTGATGCGTTGGCCGGGAGTTGGGTTCGGGCTGTCCGCATGCTGAGAGGCTTTGATAATCTCAATGGATTGCTCAATACCACTGACATCTTGTCCCTTACTGGCAAGGATATGTTTTTGCTCATTCAACGCCATGATGGCATTTTCTATACCCGCACTGAATACGTCTTCTTTCACCTTTTCCGTGGTGATAACGCCATTGGTAACGGCTGCAAATCCGTTAACGACTTCATTCAGTGCCAACGCACCTTCCGGCTCAAATTGTTGGTAGTTATGCAGGTCAATAAACGGCAATAGCTTATCCAGCAGGCCGCTCAGCGCATAGAACATCGTCAGCAGATACAGGTTGTCATTTTCAGTCGTACTGTTATCGGCGATTTTTTTTGCCAACGTTTCTTGGGCTTTGGCGTTGTACCTTGCTGCCCAGGACTCACTTACACAAGTCAAATAGCGCTCACCTTCCTTTTGGGTAGCCTCAATGCTTGGCACGCCAAAGGAGTTCGGTAGCGCATCACGCCAAGGGATCCGCTGCTCACCGAGGTAAATACCTTCTGAGGTCGATTTCAGGTAGGTCAGGTGGGTAAATATTTCCATCAAGTGATGGTTTTCAGACAGGAGGGTATGCTCATGGTGAATAGCACCCATCGCGAGGTCGTTCAGGGCTTTGGTGGTTTTTGGATCTATCATACTACTTCTCTAAGTCTGCGGGATGCGTATGCACTGGCGCGCGACCATGACGCATGGTGTACAGGGTATCGCGGTGATGCTTAGCATCCATTGTGTTATTGTTTTTGTTTCCCCAGGATAACTGAGAAAGTAATTTTTTGAAGAACGCGTTCAATTTTGGCCTCTCCTATTTACAGCAGAATTTTGTTCTTAATCAGTGATATCTGCGAGTTAAAAGTGGTAACACGAGCATGTTACCACTGTTATTTCCGCTAACGAAATGTGTTATTTCGGCAGTAAGCCGCATTCTCCGGCGATAGTCAGCACGTCACCATTGCGGATCACCACTCCGATATTTCGGATGTGTTCAATTTTCCCTGCCGCACAATCACTGGCCTGAACCAATTGTGTGACCAGTTGAGCCGATGCTGCGGTGGCTTTGTCCAGGGCTGTTTCAGGCGTATTCAGGAAGAACACATAGAACGTGGCAACTGCACCCAGCATGACCATCATCAAGCTACGAAACAGCAATGAAACTACAGCGAATCCTACTACGGCGATCCCTGCGTAACTTAACGCTTGGCCGATACTGCCGTTATTGAGAATGGCATTTAAAGACGCCTGTATTTCGTTCATATCAGACTCCGAGAGATAGAAACATTAATGCAGCCACGAAGGCTGCATAACGGACAGATGGCGGGTATTAGAATGGTGGATCGTCGGAATTTGGCGCACCCCAGCCACCTTGCTGGCCGCTCTGGGCGTTATTCGGCTGCTGACTGCCCTGGCGATTATTTTGTTGGTTTTGTTGCGATGCCGAACCGAGCATCTGCATGGTGCCACCGGAAGCAGGGTTAACAACGACTTCAGTAGTGTAGCGATCCGCACCGCTTTGATCTTGCCACTTACGCGTGCTCAGCTGCCCTTCAATATAGATCTGGGAACCTTTACGCAGGTACTCACCGACGACGTCGGCTAATTTCCCGAAGAAGACAACGCGGTGCCACTCCGTTTTTTCCCGTTGCTCCCCCGTCTGCTTGTCACGCCAAGTTTCAGACGTTGCGACAGAAATATTAGCGACCGAACCACCGTTTGCCATTGCGTGTACCTCAGGGTCTTGACCCAGTTTTCCCACAATAATGACCTTGTTAACCCCACGCTGTGCCATGTTGCTTACCTTTTGTTGTTTAAAATTTAATGCGTTACATCACCCATTTTACGGATGTACGCCAACTGACAAACCTTTAAGGGGGACAAAATGAGGTGCTTTTATGAAAAACAACGTAGCGGATTGAAAGTAAAAGAAAAGGCACCCAATGGATGCCTTTACGTGGTACTGACTAACGTAATATAGAAACGCCCTGGTGAGGCGTAAACTTAAGCCAGCTGCTCAGCCAATTTGCTTGCTAATTTTTCAGCCTCTTCCGGAAGACTCAGAGCCTGAATGAGGGCAACTTTCTCGCCATCCGCTTTCACACCATACACAACCCAATAAAGCACGTCACCCGGCGCAGCGGCTAAGTCATCTACATCCCCACTTTCGGGCAATTCAATGATTGTTTCACCGACACCCATTGCACCGTATGCCACACGCAGGAAACCGTGATCAGTTCCCAATGGTAAACCGTTCACAACAAATTCACGAATCGATGAAAGGTCTTTTTCCGGCACCTGTTTTGCGAATTCAAGCAAGTCAGGAAAGACGGACAGAATTTCATAGGCACTGTCTGTGTCACGGGTTGTATTCATTAGGATGTTGATTGCCCACAGAGCGCCTTGTTTGAATTCAGTAGAGGTCAGAGTAGTCATATTGGTTCCTTATCTTTTTTGTCGTTTGAAGCTTTCGCTTCCATATTGTTTAAAGTATTCAGTGAAGCCCTTGTCACTCTCCCGAGTGGCGGATTCTGCTGCGGCGTTAGCCTTGCGCATATCGCGCTCAGCAACCTCATTACTCAGCTTCATGTAGCGGGCCATGTTGTCCTGGCTGGGCTCAGACACTACGTCGTCGTAGGCAGATTGGTAACGCTCATCCAGCGACAGACCAAACGTTGTTGAACATCCTGCCAGAAAAATAACAAGAGGTAAAATAATTAATTTATTCATATGGTTACGCCATTTTCAGAGCCAGAGTAGGGATTTCGTTTTGCCCATTTTCAGAGCCAGACTCTTGTTCTCGTTTTCTAAAAAGGCCACCGAACGATGGCCGATTGAGTCTATTTGGAAACGGCAGAACCGACAGACATCAGAGAACCCGCATTGATGAGACCGCCAACGCTTTGCGCCAGATCAGCAGGCATTGCCACCACTTTCGCGTTAGGACTGGTCGCCAGGTTAGAAAGCGTCTGGATATAATTGTTCGCCAGCTGGAAACTCATTGCCTCACGGCCACCCTCAATGGTGAGCGCTTCAGCCAACTTGGACGAGGCTTTGAACTGCCCATTTGCGAGCGTTTCCAGTGCGGTCGCTTCACGAATAGCAGATTCTTGCTTAGCTTCAGCATCCAAGATAAGGGATTCTTTCTTGCCCTCCGCTTCCATGATGGCTGCATTTTTATTCCCGGCAGCGAGCTCTTCCGTGGCTTTTCGCTCACGCACCGCAGCGGCCTGTTTCTCCATCGATTTCAGCATGGAATCTGACGGCGTGATGTCCTGAATGTCTACGGTTCGTAGCATCAGACCCCAGTCTTCCATTTGCACATCCATGTTCGATCGCAGCTTTGCAGCAAGCTGATCACGGTTGGTCAGGGTCTCATCCAACTCCATTCCGCCAACGGCGTTACGGATGGTGGTCATGACCAGATTGCGCACGGCAGTATTGAAGTTATCGACCCCGTAGGCCGCTTTTTTCGGATCTGCCACACGGATGAAGCAAATCGCATTCACTTTCGTCATGGCGTTGTCTTTGGTGATGGCCTCAATGCCCTTAACTTCAATCATCTGGTCTTTGGCTGACATGCGATAGGCAACGTTATCCAGAAACGGGATAAGGATGTTCAGACCGGGATTTAGCGTAGTGTGGTATTTCCCCAGGCGCTCAACCACCCACTGATCTGCCTGCGGTACGATGCGAACACACTGATATAAAGTGACCGCGAGAAACAGAAGAAAAATAACCAGCCCGATAACACCAACCATAATAATTACCTTTTTAAGTTAAAGATTATCCGCATTCACTGCGGTGACTTGAACAACACCTTCAGTAACCCCAACAATGCAAATACGGGCTTCCTTCGGCAACGCGACTTCTGACTGACACGGCCACTGCTGATTACCTTGCACAGGTTTCGTCAGCAAAATCACACTTTGTCCGCCAGCTTGGATGGCAGAGGCCAAAATCCCCACCTGCCCCACCAGCGGCTCTTCCACGTATCGCTCTGGCTTGAGGCGTGACCACTTTACCCAGGCCAGCGCACAGCACAGTGTTGAAATACACCAAATCCCGATCTGTGCGGTAAAACTCAGTTCGGGCACCATCAGCACGGCAACTGCGGGTATTAACGCGGCTAATGCCATCCACAACCCAAAAAATGTGATTGTAAATAGCTCTATCAGGCCGCACACAGCCCCTATTCCGACCCAAATCCAGACCACGATTGAGACCTCCTTCGCGTTTACTCGACACAACTCGTTAGCATCAGAACAGCTAACTTATAGGCTACACACCCAAGAATGACCGCGACCATCGCGCAAGTTATAGACCAGGCCTTGGTACCGCGTGTCATTAGCACCCCATCCACACGACAGCACAGAAGTGGAAGCGCAGCGAACACAACCAGCATCAGGCTTAAAATGAACAGGAACACGGTTAATAACGTCAACACGCACAATTCTCCAATAATGGATGAGTAGCAAGGATAAGGCGTTTACGTGCTTAGCTCATCAATAAAGGCTGTCATTTTGATGACGAAAAAAAGTAACTGCACAGCAAGAAAAATACGGCTCCACAAATCGGTATGTAACCCCAGCTGTAAAAACTGGCTGGGTGAATCGATAACCAACCCAGTTGAACCAGCAAGAGTCCGACCGCGATTATGCCCATGAATGGTTCCTTATATGGAATGCACCAATGACTTAAGTGAAACACGAGTCAGACGTCTGACGAAATTTTCAAAACTTTTTTCGTCACACCCTCGACGAATTTCCAACGATGGGCGCGCCCTTCAAAGCCATAGGTTTCACAGACATAGCCTTGACGCATCAAGGACGAACCTATTCCGCTGACGGCGCTTCCTCGGTTCGCCCAGTGATAGCCACCGTTGGAATTTAGCCAGTCAACGATGTCTGTCACATGCCGTTGCTTTCCATCCTTCATCAGGGTCTCGATGCGGATCATGGTCCGTTTCCAGTCGGTCATGAATTGCCCCGTACCGGTGGTACCGGCTACGGCGATACGCATATCTTCGTGAAGTTGAGCGCGCAAGACTTTGCCCAAGTGACGGGAGCCAGGAACCCTGCGAGGTTCAAGTTGAACCCTTAGGGAATAGTGGGCGTCGCTGATCTTTTCTGTAACGCCGTCATAACTCAGCTTTCTCGAAGGGGACTTTTCAATTTCAAGAAAACCGATGCCCCACTGACGCATGAGCAATAAAGGGAAGTCGCGACGAGCGGAAGACTTCTTGCAAGCCACATAAATATGGTGAGGCATTCCAGCCTTGTCACTGCGGTACGGGTAAAACCAGGACATAGCTTGTTCCAGTACCGGTAGGCCGATTGCCTTTTTGCATTCGATGACTTGCACTATCGAGCCTTTGGTAGCAACAAAATCAGGCCGTTTGCCGTGGTGCTTCAAATGGACTTCGGGATACACCTCCCAATGCAACCACTTCAACCAAGCCTGGACACAAGCGGCAATTTCCGCTTCTGTCATATCGTTGCTGTCAGGTGAAGAGAATTCCGGCTGGTGAGGCAAGTACGTGGTAAAGCTGCCATCCACGCCATCATGCGTACCGAATCGCCGGTTATGTTCGATCATATGGTCAGCGTAGTGGCTCATCGCACGTTAGCCTCCTGTTCAGCTGCGAACATCATGGATAACGCGATCGTGACTTGGGTTACAGTGCGATGCTAAACGCCATGATATAAGCCTGCGCTGCGGCGCGGGCAGTGTCGTCTTCGACCAGTGCAACGGTGGTGATAGCTTCTTTGTGGCTGGTGGGATAGACCCGACCAGCCCACCAGCTCAACGCGTCATTGAACAGGACGATTAACGCAGTGAACAGTGTCCAGAGGGTGGCGAACGCAATCAGGCATAACATCATGCATGACATGAACAGCGCGGCCAGCGTGTGCCAGCTGTCTACATCCGTGGTGATGATCCGCACAATAAATCCGACCGAACTGGCCCAAAGCGCCACTGACAACAATGAGCGCTTCCGGTATTGCTGTTTCGCTCCGCTGCGCGCCATCATGACTTTGAACCACAACATGAAGAGCACCAGATAGGCTTTTTGCCCGAACGTGGCACAAGCCCAATGAGGGCGCACACTCTTTTCCAGATACTGGTTGGCGTATTTCATCTTAACGGTGGCTCCAGTCGTTTTTCAGGATGGCGATGCTTGACCGTGGGGCTTTACCGACCCACTCACAACAGGTGAACCAGAAACGATTAAATTTGTAGGGGATACGGGTGTAATACAAATCCCCGTCATCTTCTTTGATTTTTTCTCCGTTGATGACCGGAAGCTGGTGGCAGAACGGACAGGCCGCAGCGCCCTGCGCCATTTCTGGGGCGATCGGAAAATCGGTAGGACCTAACACATCAGGATCAGCTGACAAGCGGTCATGCCAGCAAGTACCTTCAGGCAACGTGATGAACTCATCATCCAGTACGTATTCAAAAGTCGGCATTAGGATGTGATGAACACCATGCTTACGCCACCGCAGTTGTGCCATAAACTCCACGGTTTCACCTGGTTGGGACTCCATAGGAACACGGAAGCGATAAACGCCGGGAGCGGTGGGTAAACCGTGTCCTTTTGTGTCTACAACATGCCAGATAATGTTTTTTTCAGCGACAGTTGCGTTATCAGCGATAACTTCCGCTGGTGAAAAAGATTGAGATTCAAACATGATGCTTAACACTCCTTTCGTGCAAATTAATTGGCCGAGTTGAATGAGAGAGCGAATACGTGCGTAGAACAACGATGGGTGCTTCATCGCCCCACCCTCCCTACAGTGGCAATGCCGTGTAAGATGAACTCTGGTGGTGACCCGTTTTCAATTCGGTAGATAGACAAGAAAACAAACAGTGCGACCCAAACGGTCATGAGTGGTGATAGCATGAACGGCAATACAGTCCAGACGGTCAGTAGAAGCAGGCTGAATGACGCACCGATGACAATAAAGGCCTGATATAGAACCAACTTGTAATTGGCAAGCATGCGTAGAAGCGCATTTTTGCGAAAGGATGGGTTGTGGCGGAAATTGCGAAACTCAATCCACATCAATCCGATCCAAAACACATACGGGCACAGGCTGGCAGCGGCGTTGATGAGCAACATATCCCTCAATGCCATCATCACTGAAACCCGATTTGTCTCTGAATGAAATTGCCCATCAGCCATCAGCCTCACGGCGCGAATGAATCCGTTGTCCTCAATATTCAACGTGATGATAACGAGCGTGAAAATACCGAAGCCAATCCGCAGCGCATTTCGTGACATTTCCGAGGTTTTCATCCCCCAACCAATCATGGACGTTGCCCCGCAAATATAGGCCACACCAAGGAGTGATGACTGCTCCCATGATGCTTGCTCAAACCCGGCCAGTGAGAACCAGCTGAGGCAAAAAATTCCAATCACCCCCAAGCAGCAGAATAGGCTTCGTCGTGAGAGTAGCGGGTAATGCAGCGCACATAATGCAATGTGCTGGAGCTCCGAAAACGGGAGGATGAACAAGTTGCGCATTAACCTGCCCTCCGGGTTTTAAGTTCCAGACGAGAGCGAATTAGCGCGTAGCGGTCATGGAAAAGGTGACTTTCACCAATACCACTGGCCTGGCGACTACAGAACCAGACCACATCATGTACCTGCGCATAGGAGACACCCCCTTGCGTGTTCAGCAGCGTGATGAGCTCACGAGTGACATCGTCTGGAGCACCACAAGCCACGAACCGAAGTAAGGATGCGTGTGTAAAAGCGCTGTCTATCTCAGCCACCTGATAAAATAACCCCCCAGGGCTTCGCGCTAATACGGTCATGGCTGTCATAACCGTGGCCGCAGTGCCAACCAACATAAACAAAGGTTGAGTGCCACCTGTTGAGATAAAACTAGCACCCGTGCTGACCATCGCCATCCCTGCCAATAGCGCGGTCAAACCGGCGATATTGCGCTTCATCGAAATACGGCGCATGCCGGACATAGAGATATGACCGGACTTAGCCTCTTGTGACAAAAAGCGAGATAACGATTCTTGGTATTCAGTGCCTGGCGTAAGTGTGCCAATGTTTTTTGACATGCTGCCCCCTGTTCTTGACTTGTGAACAGGTTACCTCTGAGGGATCCGCTGACGAAATGAAAAGGTCAGCAGTTTGATGGGATTTTCCAGATAAAAAAAAGAGCCTTTTAATCGGCTCTCTTTATTGTGTACGCCCAGCATGGGCATGAACTAATGAGGTGAAAGTCCTCTGTAGGAAGGTCACCGTTTAAATAACATACTGTTATTTAACGTTAACTACTAGCGAATGGCAAGGGCTTAATCGCGAGGTT
>NZ_LZEX01000014.1 GCF_001676055.1 Morganella psychrotolerans | reverse complement strand
AGATCCTGGCGCTGAATATTACGAAGAGCGGTACAAAGAAAGGGTACTAAAAAATCTCAAACGCCAAGCCGAGAGAATGGGTATGACTTTACAGGCAAAAGAAGAATGTGTTTCTTAGGAAGGCTACAGCGCTGGTGATGTCGGACTCTCTGAACAATTCTCGCTGATCGAGAAACTCAGTCGGCGCTTTAGTATAAAACAGCTGTGTAACGTGTTCAGTGTTCATCGCAGTAGCTATCAATATTGGCGTCATCGCTCAAAGACACCGTCAGTGGAACAAATACGGCTTCGGGCTCTTGTTCGAGAAGCCCATGAAAGCAGTCACGGTTCTGCTGGTGCTCGTACTATTGCTGACATTGTATCGAATACAAAACAGGTTCCTTTAACGCGCTATCGTGCAACTAGATTAATGAAATTACTTGGCTTAGTGAGTTGCCAAACACCAAAGCATCGATATAAAAAAGCGACTCAAGAGCACGTTGAAATACCGAATTATCTCGGACGTCAATTTGCAGTCACGGAGCCAAACCAAGTTTGGGTGGGTGATGTAACGTATATTTGGTCAGGTAATCGCTGGATGTATCTTGCGGTTGTGATGGATTTATTTGCTCGAAAGCCCGTTGGTTGGGCGGTGTCATTTTCACCCGATAGCCAACTAACGGGAAAAGCATTATCAATGGCTTTTGAATCAAGAGGTAAGCCAAGAAATATGCTGTTTCATTCAGATCAAGGAAGTCATTATACAAGCCGTCAATATCGCCAATTACTATGGCGTTATCAGATAAAGCAAAGTTTATCTCGACGAGGTAATTGCTCGGATAATGCGCCGATGGAGCGATTTTTTCGAAGCTTAAAGACAGAATGGGTACCTATTTTAGGTTACCGTAATTTTATAGAAGCACAGCAAGAAATAAACCCGATATATCATTGGGTATTATAGTCAGATTAGACCGCATCAATATAACGGTGGCTTAACGCCCAATGAGTCAGAACGATTATATTGGAAAAGCTCTAAAACTGTGACCAAATTTTATTGACCACTACAACATTAGAGGACCTTATATCCGGCAAGGCTTGCTCTGAGAGCAAACGAGAAAATGCGTGTTACTTTGAATCCAACGGTCAAACAAAGCCTGTGAGCGATGGCGATAATACTATTGAACTGAAGATCACTGTTCCTGAACGGCAGTTTATTGCAAAAGAGTACCCAGCTAATAGCGCAAAAGACCCTTTTAAAAAAGACTCATTTGACTTCGAACTAGTGCAAAGATTAAACCACTTTGATTATCCAAACCAAGGTACAACCAGCCTTTGCGGTCCAGCTGCATTATTTTATAGCATTCTTGTTGATAGGCCTGATATATATGAGCAAGCCGCAAGAGAATTATGGCTATATGGTAAAACAAAAATAGGCAAACTAGAAATAGTTCCAACTGAAAGCTGCAAGAGGCCTTCAGGTTCATTTTATCGAGATAGCGGAAGATTGAAAGTTTCAGGGTTAGACTGGATCACGCTTGCTAGCTTACGTGATTCTGAGAATATCATCTTCAGCTATGGCTCCGCAGAAGATGAAGCCGCAGGTGTCACAATGTGGGGAATGTTATCAGAATGGTTTGAGAAGGTTGGGTATGAAAAGGTATTTGACAATATTAGCTTATCTTCATCTAAGTTAGAGGATATCCTTACCCTAAATCAATACCAACAAAAAGGGTATGTAGTTGTTTCGCTTATCTCTGCGGGAATGCTTACGGGCTTACCTAACACTGATACTTCAAATAAAAACCATTGGATTGTTTGGAATGGTACTATTACTGGAACAGATGGCACAACTCTTACCGATCAAGTGAATTTAGATACAATAGTGAACTTGAAGTGTTTTTCCTGGGGGGAGGTTAAACCGTGGGTCAAGGAAAATAAACCTCTTAGTTATGTGTTAAATCACACGTTTGGCGCTCTCGTATTCAAGCCGGTATTGTAAATGAAAACACTCATTATAGTAATTTTAACTTTGGCATTAGCAGGTTGTGGCAACCCAACACCTAAAGTTACTCCTGATAAATTAACAACAGCAACCTATGGTGCTTCTTATAACGAAGTAATTAATATATCAGGAGGGTACATAAGTAGAAAGAGTATCGACATCATAATTACCCCCCCAGATTCTGGGCTAACCTGGAGTCCAGAGGTATCCTATTTGACTTTTCAAGGGGAGACTCAAAAAAACGAAGATTTTCATACCATAACTATTTCTGGAGTTCCATTAATCAAGAATCCTATTCAGATATATATATCGGGTAATACCTACGGGACTTCCTACGCAGGAAAAGAATTCAAGAAAATCTATAAAATTGATGTAAAATAATTAATGCCATGCTAATTATGAAAGATTGATTAATCAAAATCGGTGAGGAATTACCCTCACCGGTATCGTTCACCTGCGTTGAATCGTTCGATAAGACCAGGCAAGGTGTCGGTGAGCTCATAATGGGCGATGGCTTTATCGCTGACGGATTGCCGCATTACGCCATTTTCCACGATAACAAAAGCCATAATTCCGCTATAGATAGTCTTCTCTCCATCGGAAACCTCGACAAACACACCTGGCTCAATGAGTTGTCGTTTAGGTTTGGCGGAGGGGCTAGCACTCGACGCCCGGTCACCTTTCTTTGTCTTTGAGCTACCCGGCATAAACTGTCCACCTTTGTAATACTCTCCATTAATGCCGATTTCACCGCCCTTCTTTGCCTGACCTTTCATACTGACCTCAAAAGAAATGCCGGGATGAACACCCGGCCATAAAATGGTACCCATCCAACTCGACCCAGCACTCACTCATCTGGATGTAGTTCGGAACATCCTTTGCTTTGCAATGCGCAAAGTCGGAGCCTAAAACACTGGCCCCGACCAGCAAGACCAGCGACACTGAAAAAATAGCTTTTTTATTCATTTCGAGGCCCGATTAGATAAAACGGAAACCGTCGTTGTATCGGGCGACCAACGATTCGATACAGTCGGTTAACCCACACATACCGAGCGCCGTGTCACTGGCGTTAATGCACATCACACCGTCTTCATTGATGACGACTACGGCCTTAACACGATCAAAGATGGTTTCTTTACCATATTCAACCAGCTCGTAGCGATCAGGTTCAATCAGTAAGCGACGCATATCTCGGCTTTTTCGTTGAGTTGTTTGAGTCATAAGTTATTCCTGTTAATGGTTATTCCCCCATAGTGTGGCACGGCCCATTCTGGGGACGAAATGACGTTACTTTTCATAATGATTCACTTTTTCAGACCCATAATCGCCCCCGCGAAATATCAGTTTTCAAAACTGCGTCGTGATTTTAAAGCAAAAAGGTCGCAGTTAAGCGACCTCTTGGCCTGTCAGCCCGTAATCACAAAGGTGGGGACATCCACACTGATCGAGACACGGCCTAGAAACGATGTTATAGCCTGTTTATCCAGTGCTCCCAGGTGACGTAATTCCGTTGCCATTTCCGTTAATAACGTGACGTTGTCACGCATAAACCGATTCACGATAGCGACCTGTTCGGCGTGCAAGGCATTAAACGCCGCTATATTGTGACGAAGAGAGACGTCATGGCCGTCATCGCACATCAGAACCTGACCGAAACCGTTCTGAAGGTAGCGCCCTGCTTGTTCCTGCCAGGTGCGCATATCCTCCAGGGCTCCTTCATATTGCTTGCCATAAACAGCCAACTCAGCAGCCGAACCACCGAGCGCCAACAGCATGCGCCAGTAAAGCTGATCTCGCGTTGCCCGGCCATCAAGTGCCACGTTGCTTTCCATATAGCCCAGTCGTAGTTCATTACCGCGCGATTCTTGAGCGAGCCCCATCCGCATTATTTCGGGGTGCGTATTCTGAAGGGCATATACCAGCGCATGACCGCACTCATGGACTGCCGTTAGCATCAACGAGGCTTCCGTTCGGTGAATGGGGGCTGTTGGACGCCCGTATGCCACACTCATCGATTGAACCTTGGATTTACCGATACATAACCGGCACAGGAAGATGACAAGATAAACGCTGACCACGGTGCTAATTGCCAACTCAGGGGATTCAATGGCTCCGTCAATAATGTCGTTAATCACACCTTGGATCTGCACCAGAAATCGGCAGGCCAGTTGAAAGGTGACGATCAACAACACGATATCGTAGAGGACCCCACCCAGGTAACGGAGATAGTGGAATGATGCGGTTCGCATAAACGCGGTGACCACCAACCAAATTACAGCCAGAGGTACGGCCAAATCTAACAGGTTAATAATCGTTTTTGTTGCACCCGTCGCGGTGTCAGGTGAAGGCCATCCAAAGAGTGACCAGACAAAGAGCACTGCCAATGTGATGAACGATAGGTACTCACGAACAAAGGCGGTACCTCTAACCCAAAGCGGAACCTGTTGCTTACCCATGACATTCCTCCCAGAGATGGATTGGACCATTGGTTTGACGACCCTGTAGCGGTCGGGCTAAAACAGCGGAGTTTCTCACGTTGCGATACCGGCCAATTTCAGTCTCCACTTTCACTCATACTCCTCAGACATTTGAATAGAGGCTCATAGTATTCGGGGGCGGACGAGGATGGAAAATTTAACGCCCTCGTTTTGTTGGCCTTTTTCGTTCATCGCTTTCGGGGTGGGTGTTATCGTTCACGAAACCCATAATGAGGATGTTTTCATGACCAAAATAGCATTAGGCCTGCTGGTGGCATTAGCTTACGCGACGTCTGCTCAAGCCAGTTATACCGTGCTTAATGAGTCAGACAGAGATGCACGAGAAGCCGCTAACTATGATGGCGGGTTGTACGGCACAGGTAACAATGCCCTTGCACCGACCCTCCCCGTAGAGCCCAAAGTGGAACTGCCTCCAATCAGCAGTGTTGATGTAACGGCGTTCAATGTGGCAGGTATTTCACTGGGCATGGAACTTGACGCCGCATTGGAAGCGGCGAACAAGCAAGCCCAACGACGCGATATCGCGGCTGTACGAACCCAATCACGCAATGGGAAAGTTGCGTCACTGACCTGGGGGAACGTGAACGAAGAGACGATCGTCAACTTGATTGAAGGGACGGGTGACACGCCGGAGATTAGCCGGGTGAAGTCAATTCGTTATTCCTTCAATAACCCGGAAGCGCTGGTGGCTGGGGCTCTGGAGAAGTACGGTGAACCGAGCGTTCGGGATCTCAACAAAGGGAAGCTCACCTGGTGTTCAGCGGAGCGCGACATTAAAAGTCAGTGCGACATGAAGAAACCGTGGATGACTATCGACACGTATACCGTTTCCACCATTGGGATCCTGGACATAACCGATCCTACGTTGGTGAAGGCACCTGTTACAGTGGGTGTGGCGAAGCCTATTAAGGAAGTCACTGCGGAAGACGAAGGCTACACAGGCCCGCTGCCAGGCCTATGAGTCAGGTAGAAACCAGTTAAAGCTGGTTTCTACCCCTCTACCCCTAAATGCATGAACCACCGGAAGTATCAATAATCTGCCCTGTTATCCATCGGCTACGGTCGGACGCTAAAAACGAAACCACGTCAGCGATATCTTCGGTTTTGCCAACTCGTGAAAAAACAGAGAAACCAGACGCTATTTTTTGAGCCTCTTCAGCATGAAGCCAGCCACTGTTCATGTCGGTATCGACTACACCAGGTGCAATGGCATTGACGGTGATATTTCTTTTTCCGAACTCAAGTTGCCAACGAAAGTGTCAACGCGTTGATAGCGCCTTTTGAAGCGGCGTAAATTGCTCGCTGCGGATCGGAGACTCGGGTTAAAACAGTTGAAACGTTGATAACGCGGCCCCCCGTATTGATATGAGGTGCGGCGGCCTTCAACAGAAAGAATGGAGCTTCAACATTAACAGACATGACTGCCTGGTAGTCATTCAATGTTGTCTCAATGAGTGACGTAGATGGTGCTATCCCAGCGCAGTTAATCAGAATATCAACATCGTTATAGCCTTTGTCCTTCAGCCGGTTATAGAATGCTTCCCATAGCCCGAGTGCCGCTTGTTCCGCGTTGTTCCCGAAATCTGCGGTGAAAATGTCGGCCTCAACATTAAGCGCGCGCAGTTCGGTTACGACATGACGTGCAGCCTCCTGATTTTTACCACAGTGGATCCCTATATAACCGACCCCATCCCTCGCCAGCGACAAGACAATTTCTCTGCCAATACCTCTTGAACCCCCCGTTACCAAGGCAATTTTTTCTGATGCTGTTGTGGTTAAATTGACCATTCTGTTTTCTCTCCGTTACTTAGGACTTGTTCAATGAGTTGACCCGCGCAAGGGGTTGTTTGGTATTACTAAATCGCATTGTTTGCATGGCTAGAACGATTAATACGACCACGACTAATGCCGCACCTGTCCAGGTCGCAATCACGGGATCTTGTCCGAAAATATTCATTGAGAACGCACTAAACATGGTACCGAGTGTGACGCCCATCGTGATAACCGCGGTATGCACTGTAGTGACTAAGTACCCAGTTCCGCCTGCCTCAGTGACTCGCGTGATTAAGGCAGGATTCATGGAGATACCGATCAAGCCAACCACCAGCACCATAACCAGCGTCAATTCTTTAACGTCGCTGAATAATGACAAGACAACCAAGGCAATCAATAAAGCGCTATGCCCAATTCGTAAGACACCAACGGGGTGTGCATCTGCGAATCGGCCAACAATGAGGTTGCCGATTACTGTACAGAGTCCATAACCAAGCAAGATTAAGGTTGTCGCATCAGAACTGAAACCGGCATTCTGTTGAAGTAAAGGTGTAAAGAAGGAAAAAAGAGCCGTATGCTGCACCGATCGTCAGAAAACTAACCAAGTATCGTGACCATAATTTAGGTGACTTAAGGTTTTGAATGTCAGCGACTGATTCGTCTTCCGTCGCTTTAGCCAGATTGGGGAGCCATTTTAGGACGATATAACTTACTAGTAATGCGGCAACACCAAGCAGGTAGAAACAGGATTGCCAGTCCCACTGCGTTGCGATGAAATGGCTTAACGGCAAGCCGATGACAGTGCCGACCATAAGGCCACTTAGTACGATGGAAACAGATCGTCCAATTTGGTCAGGCGAAGGGGCAAGACGGGCAGCAAACGTCAGTGCAAGGCCAAAAGTCGCTCCTGAGAGACAGCCGGTAAGTAAGCGCGCCAACGCAAGCCACCAATATTCATGAACTACTGGCGCTAGAATTTCTATCACCGCATAAGCTGCAATAATAGAAGTCAGTACCAATCGCGGTGATTTGCGTCGGAGCATATATGCAATGATTGGGCCACCGACCGCCATGCCGAGAGCATACACCGAGACAAGTAAACCAACTTGTCCGGTTGATGCCTGAAGGTCTGCTGCGATATTTGGAAGCATACCCGCTGTCTGGAGTTCGCTCATGGTTACCACTAAAATGGTTGCCATCAGAATGTATAAATTACGTTTCAAATTTCCACCTCTTGATAAGATCCGTACTGCGCCCCGATTAAGCGAGCGAGTTCCTGATTGGTACTGGAGACGTCCGGAATGGGCCTCCCTGCTGTAGCCGTAAGGCCAACTTCTAAAAAGAACCTTTCGAATCCCCCAGGCGTAAAAATGAGTAATTGCTTGGCGAAATCTTTAGTGTTGTTCCGAAAACCATGCATCATGCCTCTAGGGACAAAAACGAGGCTCCCTGCCGTTGCGATGAATGAATCATCACCGGCAGAAATATCCAGCTGACCGTGCGTCACATAGAAAATTTCATCTTCATTAAGATGGTTGTGTCTTGGCGGGCCACCCCCTGGTGGAATGGACGCTTCTAAAATTGAAATTTGCCCTTGCGCTACGCATGGACTCACTAATACTGAGTAGAGGTCACCGTTCATCCAGACAGAATTACCGTTCCCTGTCGCGATATGGAAAGCCTTAACATCTGTACTCATGGGGTATTACTCCATTGTTTATCGATTAGTACAAAATAGATCGCCATTATTTTGGAAACAAAAAGACAGCATTGTTTACCATTTAGTAAACTATTAAGCGCGTCAAATCACCGGGTGGGGATCCTAAATTTTTGAAATAATTCCGTAGGCTGCTTCGTTCAAAAAATCACGGTCAGTCAAGGTAACGCCCATGATCCGTAGACCATAGTACCCAGATAGGAAGGCCTTGCTGCTGGTGGAGATATTCGTGCTATCAGGGAATTCAGCCTGTTTGACACCTTCGGTAATGACAGCTTTCACCAATAATTCCAGGCGCAGTAGATATTGTTGATTGATGGACTGTATTTGCGGGTCTTTATGGCTGCGTTCGAGAACCGAATGTAGAGCAAGACACCCTCGCGGATTTTCAGGATCTTGGTCAATCTCGATCCCCCAGTTAAGCAAATTCAGTAGTTTCTGCTTGGGACTTTCTTGGCTAGAAAGAATGTCTTTCTGTCGGTTTATCCCCATTTCTTGGTAATACTGTAGCGCTTTTTGATACAGGCCTTGTTTGTTACCAAAAGCATGGTAAAGACTGCCCCGACCCATTCCCGTTTCTTCACAAAGAGCTTGGGTACCACTGGCTTCGTAACCATGATCCCAGAAAACATTCATCGCAGCTTCAATGACTTTCTGGTCGTCATATTCTTTTGGTCTTCCGCTCATGGTTATTCCTCTCATTGTATTTTACGCAAGTAAACCAGTTGTTGACTGGTCAGTCAATAACTATTTTTACAGATCAGTACACAATAGATAAGGGTCGTCGCAGAGAATGGAAAGAGCCGGTATTGACCGGCTTTGTGGAGGTTACGCGTCGGCTCAACTGATGAGGGATATCTGACCAACGCCAAAAATTCGTTTCCTGCCTACTCCGAATACAAAGGCTTGCTCGAATTCCTCTACTGACGCGACATTACCTGTGGCAATGAATTCTGTCGTCGGCACGACGATCCGGTGACCTTTCTGATGGCGGTGGTCTGGCTTCTGAATAATATTCTTTTTCGTTTCGTATACCCCGACATGGTGGGGAGTAAACCCTGCCCGCTCAAGGCGGTAATGGATGAATTCGTTCAGTTCGTGGTGTGGAGGGGTAACTTCTCGCTTCCGACCGTTGACAGTTTCACGACGCACGACGGCCATAGATCCACAGAGGGTGATTTTTTGGCCTTCAGTAAAGGTCGCGCTCAGGTGCTTTTCACCAGGAACACCGATAGGCTGTGCTGTACGTAAGAGGATACGAGAATCGTTGCCCGTGCCCGGTTGTACGAGGAATGAATACGGTAACTTGGCTTTACTTTGCTCTTGAATGAAAAAATCCAGATGCTGATGTATTCCATACAAATCGGTTGAGGGGATCCTCAAGCGCAGCGTACTTTCATAATATTTCATTGTTATCTCACCAGAGGCCTCAGGTCGTATTACCTAAGGTTTCCTTATAGTAATACGTCGCTTTCAGGTGACGAAATTCAAGGTTCTGACAAGAGAAAAGATGCTTTTGGGCCAGCTCTGGACGCTCCGGCCAGCGACCACAAAAGTCGTACACCCCGAACTCAATGAGTTTCAAGGTGGTTGCTGAAGGTGAGAAATACACAGGTTTTTGAACGTCACTCTGTTCAATATTGATGATAGCAGGCTCCGGCCAGAAGCCTGCATGTTCTTCATCGGTAAAGCCTGACTGATCTTGTCTTAGCCAGGCATCGACATCCTTATTGTATATTTTATAGTAATTCATATGCGGTATGAATTATCTCCCTAATAGCATTTCAATAGTCTCGCCGTGGAAAGTCCCGATCACCTCGGTTGCGAGTCGGTCTTTACTTCGCTGAATATCGCGCGGTGAATAGTTCTGAAGTGGTTTCACTTCTAACCGCTGATTCTGGATGATGATGTATGGCATTAATGCAGTTACAGTTTTCAGCGTTGGCGGTTCACCTTCGATATCTGCGCGAAACTGAATGTTTGCCACCGGCTGTATTTTAGCCGGACGACGCAGACGTAATTTGTCTTGCGGGGTATTAGCTATCCGCTGAGCCAAATTACCGACCGGTACAGTCACTTCACTATTATCTATGACATCGGCCTGCATGCTGGCGAGTAGTTTGGCCTTATCCGGGATCCGCAATAAAGACTTCTTCTGCCACGAGAAACGAATGGACTGAATATCGGCCTTATGCCAGGCTCTAATTTGCCGGTATAGATGCAGCGTCATTACGCCCGGACAGGCATTATGCAGTGCGGAGAAGCGCGCATTCTGCGAACTGAATCCAGTAATAATGTGCTCTTGAATCGACAGCTTTATTGCGTTAATGCTCGTTATTAGCGCCATGACTTCTGCCGCGAACTCAGGCGTTTCATCATCATACCAAAGCACGCCAGCGGTACGACGTGTCGATTTTTGGGATAACCCGTCTTTGATATGCAGATCGGTAAAGGCTTTCTGAGTTTGTTCAATAGCCTGGGCACCGTACAGTAATTCTGGTTCGATGCGGTTAACGGGTAAAGTCTCATCGCCGTCAGCAACTGGCGGAATTACACAAACACGAGCATAAAGAGGCGACTTTTGTGCCAGCACGCGCTTGAGCAACGCCAGAGAGTCTTCCAGGCGATGGAAGGTTTCTGCGATGTTCATCGTAATCAATCCCCGAAAAAAGGGTAACTTGCAAATCCCCCCGCCGAAACAGGGGCTGTATATTTATCCATACTTTATACAATTTTCAGGGGCAAAGGCAAGATATGGTTATTCGTAAGGGAATTAACCAAGAAAGGTGTTAGGGGCATGGGCTTTAGTGCGAAGCCATTCATGGGGTCAGTTTGGATATCGAAAATTATTGTACGTTAAGGTTATTTTTTGACCTGCCTAATTTAGCTGGCCTCAGCCGACGAAACTTACCGGCTGACGGTATCCGGTTGCTTTTCCATATATAATCGCCTGTCAGATTGATGTGTTCCCAGCCTAGCGGGGACAAATGCGACAGCAGTTGCTCGTTGATCTTCACTCCCTTACGCTTCAGAGCATCGACAGCTCTTTCCATATAGACGGTATTCCACAGGGATATGGCAGCTGTCAGGAGCGTCAGTCCACTGGCGCGATAGCTCTGATTTTCCGGTTTTCGATCCCTGATTTCTCCCAGCCGGTGCATAAATACCGCTCGCGCCAGCGCGTTACGGGCTTCACCTTTATTCAGCCCCGCCTGTACCCGCCGACGCAGTGCAGGATCGCGGAACCAGTCGAGCATAAACAGAGTTCGTTCAATACGGCCAATTTCTCTCAGTGCTTTGGCCAGCCCGTTTTGCTTGGGGTAGCTGGCAAGCTTTTTCAGCATCAGGGATGCCGTCACGGTTCCCTGCTTTATCGAGGTTGCCAGACGCAGCACTTCACGCCAGTGAATTTCGATCTCTTTCAGATTCAGGCTGGTTGTTGATATCAGTGACTGAAGCGCCGGGTACTGGCCTGCTTTCCCTTTGATAAATAGCTTCTTGTCGTGGAGATCCCTGATTCGCGGACAGAACGCAAATCCCAGCAGATGCATCAGGGCAAAGACATGATCGGTGAAACCCGCTGTATCGGTGTAATGCTCCCTGATTTCCAGGTCGCTTTCGTGGTACAGCAAGCCATCGAGCACATGGGTTGAATCTCTGACCCGACTGATTATGCAGGTGTAAAACGGGCTGTATTGATCCGAAATATGGGTATAAAACTGACGTCCGGGCTCCTGCCCGTATTTTGGGTTAACCTGCCCTGCGTAGCGGCCTGATCTGCCTGTTCTGAAATTCTGTCCATCTGATGATGATGTTGTCCCGTCTCCCCAGAATGCCGCCAGCGGCCTTTTCCCCTGCGCGTTTACCAGCTTTGCAAGGGCTGCTGAATAGGTTTCGTCGCGGATGTACCATGCCTGAATATCTTCGAGTGATGATTTGGTGCTACCGGGGCAGGCTTCCGCCATTTTGGTCAGGCCAAGATTGATGCCATCCGCAAGAATGGTGGTGAGAAGCAGGCGGATATCGGGACGGGTAATGTCAGTTTTTATATGCGAAAAATGTCGGGTAAACGTCGTCCAGCTGTTTACCTCATCGAGAATTTCCGTGATTTTAGGGCGCGGTAGCATGCTGTAAACCAGCTCTGCCAGCGGTGAAACCTGCACCGGAACGCTGTTATCCAGCGGAGAGACTTTTACGCCCCTGTAAGATATTTCCACATCGGGCAGTTCACCAAGGGCAGCCATGGCATTGACCTCTTCAAGCCTGGACTGAAGCAGGGTCATACGGCTGGTAATGTACTCATGATAATCAGCAGATACGGGAAGTGGCAGCGCCGGTGTGAGTTTGTCAAAGTCCTTTTCGGGAATGAGGTAATCATCAAAATTTTTGTAGCGGCGTGAACCTTTAACCCAGATGTCCCCGGAACGCAACGCCCCCTTAAGCTCGCTGAGCGCACAAAATTCATAGTACTGCCGGTCAATACCCGCAGGTGTAATTACCACCTTGCGCCAACTTTCTGGGACAAACTCAAGCGGCGCGGTGGCCGGAACTTTACGTGACTGCTTCCGGTACATATCCTTGATCACAACCAGCGCATCAGCCAGAGGTTGCGCTGCCGGAGTTGCGATTAACTGTAAAGCTGACAACATGCGCGGGGCATATTTCCGTAATGTGCTGTATTTCTCGGTAATAATATGCAGCGGGTCAAAATTATTTTTTCTGGCGAGATGGCGTGTTTCCTCCAGACTGGCGACAAATTCAGGCCATGGGAGTATGTTTTCTATTGCGAGCCATGGATCTCCCCCGGAATCACGGGCATCAGACAGCGCCTGACCGACATTGATGTACTGCTTCAGTTTTGACTGGATCAGCTTTCCGGTCTGCTGAAGGCGCTCAGCCTGTGTTCTTTTGGCTTTGCTGAAAAGGCTGTTCAGCATTCGCTCATGCAACTCAATCACTTCGTCTGTCAGTGTGGCTCTGGCTTCTTCCAGCACGCACACCAGGATCGCATGACGCCGGGCTGCTGAAAATCGGGTCAAATCCCGGCTGCTCATCTTTCGGCCTTCCCGCGCCAGTTTCAGCAACCGGTTCTGGTGAATGGTACGATCTATACCTTCCGGTAATGCCAGCGATTCAATGCTACTGAGCCGATCAAGGTGTTGCAGCACGTTCTTACCATTGATTTTACCCGGAGGTTGCAGAAGCCATGTCAGCCTGGAAGACTGATTATCCGATGACTCAAGTAAACAATCCAGAGCATCCCTGTGAGCCGGAGTTAACGGGGCATTCAGGGTCTGAAACACGATTTTATCGCCGCCTGCCATGGCCTCAGCACAGGAACGCTCCACGACATCAATCGAGGGGATTATCACGTTGTTCTGCCGGAGCCAGACCAGTAGTTCTTCGGCCAGGAGAATACCTTTATCGGTGCGCGTCGCCATCGGCAGCAGGTGTGTAATACAGTCCTGCTGTATTTTGCCGGTGAACGCTTTTAAGCCAAGATAGCGGTACAGTTCGGTTAAATGTTCGCGTCGCGTGGTTTCCCTGCCGGAAAGGTAAGCTGGCCAGAGATCCCCGGTAAGTTTTAGCCTGCTGGCGATATGCTTCAGCAGCGCATCAGAGGGAGGGATTTTTTTATCCGGGGTAAAGCCGACATTTTTCAGATAGCAAAGAAGGACGGCAAAACCAAAACGGCTGGCAGGTTTACGGTGAGCACTGATAAGTGCCAGATCATGTTCACTGAAATACGCCATCCGGGTCAGCGTTAACTCTTCGTCCGGTAATGCCAGTAATGATTCTCTTTCCGACAGAGAAAGAATCTGCCTCCTTGCCATATAGTTTCCCTCGTAAATTATCCGATGCGGTATTTTTAACAGAAATGCTTATCGCATAAGGGTACACCCTGACGCCATATTCAAAACGTGACGGCACACGATGAATGACATAACCTATATGCGATAGATTAAATGCAATAACTTAAATGCGATAACGTGGTGGAAAAATGTTCATCAGAGCTTATTTAAGGGCATCGACGGAAGATCAGTTCGCCGATCGGGCAAAAGAGATGCTGGAGCAGTTTGTTCAGGAGCGGGGACATAAAATAGCCAGTTACTACCGGGAGAACATCAGCGGTACAAAACTTGACCGCCCGGAACTGGGGCGCTTACTGATGGACAGTCACCGCAATGATATTTTACTGGTCGAGCAGATAGACCGTCTGACCCGTCTGAGCAACAGCGACTGGATGACGCTGAAAAAGCAAATCGAGCAACACGAGCTGCGGATTGTCAGCCTCGATGTACCCACCTCATGGCAGGCGCTGTCAGATAAAGATCCTTCGCAGGCTGACCCAATCACCCGCGCCGTGATAACCGCCATCAATAATATGCTTATCGACCTGATGGCCGCGATGTCGCATAAGGACTGGCTGAGCCGCCGCCATCGGCAGAAGCAGGGAATTGAACGGGCACATACGCTGGGAAAATACCGGGGCAAACAGGCCGATCAGGAACGACATAAGAAAGTTCTGTATTACCGACAGGTCAAGAAACTGAGCATAAGAGAAACTGCTGAAGCCACCGGTTACAGCACATCTCAGGTCTGCAGGATTCAGGCCCTGTTCAGGCCTGAAAATTAAGCACATTTTCTGAGGCTGGAAATCAACTCATGCTGACAGCCTGAGCCTGTTGGCATGGTAAGCAATGTGCTCACCAATAAAGCTGGAAATGAAATAATAGCTGTGGTCGTAACCAGTATGATATCGGAATGATGTGTTGATGTTCATCTCGTTGCACACTCTTTCAAGACTTTTAGTGCGTAACTGATCTTCATAAAAGGCGTCACTTAATCCCTGGTCAATAAAAATTTCTGGTAATTTCGCACCCTGTAAAATGAGACTGACGGGATCGTAGTGCTCCCACGTTTTTTTATTTTCACCCAGGTACGCGGTGAATGCCTGTTGTCCCCATGGCACCTGAGAAGGTGACACTATTGGTGAAAATGCCGATACACTCACATATTCATCAGGATTTCGCAGCGACAGAACCAGCGCTCCCAGCCCCCCCATGGAGTGACCGGATATTGATTTCCTTGATGTTACAGGTAAATGCTCCATGACAA
Organism: Morganella psychrotolerans; assembly: GCF_001676055.1. Taxonomy (GTDB): domain Bacteria; phylum Pseudomonadota; class Gammaproteobacteria; order Enterobacterales; family Enterobacteriaceae; genus Morganella; species Morganella psychrotolerans_B. The sequence goes on along the minus strand of NZ_LZEX01000014.1, from coordinate 30,444 downwards.
CATCCGGAAGCTCATGGAGAATATAGTCATACATCCTGTAATGCGTGTTCCACGGATGTTCCGTCGCGTTCAGATAAAATCCGGCACCCTGGCCCAGATCGTAGCTGTCAGCATCTGCGACATGCTCTCCACGGGGACTGGTATCAGGAACAACGACGATGATGTTGTTCCTGGCGGCATAATGCTGCATACCCGATTTGGTGATGAAATTCTGCTCCGTACAGGTCAGACCCGAGAGCCAGTACAGGACCGGCAGTTTTTCTGTTGCTGCTTTGGGGGGAAGATAAACACCGAAATTCATCTCACAATTAAGTGTTTGTGAATTATGGCGGTATACGTTTTGCCAGCCGCCAGCGCTGGCATGCTGCTCGATGAGTTCCATTAGCCTCTGTCTCATGGTTATTTCCCCTGACAGGGAGTCAGGGGAAGTCTCTTTATAGCCGGACGTCAGATGAACGTATAAGCCGTGATTTTGTTACCCGCAGGGTCTCGCAGGTAGGCTGCATAGGCTCCAGGGAGATGGCTGCGCGGGCCAGGCTGACCTTCATCTTTCCCTCCGGCGGCAAGGCCCGCGGCGTGGAAAGCATCAACTTCTTCCGGACTTGCAGCTGCAAAGCCGACAGTAACGCCGTTGGCCAATGGCGCTTCACCGTTGCCCGGACGTGCAATAATAAAGGCTGGCTTTTCACGACCATAAAGTACCCAGCCATTGCCAAACGGGCCGAGGTTATTGATGCCAAGCGTACCGAGGACAGCATCGTAAAAATCAGCGGATTTTTCAACATCGGATGCACCGATGAAGACGTGGGAAAAAACGTCATTACCAGAAATTACAGGTGTTGCCATGATCCATTTCCTTCAGTTGGTTTGACTCAGTTAAGACGCTATCAGTAACGGATTACCGTACGGATTGATTTACCTTCATGCATAAGATCGAAGGCCTCATTGATTTCATCCAGCGTCATCGTGTGGGTAACAAATGGCTCCAGTTCAATTTCACCCTTCATGGCATCTTCTACCATGGCCGGAAGTTGCGTACGGCCTTTCACTCCGCCGAAAGCAGAACCTTTCCATACGCGCCCGGTAACGAGCTGGAATGGACGGGTGGATATCTCCTGCCCGGCGCCGGCCACGCCGATGACAATGGACTGGCCCCAGCCACGGTGAGCACTTTCCAGCGCCGCACGCATAACGTTGACGTTACCGATACATTCAAAAGTGTGGTCAATGCCCCATTTGTTGATTTCAAGCAGCACATCTTTAATCGGTTTGTCATGGTCGTTCGGGTTGATGCAGTCGGTTGCACCGAACTGACGGGCAAGTTCGAATTTGGTCGGGTTGGTGTCGATAGCGATAATGCGTCCTGCTTTTGCCTGGCGAGCCCCCTGAACGGCAGCCAGACCGATTGCGCCAAGACCAAAAATAGCGACAGAATCTCCAGGCTGTACTTTCGCTGTGTTGTGAACAGCGCCAATCCCGGTAGTCACGCCACAGCCCAGCAGGCAGACGTGTTCATGGTTTGCCTCCGGGTTAATTTTTGCCAGAGAAACCTCGGCCACTACCGTATACTCACTGAAGGTGGAGCATCCCATGTAGTGGTAAAGAGGCTGGCCATTGTAAGAAAAGCGAGTGGTTCCGTCAGGCATCAGTCCTTTTCCCTGAGTTTCGCGAACCGATACACAGAGGTTCGTTTTCCCGGACTGACAGAATTCACACTCCCCGCATTCGGCGGTGTAAAGCGGAATCACATGGTCTCCCGGCTTCACGCTGGTCACGCCTTCACCGACCTCCACGACGACACCGGCCCCTTCGTGGCCGAGAACCACCGGGAAAACGCCCTCAGGATCGTTCCCGGAGAGGGTAAAGGCATCGGTGTGGCAGACACCGGTGTGGGTATTTTTAATCAGCACCTCGCCTTTTTTAGGTGGTGCAACATCAATTTCAACAATCTCCAGGGGCTTCCCTGGTGCAAATGCAACGGCAGCACGTGATTTCATATGTAAATTATCCTCAATGTGATGGCTTAGCTATTTAAGATAGGCGCGAACCAGTTCAATCGTATCGTCAACGGATTTACTGATTTCATGGCTGTAGCTGTCATTCTGGTCAAAGGTTTCCCGTATGTGGCTCTCGAGCACCTCTGCCATAAGACCGTTAGCTGCTCCGCGAACGGCAGCTATCTGCTGAAGAATGGAACGGCATTCAGCACCATTTTCCAGCGCTCTTTCCAGAGCATCAATCTGACCCCGAATACGGCGAACACGGGTAAGGACCTTTTTTTTTCTCTTCAGGAGTACTGGGCATTATTTACCTCACCATTTTTGAGTTATACTATAGTGGAGTATATAATTATTGTCAATGCATACTCCACTATAGTATAACTAAGAATAAACATAACTACCTTTATTTGCGATATAAATCATATATTTATATTATTTTTGGCTGTGATACTGTCGGAAGGAAAGTTACTACAAAAATGATATCTACCGATACGGGATTTGGGGTATAGGCGGTTCTGTTAAATTTCGCCAGATATTGGCTCATCATTGATGGTCAAAAAATGAGCCTAACGTACAATAATTTTCGATATCCAAACTGACCCCGTGTAGAACGGGTCGCCCGGCCACTCAATTTTTTGTGCAAGGTAAGCCTCTGGACCACCAGCCGAATCTAACATACGTATCTTTATTGCATGACGGGAAACAGCCATGAAAATAATAGCCACCATTTGAATGGCCGCAGCGATTATAGCGGTATCGAGGAACGCATCGACAAAGAAGCTTCGAGCCAGTACAACCATACTAATAATCTGAAATGATACGGCTCCAAAGATGAAGAACCAAGCGTGGCTTCCAATAAAAGATAAGCATTTATCTATATTCAACTTCATCCAATAGACTCCAAATATGCCACAATAATTAATGGCGATAATACCTTAATCATTTTGGCATGCACGAATAAAAGTCTACAAAGCGGCCCCTTTTACCTTTAACCGAGGATTAGAATTTGATGAAATGTTAAAGGTGATAGCAGATTTGAAATTAATAAAGTCAACATACGCCACAAATCTAGACCAACATACAGTAATGCATATTTAAAACACCGCTGCCACACTAGAGACCTTTTTGACTCTTTTATTGTTGAAATCTCATCGCCCCCACTCTCTTATTTTTTCTCTTTTTTTCTCTCTTTATCTCTTCTTTTCTCGGAGCAGCCACCCAGGAATAATGTGCCAATTTCAAATAATAACGCGGAACTCAAGCGGGCTTTCATATTATCGCGGAACGGTGGGAATAGAGCTCGGGCTGGGGTTTGCCCCAAGCGGAGCGCCGGGGCGTAGGGTTATACCCCTCATTGTATGTTGGTCTAGAGTAACTGTGGTAACGATTGTCTATTTGAGTATTAAAGGTATTTATATTGTAATATGGTAAATGACAGAATTTTGAAAGGACTTAAAAATTGGAAAATAAGAATCAGTTTTATCTTACAACTGAAACCATTCTTTTTAATTATCTAAATAAACTGCTGCTTATCATCACGGAAAGTGAACAGCCTTTAGAGGTTAAAAATAGGGTTAGATTTGAGATTTTATCTTGCTTCGAACTTCATGGGTTAGCTCATGTAAACACTGAGGGGGAGTTGGTAGCCAAGCCTGAAATAAGGAATGTCATTTATAATATTTTTTATTACTTAAATTTAGAGCGCTTTTTTGATAAGTTCCCTAGCCTTACAAATAACAAAAACACTTTAGCTGGAAAAGAGTGTTTAAATGAATTCTTAGCAACCATAATGCAATTCCTTAACATTGCTAAAGAGCTACATCCCATTGAGCGTTGTAAAGAAAATAATAAAGACACCATCTCTTTGGTTGTATTTAGGGATTTTTTCCCAGAAACAAATATAAACCCTACTGACATGTTGGTAAAAAACTGTTACATCAGATCATTTCCTGCCGTAGAATCCCCAAATAAAAAAAATCATCAGCTTATAAAACTGACTGAACTATCAGATAGTGATATGTTCGACTATATCCAGTTGGAATATAATACGTTTTATATAATTTCAAACTTTATTGATAAAATCATTCTGAATTATAAAGCCAATGAAATTAAGCTTGATAGTGTTGATTACAGCAGACCATGTGATCTCGCCCCTACAACAATGACATCATGGGACTTGAAAGAAGAAGAGAATGATTTGAATTACAGGTTATATGAAAAAGAACAAGAATCAGAAAATAACAAGCATGTAATTATAACTATAGCTGTTTTTTGTGCGCCTATTTTCTTAGGTGGAGTGTATAACCAGAACATTTTTTTTCACTCTATTAGGGATCGCTTTAGGGGCATTTATCTATTTCAAATATCATATTTAGTCATGACTGCTTTAGTTTTATGCACAAAAATGCCGCAGGATTAGTGCGGCATTCTCAGCTGGTGGGTAGGCTTGTATTTTGACCCCGCTCTGGGGGAACCCCGCGTGCGGCGCGTCCCCTCAGACACGCTCGCGACTCCAGTTGCAATCAGAATATCATACCGATCAGCGATTGCATCTTTTGTTTATACCTTTCCTGATTTTTGCGGTCTAGTTACACGTCCGTTAACGTTCGAAGTTCGACAGCCTTGCACTCTGAATGAGAATGCCCGCCCTTCGCAACGCCTTCTTGTTTCACTGTCGGTACCGCAATCAGGACCATGAGAAAAGCAAATGAAACTACCCCACCGAGGATACTGGCCGTGTACAGTTTTTGGTTCCAATCACGTAGCAAGCACATGGCGAACACCACCAAACTGAAAACGAAAATACAGATCGCCACAAGACTCACCAACATCACATCTTCCGCATAGAACATCGCTATTCCCCTTAGAATTTACGTAGCGCGATCAAAATCATCGCTGTAGCATCCGTTTTACTCTTCTTCGTCAGGAATGACCGCCAAAGGTTGGTCGCTGTGAGCCACTTCCCAGCATTTAGAAAACTTCAGCCGCAACACCTGTTCCTGGCACACCAACACAGTGTTGTCACTATCTCGCAACGCGACCAACTTCTTACCTGCTACCATCGGGGTCAACGCACCCGACTTGCCAGACAAAACATGTTTGCTGCCACCGAGATAAAGCACCGTATTGTTCCCGTCGAACGACCTGATCAGCGAATAACGATATGCCCCTTCGAAATAGACCGGTTGCTTCAATTCCTGCTTATCACCATTACCCAGATAACTCACGTAGAACTGCTTGTATTTCATCCGCAGTTTTTTCACCCCTGTAGGGTCCTGATCTGACACCGAACGTGGAACATGGAAATTTACTTTTTCCGTCTCGTTGGAGATGGCTGGCGAACAGACTGTCAGCGCTAATACAGCCAGAGCAAAATTCATTGCAGTGTTCATTTTGATTACCTCGTTTGTAAAACCCTTACGGGTGGCGGTCGCAACGCAGGTTGTCCCAAAGGTTGATAAATAACCTAGTTTACCCGGTACCATTCACTCTTTGGCCTTCTGGGTTTCCTCCCTGTCAGCCCGTGGAAACGCCCACCTGATCATCGCCTGTACAATCCGCGTTAATCAGGCTCATGATTTAACAGTGGCGTTTCATCGCTTTTCAACACAAACAACAAGCAGGAGCCTTGACCTGATTGCGCCACCTTTGGTGGGCAAGCGTATGTTTCCGTTGCTGACGCAAATACAGTGAACGCCCATCCACCAGAAGGCATGTTCGCTTCCCCTGACCTGAGCCAATCGACTTCCCCTTTCAGCTCGTACCGATTGCCATCGTATATAACGACCGAATGCAATGACTGGTCAGCGCCTGTGACTTCCTCAATCAAGAAAAGCTCAACCGGACCATCATGTACATGGTGTTTGATTTCAGAATACGGACGCGCATCAGATGGTGTCGGACCGATCTGTCTTGTGCGAGTTTCCTGTTGCAGGTTCGATGTATCGACCGAGGCGTAGAGCTCTGCCGAGCACATGAGCAATCCGGCCAGAAGAAGAAATGGCTTTTTCAAGACTTACCCCCTTTTTATCGCTCCCCCACGGAGCTCAAACAGTGACTTCGCCCCTCAGCAAACTCACTGCTTTTTAATACTCACGGACTGGCGCATGATTGCCAGTACATCACTCGCTGACATCTTCCAGGCCTCGGCCTGCCGACGTAATACGAATGCACCCAGCTCGATACGCCTAGCATGATCGAGCATGAAGGTCATCGTCGTTCCCGCTTCCGATATCGTCAGGCCGCAACCCAGCGCCCCGTTATTGTTCGCGACAAACCCTTTGTTTTTGTTCTCGCCGTGAAACTTAGCACGCATTTCTTTTTCCAGCGCGAATAAAGCGCCGCAAAATGCGGTCAATTCATACCGGGACAACTGGATAGTTATTTTTTGTTCCCAATTCACGTCACGCCCTTCTGGAAACATTGGAGCTATTGAGATATTCAAGGTCAGAAACCCCTCTTTCCCTTCTGACTTTGCGTATTGTACATCTAATGCCGTTCGCTTCTTCTCATCCTGTTGCCGATCAGAGTACAGCTTTAGTTGCTCGCCAAATTGACCCATAAAATCCTCCTACCCAAATGATATCCCAAGCCCAACCATTACCGAAATTAAGTCAACAAATCGCACAGCTCCATCAATAAAGTGAGTTTGAACGGGAAGACCTCATTTTCCATCCAATTTTGCGGTGGATATCTGATTGCGTTTCGGTGGGTTTCAATGGGAAATATATACTATTGAAAAGTGAGTCTGAACGGGAAATATACGTTTACTTATCAACATGACCACACAAAAGTGTGTTTCAATGGGTACTATCCATTTTCACCCTCATAACTGGGGTTTGAAATACCACTCTTTGGCTATAAATCATCCAAAACACTCGCATCTCTGCCTTCACCAAATACCAGGCACCCATTCAGGCTCACTTTTAAAACTTCGCTACCCATCAGAACGCACCATTAAACGATCCTTCCCCCAGCCTCGGCTCACTTTAGTCCATTTAATGACCCAATTTATCGCCCGCTCAAACCCACTTTACTGTTCGTTTCGTTTACAGGCAAAAAAAAACCCGCCATCACAGCGGGTTTCCCGACCAAACTCACTTTTATTCCAGCGTCGCATTCCTGTTGTGAATGTGAACGACGGACTCGCGTCCGGCTTTCATCACTTCGTACTTCAGGTATCCAATACTCTCCAGGTCATTGAGCGCATCGTTGATTTTTCGGTTCTGGTCTGCGACCCGACCGTTCATCATCAACCGCTCACGTAACCGAGACATATGGATCGGCGCAGGTTGTCGCGGTAATGCCTCGAAATATGTGTACAGCGCCTGAGCTGTTTCATTTCGTGGCAATGCCAACAGCGGTTTACGTCTTAACAAACTCAAATGGTCATTGCTGTAGAGCTCCCAAAGGCGCTCATCAGCTTCCAGTACGATCTGGTCGTCAACAACATTGAACTCCGCCTTCATCAACAGACCGGTTACCATAAACTTTTTGGTACCAGGTGTCGTGAAAGTGATCGTCTTCGCCCTGATACGCGTCAATGAGTCGGCTATCTCCTTACGCAATTTCGAATCAAGCCGCTTTGACGGATACCCGCAAAAGTTTGAGAACTCGCTGAATTTCACCTTAATTTTGTTACCGTTCAAGGCATCAGGTGATGCGCTAAACGCATGGATAATGCCAAGCCAGCAACGAAAATCAATGAAGTAGTTTAGCTGAGGTCCGGTGATCACCACGTTGGTGTAGCCTTCACTTCTGGCATACTCCAGGCGGCTGAGCGACTCGCTCGCGTCCAACGGTTTCCCAGCCTTACCTTTCGACCGAATGTTCGGTGTGAACACACCGAGCCTTAACAGTGAAACGGGCTGAACACTTGAACTGGTTGAGACTGTGAGTTTCCTGTGCGAAGAATTTTCCGCAACAGGGATCGCATCCTTGAATAACAGGATGTTATTACTGCAATTTTGTAACATCAAACCATAACCCCTCATGGTTGTGAATAGAATCTCGGCTTTCCCCTTTCAGACTCACCGAGATTCCCACTGTAACACACCGAAATCCCACCCAAACTCACTTTTTTCCCATTCAGACTCACTTTTTTCCCTTTCAAACTCACCGCAATCCTCTGTAGGCCACGCCACCAGCGGTCTGCGAGCGACGGGGATCTTTTAGGATCTGTTAGGAACTAATTAGGTTAATTATTAGGATCAGGGCTGTGGAAAAGTGGATAAGACCAAAACCAGCGCCAATGTATGGGTCTGGTTCTGATTTTTTGATGTCAATTTGCCCAATGCGCTTTCAGCTGTTCATTGGCCTCTTTCAGCGCGTCACTGGCTGAAGACATGATGCGGTTATTACAGCACCACGGCGCGTCTTTCCAGTTGCCTTGTTGGTGGATATATCCCATCTCTATAGCTTCCAGAAAGGTCATATCCTTCGGAATTTCGGGTTTCAATACCGCCCCCTTGACGCGGTTTACTCGCGTCTTCAGGTAAGCCAGTACGCGCTCTGCCTGTGCTTCCTTGAGGCCTTTCAAATCCCAGATACTGCGTCTCAGCACCTTGATGGCTTGTTCACTGGTCACTGGTTCATCTCCGACGAATTCAGCACACTGATAATTGGCAGGTCACACTGGAACTGCGTATCATCCGCACGGTCTATCCAAGTCAAACACGCACCAGAGCGCCACACTTCCAGAACAGGATCGCTCATGCAATTTTCAGCACTCTCATCCGCGTCATCAAAATCCTCAAATGTCGCTTCACTGTAGATAACGATATGGAGGAATTGCGGGTTTCTTTCCAACACAGCAAAAGCGTCAATCAGCGCCGATTTATCGAACTTAAGCGTCACATTCAGGAGTCGAAGATCCTCCTGGAGTTTTAATTCCGTCAGCATAGGTCACACCTCTTTTTAAGGCTGAGGCTCTCTCAAAGCGATCCTCAGCGGTTTTATCGTTATTTTAAGGTTAGGATTCGATTTACATCTCATCGCATTACTACACGCGTTTTACTAACGATTTATGACAGGCTCTTTTCAACCCAGCGATATTCTTTGGTTTGGAAATTGTCCTGCAAACAAATCGTGCATTTCCCATTACGGCATTCGGCGTAAACACTCCAATGGTAAATCGGTGTATCACAGCCTTCAGTCACTGACTTGATGAAACCACTCAACTGATGAAATTTTGAGATGGAGAGCGTTGAACTTGCCAGTGCAGAGCGTAGCTCGAATGCCTCAAATTCAACAGTGATAGACCCTGCTGGGATCGTCACTTCATTACAGACGGAGTACAGTTCACGAGGAACAGTGAAGCAGGTGTTGGCCTGTGCATATTGCTCAGCAGTGAGGCTTCCTGATGATTCAACAGCACAGAGCAACGTATCCCAGTTAATGCCGATATTGGCATCATGTGTGCGATCCACCAGCTGAAGCGCTTTGTGCGCCTCATATTCAGAAATTGGCTTCAGTTCATTGTCAGATAAGACTTCATGAATATCTTGCGTGTCCCACAGCTTGGAGAGCACAACAGCGTGTTGATTTTTAGTGGATAAGTGAGCGATTAATTCTTTGACTGTGCAGTACATAGGGAGCCTCTTTTTATTGGTATTGTTTGTTTTGTTTACCTTTCTATTGAAGCATGACCTCAACCGCTGACGAAGGTTATATAGCAATATAATTATTTTATTTGTTGCCTAGTTGGCAACAGCAGATCTTGATGCTACAATGTTGCCAAATAGGAAGCATGAGAGATACCATGCACGTAATTTCAAGAGATCCTTTTAACCAGGCATCCAAGCGATTTCCTAACAGTGCTCAGGCGTTATCTGACGTATATCGAACACTTAAGCGCGATAGTTATCAGACACCCGATGAGCTTAAGAAGGTTTTCCCCAGCCTTGACCGAATGAAGTACAGAGAGAAATGGTGGGTTATCGATATCAGTGGAAATGCGTTAAGAATGATGTTTTTCGCCGACTTTGACCGGGGAAAAATATTCGTGAAACACATAACGACCCACGCAGAGTACGATAAGTTGACAGATCACTACCGGAGAACAAAAGCATGATGTTTCAAGACGCCGTAAAAGCGGCACAAAACCTGGTAAATCTAGTCCCGTTACTGGGAGACAGCCATTCACGCCCGGATTATGAAAAGGCCGTTCAGTTGGTGGAGCATCTTGTCGAGAACGACCCTGACAATCCGCTCATCGATATGATTTGCGCAAAAATAGATGCGTATGAAAATGCCGCACCTGAATTTGCAGAGTTTAACCAACGTTTAGCAGAAAGTAATGATGGTGTGGCAGCGTTAAGAACGCTGATGGATCAATACAACCTCAATACGACAGACTTTGGAAATGAGCTCGGTTCTCGTTCATACGTCAGCCGTATCCTCAATGGGGAACGTGGATTAACCTTGGAGCACATCAAAAATCTGTCCAAACGCTTTGGTATTCCAGCCTCAATATTTATTCGATGATCGTCATTTAACCCATAAAAAACCCGCTTTCAGTAGCGGGTTTTTACGTTTAAGCCATTTACCTTAATTGCCGGTTTCTCTCGAAGGTACAGACTGCACCAAGACCCGCATGCAGCCCGAAGGCTATCAACACAAACAACCCAGCGACTGGGATCTGAAACGAGCCCTGGAACGCCGCTGATACCGTCAGTATCAAACCAAATAGGCCTACATACTTAACAGCCAGTGACAAACACACCACCACCGGACTGCGAAGCCCTGGCAGTTTGTTCGTTTCATGATACTGGTACTTTGCATACAGGCCACAGAGTAGTAGTAAAGATAACGTCATCACCGTCACGACACCGATCAGTATAGCCAACATGATAACCCCCTACCTTCCCGTTATGTCAGCCAATATGGCAGACGCTTTTCCACAATTTGCGCGCATCACCACTCACATCGAAAGAGTAGCTTTCACCCAATGCCTTATTGTCGAATTTACATACCAGCCCATGTGGCGTGATGAGCATATGAGCCCCCGACACACTAACCCCAAACAACCGGATACAGATATGAACTGGAACAGACACCACTCCTTTACCACCCTGGCGATATCGTTCCAGCGCCGAACTGAACATGCCACGATTAATCAACACTTCCAGCAGCTGTTCCTTAACCCAACTACCCTGATCACCAAAGACGGTTGAATTCGGTTTCGCGATGATGATGTTTTGTGGCTTCTGTGGTGGGACATTAAAGTACGAAACTTTTATCTCGTGCAGAACTTGTTGCTAGGTAATGTCATAGAGAGTAGCGTGACAATAAAGATTGAAACCAAATTCAAATCACTACCTTCTGGATACTAGTACCATGACAATAAAGTATGAAACTTTCAAAGAGCTCACATCTACCTAATGATATAAGGACCTCACAAATTGCAAAATTCATCCATATCTATACTCATTATTTTTCCTTAGTGCTTGGCTTGCTTTACGCATGTCATTCTATTGGTGCCTATATTCACACCCTTAAAGGGGATTGATATATGACTATCACCCCCATGTAGCATCGCTTTCGACAACTTATTATTAAATAAAGCATGTTAACTAAACAAACAAAATACCAGTCTCTAATGATTCGTGAAAATCTTCATAACTTCTTTCCCGTTTCAATGTTCGAACCTGCCAAAAGTAAAACTGCCTAATTGATTTTTCTTTAGAGCTGGAAGTTTTGCTGTACTCCTGATCGCGTGAGATAAGCGCCGTACCACACCCCCCGCCAAACTTCATATGTCGTGCTGGTCCCCAACCACCATTCCAATAAATAAGCTCAGCAACGACCTTAGAATCTATCTCAATATACAATTTATTTCCTTTGGGTATGAGTTCTGCCTCGAATAAATTGGGCAACGTTGGAATAAAAAGTCGTGATGGGTATAAATCATGCTGAAGGTAGCCTATACGACTAAAATCGAGAATGCCAGCAAGCGGCCAAACCTTATTGTACGGGTCAATCAATTGCTGAAAAGTTGGTGGCGATAGGATAGTTTTTGTACTCAATGGAGTTTCAGTTTTGGTAGAAATTAGGACACTGTCAGATAAATGAGTACTGATATATTCCGCCAAATTATCATCGTCTACTTGACTTCCTTCAGCCTGAGACCACCTTACAATAGTGACTTCTACGCATCGCTCCATAGACATTATTATTGGTGATGCAAATGCAATTAGTTCGTTGCCAGGAGATGTTTCTTCAACTCGAGCAAGCATAGCTGATATTGAAGAAGATATTGAATCATAATCACCGTCAAAGTCTGTTTTATCAGGAAACCACTTAGGGCGATTAGGCTTCATAAACGCTAAAGTAGGATTGATAGGTAGTGCCATCAATAGGTTTTTTCTAATCAAATTTGGCGGCATTCCCCAGAATTTTTTTTGCGATCGCGAGTGTTCGAAGGTAGGAGGAAATAGCTCGGAGAGATGATCTTGAAGAGAATGAACCAATGAAACCATCACCTAGTGGACGTACAAAATACCCAAGATCCCCTTGATATGGAGCATCCGGGTATATCGTAGCATTCATACTCCATTCAAACGCCATTTGCCGAACAAAAGGAAAACGATAATGCTCTTCCAGTCTTTCCATTGTTGTTCGGAATATTCTCGGAACATCAACACCTTGTATTCCGTTAAAGTCATCAGGCACATCAAAATCACTTGGAAACAACTTAAGATCTGAGTCATCTTGAGGACATTGTCCAACGAGGACTTCCAACAACATATCTGAAAGAAGTGAAGATTTAGGAACATTTTTAATCAAGTTCTCAATAGGTGAGTAATCATGTTCAAGTTGAGCCATCCAAAAAATGCACAGAATCTCTACCACTTCCGCTTCAAGCTTACACGAGCACAATCGCTCAATCAGCAAACGCTCAGTTTCCGATTTAGTCGTTAAATTTCCAAGATATGATGACAACTCTTGCATAGTCCACCAACGAGTAGACGCACATGGCCACCCCAAACGAGCAACAAGTAGACTCAGAGTATCCATTACTCCTCCAAACTCGTGGTTAAACTCAGATTAAGCCCCCAGCGTGGCTGCTTTAGTGGTAATGTACGAGTGTCATCGATAACAGAATCAACCATAGTTTTGGCAAAATTAATACCTTCCTCTATGCGGCCTTGTTTTACGTAGAAATAGACCATCGCATCATTCGGAGCAATCCGGTTCTCTTCAGGCTCCGAGAACATGGCATAAGTTGTTTCAGACACAAACTTATCACCGTGTTCTGGGTAAAACTTGATAATCAAGTTGAGCCTATTAAGCGTGTTTTTTTCTCCTTCGAACCAAAACCAACCGCCGTTCATAATTTGAGCACGAACAAGGTATTTCCACGCCGATTTTTTGCCACTTAATCTACGCCTAGTATGAAAAGCTGACTCATAGAGATACGAGAGTTCCGAATGTCTTTCTTTCTCATGTAGAAGTTTCTTATCGATAACATCTAACAACCTTCGTCCTTGGCCATTTTTATCCCAATAATCATACCAATCTTGTACAAATTTCTGTCGTTGTTCATAACTACCCGAAAAACTGTCTAATAAACTGTCAAACTGTTCTGGCTCAAAAGTAGTCGGATCTCCCTCGTAAGTACCACTTTCTGAAATCCCGCTGGAGTATTCTTCTCGACATAATAAACCGATATCCCAACCACTATGATTATCTAAAGTAGAAAGAAGCTCTGCAGCGTAAGCACATCCCTCCAGTGCTTGTTCCTCCAATAATTGATGTATTTCTGCATGTAAACCTGTACGCATCAACGAATCTAAAGGCCACCCATCTTTAACTCCTTGAGCTACATATGCTCTTAAACTATTCTCTGCTTCTGACCACTGTCCCATATCAGTATGTTCATTAAACTTGACAATCAAAGCAGCAGGGTTCAATTTGGCTAGCAGTTCATCAGTGGCTTCTAAAATATGCCTAGTGCCTTTTCCATCTGTATAGTTCAATACGTTATGAATCTGAGGAGATATCTGGCTGAGAAGCTGCAGCGCCTCTTTTGGTGCCGACTCAACCAAATAACCAATAGCACTTACGGTATTGCTCAATGTAGGATCTTTTCGATGACTATAACCTGTTGTCAGTTCCCACGTTTGTATGCACAGTTCACGAGCTTGTGAAATTAAATTGTGCTTTACGGCGATAGAACAAAGCTGAAGTGGCATCATAAGATGAACGCTTGTTTCTTCTTGAACCTCTGCCTGCCACAATGAATACTGTGACTGAATAAATACAGAAGCAGCTTCATTCGTCATTTTAACAAGAGAATTTTCTGAATACTGTTCTCTGAAAGATACCTCATCGAACCATTTGCACTCGATTGCTTTTCGAATACTTTCTTCAGATAAAAGCACGCTATCTGTATCGTTCAATAAAATACTAACAAGGTGAATATCGCAAGCTACACGATGTAATGAACGTCTAAAATCTTCAGTAGCAGATTTCTGTTGATGGTTTTGCCTAAAAGTATGTAATTCAATAGGCTCGAACATCTCGTAAAGTTGATGAAATTGGACAGAGTCCCCACGTAACCAATAGTGAGCGACTTTAGAAGCAATACCGGCAAGAGTATTTAGTAAGTCAGTAATATTCTCTCTATCGTTAAATAAAGGTGCTGGCACATATTCAAACTTTGTCTGTCCCTCAAGGGCCATCGACATTTCCAAATGTACGGAACTAAAGAACCAATGATGTATAAGTGTCGCTAGGTCTTCTTTTTGAGCGTAGTAATCTCCATCCTGCCATTTGATTGGAATTGATACATTCAGTGGCGAACAAGAACGGGTGGTTATATCTTCAACACATGCAACCAATGGTGTAAGAAGGAGAGAATGAAAATCATCTCTTGCAGTAATGCATACGCCAGCAAATGCTGAAGCACGAATACATGCATCACTCAGTAGTTTTTTATTCTCAAAATTAACTGTGACATTAGTGACGGCCATTAATTCATCAAGATTCTCATCTTCGATAAGCAATTGAACGCGAGGAAGCCATATTGCTGAAGGATTTTCGTTAACTAAATAAGTAAGGCTATCGGTCGTCTCACCTAAAGCATTCAATTGAGCTAATGCACTGAATATAAAATGATACTCATCAGAACCTGACGAAGAACTATATCTGTTTGTAAATCGACTTATTCCGTGTAGTCGCCTAAACAGTTCTTCACCGCATTTTTCGGCGTCAAATATCTCTCCACGAGCACGAAGAGCCAGCCCTAGAGCTGCAAGTTCTAGAATGTCAGCTTCATGCCTAGTAGCAAATGTCTCACGAATAACACTGTCTTCAGTAGTTAATGTCCATGTAAACGACATTAGTCGCGCCTTATCATCAGATTGCATTTGGAATTCGCTTCCACCGACCATACGGTCTTTGAGGTGTGCGAGTCGATAAGCATCTGCGAATTTAGCCGTATTCAAAGCTGCCATTAGAGAGTCTGATAATAGAGTATCGAACAATAACTCTGAATATCCTTCTTTTAGACGTTGCATTATCCAGTCTCGAGTAAGGCCTGAGATAAGGTTACTTGGGTTACCTAGCCTTGCCTGAACTGTCCACAGCCAATTTACACGCAGTGAATTTGGAGCGCCATAGTCCAACCAATTAGCAACAAAAGGCATTAGTTTTTGAATGTAATCCTCGTAGTTTTCTGTTGCTCGTACGAACACGGCTAAGCTTTCATGGAAAACTTTGAAACCGGCACTTGAAGCATAAAGCAGGTGTTCTACATTCCCAACATCAGGAACGGCCGCCCGACGTTTTTCAGCTATCTCCACAAAGGCTGTTTTTGGCCAGAAAAAAGGGAAAGCACAAACTAGTCGCAAAACATCCTTTAAGCTTTCAGATAAGCTCCCCCATAACGAACCATAATAAAAACTGACGTCTTTCGTTAAATCTCCCTTTAACTGTTCAACATCCCAAGAGGCATTATGTGCCAACTCTGCAGCAGCATAGATCACATGAAGTGGATGCCCCTTAGTTCTCTGACAAAGAGCTGACGCGGCTTCTTGCAAATGCTCGTTGACTATTTTCTGGTTCTCAGAAGTCGTTGAGAGCTTGCCCTCTTGTAGCATTTTATGTAGATACCCAAATACGGAGTTTTCTGACATCGCTGGTAAGGTATACCAACTAGACTTAGGTGCAGATATTAATAAATCTGTTGGCAATTGAGCGTCGTCCACCGGTTGTGTTCCGATGAGCAGAATCATATTGTCTGGACAAGGAATAATCTGGGAGAAGAGATCATCAAGTGGTTGTTTATCTTTTGCATTAGTACGCCAGACATGATCAAGTCCATCGAGTATGACAACAAAAGGTTTATTGCTCTTTTTATAGTGAGAAGCACATGCTTCGAGTAAAGCGCGCAACCCTCTAGAAGGTATTGTGACTTCGCTATGAAACTGCTCAATTTGAGCTTTAATGGACTCCTCAACAATATAGCTATTTATTCGATCACGACCACGTTCAGTCGTCGATAGATAATAGTGATGCCTTACCATCGGAACATTTTCGTCAGTCAATTCTTCAAACAAATAACTTAAATAAGTACTCTTACCTCGGCCAGGAGGTCCCGACAAAACAATCGTTTTACCAACAGAGTTTATGACTGTTGACACAAATCTTTGATGGAAAATCTCGTCCGGAACTTGGTATCCGTTGGGTACAATAAAGTCTTCTGGAAGTGGCGCCACAGGAGATGCTCGCAAGATAGTGCGGATTTCTGGAAGTGTTATCCACCCATCTGGATTGGGGCAGTTTTTTTTTGTTGCCCAGTTAATTGCTACGTTTTTAAGAGTTGCAATTCCTTCAGAACTTCCATGAGCTTTTAGACTCGCATCAATTTGATATTCCAGTGTCTCGTAACCTTTATCACTATGGCGAATAGATAACTGGTTAAAAAATGCTTCACAAGATGCAACACTACCAAGCTCAGAAATTACTCTGGAACGATTGGGTTCATGAATCTTTGAAAAGCATATTTTCCCGTTTACAAGGCAGCCTTCAATTTCAGCGTCAGGACGACGGTTGGTTATTAACGAAATATCGCCGATACGGTCAGGTTCGAGTTTGTTGTACGCATCAAACCACTTTTTAATCATCGATCTCGAACGAGCTGTCTTACCTGACTTATCTAGCAACCAGTCCCAGCAAAGAAGGTGTTTGTCAGAATCAGGTGTAAACTTAACTTGTTGAAGATCTAGAAATCCATCAGTTCGTTCAATGACGATATCGTCCAGTCCTTGTGGCGCTTCTTTTTCAACATCACATTCAAACTTCACTCGATTATAACGTGAAGGTGCATCAAGCCAATCACATAAAACCTTAAGCCCCTGCCTTGTTTGATAAATGTAGCCAGCTGCTGTTATAGCAGAATTTTTTATGTTTTCAGACATTCATACACCATTACGTAGTCAATTTAGAATTAAGCCAACTGTCAAGCATATTTACTGCAACAAACTCAGTTTGAATTGGATAAGGAGGGATAACCATCCAATAGTACACGTCCCTACTTACATATAGCTCAATATGTTGATACACATTTCCTGCCGGCTCTGGCCAATTCAGAAGCTCTAATAATCTTAAGAAATTATCCTCGACAAACTTTCGTCGCCGAACAATTCGGCTTATCTGTCCATTCTTATCATTTTCTGATTTTCCAAAAATTTTATCTCTGAGTCTTCTCGAATCTTTGACGGTGTATGGTGGTTGGTTGTACTTACACTCTACTGTTATTAATAGATTCTTCTCCGGCCAGTATGCAAAGGCATCAAAATCACCAACATCTTCGAATCGTTCACTGCGAAATTTCCTGAAAAAATCAATGCCGCTTTCAACATAAGTTGTATACCTAAGAAATATTTCTTTAGTCCGGACTTCAAGCTGCTTTTCAATACCTTGCTTAATATTTCTAATGATTTTTTCGACGTGAGGCCAATTAAAATCTGCAGGTAAATAACCATCCCTTACTGCCGACATCCAAATATTAAGAGCACGACTAGCTGTTTCTGCTCCCCAAATTAGTTCTGTTCCATTCATTACCAATGGACGAATTGCATATCGATGAATTCGCTTATTGTGCTCCCAGTAAGGAACATCAGGCTCTTCAACATGCCGACCGGCCAACCGGCGAATACTCTTGCCACATAGAGTAAGAAACGAGACAATTTTCTCAGCTTCTTGGTATTCCAGCTCTTCTATATTTTCGTTCAAGACTTGAATTATTCGACTTTTAGATGAGATATAAGAAAGAGCAAGAGAATCACCAAAACCGTATCTTTGTGCTTGAGATAAGATAACCAAAGTGGTGAGCATATTGGATAAACTAAATCCCAAATCAGTCATAAATGCTTCTTTTAGGTCTACTGAAGACAATAGCGCCTCAGACGCGCCCTCAACAACATCGTTGTCTTTTGCTCCTAACCCCAATCGAGACTCAGCCTCTATCTGAGCAAATTTCTTGTCTTGTTGTTCCCGGTCGACCGAATAAAACACTTCAGGAAGATATGAGTCGTCTATCTCAATTCCACCAACATCTATATCATTGTGCAAGATATCGCTAGCACCAGCGAGCACCATAAACCAATCAACTAAGCTTACAAGTTCTCGCAGTATATCCCCAGACACTTGTCCCGCTCCAGAGGTCTCTGAACTAACGGTTTTTTCAAGCAAATATCTATAATGACGAGCTATTCCACCGAATTCTTTACGTGCCTCTTCAATAACTTCTGAACGATCATATTCAACCTCATGTTCAAGGCTCTGCTGAACTCGCATAATTCTTGTTTTCTCTGCGATTAGGCAAGCATCATGTTGCTCAATAAATCCTTTTATAAGTTGATGTTTATCCAAAGATTCGATCCGACTCTCAATGAAAAGGCGTAACTGAGTCACTGCAGGATCGATTTTAGCTTTTGCATCCGCTAGCTCATAGCGACCAGGCTTCAGTTCAAGTGTATTAATTTCCGTCGCCAATCTCTTACGGGCAATTTTGTAGTTCTTCGGTAACGGGATAATTGGGTCGACATAATCAGGAACGTCAACATGGCGAGTGACGACCTTAAGATGATAGCGAGCTCTTTCAGAGGCTAGTTCTGCCAACTTATTACTAATATCAGGCATATCTAGACCACAAGACGCATGACATTCCTTTAATGTTTCTATAAGGCTCCTGACTTCAAATGAGCCATCTTTAGCGTCTTGAAGTCCGGCTAACACAGCCCTTGTATCAACCTTTACATGGAACAGATTTTCGCAGTTGGCTTCTTGTTGAGTAGAAACAACAATATGGTCAAAATATTGCCCTACTTTAGGGGCTTGAACCTCGTTCACTGAGCAATTTGGAGCTAACTCGCATAAAAGCAGGATATAGTTTTGTTTAAACAACCCAAGTTCAGGGATTAAATGATTAACACGGTACAAGCAATCAGCCAAAATTTGAGCAAACATGTCTAGCATACGACCATCGTCAAAATTCAGTTCTTGAGTAATCTCGACGCATGTCTGCACCGTACAATTGTTAATAACCGTAGAGTAGGCAACTAGTTTTTTGTTTCGTGATTGAAGAGTAACGACTCCCGTTGTGCTTTCTGCCAATTTCCATAAAGAAGAACCATCTGGGAAATATTTTGGAGCAAGAGACCAAAAGTCAGAGAGAGTTTTAAAACGCCAAGAAGTTCCCCATGATGAATCCAGCCATATCATGTCAGGTGATGTGGCTCCATCGACAAGCACACCGTGAGTGTCTTTAAAAGATCCAAATAAATCTGCGGCGCCAGAAGATAGAGGGCTAAGCCTGTTACGATTTGCATCCACGAACTGCCAATACTGATCCAATTCGTTTGGCTCATCTAAACTATCGAAGATAGTTACGAAGTCAGTCAAAGGCAATAAACGTGTTGGCTTTTGAGGCGCATCAATAAACCCCAAGGCTGTATTATCTTGAGTCAGCACTATGATTATTTGGATTTCATCAGCATTTGGGCCGTTTTCCCCGTCTTTTGACAACATAAAACCGCTGCCATTTGCCAAACGAAATTTCAGTGTAGCTCCTTGTTTTACCCTCGTGTATGTATTTTGGGCTGCCTTTTCGACTTGTTGATATTCAGTGTGGTTACACATACAAACGAAGTACGATGTTGACGAAGTTGGAAAAATACAACTAATAGGAAGATTTTCTTCTGCAATGTTGCCTACATAAAGAGTAATAGGCCCAGAAAGTGTTCTCGGAAACCGATCACATACATATTTAGCAAGCTGTCTATGAGAATGGGTATTTGGAGTAACACTGTCCTTTTTTGCCCAGAAATCAATGACAACACTCGGTCCACTTCTGATAGATAAAGGTATTAAAACATCATCAATTTCTATTGCAACATAAGGTAAAGCTTCCCCCTGCATCACCTCTTCACCAAAAGTGCTACCGGTCAGCGGTGAGTTAAAACCACCTACTCGTGTCACCAGTCCTTCTGCTAAATTTCTACTCCATGTAGTAGAAGCTATCTGTTTTATTGATGCTACACATTGAAGCCAAAATTCCTCGGTAGGAATTTCCACCTGAGCGCGTGCAGCTGCCTCTGCGCTATAACTTACGCAATCTATAGATTCGATTATTCGCGCTTGCAAAGATAAGCAAATATCCATATTCGTAGAAGCTATAGGGTCATCTAAATAAGTGATTCGAAATGCTTCTATAAAGTCGGGAGTGCGTTCAATACAACTACCATAGAACATTGGAACAAACGTGTTTTCTAGTTTGACTTTGACTTGGCCCCAATCAGCCTCAGGGCAGTAGTCTTCAAGCATTGGAAACTCTGGCCAAATTTGATAGAGCCTCTTAAGAAATGCTTCAAAATCTTGATAGTTGGCAATTGATCTTTTGGGTAGGTTATCAATTGGAAGTTCTAACAGAACACGCCATGCAAAAATATGCTTTACTGGGCTACCTAAGTTTGACGGCCATAGCTCAGAAACATTTAAAGCGAGAGCTATATCAATGGAATTGTACTGAAGAAGAAAAGCTCTTGTTGCATCTAGAGACTTATTAAATTCTGTAGATCTACCTGACAAATTTTTTTTTGACTTATAGAAGAGAGGATTATTTTTTTGTATCTCTCCTATTAACGAATGCGCTTCTTTTTGTTTAAGCCTTCGCTCTCGCTTCTCTCTAGATTTCTTCCCCATACAATCAGTTCCTTAGTTACGCCTCTGTTAATCAGAGCAAATATCAGATCTTTACGATACTATTTAAAAATAAATTTACAGCGACAGAAAGCTTCTCTGTCAAAATGCATACTAAACAAAGCACATAATTGACTATTTGAGAACGTAGATCAATTTATGGCACATGAAGTGCGCCTGTAGTCTTTAGCGTGTTGGAGCAACCTGTCAACTCAGGTACTGACGTGATTTAAGAACTGACAAATTTGATCCCAATTAATTCAACTAAAGTTTTTCTGCAACCCTTCCCGCCCAATCTAAAATTGATTCTGTAGGAATCCCTGTTGGGTGTCCTTCTACTGATTTAGGATGAGAAATACCAATATGCTTTTTGAATCCAAACATGGCATCCATCTCTTGTGTTGGCCATCCCAGGGACTTCGACACTACACCTCTTTTGATCCGAGAAAACTGTTCTTTCCAGTTACGAGTATCAATCTTCCGCACACATTTAGTAGAGATCCATTTACTCAGCCCTGTGACATCAATTTCAAGCAAGTAATTAACATGACCATTTAGCTCCACAACAACACAGCGAATGGTTCTTTTCGTGCCCGAATCAATCAAATGACACTTACTACGTCCCACCTGATCTAATTCGTGAGTGTAAGAGTCGATTATTGTACAGGCGTATTTTTCCTCTAGCATTTGTACCATCATGTTAAAAGCCGTAAAGCGTGAGGCGTACTCTTCTGAATGGTCAGTGGAATCTTGCATACAGCCCCCCATATCAGCAGAAGGTATCTCACCATTACTTCCAGGCTCATTAGTACTGACTGTATCTCCGGCTTTATTGGGGGATTCTTGACTACTATCGGGTCTATGGCCTCTTTTAGGCGCTGTTGATTTCGAGGTTGAAAAACGATTCTTAAATCTTATCGAGCAGGTATTCTCACCTAACAAGAATGCCTGATTCGCATCAGAAGCTTCTCTATCATCATCAACAGTATGATCTTCAGGTCGTTCATATGGCTTTGGACCTTGACCACCAACAGTTGGCTCAGCGCTTTCATCTGGGTGTGTAAAAGACGGATGATTGAAGTAGACTCTAGAGGGCATTTCGGCATTAATTTCTATGTCGGTGATCTTTTCTACTAAAAAGTATTCGCCACTTGTGTCCAAGCTCCCTTCATATGCCAGAGACCATCCTGTCATTTGTGGGGGATCGAAATGAAATAACCAACGCTGATATCCTGACGACACATCCAAATGATTCTCTGTACTAAAGTATTTAAAAATAGATTCAAATGAGCGCTTTGCATTTCTATCAATAAGTAACCAGCTCAACATTGCTCTTGTAGCAGAATCATTGAACGCCGACGGTGGAAAATTGGATGTTTGTAGAACTTCAATATTGGCATAGTCCGCCTTGGCGTTAACTTCTACTTTAAAGTCGGTTAGTAAGCGGGAAGACATCAATGATGCTCGTGATAAGTAAGAGCTAGCGTAGAACAAAACCCTCGCCAATTCAAGCTGAGGAATAATCAGTTTGGGAGCATTGCCCCTATTATCTAATACAAATGCATTTTGCTCCGACTCTTTCTTTCTCAAAGATTCTGCTGAACCTGAATCTGGAAATTCACTTAACGTACTTTTCCTAAGGTATTCACCATCTTTAAATGTATGACGCCCTCGTTTAAGGTAGCTTTCTGATAGTTCTCTTTGGTTTATTATTTTACCTCGGTATAAAGCTGGCACGTTTGAAAATGCCGTCGCATAAAAGCCATTTTTTTGCTGAGGAGGGTAGCACCACACTTCGATTGAAGGTCGGTAAGATGTGTCACTTGTTCTTACCAACACATTTCCAATATGAACTATACGAACATCATCATCACACTTGTAAAACCTAGCTCCCATCAGTACATCCTTATTTTAATTTTGATCCCGAAACAGCCCAATCAAGAAGGCTGTCTACAATCGGCAATATTCGTTCTTTTGAGAGACTCGCAGATCTCATCAGTTGCCAGCGATTCATTCCTTCACCTGTCTGTTTTGTTTTGATTACAGTAGTGGCAAGCCGACGAGCTTGGAACTCAAAAATACTTTCTTGATATCGATTCAAAGTACAGGACAACAAAGGCAATAAATTCAATTTTTTACTCACTGTTCCGTAATCCTCTAGCTGCTTCAGCAAAAAATTTTGGGATCTTCGGGGGCCTTCAATGACAGAATCTAATCGTTCAATAACACTCAGGAGCTGCTTGGTTAAGACACGATCTCGTGATCTCCAGTCAACTTTCTTCTTTCTCACAACTAGTTGCGAGTGATTTACTCGATTGAACGCCAATAACCAGTTCCTGTCATTTCGGTATAGCCAAGCATACAGAGCACCGCCACCTGAAAACGAGCGTGCTGTCTTTATCGGCATTGTGCTTATAAGGATCTTCCATCTCTTCCGCTTTTCTTCGCACAATTTCGCCCCCACCTGAACATAGCTTTTAGGGGCAATTACACTAGTTTTCTCTTTTGTTTTAACTTCTTTAATGATTTCACTAACACTCATACCTGGAATGAAAGCTGACCACACGGTTAAATGCTGCAAGTAACTAAAAGCTTTACGGTGACAACGAAATATTGTGCGTAACCAATTAGTATCTCTTCCAAGATCGATGGCTAATTGAGAAATGGCGACCTTGTTTGTAACTAAATCCGCAATCTTCTCGTGATCTACTTGTTTCCTGCCTTTTCCACAGCCAAAATCGTGCGCTAAATGATTGTAGAAAAGGCTCCACTGATGCTTGGTTGGGGATTGCTGGTTGGGCAAGAGCAATAGCTCTTGAGCTTTTTTAGCTAAATAGAATCATTGTTCTGTCTTTCTGTTATCGTTGTATTGAGCAGAACGAGATTGAGTTCGGCTACACGCGTGAAATGTATGCCTATTATCATGGTAGGAGAGACTTGATTGGTTTAATGGCCCATGCTCGGGGCAGTAGGGTAAGGATGGAAGATACCACAATCTAGACCAATAGCTTTCTCCATATTTTTTCTCTTGCTCTGCAATACATATCGGACAAATACGGAATATATCTGACGTTTTAACAATGGAGGCAGAAGCGCCAAGCATAAGATGTACAGCGCCCTTGGAGCAATTTGCCATTCTACCCATAGCTCGAACTCTGATACTTTCATCAATAAAGGGGGCGTAAACAGGAAACATTGTATGGTCATAAATTAGCTGTTGAACATCAAACCTCCCTGTACCAATCAACTGACTAGATATCGCTGCCAAATGACTAGGCAAATCAATTGTTGCAATCACTTTCCGGTCACCAAACACTTCATCGAGTAATTGTTTAGAGCTGATAATGGCACAGCGAATGCCACTGAGCCTGTTTAATTGAGGATGCTCTTGTTCCTTTATTTGGTTTAGTCTCATTTTTAGGCATTATTTGCTCTGGATTAGTTAATTGCTCGTGCACCAGTGGCAATAACTTTATCCACGTCAAATCAGGGTTTTGATCAAACAGTGTCCGTATTACAGGTGCCAAATGCGCTGAATCAAAGTCATCTTTCAAAGCCATATAGACACGCCGTTCTTCCTCTGTTCGTAATTGTTGATACGCTAGCTCTTCTGGCGTTTGTTGAGTAGATGCTGCAACGCGTTGTTGCAGTTCTAGTAATCTCTTGTCGGTATCACTTAATTTGAGGTCTGAGAACTTAATGATTTCTTCTACATCACCAGAGCGTAGAGCTGCAAGCATTGGGTGGACTGGCCTTAATTCATCTTCATATACCTGTTGCATTAACTTTGGAGTAATTCTTTCCACTTTTGTCGTAATGGCCCGCAACTGACACAATACGAATAACTTCACAACAATATCGAGAACGCCTTGGCTCAGTTCATACCATAGAGAGCGAATATCATCTGATAACACTTCATCCCGCTTTTGAAGCCATTGCAGTGACCATAACTTATCAGTTAAAGCCTTCCACTCTCTCCCTTCTTCCATCGGATCCCAAAAAATAGCACCAAGACCAGAGCCTCGTCTCGCAGATCTCATATCAGCTTCAAAAATCTCTCTCGCTCTTGGTGTTCCAACTAAAATTACGGGAAGTCCGATGGTATTTACCAACGTAACGAAAAAGTTAAGCATTTTTTCGGAACCACCTGAGCGAGAACGACTAAGGTGTTGTATTTCATCAATAATAAGCACGCCGACAGCATGAGCATTTGCCACTTGTGCCATTGCTGCTAAAAGAGTTTCAATGCTCGGTCTTTTACTCATTGAGTATTGTTTTTCGTAGTTTGATGTTCCTAGCGCGCGGTCCATAGCACGGAAAAAATTCAAACAGATTTCTTTCAAGGATCCATCATGAGAGCAGTCAATTTTTAGATATACAACTTGCTCAAGATTTCTATCAGGGTGGTAAATAACTTGTGGATATAACGATAAAAGTTGTTTAATTGCAGTTGTTTTTCCATTGCCGCTACAACCTATCAACGTCATACTTTGCGCAGTTGAGCTAACATCTGTAAATTTTATCGCCTTTAAATCACCAGATATCACTCGTTCGTAACCATTTTGAATATGCCTAGCCCAATCACCGGTTTCTGGGTTTCTTCCTACGTAACCACCTCGTATCATCAATGAAAGTCGTTCATGTAGCTGAATGTGCTGACTTAATGGCTGAAAAAAATCATCAATTACTCGACATATACTATGCGCTCTCTCAACACCATTTAAATGAATATCTTCACGCGTACACCGTAGTGAGCCTTTGAGAGCACTTAAATCTTCAATAAAACTATTAAGAGGTGGGAGGGCTTCTATCAGTGGATTACCTTGATAGGCAGGTAACTTTTCTTTTTTATAGGCCGCGACAACACGATGGCTTTGAATGTTCTTCATCAATTATCATCCTCATCAAATAGTTCAGGTATGAAATCGGGAAGTTGATAGTTTTCTTCTTCGCCTTTTAACGGTATAACTGCTGCGACTTCATTTTGTTTGGGCCGATTTGGTTTTATGGCTAATTCTTTTCTTTCTTGCTCACGTAATTGCCGCTTATTAGCTTTAATCTCATTTATCTTTTGAACATTACTCGATGTACTGGTTTTACGATTCTCTTTAGCCTTTTTCAGTTTCTTTTCAAGAAGATCATCAAAATTCCTTTCTACTGGTGAAAACTGGTATTTTGCCTCAGCTAAAGTTTGCTTTTGAGCTGCTTGCCTTTCCCACACTTGATACCAAGTAAGATCTCGGAACTCTCGACTTCTCGTAGAAATATCACAAATCCAGAACGTATTTTTTCCTTCTTCTGGAAAAAGATAGATATGATTAACAGAGCCAAGATCATAGGCTGCAAATAGTTTCTTAGGTCTAGAAACTTTCGAAGAACGGTGCATCCAACCTGTCTGAATAATTTCTTTTCCGGTGTAAGTTACTCCCCACAGCTTTACACCTAACTCAGATACAGATACCTTTTGGCGCGGTAACAACAATACTTTTGCAATTTCAGTATCTACAGTTCGTAAACGTCCAGTACGGTGCTGAAGACCCCATCGCCAAAGCTCAATAGGAATAGACGGAAGACTCGAAGGCATATCAGGAGCGCGATCATATTTTTCTAACGGTTTATTCAAGTTATGAGCAAGTATCGAATAAAGCATAATTTCGACAAAATCAGTCCTTGCTACAGCAGCTTCAACTCTATAATCTTTTTCACCGTGCTTTTTAACCTTGTTCCCAGAGACTACGCCGGGCATATAAGGTTTAAACTTTGCCTGCAACGTTCCAAATGATCTCTCAACAATACCTTTCGCATCTCCTCTTCGAGGAGGGGCACTTTCAAGTCTAACGCCAATAGCATCCACTAAGTAATTAGCTTGGTGGCTCATTAATTCGCCACGGTCTGCGAGTAACACGTCTGGTATACCGATACACGGCCATTGCTCATCTGTAATCTCGATACCATACCCTTTGCAAGCTTCGACTTTGCTACTAAAGCTGGATATTAGTGCTTTCATAGATACAGGAAATGAAGGGTTATCGAAGCCAATATAGAACCCAGCAACCATGCGGCTAAAAACATCAATAACCATATAGATTGTTGGTCTACCGATAACCTTGTCGGGATCGTTATCATCTACCAAGTATATATCTGCGATGGTGGCATCGATTTCATACCGACTACCAGGACCTAAAGCTTGCTCTGTTGCCGTTCCATGAAGTGGTCGAACATCTTTGTTGTAATTGCCTTGAGGTGTCTGAACAGTTAACTGAGTAGCCTGGTTATACTCAGTTTTGTAAAAGTATTGAAACTGACGAAGTGTTGGAATCTCATGCTCTTCCGCGTTCGGATTTTTTTAATTTGTACGCTTTACCAAACTTGTTGTACGCGTAGCGAATTGAATATCCCTTATCGTTCATCAAATACTTATCGCAGATGATTCGGAATTGCTTTCTGATGTTTTCTGTTACTGGCTCCCCACTACCAATACCGTACATCCTCGGTCTGCCAGCTTTACTAGTTGTGAAATTTCTTCTCTTTCCAGCAGCTCCTGAGTTTTTGTAGTCAGGCAAAAGTGCATTTTTTATCTGTCCTCGCTGCCAGTAGCGTCTAACTAAACGGTATATGGTTGATTTACCTTTGTCTGAATTAGTAATCGCGTGATTCAATCTTCTTGCACGAATTCTCTTGTCAAACGCACCTTCGCCTTCAACAATAGGCTTGATCAATTCATAGTTACGTTGGCTTTCCTGATAAACACTAGACTCTTTAGCCCAAGACTCGCCTTGAAGATAAGAATAGGGATCAGGGATTTTTTCTATACGTCCCTCATCAACCCAGTTGTTACATTCATCGAAATATATTTTTTCAGGTAAACCTTTATTTTCATCAATACCAATCCAATAGAAGTAACTTGTTTCAGTAAAAAGTACACGGTAGGGCTTACCATCAAACGCTAGAGTTTCGTTAACTTGCCACATTATGACGATCCCCGAACAAAGATACTTTTCTAAACACAATATCCATCGCTTTTAAGCTATGGAATGGTAAGCGAATATCAAACGTAACAAGTCTTGCGGCACACATTAAACGTATATCATAAAGTGACTGACCAAGTTCCTGCTGGTATGCCCGGTCAAACGCCTTACATAGATCAACTAATTTTCTTTCTGGATGTTGAACAAAATAAGCACTGATATGCTCGAAAGTTAGCAAAAGATCATCCGTTATTACTTCGTCAAAGAATCCTTTAACCCCATATAGCCACTCAATATTCGACACGATGACGCTATCTATCTCTTTCTCTGTTACAAGAAACCATGGGATTTTTTTGAGCAACCAATATCGTCGTTCAATTTCAAGTTTTTCTACCGTTCTTGGGTCTTTTAAGTCTTTTGTATACTTAGCTTGAATAGCAAACTTGGGCTGAATTTTGGAAGATGAGTTGACCAAAAAATCTGAGGACATGACAAGATTCACTCCACCTTGCGAAGGATGCCAAAGCTGACCTTCCTTGGAAATATTTAGAGTGTCATCCCTATTGAGAGGAAATTGCTCTCGAATGTCAGTTATGGCAGCACTATGGTCGAGAAGAAGAAAAACGGCGAATTCGAGGTCTGATAGTACATGATGAATACGACCAGTTAGGTGAGAGTAGATTCGCTGAGAACGACCTGTTGAAGGAACCTCATTAACATACAACCACGGTTTATAACGAGAAAGCCTTCCGGCCCCCCGACCTTCTTTAATCCGTTTGACGATTTGCTTTTCAGTTAAAACGTACTTTGATTTTGCCATAACAAAAACCCGGTCAACTTTTAATCAGTTTAACCGGGTTTTAAAAGTTTTCAACTTTAATGTTACAGTTTCATACTTTATTGTTTAGTTCTAATCTTTATTGTTATGCATCCCTGAAAGTGTAACATCTGTCTTAATGGTTAATATCTACGGTTGCAAGGATGAACTGAACTAAAGCATAGTTCTTATAGAGGTAGTGCTTTCTGTGCTGATTGAAATCTAAAAGAGACGATGTTGCCAAACTCATTTCTGCCCCAAACTGCGTTAGCCAGTAACCTTGAAACTGCTATAATGATTATCCCTTTCCATATATTTTCTAATGCTAACTGTTTTACCAATTCTGCATAGTTTGAAATTAGAACAATTAGGTTTTGAGTTAGAAAGCTACGTACGTATGAATCTGAAATATGGCTCCGGTTTCGGTTAGTTTTAGATACTGAGGAAATTCACAGTTCTTCACCATGAGTTGGCTTTAGTGAACTATACGGATTATTTCCGCATTTTATGCTGAGTGAGTATGAGATAAATCTTACTTTATGAATAAATTTAGTTGTTTAGCTTGCTGTTACAAAAAGTGACTGGGAAGATAGACGGAAAGAATATACGGATTTTTTCCGTCTATTAAATTGTTAGCAGTCCATAGGTGGATTTAACCAAGGAGAGATAATGAAAAGTATAATTGTTCTTTTAGCATTTTTTGTAGTATCTGGCTGCACAACAGTGAGTTATAACGGTGCTGATACTTTTGTTAAAGAAGTTGATTACCCAGAAGTCGGAAAAGTAATTACGATCTATGTCGGTGACCATATGGTTCAGAAAGGAACGATTGCGGAAGAAAATGTTTTGGTTGTGCACAATATGATTGATGGTGCTTTGTATGACATACCACCAAATAAATATCCTCAAATTGGTTTTGACCAAAAACAAGATTTTTATTCGGCTGTGGGTGTAGTTCGAGGTGGCATATCTGATCCCGTTCAAGCGTTGGCACTGAAGAAACAGGAAGGAGCTGAACTTTGCGTTATAACTGTTTTTGGTGGTAGTGCATGCTACCAGGGTGAGTATGAGCGAAAGAAGCAACTTTCTGAAAGAGGTAATAGCTTTCAGCAAACACTAATATACAGCGGCAGAGTTGGTGATAAAATCAACGTAGGTTATCGTGAGTTCAGTAATAATACTGCACGACCAGCTTTTAACAATGATGTTGAGTATGATTTATCATCTTCAAATACAATAGGTTACAAGGGTGCTGTAATTGAAGTGATAAAAGCAGATAACAGCAGTATTACCTACAAACTGATTCGTAATTTTCCATAAAACTGCTAATCGGGTAGCCGGAGGTATCTAGCCT
Source organism: Morganella psychrotolerans (assembly GCF_001676055.1). Classification (GTDB taxonomy): domain Bacteria; phylum Pseudomonadota; class Gammaproteobacteria; order Enterobacterales; family Enterobacteriaceae; genus Morganella; species Morganella psychrotolerans_B. Next base: position 99 of record NZ_LZEX01000014.1, on the reverse strand, counting down.
CCAGCCCCCACACCACCCTGCATGCGGCTCCGCACAGGGCGGTTCATTTAGAACTCCTAACTCACTTTTTGGTTAGGATAATGAACTGCGATCCATCCA
>NZ_LZEX01000013.1 GCF_001676055.1 Morganella psychrotolerans | reverse complement strand
TGTTGTACGGCGGTAATAATTTAGCCAGTATGGCGGCTTTTCGTTCAGGTGAAATACGTTTCATGTGTCACTCCGCGCCCTCAGGTTTATTTTTCAGAGGGGGTGACAACTATCCTGACACTGAGGGGTCTCGTTTCAGTGCTTTCACAAGGCGATAGCAATGAGGAGTGATGTAGCCGGGCAGGAAAAAATCCTCAACACCTTCTTCAAGGAAAAGTTGGGTATGAGCAATATTTTTTGACGGTATTTTTAGCACATCAAAATCAACGTCATTATCCGATATAACATAGCGCATTGAATTATTAGTCCATCAATTAAATAGTTCATCATTCATATTATGATATTATAATTATATAGGCTGACAGTTCAGCCTATATAAAAACAATATGACATTCACACCAGGCTGAAATGATTATATTCGCTATTAATATTTCTAACTATATAGATGAATATATTTTTGTACACAAAACATTGTGTTATGAATTAATTAGTTTTAAATCAGCTTTAGATGATTTTTTCTGCTTTTCATAGAAATTTTCATGTGAGCCAATATTGAGAAGATACAGTTCCAGCTTTGATGATATCCACGAATAACCTAATAAAACAGTTAGTTCATTTAACCTGAATTTGTGAACATGGAGATAAGCAAGATCGCCTTTTTTCAGTTCCCCGATTAAGGGATTATCAATAATTTTATCAATTTCATCTTCAACCACCTTCAGATCTTTTTCTGGTAGTTTTTTACAGGTTTTTTCAAATTTTGCAGACTGATAGACATCAATCTCGTTTTGTTCTGCGGACATAACGGGAAACCTTGTTATTTTCAACTTCGGCCTGCGCCAATAATAATTCTTCTATAAAGCGGTAAGGTAGATCAGGGTTATCTTCGGCAATCCGACCGATTTTTGCCCAGTGCTCAATCTGTTTTGGCACACTTCTGCTTTTTGCTTCTGCGTGAACCTTTGCATCGGCGACGAAGTCGTCGTCTAATCTGACTGAAATAGCCATATTCATACTCCTTTTACACGCAGACCCGTGATATGGGCTTACGTCTATACTGTTGCCTGAGTCAGGTACTGCTACAGGCTCAGTATGCGACATTATGTCGCTTATTGCAATTATTTGGTTCGTCGTTGTTAGCATCATTTTCCTCAATGTATTAATGGTAAGTTATATGAAAAAATAATAAATATAATTTGTTTCATTTTCTTGCAGAGAAGTAAGGCTAGGCGGTTTTATTATTTTTGTCATTTAAATAAAGAGGGTTTTTTATTGCCAATATTTATTCTGTGATCTGCCGCTAAAAAATAATAGAGTTAACTGGCTTGTTCAAGTCACTGTGGTTATATACAGAGAGATTGAATGAAAGACAAAACATTACAGGAAAATAAAATAATTTAAGATGAAATAAATAGTAGATTTATATAAGCGCGGACGGAAAGTGGTGAGACACTAACCGCCCGCTAACCACAACGAACTATCGAGGAGTTGGCCATGGCTAACAGGGATTCTATTGTACAAATTTTCAAAAATAAACACGGAAGAACAAAAAGTTACTGCAATATTAGATCTCAATCGCAAAAATCATCCTGCGATTGCTTACCAAAAATCACACTAACACACTGGCTGGAAAGGGAATTGGCAGCAATTAGTGGTTTAGATAAAAAATTAGTATCAATATGTCATTTTATTAATAGTAATCCACTATATATACGCCTTGTTAATATATTGTCCGGAATGAACAAATTAATAGTTCAGGAGGTGAATTATGTATGACAACACACCTCCTGAACTGGATGAATTAATTGACCAGTGCCGCGCTTTGATTTATGCCATTGTCACCCTTGATTCTCAGCAGCCAAAGGAGATACTCAGTTTTGTATTGTGGCAAAAGATGGACATGCTGTATGAAAAATATCAACAGGATATTAATGAGCCGGCTATATCTTAGCGTGGTGTATTTATAGGATTGGAATTATTTTATTTTAAATAACAGAGTTTACATCATCGCGGGCTGAAAGGAACTCAACGCTTCTGGTCAGCTAACCACAATACAATTAATCGTGAGCTGGTTATCGAAAGGGAATCAAGACTTCTAACCAGTTAATCACAACATAATTAATTGTAAGTTGACTATAGAAGGGACTCAGGACTTTCAGTCTGTGCCACAACCTAACTATCATGAGTTGGTTATGGTTTAATGCAGCACTATTTACAGAAGGTAAATAATTTTATGATTACATAAATGACAGGATTTATAAAAACGCGGTCTGGAAGTAACGAATAACTTCCAGACCGCTAACTACAATGCACAATGAAACTATCTTTAACTGGTTATGATTTGATGCAGTACTACTTATAGAAGGTAAATAATTTTATAATTAATTAAACAATAGAGCTTATAAAAACGCGGACTGCAAGGGACTCATAACTTCCAGCCCGCTAACCACAATAAAACTATCGTTAGTTGCTTATGGCTGACAGGGATTCTATGGCACAAATTTAAAAAAATAAATGCCAGATTCCAGAGGTTATAAAAAGATTAGACCTGCATCACTAAATGTTTTCAGTAAAGAGACGCTAATAATCTCAATAAGTCATTGTTAGAAAATGAAATTAGTTGTTCATTTAAAAAATAATACTGATATCTGATTAAGGTATTGTTTTATAGGAATCTATGCATAGAGAGAATATGGTTTAGTAACAAGGTTAATTATAATATTACGTATTAATTTAAATATTAATTAATAATGGTCCTCTTTTTATAAAACCAGGTAAAAGAATAGCAGGCAAATTACTCAAGCCCGCTTTATTAGTGGAGGTTAAAATGACCCGTAAAATGAATGATATTTTTGAGTTTTTCAAAGAAATGAAAGCTGCGGGTGTGACTGACGGTGAATCAGTACGCCGTATCGAGGCACGGATTAAAGCCCGTGAACTACAGGAACACTATCGTAAGCCGGCACCTATGACGGGAAATGATATTCGTTGTATTCGTGCAGAGCATAATATTTCCCAGGCATCTCTGGCACTTATTCTCAATATGACGAAAGAGAGTGTATCTAAGTGGGAACGGGGTGAAATTAAACCACACGGGGCAGCACTCCGGCTTTTGCATCTGATCGACAAAAATGAGTTGGTTATTTAAGATGTAATTATTCCTTGGTAATTATTTTATTAAACAAACAATGTGTTTTTTTTGCTTGTGATTTTTTTTATTATATACAATTAGTATATTCATTGAACGTAATATATAAATAAAATACTCTGTGATTTAGATTTCATTTACAGGAGTTAAATATGTCTTTCAATAAAAAACAAACATCCAAATCATTAGCTTCTCAGGCTGCAAGGATACTCAAGGATAAAAATTCCACGCCGCTTATTAAAAGGTTAGCAGCCTCAGTGCTATCGCAGTCAAATACACCAAAGCAGACAGGTGCTGATATGGAAACGCTGGCATCCCAAGTTTTAAAGAGTGTTATGTATGATGATATAACTAAATCATTTGCAGCATCTGCATTATCTCAGGCTAATAAAGAGCGTAGTAGTAAAAAATAATAATATATGAATTATATTATTTAAATTGGTTTTATACCGATGTTTTATGTCTGTATATTTTAAATGCTTATGGCTCTATTAAACAGACATTGTCAGTTGGATGATTTTTCACCGGATATTGTTGCACTCATTGGAATGTGGTTATACAATGTTTATACATTGTGGCGTCATAAGGGGGTGTTGAATGAGTATAGCCATTAAAAAATGGGGCAATAGTCAGGGTGTGATTATCCCAACATCGATCCTTAAGCAACTTGGTATAGAGGCGGGACACAAATTGGATATGTACGTTGAAAACGGAAACCTGGTTTTATCCCCTGTAAAGAAAAAATTTGTTTTTACAGAAGATTATCTCGTTAAAAATATGACAGAGTTTAATTCACATGCAGATGAATTAGCTCAGGTCAGCGGAACGGAAATTGGTGAATGAGCAAGGATTATATTCCCCGAAGAAACGATATTATCTGGCTTGATTTTGAACCCACGAAGGGAAAAGAAATCGGCAAATACAGACCTGCACTGGTACTTTCCGGTGAGGAGTACTGTAAAAAAACAGGGTTGGTTATTTGTTGTCCAATCAGCACCAGTATCAGAGGCAGTATCACAGAAGTTCCGGTAAATAATCTTGATACGCCCTGTATTGTTGCCGCCAGTCTGATTCAGACATTATCTTGGAAAGACCGTAAGGTTAAATTTGAAACTGAAGCGGAAGAAGGGGTATTTGATGATGTACTTGCCCGGATAATCCCGCTCATTGGTGCCGAGTCATTTTTTGATAGTTGAGATGATTTTGTAGTTTAAATATCAGACTACATTAGTAACAACTAAAGCTATACACAGAAACCCGCAGTTAACCGCTGCGGGTTTTTTTATGCCTGAAAATCAGGTAAATAAGTCAGAAAAAGGAAATTCTATGGCGAAAAATTATCAGCAGGCAGGTAGAACGATTGAAATCAGTAACAGCGGAAAAGAGGTATTGAAAAGCGGGTCGGTGGCGATGGTCGGCACTCTGGCGGCAGTGGTTATTGCCGATATTCCGGCGGGCAGGACAGGTGATGGCTTTGCCGAGGGCGTTTTCCGGTTTCCTAAAAAAGGGGGACTGGCATTGAAAGCCGGGTCTGCGGCTATGGTTAAAGACGGCGTTTTGACTGATACCGGCGGTGCGGTCATCGGCGTTGTCTGGGCAGATGCTGCTGATGGCGATCCGGATGCGGCAGTTAAAATCAATATGTTCCTCCCGGGAACATCGTCGGATGGGTAAGTTTGAATCATTGCTTAACCGAATGGATGCACTGACAGAACAGCGAATGGGCGTCACCATCCATCTTAACGGACTGCCGGTTCGTGCTGTTGAGTTTCATTTTTTATCGGAAATGGGACCCGTAAGTGGTGACGGGATCAGCTATGTCATTTTTACCCGTAGCATCACTCCGCGCCGTAATGACAGTGTAATGGTTAACGGAGATACATTTATTGTCACGCGTATCCTGCGTTGCAATGGTAAGCCGCATATTTTTATTGAGAGTGAATAATATGGAGGGTATTCGTCAGGCAATAAATAATCTCAATTCCATTAGTTTCACTGTCGTTCCTGTCGCGACCGCCCAAGCCGTAAACCGCGTTGCGGCAAGAGTGGTCAGCCGCAGTATTAAACGCGTGGCAGGTGAAACACGGTTACAGCAAAAACTTATCCGTCAGCGTGTCCGCCTGCGCCGTGCAGCCAGTAAACAATCCATTCCCAGCGCCCGGCTGTTGATAAACCGGGGCAATTTACCGGCGATTTCTGTCGGCAGCGCGAAGGTTCAGTTATCCCGCAAACGGCATAGCCGGAAAGGGCGTGGCAGTGTCCTGAAAATTGGTCGCTTTACCTTTAAGGATGCGTTTATTCAGCAGTTATCCAACGGGCGCTGGCATGTTTTGCAGCGGACAGGTCACGGACGTTATCCGCTTGAAGTGGTGAAAATCCCGCTGGTCACACCGCTGACACGGGCATTTACCGCAGAGACGGAGACATTACTTCAGTCTGATATGCCAAAGGAGCTGGTCTGGGCACTGAAAAATCAGCTCCGGCTGTACATCAAAAGGAGGGTGTGATGCGCAGGCATACCGCTATTCGCGCAGCAGTAATCGGGGTAGTTAAACAGTATGCAGGTGATGTGACTATTCATGACGGCCGTCCGGTTTTCCTCAGTGAAGATGATTTACCGGCAATGGCGGTGTATCTCACTAATGCCGTTCCCTGTGGTGACCTTCTTGATGAGGATCAGTGGGAGGCGGTACTGCATATCGAAATATTTCTCAAAGCGGCTCATCCGGACTCGGCGCTGGATGCCAGGGCGGAGGACGTTATCCGTCCGGCAATGTTATCAGTCCCCGCGCTTTCTGCGCTGTCTGTGAGTATATCGCCTTTGGGCTATGACTATCAGCGGGATGAGGAAATGTCTCTCTGGGGTTCGGCTGATCTGACATATCGGATCACGTATTCAATTTAATCAACATAATAAGGACGTTATATGACATTAACACAATCTCCGGTTAAAGGCGCAGGCACGACATTATGGCTGCATACCGGTAATGATGCGCAGGCAAAAAATCCGCTGGCAGATGAGGCTGGACACGCCTGGCGAAAGTAAAAGAACTTCAGCCGGGGGAAATCAGTGCTGAAAGTTATGACGATACTTATCTGGATGATGAGGATGCCGACTGGAAATCAACGGCTCAGGGGGAAAAATCAGCCGGAGAGGCAAATGTCACACTGGCATGGAAACCGGGAGAATCAGGACAGCAGGATCTGGTTGCCTGGTTTGATACCGGTGACATCCGTCATTACAAAATCCGCTATCCGAATGGCACCGTTGATGTGTTTAAAGGCTGGGTCAGCAGCCAGGGGAAAACCGTTCCGGCAAAAGAAGTGATCACCCGTACCATCAAAATTACCAACTCAGGTCGTCCCGTACTGGCTGAAACACTACTGAAGTCAGCTGCCAGCGAATAACAAACAGGAGTAACACTATGTTTTTAAAGCAAACGGAATTTACCTGTAATAAACAGTCGATTATGTTGAGTGAGCTGACTGCATTGCAGCGGGTGGAATATTTCGATCACCTTGTCCGTCAGACTGAATTGACTGAGCAAAATGAAAATACAGAGCAAAATCTGAAACGTACTGCACTTTATGTACGGATGAATATTGAGTCGAATGCATTTTTGGTGTCGCGTTCTTTGCTGAATTTATCCTCTGACGGGGGAACAGCAAAAGAATTGCAGGATTGCGTATTAAATACCTGGCCGCCGGGCGCACTGGAGCTGGCGGCGAAAGAGGTGCTGATACTCAGTGATATGCAGCTTGGTACTACGGAAGATGATAGTACAGAGCAAAACAATGTACCGGAACCGGCAGAAAAGTAATTGCCCGTGAGCGTCAGTTCATCCTGCGCCTCGCTCATGAATTTAAACGGGCAGACTGGCGCAGGATGCTGGCAGAAATGACAGCAACTGAGTTGGGAGACTGGTATCGCTATTTTGGCGTGATGCCATTTTCAGCTCAGTTGCTGGATCTGGAATTTGCCGCACTCAGTCACACAGTCGTATCGCTGGTGGCAGGAGCCACAGATATCTCACTGAAAGATTTTAGTTTATTGCAAAGAAACATATCCGGCAGTGAAACAGATGATTCGCTGTTAATGGCGGCAGGGGAAGGAATTACCGGAGGGATACGTTATGGCCGGACAGATAGCTGACTTAGTGATTAATCTGAGTGCAGACAGTAAGTCATTTACAGAACAAATGGGGCGGGTGGAGCGGCAATTATTAAAAGTCGCCGCCAGTGCAGATCACACGGAAGATAACATCAGACGGCTGGCAGAAAATCAGTCATCAGCCATTCGTCAGGCGGCTGACAGTACACAGGCTACACTGAAAGCGCTGGATGCGTCTCAGATATTTTGTGCGGACAATTTTGTCAGGAAATGGCGGGCATCTGCCCGTGAAATTGAAGCGATACACCAGCGGATTAATGCACAAATCAGTAGTAAACAGCATCAGGCCGGCAGTGCTAAATCACAGGCGCAGCAGCAGGATGAGTTAACTGCCGCTTTTTTCCGGCAGATTGATGCGGTAAAGCAGATAAGTGGTGGTCTGGAAAAATTGGCTCAGATCCGTATCCGTCTGAATCAGGCGCGGGACACCGGCACATTATCACAGCAGAACCATCTGGTTTTACTGTCAGCCACGAATGGTCGGATTAAGACGCTGCGGAGCGAAACGGAATTACTGTCTCAGCAGCGGGTCAGGTTTATTCAGCGGTTGAAAGAGCAGGTTGCGACACAAAATTTGTCTCAGAGCGCCATGCTGCGTTTTCAGGCGGCGCAGTTAGGTGTGGGGTCTTCTGCGGAGATATATATCCGCCGGTTGCGGGGGATGCGCACAGAAACGAGCAGACTAAAAAACAGCAGCCGGTTTCTGGCTGATGGACTGAGTCATCTTGCCGGGCAATTCGGACTGAGCGGAGCATTAGCCGGTGGCGGATGGGCAGCCGCACTGGCAGTGGTCACCGGGCTTGGTAAAGCCGCGTGGCAGGCAGAGCAGGAATTTACGCAATTTAATAAGCAGCTTATTCTGACGGGAAATTATGCGAATAAGTCCGCATCACAGCTTAATGAGATGGCGCGGACATTATCCGGTAACGGTATAACCCGAAATGAGATGGCGGTAACAATAGCAAAAGTGACCGGCTCCGGTTTTTTCCGTGATAATGAATTGACCCGTGTTTCAAAAGCCGCTGCACAGATGGAATATATGACCGGGCAATCTGTTGAAACGACGATAAATCAGTTTAAACGGTTGCAGGAAAGTCCGCTTCAGGCATCTCTTGAGCTGGAAAAAGCCAATCATCATCTGACTGCGGCACAATTAGAGCAGATCAGGATACTGGAATTACAGGGAGACAAAACGGCAGCGGCGCGTCTGGCGGTAGATGCTTATGCGCAGTCAATTAATGATGGAACTATGGAAGTCAGTAATAATCTCGGGCACCTTGAATCGGCATGGACGTCATTGAGGAATGAAGCTAAACGGACATGGGATGCAATGTTGGGGGAAGGCAGGACAAAAACACTTGAAGATCAGATCAGGGCAGTTGAAGAAAAGATACGGATGCTCAGTAATGTGGCACCTGATTATCGGCTGAAGCAATGGAATGATGAACTATCCGTCCTTAAAGAAGAAAAGTTTAATAAAAATATTGAGAAATCCCGTATTCAGGCTGACAAAAATAATGAACAAATAAATATTAACCGGCTAAGAATGCAGGATCATTATTTGGGTTTATATGCCACCAGAGAAACTAACCGAAAAATTAAGCTTCTACAATTAGAAAAAGATAGGTGGGCACTGACCAAAGAACAGTATGAAGATGCTAAAAAAGCAATATTACATATATTCAGGGACTGGAGAACGCCGAAGGGAGGGCAAAAAAAAGACAAATAAAACGGATGAAAAAATAAGGTCAGAAGAGCGGATAGTGAATGAAGAAACGTTGCTTGAATCGAAACTTCGCGTACTGAAAGAGTATAAATCTGTTACGGAGGTCATCAGCTCAGAACGTAAAAATCTCCGGGAAACAGAAGCCCGGATAGCGGTTGCGGAGGAAGCACAACAGAAACGTAAATTAACATTAGAAGAACAGCATCTGCTGGCAAATAAAAAAGCCATTCTCAGCCAGAAAGAAAAGCTTGCCATTATAGGTGATGAAATAGCGCAGGAAGAGCGGTTGGCGGATATACGGAAGAGAGCCGCACAGCATATAGATCAGCAAAATAAAAAACAGAGAGATATTATCAGCACTCACGGACTGTCTTCCCGGGAGGCTCAACGTGTCACAGAATTAAACGCGCTTAATGACCAATTTGGCGGAACGGATGCACATGCTGAAGTACTGGCAAAACAACAGGAACTCTATGCGGCAGAAGATATGAACAGAGCCGACTGGTTGGCGGGTGTTAAGTTTGCATGGGCAGAATATAAAGATGCCGCGATGGATACGTTTAGTCAAATCCGTGATGTCACAAAAGCGGTACTGGACGGAATAACGACACAGATAGTTGATTTTCTGACTACCGGTGAAACTAATTTTCGTGGATTTACGGCTTCGATTTTGAAAATGCTGACGGCGATTATGGTTAAGAGAACGATAGTGTTAGCAGTTGGTTCAGTCGGGTCAGCAGGATTTGGTGGATTGTTTCCGAATGCCAGGGGGGGCGTGTATCAGTCACCTTCACTGAGTGCCTACAGTGGCCAGGTAGTTCACACTCCGACAATGTTTGCATTTGCACGCGGAGCCGGGCTGATGGGTGAAGCGGGTCCGGAAGGTATTTTTCCGCTTCGCCGTGGTGCTGACGGAAAGCTCGGGGTGATAGCAAAGTTGTCCGGCAGCGGGGAGTCACTTGTACAGAATAATTACGTCACTATCAATAATGAGGGCGGTAACGGGCAGATAGGACCACAGGAAACAAAGTTAATCCTGAATCTGATTGAGCAGAAAACAAAACAGGTTATGGCAACGGAACGCCGTCCCGGTGGATCTATGGGGTGATTATGGAAATTTTTAGCTGGCGCATCAGGCCGGGAATGAGAGTAACGAGTCAGCCGCGTACCCGTGTAGTCCGTTTCGGTGATGGTTATGAGGCTCGCAGATCTGACGGATTTAATGCAGATCTGAAAAAGTATAACGTCATGTTATCGTTACCTAATTTGGAATCACAAAAAGTTGAGCAGTTTCTTGGCAGACATGCGGGGGTCATCACATTTTTGTGGAAACCCCCTCATGCTTCGCAACAAATCCGTGTACTGTGCCGGGAATGGTCTTTTTCAACCGGCAGAATCCGATCTGAAATTACGGCTGAATTTGAGGAAACCCTTATTTGAATAATTATTAGTCTGGAGATTATTTTGAAAAGAAATATTTTTTTTCTTTACCTGTCTGTTCAGTTTAAGTTTTACTTCAATGTCTGTAACAAATGGGAAGGAAATAACAGCTCCGTTAGGATTGAAGTGGGGAATGACAAAGAGTGATTTTCCTGAGAATATCAAATATATTAGTGAAATAGGATATGAGAATGGAATTGATCATTTTTTAGTAAAAAATACAGATGAAAGAATTGAAGGGCTGGAAATGTATAGCGTCGGAATTGATAAAGAATATGGTTTGTCTGTCGTAGACATTCTTTTTTATATCAATAATGATATGGGAGGAAATAAAGCCACTGAGAAATATAATATACTAAAAAATGTATTGGTTTCTAAATATGGTGAGCAATACTCTGATGAATATATATGGAGAAATCATAAAAAAAAATTCAATATCATTTTTTGATTGTATTAATAATGAGCAGTGTGGGAAGTTTTCTTCCTTATTTGAAGATGATAATGGTGGTAGCGTGACGCTGATGCTAACACCAACATCATCGGATAAAAAAGTAAATGTATACCTTTTATACAAATCACCCGTTATCAAAAAAATAAATGATGATACTAAAAATAATTATAACAATGAAATTATGAAAAAAGCAGAATCATTAGCTGACTTTTTGTAATTATATTGAATTGTATTTGCTCTATTGTATTCGTATTTAATCTTTTCGTAATTATTGATAGAGTACGGGCGTTTTTTTACTGTTATGAGATATTTTTTGGAATGATCGTGAAGTTATTTCTTTATAACTGATCGTATTGGTAGTTACTATACATGGTCGGAAAATAGTAACAGTGAAGAACTATAAGTTTATCCGTGAGCATGGGGACGGTACTCTCGGATATTTATTCCAATTTACGTGAGCTAATAGGTATCAATTTAAATGAAGTAAAATTAAATTTTGCCGATAAAGTATCTGTCTGTTTTAAAAAAAGGGATTAGATTCATTGTGAAAATGCGTAATGCTTTTTTCATCGCTGTTATTGGACTCACTGTTTATGTGCAGTTTTTCCAAAAAAGAAACCCTATTCAGGAATCTCAGGTAGAAAAAATTGAAATCAATCCGCAGTTAGGTCAAATTTGTAAGGCTACAACTGCTATGGTGTTTGGTCGTGATTATAAGCTTATAATGCTGGATAGCATAGATACAGATGGGATAGCTTATGTACATTACAACCGCCCGTCAGATAATTCAAATTGGGCTATTAAGTGCAAGCTTGAAGGTAATCGAGTTCTTTGGGCTTCGAATAATCCTGACAATACTGGTAGGTGGCGTAATCACCCTGCCGATGAAGTGATCACTTACAATATAAGCGGCACGAAACTAAAGCTGAAGCAAGTTTATACCGATGGTTCAAATGAAGATGCAATTTACGATATTAAATAAAGTAAAAACCATCCAGTAAAATTAGCACCATTAACACCTCCAATATATATATCCCTCCGATAAGCCGCAATTGCGGCTTTTTTTATGGAAAATCTTATGCAAAACATCTCTCCTGAAATGCGGATTGCTGTTATTGAGCTTTCCTCCGATCCTGAAATTGAACTGTTTGAAATCGATCTCACTCATATCGGCGGAATACGTTACCGGTTTTACAACGGCATGAATAATCAGCAAAAACCGCTTATCTGGCAGAAACAAACCTATGCTCCCTATCCGGTCAGCGGAGAGGGATTCACCTACAGTGGCAAAGGTCCGTCCGGACGACCGACAATTACGTTGTCTAATTTATTTGGTCTGATTACCGGCATTGTCAGCCAGCTGGACGGTGCTGGTGGCGGTTATGTTATCCGCCGGATAGTGAAATCCCGGTTCCTCGATGCGGAGAACTTTGCGGAAGGTAATACGGATGCCGATCCATCACAGGAAATCATCAGCCGCTGGGTAATAGAGCAGGTCACCAGCCTGAATAATAAAACAGTGTCTTTTATGCTGGCAGCTCCCAGTGAGACAGACGGCGCAATGTTGCCGTGCCGGGTTATTTTATCGGATGTGTGTCCGTGGAGATATCGCTCTGCTGAATGTGGCTATACCGGGCTGCCGGTTGCCGATAAGTGGGGGAAATCAACGGGTGACCCGGCAAAAGACAAGTGCGGTAAGCGACTGCCGGACTGCAAACTTCGCAATAATCAGGCACGGATCGGTGCCTTTGTTTCAACATCCCGCCTGAGTTAACCAGAGGCATTTATGATTAATACTATTCTGGCGCATGCCCTTGCGGATGCGCCACGGGAATCCTGCGGCCTGATTATCCGTAATCAGCAGGGTGAGCACTATCTTCCGTATCAGAACCGGTCTGCGGAACCGGCTCACTATTTTTCTGTTAGTTGTGATGATTTTATCCGCGCAGGTGAACAAGGTGAGGTGGTCGCAGTGGTTCACAGCCATCCCGGCGGAGAGCCGTATCTGAGTGCGGCAGACCGGGCTATGCAGGTGAACAGTGGTTTGCCGTGGCTGTTGGTTTGCAATAACACTGTCCGCCGGTTTGAGCCGGTGCCGCATCTGTTGGGGCGGATATTTCATCACGGCGCAACGGATTGTTACAGCCTGTTCCGCGATGCTTATCATTTGGCTGGCATCAATCTGCCTGACTTTGAACGGGCGGATGACTGGTGGCGGCGCGGCGGGGAACTCTACCTGGATAACATGGAACAAAATGGCTTCTCCCGGGTGAAAAAAGATATCCGCCCCGGTGATGTGATCCTTTTCTGTTATGCCAGTTCCCGGGCAAATCATGCGGCGCTGTATACCGGCGACCAGACCATTCTCCACCATATCCCGAATCAACTCAGTAAACGCGAGGCTTATAACCCACGATGGCAATACATGACTCACTCAATCTGGCGTTACCGCCACTGGCAACCTTCCGGCTTTACGGGGATCTGCAACGATTTGGACGCCGTTTCGATTTAAGTGTCAGCACCGCAGCGGAAGGTCTTCATGCGCTGTTTCTTCAGTTACCGCAACTCCGGCAGTGTATTCGTGATGGCTGGTATCAAATCCGGATCGCCGGCAGTGATGTTGCTCCTGATGAAATTCACCAGCGGTTTCATGAAAAACTGCGCGGCAATGCGGTCATTCACATTGTTCCGCGCATTGAAGGGGCCAAGGGTGGCGGGGTGTTCCAGTTTATTGCAGGTGCTGCGGTATTGGGATTGGGATGGTGGAATCCCGGCAACTGGGCTATCGGTGGCGCGCTGATATCTGCCGGTGCGGCAATGATGATGGGCGGTGTTGCGCAGATGCTGACACCTGTTGTGAAACAACCGGACGCCTCGCGTGGTGAGGAAGAGAAAGGAAATACGTATTTCAGTAATTTAGATAATGCCGTTGCACAGGGAATGGCTGTCCCTGTTGCCTACGGGCGGATCATGTGCGGGTCACGGGTGATATCACAATCACTCGAGGTCATGGATGACAGTGAACATAAATATATTGCTGCCGGTAAACATGGCGGCTGAGTGAGATAAAAATGGGAAAAGGTGGTGGAGGTCAGCGTACGCCTTATGAGGCACCAAATGATTTAAGCTCGCGGCAGAAAATATCACTAATTGACCTGATCAGCGAAGGACCGATTGAGGGTCCGGAAGAGATAAACAATGTCATCGACGATCTCACCTGCGTTTATCTCGATGATACACCGGTGATCGACGGCTCCGGTAACAGCACAGTGAATGGCATGACGATACAGTGGCGCTCGGGAACACTCGAACAGCCCGCACTACAGGGGTTTACGTCATCAGCCAATGAGGTGCCTGTCGGTATTGAAATGAAATGCAATCAGCCGGTGACACGGACTATTACGGCACCGGATATTGACCGGCTGCGGCTGACGTTCGGGACACAGTCACTGGTTGAATCAAAAGCTAACGGAGACAGTGTCGCAACAACGGTGCGGCTGATTATTCAGATACAGCGCAATGGCAGTTGGATCACTGAAAAAAATATCTCTATCGCGGGTAAGCGCAGCAACTCGCCGTATCTGATGGCGGTTATCTTAGATAATTTACCGCCGGCACCGTTCAGCATACGGATGACCCGGCTGACATCGGACAGCCACAGTGACCGGCTCCGCAATAATACCGTCTGGTCAGGTTATTCAGAGCTGATTGATATTAATCAGATATACCCGGGCTCTGCGGTTGCCGGGCTGACGTTTGAAAGTGAGCAGTTTGGTAATAAATTTCCCCGCCGTAATTATCTGATTAAAGGCCGGATTATTCCGGTGCCGTCAAATTATCATCCGGACACCCGGCAATATACCGGTATCTGGGACGGAACATTCAAACCTTCCTGGACTGATAATCCGGCATGGGTGCTGTGGGATTTACTGACACACCCGCGTTACGGACTGGGACAGCGGCTGAAAATTGCAGAGGTGGATAAATTCGCACTGTATATGATTGGTCAGTATTGCGACCGGGAGGTGGATGACGGATTCGGCGGGCGGGAGCCGCGTGTCCGCTGTAATGCTTATATTACGGATTTGCGCAAAGCCTATGATGTGATCAGTGAATTGTGCTCATCTATGCGGATCATGCCGGTGTGGAACGGGCAGATGCTGACTTTTGTCCAGGACAGAGCATCTGATTCAGTGTGGCCGTATACCAATGCCAATGTGGCTGAAGGGGTATTTGAGTACAGTTTCAGTCCGGTAAAGGCTCGCCATAATATTATCGAAGTCCGGTTTGTTGATCCGGATAATGGTTGGAAAACCAGTATAGAGCAGGTCTCTGATGATATTTCGGTGGCAAAAAACGGGCGCAATGTCCTGCGGGTATCTGCATTCGGATGCACCAGTCGCGGGCAGGCACACCGCCACGGGCTGTGGATACTGACAACGGAAAAACTGGAGACCCGGACTGTTGAATTTAAAATCGGGGCGGAAGGCTGCGCCATACACCGGGTGATATTTTTGAAGTGGCAGATAATGACTGGGTAGCGGCACAGATTGGCGGGCGTATTTTGTCTGTCGATCGCGAAAATAAAACACTGCTGCTGGATCGTGATATTGAAAAGCCGGTAAACGGCGATGCGTATGTTTCCCTGATTGACGGCAGCGGGATGCCAAAAACTATCAAAGTGATCGGTTATCCTGCCGGTAATCAAATTATTCCCGAAGCGATCCCTGAAGGAATAGCGCAGCACTCTGTCTGGGCGCTGACACTGCCGTCATTGCGCCGCCGGTTGTTCCGTGCCGTTTCGCTGGTAGATAATGGTGATGGTTCATTCACCGTCACGGCTGTTCAGCATGCACCTGAAAAAGAGGCGATTGTCGATAAAGGTGCTGTATTTGAGCCAAAACCAGACACACCAGCCAGTGGTTTTATCCCGCCCGTCGAAAACCTGACCGTTGAAATAACCAGTGATAATGAGGCATGGCAGGCAGAAGCGGCGTGGAATTCCCCTTATGCGTTGCGGGGGATGGCATATCATCTGAAGCTGTTAATGGGTGAGCGGATTGCCGGGACCGCCATGACGAAAGATTCATTTTACCGGTTCAGTGGCATGCCGGAAGGTTATTATACGCTGGTGGTCACTCCGCAGAATGACAGAGGGCAGAAAGGAGAGCCGGCCAGCACTGAGTTTTCAGTTAATCCGCCGGAAGCACCATCGCAGATTGATGTGGCTCCGGGGTATTTCAGTTTAAGTGTGGTTCCCCGTACAGCAGGGCGGAATAGCCTGCGCAATCAGTATGAATTTTGGTTTTCAGAAGCACAGATAAACGATCACCGGAAAATAGAATCCGCTGCATCTTATCTCGGTAATGGCTCAATGTGGGTTATTCAGGGGAGTAACCTGAAAGCCGGACAACGGTATTTTATTTATGTTCGCAGTATTAATATTGTCGGAAAATCTGATTTTACTGAGGGAAGCGGTATACCGGAAAGTCATGCCGGAGACATTCTTCAGCAGGCAAGCAGGGATTTTCAGCAGTCGGATGTTATTAAACAACTTAATAATGATATTGGCTATCTTAGCAGCGCAAAGAAATTACATGATCAGAATATTAAAAACCTGAATGCAGGGTTAAAACTAACGGATAACCGAAATAAATCAGATATAAAAGGGCTGAAGGATAAATTGCAGAGAAGTGATGATGCTGCAAGTCAGATTAAATCTGACTTCAGTAATAAGCTAACTAAAAACCAGCAGGATCTGGGAAGAGTAGTGGGTGACCTGAGAGCGCAAGGCAATAAAATTACAGAAATAAAGTCTTCTGATAATAGTAATAAATCTGAGATAAGAGGGTTAAAAGAACGGCTACAGAGTAATGATGTTGCTGTCAGTAATCTGAAATCGGAGGTTAATAATAAATTAAGACAAAACAGTCAGGATATCGACAGAATTACCAATGATATCCTGACACAAAATAATCTAATTAAAACTCACAAACGGGAAATGACCTCCGCCACAAGTAAAAATATATCAGAAATTAACCGTATTGAACGGGCATATACTAATAAGGAACGTAGCTGGTCACAAACAATATCAGAAGTGAAATCTTCAGTCGGAGAAATGAAATCATCGGTATTAAGTAATACGAACAGCATCACCACACTGAACCGTACATTTTCACAATCTGAACAGCAGGTTCAGGCAGCATTAAAATCGCAGGAAGCGGTAATTAACACCAAAACCACAGCGATGTTTGAGCAGAACAGCAACGGCTATGCGCTGCATTCTGTCAATGCCGGTATCCGTGTACATGGTATCGAACATAAGGCTGGTATGGTTATCGGGGCAGAAGTCAGTCGCGGGAAAGTAAAAACATCCATTGGTTTTAGTGCTGATAATTTCGCATTTTATAACCCTGCAACAAAGTCCATGGATCTGTTTATGTATATCAAAAATGGTCAGGTCTTTATGCGGGAGTCGTTTATTAATAAGGCATGGCTGAATAGTGTGGTAGTCAGCAATAAAATGGAGTCAGACAACTATATCCCCGGTAAAAAAGGATTCATTTTGGATGCAAAGAAAAATTCATTTGAAATGAATGCTAATGAAGGTGGGAGTAGTTTAAGTTTCAACGGCTCCGGTCTGTGCCTGCGTGATTCAAATGGCAATATCCGGATTGAAATTGGTCTGAAAGAAGATGACGACGAATCAGACTATGATTGGAGTGAGGATGATGAATGACAAAAAAAGTCGTATTTAATGTTTATCATGAAACTGGTGAAATCGACAACATTATTGATTCATTACTGACCGTTATTCATTCTGAACAAGTTGATTTTAAAAGAAACTCAATCATTATAAATGAAAAATATCTGAAAGACGGCGGGAAGATTATAGCCGTTCCTATCGTGACACACCGGTCAGAAACAACTTCAAGATATCCCACAATTGAGAACTTAAAGGTAAATGGTAACCGGGTTGAATGGACGTATTCAGGTAAAAATGGCGTGAAGAGTGCAACTATTCCGGTCATTCATGTTTTTAAATTAATAGGCGGATAATATAAAACCGGTCATTTCAATTAACGGCAGTGAAATAGGTTTGTTATCATCCGTGACGTATGTTCTGGAAAAAATAATAGACATGAGCGAGTTCTCAAAAGGCAGCGGAGAGTATGAGCACTGGATAGACACCGGGTATAAAATTAAGTACCCGAATATGTGGGATAAATATATTTTATTTCACAGGAATGCAAGACAGGATGGTACTGAGGCCACAATGCTCAGGTACAGATGGAATAACACACATACACAGATAAATGTCGTCGCGTCAGATACATTAAATATTTATATCTACAGACCTATTGTTGAGTCAGATATAAATAAAGGCTTTGGTATTAATATCTATAATGAAGATGGCGTACTTTTTTACTCATCATCACAATTTCCGCTCAGAATAAAAGATATTATTACGGATCTGACATTTGGCGGCACACTGTTTGATAAAGACAAACCTCTTGATTACCGCTCCGGCTACCGGGGCTGCATGGTGCTGAGTTATATTTCAGCATCGGTTGAAGGCAGTTTTTTCAGCCTGGTATTCGGTTACGGGGTTAATAATTCAGGCAATGTAAGGCGGGTAATCGATCTCGCCGCACTCGGTGGCGGCGGGGCATACGCTAATGATATCGGGTGTATTGTGGCGTATGCGCCGGATTGTTATCCGCGATGGGGAAGCACATCAGGTTCGGGCATAGCCGGGCAGTGATCAGGATATGAAAGTAAATACCTAGGCGTAATGACAATGACACTACACCTTGCTATGATTAAGGGAATATACAATTAACTCTGGAGTTAATTATGCCAAACCAAAGTAATACACCGGCGAAAGAACCAGATGCTGCTGCCCGTTCCACCCTGAATCTGCGGATAAAACCAGAAGACAAGGTTCTGATAGACAAGGCAGCGAGTGCAGCAGGTAAAAACCGTACTGAGTTTGTGTTGGACGCAGCCCGCCGTGCAGCGGAAGAAACGCTGGCAGATCTTCGTGTAATCAATGTCAGCCCAGAAGTGTATCAGCAATTTGTAGCACAACTGGATGCTCCTCCGCAAAATAATAACGGGATCAGAACAACCATGATGTCTGAATCTCCGTGGGCGAAATAACATTGAATCTGACGGCACCGGAATCACTGGAGCATAGCCATATCATTGACGATTTCGCCTCCGGAGAGGAGTCTCTTGATCACTGGCTGAAAATGCGGGCAATGCAAAACCAACACTTTGGGGCATCCCGTACCTTTGTAACCTGTACAGATAACCGGGTGATGGGGTATTACGCATTGTCTACCGGTGTTATCACTACGTCTCATGCTATTGGCCGATTCCGGCGGAATATGCCTACAGATATCCCTGTGATTTTACTCGGCCGACTGGCGGTGGATAAGCATGCCAAAGGGATGGGAATAGGGCGCGGATTAGTTAAAGATGCAGCACTGCGTGTACTACAGGCATCAGGGCTGGTGGGTATCAGAGGGATGGTGGTGCATGCATTGTCCGACGATGCCAGACGATTCTATGAGCATGTGGGTTTTGTCTCTTCTCCGCTGGACCCCATGATGCTGATGATCACACTGGCAGACCTCCGGTATGCAATGGGAGTACATCCAAATTGAATATTCAGACCGGGTGTTCTCTAAAAGGAACCTATGAATATGGGTTAATTCGTGGGTATAGGTTTTTTTTAAGTCATCACCAACCTTTTCTTGCGATCAGCTCCTTCATAGCATGGTTTTCCAAACTGACTTCCGCAAGCAACCTCTTAAGCTTGGTATTTTCATCCCCGGGTCCTTGAAGCCTTTTAATGTTAGCTGCTCCCATGCCTTCATATTTTGACTTCCAATTGCAATGTGTAATATTATTTGCTCTGTTCTGGTGATTGATTTCGACGATCTTCATACCAGAGTCAGCCTGCTTTAAATAGTAACGATCTGTGATTCGGTAAAATTGTCTTTTTTATCATGACTTCTGCTGTTTTCAGGGTAGAAAAATTAATTATTCCATTTTAGGGGAAGCGGATAGTAAGTATAAGCAGTTTTTTGTCGCCTCTTGAACGTTTTTGATTATCCGGATAGCGCTATAAAAAGATAGTAATTGAAATTATTACTATCATAATAAATTGATATAAATATTATCATATATAATGAGACCGTCGTGGTTTCTGAAAGAATAATAATGGATCTGCTAGCTAAAGTGGGAATATCAGCTGCTGCCAAATCATTAATGAGCTCAATATTACCTTCTTTGGGAAATTATCTTAATGCTAGATCATTAGTTAGATTTCTTAATAGCAGTGATAGTATGATAGGATATCTGATATATCATGTTACTAAGGTGTTAAAGATAAGAGCGATACACAGTAGTGAAAGTGATGTATATATTGATGATATTTATTAACCATTAACGTTAGAGAAAATACAAAAAATATCCAATGGTACTAACTTATTAAAATGTGATGAAAACTGTCAAGGCTAAGTTCAGATGTCCGGAATAGGGCAAAGTCTAAATGTCCATCAACTGCTTAGCATGGTCAGTAGGAGCTTCACAGGGAAAGCAATTCGTGGGAATATCATTAGACTTATAAAGTGTGAGGTATAAAAATGGCAAGGAATAAAAAAAACAAAAATGCTTTCAGCTACAACAATCATGATGTTGCGAGCAGGAATTTTATAAATAAAAACTTCAATAAAACTCACAGTTACCATTCTAATTTTTTTCAGTCAAAATTCACGAATACATCTTTTATTGGTGCCTCATTGAAATGGTGTAACTTTACTGGCAGTCTATTCCAATCATCTTTATTAAGAGGCGTCCTTTTTAGAGGAGGAAGTCTGCGGCACGTTGTATTTAAAGAATGTATAATAAACGCATGTAATTTAGATGGTTGCAAAACGGAAGGTTTAAGGATTGATAAGTGCTACATAATTAGCAGTAATAATTTAATTGACCGTTTAGATCCTTCTCAAATTATTGATTCGAAAATTTACAAGTCTTTTCCAGAAAATGAACTATTCAATCCTATTTTAATCGATGTTATTCAAGAGTTAAGAAAAAATGATTATGTGAGGCGATCTTCAGTTTTACATAGAAAATTGAATAAAATTGATACTATTTCGCTCATGTACCTTTTAGATCGCTTCGATGAAAACTTTCTTATCGAACAGTTGCCAAATATTTGTATGGAAATTGAACGTGAATTTCATACGATCAGCTATATTGACCAGCTTCTAAGAAAACAGGTATAATGTTGCTACCCGGTCTCACCACCCATAGAAATCCACAAACTGACGAACAGATGCCTGTCTACGGACTGATGCGGGTATAAAGCGTTTGTTTTTAATACGTTAGTGGAGGTAATGCCTATGGTATTAGATATCATGACTGTTTTGGCCTTTGTGTTTTTGGTTCTGTATAAAATAGCTTCACGAATCATTTCTATGTCTGGTGGTGCGATAACGTTCTAATTTTAAGAATCTTTTTCTTTAAAACTTACTAGAGTAGATTTCGTTTTGAATAAACGTAAGATACTCTTCACTTTGGCTGCCTTTCCTAAATTCTTTCTGTCCTTCAAAATCTGTATCAGGTATAAAATGGATTAACTGACTATCTTGATAAAGTGATAGAGCGGAGTTTTCATTGAGCTCCTTAGTGTCCATTAATTGATAAACTGATTCAATACATGCACCGATAAGAACATCACACAACTGCACGCTCGGGCTTTCTTTCGAATCAATCTGATAAACTTTTTTAAGATTTAGCGGGAATGAGATAGTTGCTATTTCGGAATGCTTAAACTCTCCTTTCTTATCACAATTGATCAAATAGTTAAGGCGTTCATTGTAAGTTAGCAGATTTTTCGAGCGATCATGCTCAATGGCATACTCTCCAGGGGACATCATTTCCGTGCGAGAGATTAATGCATTTAAAATAGTGAATGAGGCATCAGTACTAATCCCATCAGTCATGATGGCATCAATACAATCTTGGTGATTAAATGCCAAAGGACCAAAAAACTCCTTTAACTTTCGCCAGTCAATATCCCTTATTTTACTTATTAGCAAATTCACTGAGTCTAACGTTTTCTCTTTCATAGCATTTTGAAACTGAAGCAGAACATCATCAAACGCAGAGCCATAATACACTGGTCCAACGTAATACACCATTGATGCCATTGAGAAGTTACCACCATCCTCATAAAGATTAATTCCAAAATCATAATAAAATGGTTCAACGGCATAATCGATGAACATAAGGATTAGTAAAAAACGCTTATCACCTACGCATGTTATGCATGGGTAATTAGTTAAGAGGTGTTTTTGCAATTCAAACAATGGTTTACGGTTGGAATCTCTTCTTTTTAGTGAACTGTACTTCAATTCATTAGCTTGAAGTTTGGGGAAATATTCTTTTATCAGACGACGGGCATCATCATGGTTTATTAGTATTGATGACGCGCCTTGGAATTTTTGCTCTTTGTGGAGTAAGTCATAACCTGTATATCCACTTTCATCCATAGAAAACGTTATCATCATCCATCTCCATTGACCCTGTAAATAATTCTGTATAATTGCCACTGTATTACAGGTGAGCACTCAGGCGGTCACCAAACTCAATAATAAATCGTGTCATTGCCAATCGCCAGTTTCGGATCAGCATACTCTATTTTTTGAGGCTTCCATAATCGCCAAGTAAATTACTTTCTGTACAGAATCGTCGGTCGGAAATACTTTGTGTTTCTCTACCGCCTGACGGATCACGCTGTTCAGTGATTCAATGTGGTTTCAACCGTGAGCTTTTTAAGCATCCCAGAAACATGGTTAAGGTCGTCTTCTGTTTTCTGGTCTGTTCAGCCGCAAGAACTTTGAGTTTCTTTTCATCCATAATGTGCCTGTCTCCGTTGTTGGGGCGAACATATCAAAAATAGGTAATCACACAATTTAGATTACAGGCTCGAACATCTTAACACTCAGGTTCATCGCCTAAGCCGTAAGTGCAGGCAAAGGGATCTTCCCAGTTGTTATTTTTATAGAAAAAATTTATCGAATTGCCATCAGGTAATGTCACATATCCGACACCGCTCGACAGTAACAGCCATTTTCCGGACAAGCCATCTTTAAACTCAATATTGCCATATGCGACACAAGATGAATAATACTCATGAAGCCATGACTTCTCTTTTGATTCTTCTGCGTGACTAAAGTAGTTAATAATCTGTTTTTTATTGGGAATAAATTTCTTACAGGCATTTATTTCATTTTTATCAGTAACATTGCTACCGGTAGTGCCGACTTCGTGTATTTCAATATTTTTTACAACCCGTGCTTGTATAGAATGAGGGAGCAGGAATATCAGTAGTAACAAAAGGTATTTATTATTTACCATGATGCTGTACTCGCTTCAGTTTCGTTTTTTCTGGCTACATCCGGGTGTTTATATACTTCAGATGAAGAAATACCTAACACCTCTGAAAGCTCTGATATTAGCCATCTGAGTGACTCATTTTGTTTATTGCCGACAGATTCGTATGTACGTGTTTTATTATCACTCAACTCGGATTTTCCGACAATCTCAATGCCAATACTATCTACATTACCCGGATAACGATCCGGAAATGATTTTGTTTTCTCAATATCGGATATCTGTTTCGGCTTCCATGAGGATTCTAATCCTGCCATTTTTTGTAATTCAGCAGGCTCACATTTTTTTTGTGATGACACATCGTGACCGCATCAGCCCGACATGCCAAGTTGTTTTAGATAATGACGCGGTTTGATAAATAGTACCATCGCGGTCAATTAAAAAATGCGCGCCGTTAGACCCTGAATGACTATAGCTATTGAAGGTTTAGCTGGCGGTTTGAGTATCCGTCTGATGAACAATAATTCCGTTAATCTTGTCCATTCTGTCACGTTCTATTTTACGGAATATTTTGGTCACAATACGGTTTGATTTAACTAATCCGTTGTCATCAATATAGATCATATATGAATATCCGTTGGTTGATTATTCAATGTTTCCTGTAAAAGTTATATCATGTGGCTGCATCAGAATGCTATGGGGGTATTACGTATTTCTGTGCAGACGAGAAATAAAATAGTGATATTATTCATAATGATATTTTTTTTATAAGGTTAGCATATATTTTTGAATAATCTCTGAAATGTAGTTGCGAAGCCCTGACATAAAATAATCCACTAAAAACCAACAACACAAACCACAACACAAAATTACAACCACTTGATTAACAATAACAACTTACCGACTCTCACACATATCACAATTGATGCAACGTTCAGTAATCAGTAACGCCATAGTCGCTATCATCATATAAATTATTTAAAATTCAGCAACTTATATCTTTCACTTATACGTTACTATCTAGCCATTACATTATCTCAGAAAATCCCGCAGAACGAAGTATGAAATGGATAACTTTTTACGATTTGATTTCAGCAAAGGCGATAAGGTTACCATTTATGCCGGATTTCCAAAAGGAAAGCAGTTAAAAGGCTGGGAATTGTGTGGAGATATAAACGGATACCATCTTCTGTGGCGTATACCGCGATTAAACATCTGATCCCGAAGTTGACACAGTCAGCCCGGTCACGGAACCGGAAGCCATTTTATGATAGGTTGATTAGTCTGTGTTATGTTGAGGAAGGTCAGGCTGATTGGTTATTTAAACAGATGAATGAACAACAGCTAGCGATTAAATCGGCATTCGGTTTATTATAACCAATTGATAAATAATTATTTTTATCGTAATGGCATAAATATATTTATTAAATTTAAGTTAAGTATTAAACTTAGTATGTGGTAATAACATCAGGGCTGATATAGAAAGACAAACGGATGTCCCTGTAATGGGTAACATTTTAATCTTGGTTTGACAGAGACAAGTTCGGCTAATCATGACAAGGATAAAGGAATGGATGTTTACTTTGGACGAAATGAAGCTGAAGAAGAATATATACGTAAATTAAAAGCAGATGATCTATATAAAAAGCTTGAAGCTCAGTTAGCTGAGATGGACGATGATAATATTCATGCATTACTGACAGTAGAAGAGGCGAGTCAGTTTGTTTCAATCATGCAAGAGCCAACATCTTATAAGCAGGAAAGCGGGAAAGATATATTTTTTAAGTATGCGGGTATAGTTACCTCTTTTACGGGTAACTACCTGGATGCTTACGGGTTAGGAAAGCTTATTAATGAAATAAAAAGCTTCGGCGTTGAAGCTATTGAATATGTCGGAAAAGATGGAAACAGATATATAAAGTTAACGGGGCTTGCCGGATTAAGGACATACCTTAATGCCACTCGCTATCTTGTAGATAATCCAAAAATGCTGGAATTTGGGATCGGTGAAGTCGGCTTTGAGACTAATTTAGTTAAAGGTGCCCGGTTTTGTGTTTTATTTTCAGCCGGATATCGTGTTTTGGAGTTATTGTTTAAAGATGAATATGGACTAACCGATTTCTTTGTAAATTTATCAATGGATGCTGCAAAAACGTTGATTAGCACGGGTGTTTTATGGGCGTTAAGCGGAACTGTTACAACAGCTGTTACTTTTTTATTTGGAGGGGGAATTATTGCTGTTAGTATTGTTTTATTTGGTGTTGGTTTAGGGGTGGCTATAGTACTTTTTATTGCAGACGACTATTTTAAAATAAGTGAAGGTATAATTAGTGCTTTAAAAAATAATATTGCAGCATCAAAGGCTCAAGATTTAAGGAATGATATAAATGGTGGATTTCATATTTGGGCGGGGTTAAGTCGTGGATAGCTCATCAAAAAATAAAATAAAAATAATTTTAACTATATTTACATTAATGTTAATCCCGGGATTGTTGTTTTACTTTTCAATCGTAAGTATTAATGACTATATAAACAAAGAAAATATAATTAAAATATATCCTGGTTTGTTTTTTTGTTTTTTTTTGCTCCGTTAATAACTTATATTTCTTTTGGTCTGTTTATGATGTTAATAAATAAGGGGGAGCTTTTATCAAAAAATAAAGTATTTAATAAAATATTGAATGTGCTAGTTTGTTTTTCTATTTTTTCTTTTATTTTTGTGGTAATTGGACCTATGTATATTGATGACGATCTAATATCAAAAGGTTACATAAGGTGCCAAGTATCCTCATTTAAGTCACCGGGTATTTATGTTATTGACTCCAGTTTGTGTAAAAAATAGCATAGGTTTCACCTCGGTTATTTATCTTAATTTATACTGTATCCAGATAGATGTATGAGGATGTATGGTCGTGGATGATTCAATCAAGAAAAAATATAATATAGCTTTTGGAGTATTTTTGTTACTTATTATGGCTATTGTATTTATATGGCTGCCATCTATTTATTTCTTTGGTTATATAAATAAAGAAGATATTATTAAAATACATTTTAGTATGTTTTTTATATTATGCGTTCCACTTTTGCTTTATTTTTCATTTGGTGGAATTATGATTCTTATAAATAAAGAAAGATTGTTAAAAAAAACATAGTATCTTTAAAAAAAACATTAAATGTATTGTTCGGTATTGCTGCTCTTTCTTTTGTTTTTGTAGTAATAGGTCCGATATACATGGATGATGACCTCATATCGAAAGGTTACATCAAATGCCAGAAAACTTCATTCAGATCATCAACGATATATGTTGTTGATGCCGGTCTGTGTAAAAAATAACAGAGGTGTTACCCTCTGTTGTTTTCTTTTAAATCACACGGTTATCACAAATGCTGTATGACGATGTATTAGCCATAAGATGACCCCATGAAATAGATTTGTAATTAAGCTGAATACGCTCAAAAGGCATGGCGTCGTTACTGTCGACAGAGTTAGGATAAACGCAGGAAATCTCGGTAACGGAGGCATCAGATAGTTTTATTTCATAAAACTTTTCGAGCTGCCCGCTTTGACTGGTTCTGTAAAATGTAAACCGAGCACTCATCCGCTCATTAGAATCGATTGCAGAGGCCAAGAGTGGCGATGACTTATCAATGGGCTTTGTGAACTGAACAGGATGGTGAGTGGTATTTTGTGCTCTGGATAGCGAGTGATTAAGGCTCAGTATCTGTATTTCATTTTCATGGCCGGACTGGTATCGGTTTCCGATAGAATCCTGCGTTGTACAACCAGATGAAATCAGACCTTGCTTCTGTCCTTCGAGTGTCAGATAAATAAGAAATGACATAAAACTCCCGTGAGTTGTATAGTTAATTTCTTATATTGCTATAAGAAATATAAGACTACTAATGCTTAGGGTGATTATATTCTATATTGTAGCTAAAAATAGTATAAATACAATTTTATTTCCTAATAAATATATAAAAATCAGCGTCTGATAAAAAGGTCATCGATACATACAGATGAGAATTTTGATTTAAATAATATTAATTTAATCAATTATGATTTAATCAGTTATATCAAAACGTTTCCTGATAATTACATTGGTAATCCCATCGTGAAATAACAATTATTATTAACGTAGCGGCACAGGAATCGGATACCAGTACCAGACTGGCTAACGTGTGACCAGGAGTGAGGATCTCATATATCCGCACGTTTTTCTTGCTTACGTTTCTCTTTCTGATTCATTATGGGGTATATTGGATCCACTATCGTAAAACACTCTTTTTATAACAGGCAGCATTGGCAATGGCTCTTATCCCGAAAAACTACGCGCGGCTGGAAAGCGGCTACCGTGAGAAAGCACTAAAAATCTATCCGTGGGTGTGTGGACGCTGCACACGGGAGTTTGTTTATTCAAACCTGCGTGAATTAACCGTTCACCATATCGATCACGACCATACTAATAACCCGGAAGATGGCAGTAACTGGGAGTTGTTATGCCTGTTTTGCCATGACCACGAACACTCGAAGTACACTGAAGCAGACCTTTACGGTACAAGGGTTGTCGCGGGAGAGGATGCGCAGAAAGATGTCGGTGAAGCGACTTATAATCCTTTTGCGGATTTAAAGTCGATGATTAATAAGAAAAAATAATCTCAGCAACGATGCTTTCGGATCAGGGCTGCTAAAGTAGCCCTGATCTCCTGCCGAGATCTACTCTCAATCAATTTAAATCAACGATTTATATCCACGAAGCAAATACGGGGACAAATACCATATATTGTCACTGTCCGTAAATTTCACATTCATTTTCAGCAGCATATTTTCTGAAAGACAAAACGGGAAAAAGTGATAAAGATGCATTGTAAACATAAATGCATCGCCGGGGTTATCAAATTTTTCCGGATTTAAGGTCATTGTCAGAGAAAGGCAACGGTAGGGCTTGCCTTTCATCAGTCGGTCCTCAAGGGCGGTATTAATATCAGTTAATCCTTCAAGATGCTGATTAATTTGTTTACTGCGCTGTCGGTCATTCTCCTGATATAAAATGTAGTCGCCGATCATTTGCTTAACAGATTCAACAGAAGAAAGCATAAACCCATTCGCACTGTAATGGGATAACAGGTTCCAGTAATATTTATTGTCAGTTATCGGGGGATAGCAGGGGGTGCATATTGTAATATTTCCTGCGGTAAGCAGATCAGGCAGCTGAGGGCTTAAACGGCAGATATCACCGGTATTACTCTGTGGGTTATTAATGATACAACGGTAAGAACACCGGAAATGAAGTCCGGGCGGAGTAGTTATAGTTTCACCACGGCTATTATAAAAATGTATATAATAATTATTTTTTCCGGTGATGGTTTTATCAATACTGAGCGCATAAAACCAGGCATTTTTATATTTTGGCAGCAGCCGCGATGATGGTGTGAGATAGGTAACCGGATAAAAATCAGCGACCATACCTCGCTCTTTATCATGTGGCTCAAAAGCCAGCTGAATATTTTCAAGCTCTGTAATAAAATGGGTATCATCCACCGGTAAGTAATAAACTGATTCGTTTTCCTGAAAATCTAAAATAATCTCTTTTTTCTCTTCTTCATTAACAACAGCGACACAGTTAAGATTAAAACTTGTCAATAATACATCGTTATGCAGCGGAAGTTGTTTATTGAAATAGATATGTAATAAAAACGAGTCTGACTCTTCCCATTCCAGAGTTGGTACAATTACCGGAATATCAATATCAATAAAATGATGAACATGGTCAATGTATAACCCTTCCAGCAGTTTCTGTGGCCAGTTCGGTTTTTTTTTCCGGGTGATATAAAATAGTATTATTCTTTCCTACCTGCGGGATAAAATTAAACCGGGTTTCATCACCGTGATAGCGTATATTATTATGCTCTAATTCAATATATCCAAAGTACTGACAAAACCACAACAATAATGTATTTGCAGATGAAACAGATTTATCCAGAAATAAAGAGAAAGGAGCGGTTTCAGTCTTGCTTTTATTTCCTCTGTACTTAAACTCCAGTGACAGACATGACTTAGACGGGTGGTGAGTTATATAGCGGTTAATGAGGGTGTAGGGCTGCAATATGGTGTTATTGCAGGTTGTGAAAATTTCATCATTATTTCCTTTAATGACCGTTCCGGCAGGAATTTCCAGTGGGAAATCAATTTTTTCTCCGCTGTCAAACTGTACAATTGCGGTTGCCGGAATACCTTTGATTGCTCTGGATTGCAGGCGTTGTAACAGAGGCAGGGTAATTTCAGGAAAGGCGTCATCCACTTTTTCCTGAAGACGGGCACTGAGAAATGCAAATCCTTCAAGTAAACTGCCGCTCTGTTCATCATGCGGGTCAAGTACATCGGCCAGGTGCGGATATTCTTTGACAAACTCACGACTGAGTTGCTGAAGGTAATGTTTTTCCTGTAAAAATTTAAATTCACTCATTTATACGGTTACCCTGCACCTGGTGTTTAATGTGTACTTTCTTCCCAACAGCAGTACCCCGATGTACCGGCATGCTATTTTCCTTATTCCTGTTTTTCGGTGCCGGGTTTTAAACCTGCATTTTCAGCTTGTTTTTGCAGGTCGGCATATAATGCAAGCAAACCATTGAGTTGCTGGTCAATGCGATGTATCTGAGCCGGAGAGATAGGTTTTCCACTGCTGATATCAGCAGATAATTCACGCAGATAATCTTCAGCAGGGCGGGTTTTATTATGATTTTGCTGAATATTATAAATCTCAGTTTTCAGATATGACAGGGTGAAACTGCCGCGGTTTTTTTCCTGAGTCACAATTTTATCAGCCAGTGCCTGCAAACGACCGGACGTGACATACCAACTGTCTGTTCCGGTGATATCTGCTATCCGGGTTTGCAGTACATTTTGCCATCGTCGGGTGGCATAAGCCTGATCGGGACTGTTAGGCCAGTAGCGGCGGGCAATTTCTGTCATTTTATCTGCCAGATTCAGTGGTGCCAGCGGGGATTGTTTTTCAGTGTCGGATAAAAATTGCCCGTATGTTGCCAGTTGCGGATGTGCAAACCACTGTACTGAAGCACTTCCCGGTTGGCGGATAAATGCACTTAATTCCTCTTTTACCGGCTTATAAACCGTAAAAAACAGCGTAATAACCGCGATCACTCCGAGGCCGGTACCGCAAAGAAAGCCGGTCAGACCGCTTATTTTCCGGAGCGGAGGAGCCGGTGGCGGATCAGTCTGAACATGCACAATACGAACCGGCTCCTGAGAATGTGCCGACGTACGGAAAGGCTTTACCGGCAGGTCATTATTATCACCCGTGATATAAACCAGCGGAGCAAGCGTTACTGACGGAAGCTCCTGTTTATCTGCTGCAACAGGGGCTTCTGTTTTTTGTGCCAGATTATGGAAAAAATGTTGCAGATTCCCTGTTTTAGGCTCTTTGGATGAAGGAACCTGTGTCAGTTTATCCGTAATTAATTGCAACGCACGTTCAGCGCGATAAATCAGTCTCAGGTCATTTCGGCTGAATGACAGTTTACGGATAGCCGTCATTGCCTTGGTGTTAAACCAGTTAATGATATCAATACGATGATTTTCCTGAGGCGGCCAGAGAGAATCCCAGTCATGCACCACCATCATAGCTATCAGTTCCGCACCTTCCGTAAAACCGGTCAGTCCGTTGCGTTGCAACCGTGCCAGCGTGTAATACACGGCGGTTTGCAGATCAACGCCGTTGTGTTTGAACAGTGACAGCGCAAGCGATTCAATTAATGACCAACTGACTTCCGGCTGTGACGGATGACTGAGTTTATTTATTTCATCGCGGATAGCCGAAAACTCCGGCATATCCAGCGGTGATGGCCCTGTTCTGATAATTATACCGTCCATATACTGCTGCCTTATGTGATATCCGGTTCCGGTTAATAAAGTGTCTCAGGGAGACTGAAGCGGGAAAACAGGTTACCGGAGAACGGGTTGTCCGCTTCATCCATCGAAATGCGGTAACTCATTTCGCCGTCATCAATCGCAAACCGGACATCGAAACTGTTTGCGGTGACGTTTGTCAGTTTTCCGGACTGAATAAGCCTGATTTGCGCCCACGGACCATTATTGATGATGGCACGCGGTGATTTTCCCGGAACGCCGGATACCAGTGTCAGTTTGCTTTCTCCGCCGGAACGCATGGAGTTAGGCCAGATCATATGAACCGCATTACTGCGCCCGTGCGCATAATCGAGAATTTGTCCGTCAAGGTTCAGGACACTGCGGCGTTTATTGCCGGATAACTGCACCGGCTCTACCGTAAATTGTGTTTCAAGATTTCCCTGTGCGGTGAAGAAGGCATTGCGGATCCGGTTTGCGGTTTCAATCTGCTCCATGACGTCAGGACGGATCAGTGACTGACCATCTTCACTGACCAGCAGGTTGTTTTCAGCAAATGGCCGCAAGTTCTGCTGATAGAATGCATCCAGCGTTCCGCCGGGTTTGAAGAACCGTTCAAATTCACTCAGAGGAACATCGCGGGTCGATTTCGGGTCGAAAGGATAGCGGCCTGCAATATAGCTGTTGTATTGTTTAACAACGGACTCATTCCACTCCACTTCCAGATAGCGGATAGCTTCTTTCTGAACCACAATCCAGGCTTGATCAGCCAGTTCGCCAACCCAGCGACCCAGTGGCTCCGGCATGGTTTTGGCCATCTGACTGACTTCAAAAATAGCATCGCGGTTATTTTCTTCAAGACGCAGGAACACGGCTTTCAGTGCGGCTTTTCCCGGGACCGGGGCATTTTCAATACTGAGAAGGTAGCGGTGTAATTCATTGAGCTTCTGGTTGATATTTTGCAGATTGTCGCCGTTATTACTGACGAGAATTTCAGTCTGAGGCGCAAATTCACGATTAATCCGGCTCAGCAGACGGTACTGGCTTTGTGCCATTAATGCCTGTTTCTCTTTTTCTGTCAGATTGCTGTCCACCACAGGAAGACTGGTATTGTCCCGTAATATCTGTAATGCACGGCGCAGAGGCTGTTCACCACTGATGATTTGCTCAAGTGCACTTATTTCATCCTGAATAGTATCAAACTCACGTATCTCAAGATTACTCATTGCGGCACGCCAGTTAGCGGTATAGTCCCCCAGATATTGTTCACTAATCTGATGCTGAATTTCCCGGCGGTCGCTTTCACTGTATTTAACGTTCTGAGATAAATTCAGTACCCAGGAATCCAGTGCAGTGAGATCAACAAGCTCTTCATTCTGACGGATAAAATAGTTAATCAATCCGTTACGCGTTAAGAATTGCGGGATTTCCAGTTTCTCATCATCCAGCGATACAAACACACGGCTGAAGCCCGGTCCTACCTGATGGCGGATATCCAGAGGCGAGGCGAGTTCGTTAAAGCCTTTCAGGCGCAGAGTCTGATAGACCCGCTGATAGAGAGAGAGCTGACTCAGCTCTTTTTGTGCCGCTTTAATTACAGGCGCAAAAGGCTGATAAGCCCGGCTTGCGACGGTATCGCCCCGGTTACGGTCAGCGGCCCAGTCAGTGTGCTCAAGCGCATAATCAAGATGAGACATCAACTGAGACTGAATATCATTTTGCCCTGTAAATTCACGGCTCCAGCGTTGGCGTAAATACGCTTTAACAATGGCGTCATTGCGTCCGCTTTTATCTTCCAGCATGCGCATAACCCGCAATATGGCGAGTTTTTCTTCACTGTTTTCAGGCGCATTATTTAAATCAATTTGTAAACCGGTCATGATTGCCGGCAGAAAACGGACAATCAGAAGTTGCAGATAACTTTTTTCCACATAAGGGCCGATTTTTTTCCCCTGATACAGCCCCAGGTCAGTAAATACACCATTTTTCTCACGGTAATTACCATAAGCGGAAGTTGCATCATACAGCGGATTGAGAACCGGTAACTGGCGTACACCGGAGATATCCTGCTGGTTATCGGCAGCAACGCTGCTGAATGCACTGACTTGCGATAAGACATTTTCCCCGGCCTGATAGTTCTGGTCGTAATAATGATGCCAGCCTGTCCAGAGGGCTATTACACCGGCCGCTGTCGCCGTTGAGGCAAAAAAGAGTTTATGGTGATGGTGTCTGAGCCAGAAACGGTTTTCCGTTGCCAGATTAGGTTCTGAAAATAAAACATCACGAAATAATTGCCCGGTAAAATAGGTGAATGTTTCACTGACCGGCCAGGTATTGGTCGGCGCTACCGGCAGATTGTACTGAACAGCGGCACTCTGTGTGAAAATATCATCTATTTGTCCGCGCTGAGTGGATGAGGTCAGATAAATCCCGCGAATGAGCGGAATGTCTTCATCATTGCTGCCAATCAATTGTTGCAACAGATCAGCCACCCGGGTTTGCAGACCAACCATCTGGCGGATAAAACTGAATAATTCGCTGCGCTGACTGTCATCAACCCGGTTGAGCATCATTTCAGGCAATGCAGCGTTGAGTTGAGCTATCCATTTTTCCCAGAATGTTGTCAGTTCACTGAGCCAGGCATTTTGGTCGTCAGGCGTGAAGGTAACGCCCAGAACGGATTCCCGCAGCGCAATATCCAGTGACTGGAACATCGCATTGAAACCCTGTAACAGATCCAGTTTGGTCAGAACGATATA
Source organism: Morganella psychrotolerans (assembly GCF_001676055.1). Taxonomy (GTDB): domain Bacteria; phylum Pseudomonadota; class Gammaproteobacteria; order Enterobacterales; family Enterobacteriaceae; genus Morganella; species Morganella psychrotolerans_B. Next base: position 17,612 of record NZ_LZEX01000013.1, on the reverse strand, counting down.
CACCGGAGGACGGGTGCTGAACGCCTGGCGAATTTCCTGAAGACGCAGATGGATATCCGCGAAATAGCGACTTCCGGCTTCTTTATCTGCGGTGATTAACCGGGATATATCTATTGTCAGAATGATCCCGTTGAGTGGCTGGCGTGTGCGCTCAGAGACCATCCATCCCAGCAGGCTTTGCCATAAACGATGATAAAGCTGTGGTTTTTCACTGCTGTCGTGTGGCTGGGTAATTAAACGCCCCCGTGGCATCAGTAATACCGCTTTGTCTGTCAGCGAGCAGCGGATATGCAGATCCAATCCTTCTTCTGATACCACCCGGTCCTGAGGCGCCAGATCCAAAAGACTCAGATTGGCGGAAAATAACGTGTTTTTACCACTGTTTTCTGCGCCCAATACCAGATACCAGGGACGTTGATAAAGCGAGCGGTTATTATTCCCGAGATGACGGCGTAATTGTCCGAGCCAGTAATCAAGATAGCGGGTCTGAAACTCAATATCTTTTCTGATAGGGTCAACAACAGAAAGCGCCACATCCAGTTTCAGTTTTTCCAGTTCACGGACCCGCCGCCGGGCACAATATCCGACCCAACTGATAACAATCAGGAATAACCCCAGGGTGGCTAACCAGCGGGCACTGACAGGGCGCAGCGGATAATCATCACGGAAACGAAAATCAGCCCCCCAGATCCAAATCCAGAGAAGGATAATGGCAGGCAGAACCGCCAGAAAAATAGTCAGGGCAGATTTAAATTTCGGCTTATCAGACATAAAAAATTTTCTGAACAGCCCCTGCACATTTACTGATGGCAATGATGGTTTTTTCATCACACAATATTCCTTTTAAAATCTGAGTCCGGTATTTTTTCTGCGAGTTGCCGTAGTAACGCGGGTTCCCACTGCTCAACGCTGCTGTGCAGTACCGTATAATAAAGTTGCTGATAGTGAGCCTGCGCCAGCCCGGTCATTCCTGACTGTTCAATCAATGACGCTGCTAATAGTTGCAGATAAATACGGTCACGCAGTTGTTCTGCTTTATTTATGGCGTCGTCAATTTTTTGCAGTGCGGCATTCAGTCCGTCTTCGGTATAGCAGCGGGTAATTTCGTCGCGGGGTATCTGTCCGTCAGATGACGTTCCCGGCATACCTGCCGGTGATGATGCTGCCAGCCAATCCGCCGTTTCAGCTGAGATAAAAGGCGTCATATCAGAGAACAGGCAGGATGACAGCGCCGGTATCCGGGTCATAAATTCTGCGGCAGATTGCCGGATAGCCTGCGCTGCCTGAGAAAATCCCAGACGGTCGGCTGCTTGTGCACCAAGGTAGTGCCCGTCGAGCCAGTAAGGGGCGAGGCTCAGGCTTTGTTCGATTTCAGTGAGTAACGCGGGAGTGGCATGAATAATTTTTTCCCGGTAATCCGTTACTCTGTCTGGTGAAACGGAGGCTAATGGTGTTTTTCCGCCGCTGGTGGTTGCCGGAACAGTCTGTATTGTGTGCCAGATAGCATAGCGGCGTAACAGATACCCGACAGGATTCTCCGGTGACCGGCGGCATAATACATCCGCGACAGTCAGTAATGCATTTTTCCGCGAACGGTCATTCCCGGTTTCGATATCATTGACCGGGACAGGATCATCTTGTGATAAGTCTGCCGCAGGGTTTTGTGCGGTTGTTATCACCGGCGGTATTATTATTTGCGCCGCAGCAGATGAGTGAACCGATGACACGATATCATCCGGCTCACTACTTTGTATCCTGCGGTATCCTGAGCTTAATGAATCCAGAGTCTGAGACAGCTCAGGGTATTCTGTCCGCCAAAATTGTGCCAGACCGGCAAAATCACCTAATACATTATCCCGTTGTTCTGCTGTGGCTTCACGGGTGAAAGCGGGTTGTGCCAGTTCAAAACGTTGTAAGACCTGTTGGGTCAGGCGAAGTTTTATCCGTTTATTGGCAGGAAAGCAGTCACTCCAGAATTGCCGGCAAAATTGAGAAAAAAGTTGCGCCGCAAGAGTAATTTCATCCGGATCTCCCGAGTGCTGGAGTGTGCGCAGTAAATGGACAACCAGCCGGAAGTCTTTTGTCCGCGTTGCCAGCAGATTCAGCGCGCGGGACTGAATGGCCGCCACATCAAGGGAAGCATGAGTAAGAGAACCGAATCTAATCATCCCGCTGTCAATAAATTCCCAGTCAGCATCACCATCATCAATTGCGCAGTGCAATAATGATGTCTCCAGCGGTGCTAACAGTTGCTCTGACCAGTTAAATCGTGTTGCTATCATTATTTTCACCAACGGCAGGCCGCACGCAATGGTTTGATACTCTGAACCAGATTTGTCAGATCAAATGTCACCGGCTCTCCGTTTTCAGGTGTGATCGTCAGTTTTTCTCCGGTCATTATCCGTTTTATCTCATCGATACCGGCTAACCCGCGGCTGGACTCCAGTACATAGCCGTTTTCGCGGATAAACCAGTCACTGCTGAAGGTTGTCTGCTGTGTGGAAAGCCGGATCCCCCGCTGAGTGACCGGTGAATTCATTACCAGCTGCATCCGGGTAATGTTATCGACACAGCTCAGCATGAGTACCGGGCGCGGTGGCTGAGTGCCTATTGCCGGTGCTGTCATGATGACAGGCCAGGTTCCTTCTCCGGGTTGTGATGTAATAAATGAAACTGAGTGGTCACTGCGTTGTGCTTCATTCGCCATGGCTTTGTGCCAGATGCTGCCTTTTTCAGACGTTATAACCGGCGGTAAGGCTTTTTCTCTGCCAAGATTGTCATAGCACTCCAGGCGTACAAGCGGTGACTGTTCTGAACGGCAGCCTGCCAGTAATGCAGACATTTCATCTGAAAGCAGGGGGCCCGGCTGTGCCTGACTCCATAACGGTGTAAACAGAAGCAACGCCGTCATTCCCCGGATGATCCTTTTGGTCATGACATGTACCCGTATTTTTTTAATTTATAGATGAGCGAACGTTTAGAGACATTTAAGTTTTCAGACATCCGCGCGATATCGTTATCATCTGTCAGTTGCCGGTAACTAAGAATTTCTGATTCATACTGATCCAGCGCGTGCTGAAGATCATGCACATCCGCAGGATCAGATAAGCCGGCAAAGGACTTCTCTGCCACAACATAAGCAGGTGCTGCGGCCTGTGTGATCATCGTTTCCAGCCGGCGCTCTTTTTCCTGCGCAAGCTGAGCGAGGTAACGGAGTTGATTATGTTGTTCCTGCAACTGATTCAGTTTTGTCAGGTGCCGGAAGTGGCGGCAGAAAATCTGGTAATAAATAGCGGTTATTCCTGTTTCATGTTCATTATTTTCCAGGTCTGTGCCCAGGCGGCAGATGGCACCCGATATTTTGTCGTCATGATCGGTGAACGGATATCCGTGTACTCCGCTGCCCGGCGGCAATTCACTGATAAACTGTTTAAAGCTGCCGTTATCGAGATAACTTCCCTGTGATAAGTTTTTCCAGAATGTCGGTACAGGGCTGAATGTCACCTGTACCAGCGGGTGGCGTATATCTGACGCGTCAGTATCCAGCAATCCTGAAGTGACCTGCCGGCGGGTATAATCAACCGACCAGCTTATCAGTTGGTTATCGCGCGGACTGAGCAGGGTGATAACCATTGCACTGAGTGTGCTGCAATGAAAACTGTGCAGCAAAAACTGAGAAATCAATGAATCCACCGTCTGACATTCAATCAGTGACAGGGCGTTTTTCAGTCGCTCTTTCATTCCTGCACTCTTACCTCTGCCGTAAACTCACCTGCGGCGGCCATCAATGTAATGTGACGGATTATGTCTCCTTTGGCGGTATGCCGGAGGAGAAGGAGAGATAACGGCGGCAGCAAAGCACCATCGATAACGGATTCAAGAATACGGGCACCATTTTCAGCACGGTTCGCCCGTTGCAAAATGGCATCACAGACACTGTCATCAATAGTGACATCTGCGCCGAAGCGCTGAACCAGACGGGCGGTCAGCTGACTCAGTTTGAAACGGATGATACGGGTCAGTGTCTCATCATTGAGCGGCAGGAACGGGATCACTTCCATTCGTGCTAACAGTGCGGGTTTAAAGAATTCAGTCAGTTCGGGATAAAGTGCATCAAGCAACTCATCAGGCCGGTTTTCATAAGCGACAATAGTATCGTCACCCAGATTTGAGGTCAGAAAGAAAGCCACATTTTTGCAGTCGATGACGCGGCCTTCACCGTCAGCCAGTTCTCCTTTATCAAATACCTGATAGAACAGATTAAGCACGTCAGGATGGGCTTTTTCAACTTCATCCAGTAACACGACCGAATAAGGTTTGCGGCGGATAGCTTCCGTCAGTACACCGCCTTCGCCGTAACCCACATAGCCCGGAGGTGAACCAATCAGACGGGAAACAGTATGCTTTTCCTGAAACTCAGACATATTGACTGTCGTGAGATACTGTGTGCCGCCAAACATCAGCTGAGCTATCTGTAGTACCGTCTCTGTTTTCCCCACACCGCTCGGACCGACCAGCAAAAATGCACCCAGAGGTCGTCCGGGGCGGCGTAAATCGGCACGGGCGGTTAATAAGTGTTTATGCAGATGAGCAATTGCCAGATCTTGTCCTTTAATAAATTCCTCCAGGTATTGCGGCAATTCGGTCACAATTGACAGTGCATCCTGAGATAACCGGTTCAGTGGCACTCCGGTCCATTCTGCAATGACCGCAGCAATCTGTTTTTTACTAACGTGAGGGGAGACGAGGGACGACAATTTCTGGCAATTCTCCAGCGCCTGATTCAGTGCCTGCAATTTGTCACGGATAGCCGCAACAGATTCGGCTCCTGTGTCTGCAGAAGGCGCTGCGGTTGTTTCAATTTCTGCGCTATCCGTTTCCTGCGTTTCTGCCGGTTCTTTTTGTCCGGTGGTATCAAGTAGCTGTGCCCGCAGTCTGATAATATCCCTGACCAGTTCCTGCTGTGTTTTCCAGTCCTGTTGTAATTGCTCAAGAGATTGTAATAACGCCTCTTTCTCCAGGCTCAATGCGGCCAGGCGATCGTCATGATTAACCAGGCCAAGCAGGGCTTCGCGTTCAAGAATGCTGCATTCCATTTCTGTCTGATGTAACTGTGTTTTGAGAGTGGAAACCTGTTTTGGTGGTGATGTCAGGTTAATCGCTGTCCGCGCACAGGCGGTATCCAGTACATCAATGGCTTTATCCGGTAGCTGACGACCGGAAAGATAACGGTCACTCAGTTCTGCACAGGCACGCAGAGCATCATCATCAATAAAGACATTATGTGCAGATTCATATGCAGTCCGCAGTCCGCGCATAATGATGACCGCTTGCGCAGCGGTCGGCTCTTTAACCTGAACCAACTGGAAGCGTCTTGCTAATGCCGCATCTTTTTCAAAATATTTTTTGTATTCGCTCCAGGTTGTGGCGGCGATAGTACAAAGTTCACCTCTTGCCAGGGCTGGTTTCAGCAGGTTAGCGACATCGGTTCCGCCTTGCTGGTTACCGGCGCCAATAAGCGTATGGGCTTCATCGATAAACAAAATCACGGGTGTGGACGAGCACATAATTTCCTGCATCAGCCCTTTGAATCGTTTCTCAAATTCACCTTTTACGGCAGCGCCTGCTTGTATCGCCCCTAAATCAAGGACATGCAGTTCGCTGCCTTGCAGTTTTTCCGGTACGTCACCGGCAAGGATACGCAGTGCCAGCCCTTCGATTAAGGCACTTTTTCCGACACCGGGTTCACCGACCACGACAGGGTTATTTTTTCTGCGGCGGCACAGAATATCTATCATCAAATCAATTTCATTATCGCGGCACAGCACAGGGTCTAATTTTCCCTGACGCGCCTGCTCAGACATATTCTGAGTAAAACGGGCAAGAAGGGTATCACCCTGGTGCGCTGCGTTGCTGCCGCCCGGTAATGATTCAGTTTCACCGGACGGACTTTCCGCCGATCCCGCGGTCCACTCATCAAATTGCAGTTTTAATTGTTCACGGTTAATTTTGCCGAGTAATTCACATGCCTGGTGTGTCAGATAACGTTGGGGCATCTGGAGTAATACCAGTAATAAAATACCTGACCGGAGCGTTGTATGATGATGTTCTGCGGATGCAACGAGCCAGCCGTCTTTGAGGAGTTCGCTCAGCAGAGGGGAAAATCCGGGATATCCATGAGTCAGTGCCTGGTGTGGCGGGATCAGGGCATCTGTTACAGAGATCAGTTCACTGTGCTCAATTCCTGCACGCTGGCAGATTATCCGGACATCAGTTAACGGCGTTTCGAGCAGGCTGCACAGAAATAACGATACGGTAATTTCCGGTTGCTGTTCACTGACACAATGTGCTGCCGCTGTTTCCAGTGCATGTTTTGCGACCGGGTCAAGCCGGTTGACTAACGTTGAAAGATCGACATTTATCATTAGTTTATACTCCGGCTCAATAACGGTGTTAATTGATCTAAAATGTTCTGTGTCTGTTCATTAAGGTGTGACAGGTACAGACCATAAATACCGGCAGCACAGAGCAATCCGCCGATAAAAATGTATTTAAGCCGCAGGCGCTTACCTAAGTGGTAGCGGTGTGATTTTGACGATACATCGTCATATATCACCACCGAACCCTGTTCAGGCCGTAGCTGACGGATCTGTTTTTGCAAGCGGCGTAGGAGCTTGTTAAATTCATCATTATTACCCTGAGTTACTTTGTAACGACCCCGGTAGCCGAGACACAGGCAAAGCCAGATAAATTCAATCAGATCCAGATAACGTTTTGGTTCACCCAGCAAGCGTTCAATCAGGACAAAGACTTTTTCCCCACCCCAGGATTCATTATGAAAATGGACCAGTAATGATTTTTTCACCCACCCGTTATCGGTATTCCATCCCAGCCCCAGCGCGGTTTCATCGATGAATGTGCACAATACGTAACGGAATGACACAATCGCACCCGGCTCATAGCCCTGAGACTGAAGTTGTTGCTCAATCGCCTGAATATCCGCGACAACCTGTGGGTACAACTGCTCCGGGAGCGGGGAGCCTGACATGGTGCGCATACGCATCACCATTCCGAGCAACGGCGTGGCGGCATCGATCATCGGATTAATGTTTTCGCCGCGCAGCGGGATCCGGTACTGCTTATTTTCTGCCGGTTGTTGTGTGTCATGCAGGATTTGCTCGGGTTCGCCGGTCATGCATCACCCCCGTTACGGATGGCCCAGAACTGAATATCCAGCTCGGGGAAATTACCGGAGACGTGGAATGCAATCGATCCGTTTTGCTGAATTTCCTGCCATGCACTTCCCTGGCGATCAAGGCAGAAATAGGTATAGCCTGCGTGATAAGGTAACTGGCGTGGAGCGGCAGAAAGCGAAATCAGTGGTACACCCGGCAACTGAACACTGACCAGGTCACGGATGCGGTTAACGGATGTGATTTTTGTCTGCTGAGTAAACTGACGACGTAATTGTTCCTGCGGTATTTGTGCCCGGACAGCAACAATGAACTCGGCCTGTTGCAGTAACTGCTGATCCTGAATCGTCGCGACCCGGATCCCGTGCTCCTGTTCCTGCAGGTGTATTGCAATAGCCCGCGGCGTCAGTACCACACTCAATGCCTGGCGCAGTGCCCGCATCAGAGGGGGATAACATTCACTCAATGACTGATGATTATATTTCGGTAACTGACCGGACAAACGGGATTGGTCAGTAAAGGTATGTAACTCTCCGCAAAGTGAAAGTAATTCACTGAATAACGGCTCCGGATGAAGGACATTCTGAGCGGCAAAATGTGAAAAACGTGGAGATGCGCGGTTAAGCAGCTGTAACATCATAAATTCAGCAACATCGGCGATCCCCTGTTGTCCCGGTGACCCGATACGTCCGGCCAGTTGACGGGCGCGTTCAGCCAGTGTTCCGCTGAGCTCATCCAGAAAACCGGTTAATAAAGGTGACAGACGGATATTCAGACAAGACGGAATAAATGACTCATCAAGTATTAGTCCTCCGTCGGCTGTCTGTTCACTGATGCGGCAGACCGGCACACAAACGTAGGCATTAAGCTCAGTCGCACCCTGTTTAAGAACAGGGCTCAGTTTTGCAATATTGAGCATACTGACATCACCATTTTCGGTATGCAGATCCCGTACATCCTGACGACACTCTTTATAACGTGCAGTCAGTTGATTATTATCACTTGTCGCGATTTCATTGACCGTTGCACTGTGCAGCGGCAGAGCCAGATAAATAATGTTATTGCCGGTATCATTGAGGCCCGAAATATCAATCGGCGGAGGAAGCTCATCCTGAGACGGCATTGAAAATAGTGTGCCATCAGGCATGACACCGGTTGCTTCAGAGATACCTACCCGGCCGAGCCGCAAAATATCATCGTTTATCACCAGTGAGGTCAGTCCGGCATAGTGGCCTGCAAAAGCAGAAAGCAGGCTTTCAGTCACATAATCCTGATGACGTTGTTGCTGCTGGAAGTGCTGCGGTTTAATAAACAGGCCTTCACGCCAGATAACCCGGTTTTTCATCGACATATTATTCTTCTTCCTCTTTGCGCAGTTCCACTTCATTTGCCCTGACATGAACCAGGATGTAATACTGACGTCCGATCCCGCTTAATTTAATAATTTTCTTCCATTGTGTGGCGTTAGGATCAGAGTAGTGAACGATCACACCCAGATAACGGTTCTCATCACCGGTCTTCAGTAATGCCAGCGGTTTATACTGATCCGGCGTCAACGTATAATCCTGATGGTCGATGTAGTTTTTACCCAAAATATCGGGCAGAGGCTTTTCATCCAGTTGATCAAAGTCCATTGATTCAAAACGGGAGTCCTCACTGAGGTACACCAGTTGCATCTCCACCGGTGACGGTTCACCATCCGGATTCGGATTCATATCCGGTTCAGCAAGGAGTGTGATGGCGATTTCAGACGGACGCTGGCTGGCTTTTCCGACCGGAACATCCGGGTCCCACAGCACTTTTCCCACTTTTTTTGTCGCTTCCCAGGACTTACTGCATCCGGTTAAAACCAGTACCAGTAACAACAATCCGTATCGCAATTTCACACTCATGATGTGCGTCCTTTATATACTTTTCCGTAATGCCCGGTCGTATGCGTGGGTGTAAACGTCATAAAAGAGTTTTTCAAACCCTTGCTGGCGGCCGGATTTAAGTTCACGGTAATAACTGACATACATTTTCCATGCCCAGTCAGGATCCGGCTCATGCTGCTCGCCCGCCCGCTGATATTGGGCAAAGCGCGCCAGCAGGCGTTCGGGGGAAAACGCATCCAGCATAGTGTCCAGTGCGACAGAGATAGCTTCCTGGTTTGCCTGGTTGTGAAGCTGAAGATTATTCAGACTTTCACTGACCGCAGCGGTCGGAGAAAGGTGTACAGGGCTGCGCTCTTCGCCGAACAGAAGGCGCAACGCTTCCTGATAATCCACATTGAGCCGTAACGGATTATCTTCAATAGGGCGTAACTGTTTGTCTCTCAGGTTATCCTGGCTTTTTTGCAGAATAAGCAACCCTTCAATTGCCGCTTTCAATGTCCTGCCGACTTCGGTCAGAAAATCATTTGCCTGACGTGAGTTTCGCAGCGGAAGATGCGCTTCCAATCCGTGCATCAGTGGATTAACGGCAATATGTTCTGAGTCAGACGCCGGGATATCATCCGTGGCGGAGAGTTTAGGGAGATCCATATATTCCTGCACAATGGTGTTTCCGTGGTTATCAGACAGTGGTGATGCGTAGCGGGTGGCTGCATGGAGGTTATCAGCCAGCAAGCCGTCGGTATCATTTCCCTGAGAGCCTGTACCTGTGGTAAGGCTCTCATTATCCAGCGCTTTCAGCGGATCGTTGGTATAACCGCTGCGAACTGTTGCGGCCTGAATATCTGTCAGTTGTGCATCTGCCGGTGGTATTGCCCGGCTGTCCATCAGGCTGTCCAGCGGGTTACTGTCTGCTGAAATAATATCCTGCGGGGCAACAGACATAGGGTCATGATAGATCTCCCCTGCCATCGTGATGTGCGCTTTAAACCGGAGCTCACCAATATCAATGATATCGCCCCCGGACAAACGTACCGCACCTGCATGACGCGGAATAGCCGTCTGATTAACACGGACAGGCTCTGTCAGTGTTTTCAGGCAAAAAGCCTGATCCTGCCAGATAATACGGCACTGAATTCCGGATACTTTTCCGAGACTGTCCTGGAGTGACCAGGTGCAGTCGGTATTGCTGCCGATAGTACCGCCCTGAACTGAAAATTGAGCCGCCGCAGCCCGGCCACTCTCCAGCCGGTTACTGTTTACTAAATGAAAATTAAGTTGTGGTTTATCCATCATGTTATTCCAATACAGAAATCGTCACGAAAGGCTTCAGTTCGGGTTTACCCAGAAAACTCCGCCAGCCCAGTTGGTTGTTATCCTTTTCGCCGAGCACCATTCCGCCAACCTGTTTCTCTGCCATACACAGCCGCAGATCCCAGGCAAGTTGCTCATGCATGATGTAAGAAACAAAAGTAACAAGCGGTAAAAAATCCGGTCCGTTCGGCAGAAACCGCATATAACGGGAAAGAGGTAATTCACTGATTTCAATTGTGCATTTCCCGTTACAATCTTCTATTCCCGCGCCCAGACTGAAGTTTTCACCCAACAGAGAGCGTGGTTGTGCCGTCTGTCCGGTACTGTATAAAATAGTCCCCAGCCGGTTCTGCTGATCATCCGGAATACTGACCCGCCGGGTTTCCCAGCCGATCAGGTTTACTTCGTCAAGGTCAAAACAGTGCGAAATCAAACTGCATATCACATCAGCCGATCGCCCCGGGCTTGCCAGTAATCCGGCATATGCCAGCATTTTGTTATGGTTTATGGGGATCCGGTTGCGGATGTTCTCACTGCCCAACCCGAGTAACGCAAACATATAGCGGGAAAAGGCATCACGTCCGTCAGGCTCAAAAGAGATGTAGTACCGGTATTTACGCCAAATCCGGTGCAACAATGAAACGAAGCGGTGATTAAACAGATTAAGAAAGTCCGTTACACTTTCAGTCTGTTGCGCGTCTTCCCATGCCAGATTATCGAGATAATATCCGGGCAGCGGCGACTGACTGCCGTGCAGCCCTAAAAAGGCGACTTTGACGTCGTAGCTGCCGTCAGCCCGGCGGGTGACATCGGTGACATCCCGCGCAGGAAAAGCAATACCGGCATCTGACGTAAAACGGATTGCACTTTCCCCGGATTGCCCCGCAGCAATCACTGACTTTCTGAGTAATTCAGCCAGTTGATAGAAGTCATACTCCGTCATGCCGGCTGTACTGTCAGTGGCATCGGTGCTTATATCAGTGTTGACTGATTGATATTCGCCGGCCATAAATACGTTTCCCGGTTGTCCATGTTGATAACTTCCAGTTCATGGAAGGTATTTACGCTGGTATAAAGTTCAAAAAAGTGTGCAATGACAGAGCAGAACAGATACAAATCACCTTCTGATGAAAATGCATTCTGATAAACCGACAGTGTTGATTTCAGGCCGCGAACCGGTAATCCCCGGTACAAATATTCAACCGGTTTAGTTTCCATGCTGACCAGTGCATCGAGACATTTTTGTGTCTGACGGGCAGTCTGTTGATGAAATACGGACGTCAGATCATAAAGTTGTAACAGTTCCCTGAGTGAATCCAGGTTCAGTAGTGACTGATAATTCAGTGAAAGGTTTGTCAGCATTGACCAGTGCAGAGAATGATCCAGCAGTGGCAGAAGTGTTTTTGTCGGTTTGATAATATTGGTGACACCAGCGAGATCAGCCAGTGGTGTAATACAGCGGTTAATCATTCCTGTTGACAAACAACCTGCGATATCCCGGTTTGTGCAATTAAGGGAAACTGAAATAATTTCGTCACATCCGGTCAGCTCGTGTTCATTGCTCCGGACAAATGATATCCGGTGACGGAAACCTTCATTATCGGTTGTCGGCAGGATCCGCAACCGGTAGTACAGGTCTTCATTACCGGTATTTATCTGATTTTGATGATGAAAACTTTCGAACTGAGTGTAGTGCGTGCGTTGCGCCGGAAGATGACCACAGCGACGCAACCCGTCGACACGACGGACTGAAAAAATATCGTAGCATTGCGCATGGGCAAAGCACGGACTCAGAGGATATTCACTTTGTTTTCCGTTAAGCTCGATGGCTTCACTGTCCATCACAAACAGATTAGCTGCGGGTACACAGTTGATCCGGATTGTTTCCGGGGTGATAGCAATCGACGGTGGCAGCGGGCGGGAAAAACGGATAGTCAGAGAACACTGATTACCGGTCATAACCGGCGGAATATCATCCAGCCCTTCAATATCCAGGAATAAAAAAGCCTGCGGAAAACTAAAATACTCCTGTAGCAGCCGATGTCCCTCATAGCTGTTTTTAGGGTAAGGCAGCAGGGCATCTTCCCGGCGGAATCCGACCGGTGAAACTGACAGTTTTTCCGGCGTAAATGTGTGTTTTTCCGTTGCCAGTGTGGCACCGGTTATTGCATTGTTCAGCCGGTAATAGAGTTCGCGGGCGGAATAATCATCACCATCCAGATAAATCCGCAGGCGGTTCAGCCCCGCCTCAGATAATTTAACCGTTCCGGTGAATGTAAAATGCAGCGTTATTGACTGAGTATCACTGTCCGTTCCTGATACTGTAAATGGCACCACCCGGGCATCACGGCACTGTGTGAAATGACATACAGGATGATAAATTTTATCATCTTCTGAATCACTTCCGGCAAACGTGATTTCACGACTTTCAAAAAGAGTACCGGCAGGGATCAGACAAGGCTGATTGACCCGGGCATCCGGTGTTAACTGCATAATAGTCATCGACGGGAATGGCCGCGGATAGCCGGGCCAGAGCATCGTAACAAGGCTGTTGGTCAGTTCAGGAAACTGACGCTCAATCTGTCCCCGCAATGACGCTGATAAATAAGCAAAACCTTCCAGCAGGCGCAGTACATCAGGATCGGTACTTTTTTCTGCCAGAAAATTGACCAGGTGAGGTTTATACCGCGCAACCGTACTTTCCAGTAATTGCAGATATTCCAGTTCATCAGAAAAATAGGGGTTACGGGGCATACATTCAGGCCTGTTTCAGTCTGTAGTGCCGGTGACTGTCCATCTGCATATTAAATTCAATTACCTGTGACTGACTTTCCAGCAGAAGCAAAGCTGTAATCCGAAATTCCAGGAGCAGGGGATTGCTTTCATCAATAAGCCCTTCCACAGCGACGTCGCTTATCCGTGGCTCATAGTGCAAAATACAGTCCCTGATAGCAGTTTCCAGGCTGGCTCTGAAATCCACCGCAGTTGCGGTGGCATCATTCAGGTCAATAATGCCCAGTTCACGGCTGCTCTGGCAGGTTTCAGGATGAGTATTGAGCACCAGAGTCAGATGTTTTTTTACTGATGCGGTCAGTGCTGTGATACGCGACTGGCGGGAAGTACCGGAGTACTCCCCCCTTATCCGTTCGAAAAGACGGACCGGTTGCGCGGTCTGACGACGATAAAGCGCCCCCATTCCTGTTATTCCTTATCGAGGCGACCAACCAGTGACAATTCGAAACTCGCACCCATATATTTAAAATGAGGACGAACCTGAATGGCGACCTGATACCAGCCCGGATCACCTTCCACATCCAGCACCTGAATTTGTGCGGAACGAAGCGGGCGTTTACTGCGGACATCAGACGGCGGATTTTCCTGATCGGCAATATACTGTTTCAGCCAGATATTTAGTTCCCGTTCGAGATCCTGACGCTCTTTCCAGGCACCGATTTGCTCACGTTGTAATACTTTGATGTAGTGAGCGAGGCGGTTAATGATGAACATATAAGGCAGTTGAGTTCCCAGCTTATAGTTGGTTTCTGCCATTTTCCCTTCACGGGTGTTCGGATAATGCTTTGGTTTCTGCACCGAGTTTGCTGAGAAAAATGCGGCATTATCACTGCCTTTGCGCATAGTCAGAGTAATAAAACCCTCTTCAGCTAATTCAAATTCACGGCGGTCGGTAATCAAAATTTCTGTCGGGATTTTTGTCTGCAGTTCACCCATGGCTTCAAAACAGTGAACCGGTAAATCACTGACTGCACCGCCACTCTGCGGGCCGATGATATTCGGGCACCAGCGATACTGTGCAAAACTATTATTAATACCGGCGGCTAACAAAAATGCAGTATTGCCCCACAGATAGTGATTGTGGTTTTGCTTAACGCTTTCCCGGTAATTGAAGTTTTTAATCGGATTTTCAATCATATCGTAAGGGAGACGCAGTAAAAAACGTGGCGCGGTCAGCCCCAGATAACGGGAGTCCTCTGACTCGCGCAGAGAGCGCCACTTAGTATGAGCAGGGCCTTCAAAGACCGATTTCAGATCTTTAATTGCCGGTAATTCGGTATAGCTGCTCACCCCAAAGAAATCAGGTGCAACAGAAGAAATAAACGGTGCGTGAGCCATGGCACCGACAGTACTGACATACTGCAGCAACTTCATATCCGGTGTGGTATTGCTGAACGCATAGTTACCGACAACACCGGCAACCGGTTCACCACCAAACTGGCCATAACCTGCTGAATACACGTGTTTATAAAATCCGGACTGTACAATCTCAGGGGAAAACTCAAAATCTTCCAGTAATTCTGATTTTGTTGCGTGAATGATATTAATTTTGATATTTTCACGAAAATCAGTGCGGTCTACCAGCAACTTCAGTGAGCGCCATGAGGACTCAATCTCCTGAAGCTGGTTGTTGTGCAGGATTTCATCCATCTGCACGCTGAGTTTCTTATCCAGTTCAACGAGCATTTTATCAATCAGCAGCTTATTAACCGGTTCTTCTTTTGAATCCCCGGCAAGAATATTACTGATAAATGCAGCAACCCCTTGCTTTGCAATATCATAAGCTTCTGTTTCCGGTGTCATCCGGGATTGAGACATAATTTCATCGAGCAGTGATGTTCCGGTATTAACCAGACCGGCTTCCTGTTTTGCATTTACTGTTGCTGTAGACATAACACTATTCCCACCAATTATTTATTACTGACGATATCCAGTTCTTTTAACAGTTGCTCACGGGTCACTTCATTATCCAGCAGAGCCTGGAGTTGTTTCCGGAAAGCAGGAATATTGCCGAGCGGACCTTTTAAAGCGACCAGCGCTTCCCGCAACTCAAGCAGTTTATTTAATTCAGGGATCTTCTTGGCAATATTATCAGGTGAGAAATCGCGAAGAGATTTAATATCCAGATTAACCGGGATTTCTGAATCACTTTCTTCTTCGAGATGATTTTTGACGGCAAATGTCAGATTGATACCGGCATTTTCCATAACTGAATTAAAATTATTCTGATCAATGGAAACCGTTTTACGTTCTTCAATTGGTGTATCTTCTTCTTTGTTCTTAAAGTCACCAATAACCAGAAGATTATGAGGGAGTTCAATTTCAGCCTGACTTCCTCCGTCATGAGGGGTGTATTTGATATTAATTCTTTCTTTCGGTGCAACGCTGCCAAGCCCGTTCTTACTCATTGGATATCCTTAAGGTTACACTTTAACAAAAAACAGCCACACGTATACATACATAAGGCAATGTGATCATTTGTTTCCCGGTGGATAGATGCCATTAGTTAAACCCCGTGCATTTACCCGGTTTTCTTACTGGTGAAATATTACAATCCAAATAAACATTAACGTTTAAAGTATCTTTTTTTTTTATTATCATGTCAATTCATAAATTTTACTAACACTTGTAATGAGTACGACGCTGATACGTGCTCTTTTGTTGTTTGTAATGCGATTAATCTGTTAATTAATTTATTTTTCATCTTTATATGAAAAAGATGAATTCCCCGTGACAGGCTGAATCAAAAGAAAAAATGAAAATTTACCTTAAGTTCACATGAACATATTATGATTAATAATTACACACAATCATGTGTATAAAAATCACTCAGGGTGGCGATATTCAGGATTAAAACGTAATAAATTAAATTTATATTTGGGATCTGAGGCAGAAAAATAAAAAATATTTTATTGAGAATTTTATATGTTATGAAAAGAGATATCAGTCATGCGGATGAGTTAAATACGTATATTTAACTAAGAATGTGGAATGACCTTTCTGTGCTAACATAATAACTATAGTTATTTATTTCATTGTAATATTTTGTTGCATTTAACCGGAAATAGTACGGTTGAAAACACTGATTTATATGTAATACGAATACTTGCAGTGAGATATTTCAAAAATAAACTTTTATGATGTATTTTTAGTTAATATAAATGAGCGTAAATATCACTGCATCTTATAATTCATGTTTTTTTGTTAAAATACAATGAATTAATTAATAACACAGACTGTTACATTATTTATTTTCATGGTCATGAAAAATAGAATGTGTAACACCATGATTTATAATCAATTATTTATGTTCTTTTAAATAAAAAAATAAATTTTAAATAACCATACTAGTGATAAATTTCAATTTATACATGTAAATCCATGGTATTCGGATAAATATTCTGTTTGTGTAGCGATTATAAGATAAGTCATTTATTCCGGGGAGAGACATCCTTTTTTCATCATGATAAATACTTTACATATGGTTAAGTGAAACTTATGATTCCTGCGCTATTACTTATCACCATGCGCATTGGCTGATGACGATGAAACGTCAGGTAACGTATTGTTATCATTTTATTTTATAAGGATTTACTATGCCAACTCCATGCTACATCTCCATCGAAGGCAAAACTCAGGGCAACATCACTGCCGGTGCGTTTACCGCTGAATCTGTCGGTAACATCTATGTCCAGGGTCATGAAGACGAAATGCTGGTACAGCAGTTTGACCATGTTGTGACTGTCCCGACTGACCCGCAGTCCGGTCAGCCATCCGGTCAGCGTGCGCACCGCCCGTTCAAATTCACCGTTGCACTGAACAAAGCGGTTCCGCTGCTGTATAACGCCCTGGCATCCGGTGAAATGCTGCCGAAAGTGCAGCTGAAATGGTACCGCACTTCAGTTGAAGGCAAGCAGGAGCATTTCTTCACTACCTCTCTGGAAGATGCGACCATCGTCAATATCGACTGCAAAATGCCGCATTGTCAGGATCCGTCCAAATCTGATTTTACTCAACTGATTGAAGTGTCGCTCTCTTACCGCAAAATCGACTGGGAACATACCGTTGCCGGTACTTCCGGTGCAGATGACTGGCGCGCGCCTGTCGAAGCGTAAACACTCACAACCCGGTCTGCAACAGGCTGACCGGGTTGATTCTTTATCTCAGGGAATTTCGGACAGCGTTGTCCTGCGGTAGCTTTGTCCGAAATTCTCTTTCCGATATGAAGGGAAACTGCTATGCCTTCCTTTTCTGATCTCTTACAGAGCATACAGGGGCGCTCCGGGCTGGTCTTCACCTGCCGGGTCCATAATTTGCCGGAAGAGACGTTTCAGGTCACCGAATTTACCCTCAATGAAGCCCTTTCTTCTTTATTTACCTTATCTGTTTCTGTTGTCAGCCCGTTACCGGCGCTCAGTTTTACCGATCACTTAGGGCTTGC